>NC_019703.1:2247619-2855992 GCF_000317045.1 Geitlerinema sp. PCC 7407
GTGACTGATCGCTACTCCACCCGCGTACCAACTATGGTGATCAATCTGGACCCACAAAGTTCGATCTGCTTCAGACCATCCCATTTGAAGCGCTAGCGAGGAGCCCTGGCAGCTCTCATAGCGAAAGGTCGGTAAATAAAAAGGGAGAGTTAGCCAGGGGGTGGTGTGGGCTATCTGGCCGGTCGTGCTGCTGAGGGCCACAAATCGGCACTGTCTTGGCGTCCCGGCTTCAGGCGATCGCCGCCCTGTGCGCCCAGCCTCAGCAGCGCCAATCTCCAAAAGCCACAGATGAGGCCCGATGATCGCTAGCAGCGTCCCAGGCAGCGGTACACTCCACAACAGATCGTCAGAGGCCAGCGATCGCTTGACAAGCCATTGCTCATTTTTTTGATAAAAAATACATGTCTCCTCAGCATCTACCGCTACCCCTGGAAACAGCAGGGGACCGACTGTCGCTGCGCTGTTCCCATCGTTCCGAGGCGATCGCTCCCTTCTCCAAAAAAGAAATGGCATTTTCTCAACTCCTCAAAGGGGAAAATGGGGCCTTTTAATTCAAGTTAAAGGGTCGGAGGGACTGGAGAAGGTGGGTTGCTGCCGCAGCCTCTAGGGGAGGCGCAAAGAAATATCCCTGGCCGAGCTCACACTGAAGCAACCGTAGATAGTTAAATTGTTCCAAGGTCTCTATTCCCTCTGCAACAACATCCATATCTAGGGTCTGCGCCAGCATAACAATCGCTTTAACAATGCCCAAGCGATCGGCGCTGTTCTGGATCTGATTAATAAACGAGCGATCGACCTTGAGGGTATTAATTGGGAAACGATGAAGATAGCTTAGAGAAGAATATCCTGTCCCGAAGTCATCAATGCTGAGCTGAATGTGGCGATCGCGGATATGAGTTAGGGTCATCATGATCTGATCCGTTCCCTCCAGCAGCGTGCTTTCAGTGATCTCGAGCTTGAGGCTGTGGGGCGCGAGGTGCGTCTGGGCCAACACCTGATCGAGATAGTTCAAAAAGCCGGGTTCTCGGATTTGCTGACTTGCCAAATTGACGCTCATAAAGAGATCCGCCGCGCAGGACAGCGACGCTTGCCACGCTCGCATCTGCTGGCAGGCCTCCTGCAAGATCCAGGCTCCCAAAGGCACAATCAGCCCCGAATCTTCAGCCACCGGAATAAACTGGTTTGGGCTCACCAAGCCGCGATCGGGCTGATTCCAGCGCACCAGAGCTTCAAATCCTCGCAATTGACCACTGGTCAGCTCTACGATGGGTTGATAGTAGAGAAGAAACTCTTGCTTTTGGAGGCCTTGGCGCAGATCATTTTCGAGCTTGAGCAGATGGAGCACTTCGGCGTGCATCGCTTTATCGAAGATCTCATAGCGCGATCGCCCGGCTCCCTTGGCGCGATACATCGCCAGATCCGCGTCTCGCAGCAGCTCTGACCCGTGCTGATACTCCGCTGAGCTGAACACAATCCCAATGCTGGCCGTTGTAAAAACCGTGTGGCCTTCGACCTGAAGAGGCGTCTGAAGGCACTCTAGAATTCGCTGCGCGACCTTGAGAGCATCGGTAAAGTCATCAATCTCATCCAGCAAAAGGGTAAATTCATCTCCGCCCAGGCGGGCCACCGTATCGACATCTCTCACCAGACTCTCGAGGAGACGGGCGATCGCCACCAGCAGGGCATCCCCGATCGCGTGGCCCAGGCTATCATTGACCAGCTTGAAGCGATCGAGGTCAATAAAAAGCACCGCAAAGGCGTATCCTTCATGGCGCTTGAGGCGGCGCACCGCCAGCTCTACCCGCTCCATAAACAGCACCCGATTGGGCAAAGCCGTCAGCGCATCATGGAGAGCTGTATAGGTGAGGCGCTCCTCCGCCAAGACCCGCGCCGTCACGTCCCGAGACGTCGTCACAAACTGAATCGTTCGCCCCTCACTATCTCGCACCGCCTGGGCGATCGTCTCCAGCCAAATATAGTCGTTAGACTTTCGGCGGACGCGGTACACTAGCGGCGGCGCACCGGGCTGGAGATCGGCTGAGATCGTCAGACGGCCGTGCTGGAGATCTTCTGGATGGATCAGGTCATAGATACTCGTATTGAGAAGCTCATCCGGCTGGAAACCCAGCACTGACTGGCAGGAAGGGCTGAGATAGAGATAGCGACCGTCGACGGATTGGAGACACACCAAATCGCTCATATTCTCCGCAATCAGGCGAAAGCGAGCTTCGCTAGCCTGTAGCGCCTGATTTTTTTGGCGGATCTCCTCGGTGCGCTGCTGGACGCGCTGCTCCAGATCCGCATTGAGGTGACGAATCTCCGCTTTGGCCGTTTGGAGATTGAGGTGGGTCTCGACCCGGGCCAAAACCTCAGCCACCTGAAAGGGCTTGGTGATATAGTCCACCCCCCCTGAACTAAAGGCCCGCACCTTATCGAGCACCTCATCGAGGGCGCTCAAAAAGATCACCGGAATTTCTTGGGTCGCGGGGTATTCCTTGAGCTGGCGACAGACTTCATAGCCACTCAGATCGGGCATTTTGATATCGAGCAAAATGAGATCCGGCGGCGCCGATCGGGCCACGCGCAGCGCCATTGCGCCATTGATCACCCCTCGCACTTCATATCCATGCTCGGTCAAAGTGGTTGAGAGAAGATGTAGGTTGTCAGGGGCATCATCTACGATCAAGATGTTTCCCTTGGGAGTTTCATGGGGCACGATATCCATCCAGTTGCTCAACCAAGTCAATAATTTTGTCACAACGGAAATTACGAACCCACTGCAATAGTGTTCGCGCCAAAGTTACCTGCTGTTCGGGGATTTGAGCGATCAGCTCAGAGAGACGCCGGTTATCGACTTGGTTGGCCGCATCGTAGAGTTGGTCAATCCAGCTCGGGGGCATACTCAGCAGCAGATCCGCCGAGAGGCCATCAGAGGCGATCGCAACGGGCTGGGGCGCTATCTCTTCGTAGATATACCGGACGCCCAAAAACTGAGCCATCTTGCCAAAAATAATATTCTCGCGCATGGGCTTGCGAACAAAATCATCACATCCTGCCGAAAGGACGATCGCCCGCTCCTCATCGAAGGCGCTGGCCGTGAGCGCAATAATGATCGTGGCCTGGCCGCGCAGATGAGCCTTGATCTGGCGCGTGGCCTCGTAGCCATCCATCACCGGCATCCGCATATCCATCCAGATCAGGTGTGGTTGCCACGCTTCCCACACCGCCACCGCTTCTTGGCCATTTTGGGCCTCCCTCACCTCAAAGCCCAGAGGCCGCAGCAGCTGCAATAGGAGCTGACGATTCGTCAAGCGATCGTCCACCACCAGAATGCGATAGGTCGGCTGATCGGGCTCCAGGCCGACGACCCGCTGGGTGAGGGCCTGGGTATCGAGATCCGCCGACTCCGCAGTGTGAGCATAGATATCGAAGCTGAAGGTGCTGCCTTTCCCCAGCGCGCTGCGTACCTGGATCGTGCCGCCCATGAGCTGCACAAATTTGAGACTGATCGGCAGGCCCAGCCCTGTCCCTTGGTCGGCCTTGCGGCCCGCCTCTGTCTGGGCAAAGGCCTCAAAGATCGAGTCTATTTCCGCCGGCGCAATGCCAGGCCCCGTATCGCTCACCTCAAACAGGAGATGCACCTCAGTGTCGTCGGCTTCCTCGGGGCGATCGCCCGCAGCCAGATCGCTCTCCGAAATAATCCGCTGGACTGAGAGCTGCACATGCCCCGCCTCAGTGAACTTGATCGCGTTACCCAATAAATTGATCAAGACCTGGCGCAGTTTCTTTTCGTCAGAGTGCAGATAGCGCGGCACATTGTCGGCGTGGGTGATGCTCAGCGTGAGGCCCTTCGAGCTGGCGCGTAGCTGTAACATATCCTCAACGGCTTCTAGCAGCCGATAAAAATCAAAGTTGATCGCCTGATAGGTCAGCCGACCCGCCTCAATTCGGGACATTTCCAGAATGTCATTGATCAGATCGAGTAGATGCTCACCGCTGCGACTAATAATGCTCAGCTCATTATTGCCGCTCTGCATCTCTGGATTATGGAGCAGGAGCTGCGTGAAGCCCAAAATCGCGTTCAGGGGCGTGCGCAGCTCGTGGCTCATCCGCGCCAAAAAGTCACTCTTGGCGCGATTGGCCGAATCTGCCAGGTCCTTGGCGGTGCGCAGCTCAGCGGTGCGGGCTTCTACGCGGGTCTCCAGCTCCTCAAAGGAAGCCCGCAGCTCCGAGGCCATTTGGTTGAAGGAGTTGGCCAAGATCTCCAGTTCTCGGATATTTTCGACCTCGACGGTCTGCCGCAAGTCCCCTTGCTTGATGGCGCGGGCAGCCGCATTGAGGCGGAGAATCGGCTGGGCGATCCAGCGGGCGGTGAGATTGCCAAGAGCGATCGCCACTATCAGGGCCAGCAGGGTCAGCAGGATGGTGCGATGGGTGTTGGCCTGGATCTCTTCCATGAAGTCGGCCTCAGGCACGACCACCACGATCAGCCAGTCCAGGCCGCGCCCGTCCTGGTAGGGCAGCACCTGCAAAAACTGGCGATCGCCCGCCAGCCGAAACTCGAGCTGGGCCGATTCACGAATCTGGCGGAAGTCACCGAACTGCTGCCGCAAATGGCGAGCCGTCGATCGCAGCAGTGGATCGGCGCTGTTGACCGCTTCGATGCGCTTGGCGACGCCGCTTTCCACAACAAAAGGCCTGTCCAGCGTAGAGCTCGCAATGATCAGGCCTGAGCGATCCAGGATGAAGGTCTGACCGCTTTTGCCAATTTTGAGGGTTTTGAGAAAGTCGCTAATCTGCTCGAGAAAAAAGTTATTCGCGATCACGCCCTGGAGTCGACCTGAGCGATCGAACACGGGCGCTGAGGCCGGAATCGCCATGGAGGGAAAGGCCTGAAAGGTAAATATCTCGCCCCAGGTCGGCTTGCCAGTTCGCAGCGCAGCGGTGTACCAGGGCCGCTGACGCACCAGGAAATTGGGAGATGACTGGATCAGTCGGCCCGGATTGCCCTCAGCGTCAGCCACATAAAAGCGAATCAGGTTGGGCTGGTCCTGGCTGACGATCTGGACCTGGAGCGGCGCGTCGCGCCCCTCGGGCCACCCTCCCCCGGCAAACTCTCCCTCCGCTGTCCCATAAAAGATGAAGTCCACAGGCCCAAAGGCCGCTGCCTGGCGGGTAAAGTATCGCCGCAGGGCGGGCAGATCGTTGACATCCAGGATTCCCAGGGCGATCGCGTCTAGGTTGATCTGGTTGATCAAAAAAGGCACAGCCAGATACTGATCGAGCTGCTGCTGGATGCGGGCCATAGTCTCCTGGCGCAGCTGAGCGGCGACGTTGTTCACGGCCTGCTGACCATTGCGCAGGGACAGGTAGCTGGTCAGTCCCACCACCAGAGCCACTTGCAGCACAAAAGGCACCACCAGAACGGAACCGAGGGAGACTTTGCGGGGCAGCCGCAGCCGGCGAGGAATGGAAAGAGAGGGCATAGTAGCAAAACGCGAGAAAAAGCGTGAGCGTCCTGCCCAGCAAATCTGTCAGGAAACCACCGCAGCATAAGGCTACTCTTAGCATTCCTCTCCAATTTGAAGAAATAATTTAGGCGTGTATAAAATTTAATAACTTTTCAACTTTCTTGACCTGGATTTTACGGGCGATCGCCCTTCATCTCTGAGGGATGAATCCCCAGCTTCAGCAAACTTCCTGAGTCCTGATGATGCTTCGGTCATTTCAGACACTTCCTATCCTCGAAAATATACTGACTTTTTCTTACTGACACTTAAGAAAATTTCTGGTTATATCAGAAGCGTGTCTACATAAAAGTCTCGCGGAGCCAAACCAGTTCAGAGACTTTTTCCCTTAGCTCAGGAGCGATCGCCATGGACCCCAGCACGCTGTTTCTACAAGAGACGCCCCAAGCAGCCAATAACCCCCGAGTGTTTCGGCGCAGCTTGGCCGATGCCCAGGGGACGCTCTGCGCCACCTACGACATCACGGCTCTCGACGAGAAAGCGCAGTTGCTGGCCTGGGATGAGCTAATTGCCCTATGCGCTGACCTTTCCGCCGTCTACGACGAGCCTAGGCAAGAGGCGATCGCCCCCATCCCATAAAAATCATCCTTTTTCTGAGCCTAACTCGTAGATCTTTACTGTTAATTTGGAGGCTATGATGTAACAATCAAGGCATCAAATCAGTAATATCAACATTTTCCAATTCGATAGCCTCTATGAAAGCAGTATTCTCAAAGACTTCATTCCAAAATCCATAAAATCTTTTTTTCTTTTCTATCTTATTTGAGCAATTCATTATTTTTCTAATATCAGACCTGCCAATACGAATAACATTAAATCCTTGACGTTTCAGAAATAGATCCTTGCGACAATGAAGAGCATATCCCTCTTCATCAACTTTATAGCTTTTCGTTCTCTCATTATATTTCGCATAATGGGAGGGGCCATCTATTTCAATAATTGTAGTTTTACCACTTTCAATGGACTTGTGTTTGAGCAAGAAATCTACAATGTAGGGTTCTTCTTTTTTACTTCGTTCATTTGGCTTAGAGTACCAATTTACATATACATTCGGCACTAAGGCTGGGCCAATGGCTGGAGGTTCACTAAAAGCACCTTCTATTGATATTGAAACAAACATGTTGAAAAAGAAACGTTCTACATCTGATTTCTCATTACAGAAAGAATGAAGTTCATCGAATAAATTATTGAGTGGATACTCATGCTGCTCTCGCTCATCCGAGTTATTTATCCATAGAGACCATTTCTGTCTCGTTGCATCATCCACCAAGTCGAGCCATCTTATATCTTCTTTAGCAAGAATTACAGACTTAACACCAGAAAACTTCATATCAAGATGACCATCTGGTGTTTGTGTTAGGTGTTCTAATGCTGGTTGACAGAAGCAGCCAGGCCTTCCATACAAAAATACTCTCATAGCTTGAGTTTAAGTTTTGAAATTAAGGATTTGACACTACAGAATCAGTTCAACTACGCAATAGACATAACATCTGTAAGATGAGGTCTATATTTTCCATATTATTGAGCATATTCACTGAAAAATGTTCATTTTTTAAGAAATCAAAAAGAAGACCTAACCGACAAGCTCGGGGTTTCGGGATATTAGCCAACAAATATGATGATTAATCCTGTCCGTCAAAAGTTCTGGCTAACATCCTTTATATCGAGGTTTAGCGATCGCCCCTCATTACAAATAGTTAACTTCTCTATCAACACTTCTCATGAGCTAGCCCCTGATTCAACTAGGGTTTGGCGATCAAGAAAGCGCCCACGGCGATCAGGATGACACCAGCGAGGCGGTTGAGAGACTGGGAGGCAGTGGGGCTGATCAGCGATCGCGCGCGATCGGCCAGGAAAGCATAGATGAGCTTGACACCGCCCACCGCGAAGATCGTCACCGCCGCAATGATCGCCGTGTCTGCATAGGAGATCTGGGAGAGATCGAGAAAAGCCGGGAAAAACCCAAGATAAAAGAGAGTCGCCTTTTGGTCAGCGAGAGTGATCGAGAGCCCCGCCAAAAAGCTAGAGAGCAGCGAGGATTCTGGTGCTTCAGAGGCCCTGAGAGAGCCAGCCTGGGCTCGCCACAGACTCACGCCCAAAAAGATCAGATAGGCACCGCCGAGATACTTGATCCAGATCGAGAAACCGCCCAGCGTCTCCGTCAAAAAAGAGAGCCCCCAAAGGGCGATCGCGATAAAGATTAGATCTCCTAGGACAATGCCCGCCGCCGTCAAAGCTCCGTGCAGAAAGCCAGCGCTCGCCGATCGCGTAGAAACCGCCAAAACGCTGACGCTGGGCAGAGCCGCCAGCACCACCATTGCGCCAAAAAGAGCCAAAATACTGCCAAAAGATAGGGTGCTTTGCATAGCGATCGCTCTCTACAGGTTCTCTCCAAGCTCTTCAGCCGTTCTCTACCCTTCTCCAAAACCACTCGATCCCTCTCAAGCCAGAATATCCAAAAATTTGGATGATTTGACGGATTTGTGCGAAAAGGAGATTCTGGAGGCATTGTGCTGGACATCGCTCCCCATGACTCTGCAAACGCTGGCCCAAACAACCATTCAAGCGGATATTGAACGGGTATTTGACTACTCCACCGATTGCCAAAATATGCCCAAACTGTTTACGGGGTATCAGATCATTCCGGGCATCGCGAGCGCCACGACAGATGACGGGTTGCCCCTGCGTGAAGGGGGACAGCGAATTGTGCGAAACCAAGACGGTTCGGTCCTCACAGAGATCATTACCAGACTTCAGCGGCCCCATCTGCAAGCCTATCAGTTTGTGGGAGGGCTCAAGGCACCCCTGAGCTGGCTGGTGAGCGCAGCAGGGGGCGAGTGGCGCTATGAGCGAGTCGACCAGGGGACATTGGTGAGCTGGAAATTTTGGTTTGATACGCGCAATGCCCTGGCGAATTTTATCTTTGATGCTTTGATTCGCGAGACCTTCCAGGGGGCTCAGCAACAGTGCTTGGAGCAGCTAAAACAGCAGCTAGAAAGCGAGAAATCAGACTAGATTTCGCTTTGAGGTTAAGTTTAAAAGATTTAACGGTGCCTCTCTAGGGAGCTGACTAAGATTTAGGTAGAGAGAGGTTTTTAAAAAATTTGTGTAGCTGACAAGCTAGTGCCCCCTGGCGAAAGCTGTTGATCTTTCTCTCGGGGCGATCGCCCTTTTAGATCTGTTGGAGCGCGATCGCCCCTGCCCCATTCCAGCGTAGGTAGGCGCGATCGCCATGCGACTCCGAAACCGACAAGAGGCGGGCCGCCTGCTCGCCAAGCAGCTTCTGGCCTACGCCCGCCGACCCGACGTGATCGTGCTGGCGCTGCCGCGCGGCGGCGTGCCGGTGGCCTTCGAGGTGGCTCAGGCGCTGCAGGTGCCGCTGGACCTGTGTCTGGTGCGCAAGCTGGGCGTGCCGGGTCAGCCCGAGCTGGCCATGGGAGCGATCGGCAGTGGTGACGTGCGAGTGCTCAACCGCGAGATCGTCGAGGGCCTGGGGATTTCGGTGACAGCGCTCAATGCGGTCGCAGCGGAGGAGTTGCAGGAGCTGCAGCGGCGCGATCGCGTCTATCGCGGCGATCGCCCGTTTCCTGACCTGCGGGACCAGATCGTGATCTTGATGGACGACGGAATTGCGACCGGCTCCACGATGCGGGCCGCCATCCAGGTGATCCAGGCGCGATCGCCTCAGCAGCTCATCGTGGCGGTGCCCGTGATGCCCCGATCGGTCTACGACCAGCTCATCCAAGAAGTCGATGGCATCGTAGCCCTGCTAGTCCCCGAGTATCTCTCATCGATCAGCGTGTGGTATCGCGACTTTGCGCAGACCAGCGACGAAGAGGTTTGCCAGCTCCTGGCGATCGCCCGCGGCGAGCAGCCTCACTTCCTAGGCCGACGCTGACGAAATTGCAGATTTTCTGAATACTGAAAGAAAGTCCTGGACCAAACCCTTGGCAACGGACCCCAACCTTTCATCCTGAGTTTCTGCAACGTGGCCGATACCCCGATTCTTCTCTGGTTTCGTAATGATCTGCGGCTCCATGATCACGAGCCGCTCCAGCGCGCCCTCAAGCAAAAAACGGCGATCGCTCCGGTTTACTGCTTCGATCCGCGCCATTTTGGCAAAACCCCCTACGGTTTCCCAAAAACCGGCGCATTCCGGGCTCAGTTCCTGCTCGAGAGCGTAGCGGATTTGCGAGCCTCCCTGCAAAAGCGAGGCAGCGACCTGATCGTGCGCGTGGGCAAGCCGGAGGAGGTGGTGCCCGCGATCGCCCGCGATCTGGGAGCCACCGCCGTCTATTTCCACGAAGAGGCCACCGCCGAGGAGATCGCCGTCGAGGAGCGCCTGATCCAGGCGCTCAAGGATCAGGGCACCGCTCACCAGTCCTTTTGGGGCGCTACGCTCTATGCCCCCGACGATCTGCCCTTCGGGACTGACGAAATTCCCGAGGTCTTCACCCAGTTTCGCAAGCGGGTGGAGAGCCAGAGCGACGTGCGATCGCCCTTCGCCAGCCCCAAGGCGTTGCCGGCCCTAGGGGCGATCGCCCTCGGAGAGCTGCCCACCCTGGCAGACCTGGGCCTAGAGCCGCCCAGCCCAGACAAGCGGGGCGTTTTGGCCTTTCGGGGGGGCGAGACAGCGGGCTTGGCGCGGCTCCAGCACTATTTTTGGCAGAGCGATCGCCTCAGCGTCTACAAAGAAACCCGCAACGGCATGCTGGGGGCCGACTATTCCTCCAAGTTCTCTCCCTGGCTGGCCCTCGGCTGTCTCTCCCCCCGCTACATCCACGACCAGGTGCTGACCTACGAAGACGATCGCACCGCCAACGACTCCACCTACTGGCTGATCTTTGAGCTGCTGTGGCGCGACTATTTCCGCTTCATCTGTCTCAAGCACGGCAACCAGATTTTTCGGGCGGCGGGGCTCCAGGGCGTCGAGATCCCTTGGAAAGAAGACTGGCCGCGCTTCGAGCTGTGGACGCGCGGCGAAACGGGCTTTCCCCTCGTGGACGCCAATATGCGAGAGCTGGCCGCCACGGGCTTCATGTCCAATCGCGGCCGCCAGAACGTGGCCAGCTTCTTGACCAAAAATCTGGGCATCCACTGGCACATGGGCGCAGAGTGGTTCGAGTCCCTGCTGATCGACTACGACGTGTGCAGCAACTGGGGCAACTGGAACTACACCGCTGGCGTCGGCAACGATGCGCGGGGCTTCCGGTTTTTCAACATTCTCAAGCAGTCGAAGGACTACGACCCGGACGGTCGCTACGTGAAGCACTGGCTGCCAGAACTGGCCGATGTGCCCGGAGCGAAGGTCCACGAACCCTGGAAGCTCCAGCCCGTGGAGCAAAAGCGCTTTAATCTGCGGCTGGGCGTGGACTATCCCAATCCGGTGGTGGACCTATTTAAGTCGGCCCAGGAAAACGAAAAGGTCTACAACGCTGCGGTGTCGCGCCATGCGCCGCCCCGCCCCAAGACGAAGCGACGCTAGAGCTGGGTCTTCGTTCTCTGATTTCTTCTCCCAGATCGGGGGAATTTCCCTCATTCCCCGATCTCTTCTCCCAAATTGGGAATTTCCCTCATCCCCTGGCCCCTTCTCCCAATGTGGGAGAAGGGGAAGGGACTAACGAGATTTTTTGCTTGCCTGGAATCTTCCCCTCCATTGCCACAGAAATATAGTCATTTGAAAACCTTCAGCAATTCACCAGAAGCTTAATTTTCTCAATTTTGGCAAGCGATATACTTTGAGAGAGGATTAACCGTTCTTCGTCGAGGGGAGTTTCGTGATCCATCTCGATCAGCTGATTGCCACATTGATGCAAGTGGTGATCGAAAATACAGGAGCCGAAACCGGCGCTCTGGTTCTTCTGGAAGAGGCTCAACTCACCGTAGTGGCTCAATGCAGCAGAAATAAACCGTGTGACCTGGAAAAGCTAGCTCTTACTGACTGTGCAACGATTCCTGTCTCCGTCATTCGCGCGGTAGAACGCACTCAAAAAACTTTGGTGCTTGAGGATGCAGTCAGCGAACCGTCTTTTTCCACTGATCCTTATATTCAACGCCAACAGACGCGATCGCTCCTATGTATGCCCATTCTTCAGCAAAGCCAGCTGATCGGCATTCTTTATCTAGAGAGCAACCTAAGTACTGGAGTGTTTGCCCGCGATCGCTTGCAGGTTCTGAAACTGTTAATGGCTCAGGCAGCGATTTCACTAGAAAATGCTCGGTTTTGTGAACAGTTAGAAGACTATACGAAAACACTGGAACGGAAGGTAGAAGCACAAACTCAAGCCCTTCAGCAGGAGATCATCGATCGCGAACGAACAGAAGCCGCATTACGACAAAGTGAAGCGAATTATCGCAACCTGCTACAAACCGCGAATTCAGTCATCATTCGCTATGATCCGCAAGGACGGATTCACTACATCAACGATTATGGAATAAAACTCCTCGGCTATGAAGAAGATCAGATTCTAGGGCGAACGTTATTTGAAACCATCATTCCAGAAGTCGAACTCTCTGGACGCGACGTAAGACCTATGATCCATGATTTACTTCGTCATCCTCAATCGTACCCGCAAGGTGAGGGTGAAAACCTGTGTCGAGACGGTCGGCGAGTTTGGATGGCCTGGTCGAACCAAGCCATCTTCAATGATCAGGGAGATGTCGTTGAAATCTTATCGGTTGGCAATGACACCACTCAGCGTAGACAAGCAGAAGAAGCATTGCAACGCAGTGAAGCTAAGTTCCGCAACATCTTTGAAAACTCGCAGGTTGGCATCTACCGAACCCGCACCGGTGATGGATTAATTCTCAATGCCAATCAACGCTTTGCCGATCTGTTTGGCTTTGATTCACCCCAAGAGATGATTGGGATTGAACACACCATAGGCTATTGGGTCGATCCCAGCGATCGCCAACAAGGCATTGAGGTGATGAAGCGGGAGGGGGAAGTGCGAAGCTATGAAGCACAGATGCGAAAACGAGATGGGACAGTGTTTTGGGGGCTTTTCTCTTCTTATTTGAATGCAGCCGAGGACTACATCGAAGGGGTAATTGCAGATATTAGCGATCGCAAACAGGCAGAAGTCGCGTTGCAAGCCTCTGAAGCGGAACTGCGGGCGCTCTTTTCGGCCATTCCCGATCCGCTATGTATCATCAATACTGAAGGGCGATTGCTCTGCACAATCAAAGGAACTTCATCTTATGGAGAGGAGTGTACTGGCAAAACGCTGCATCAACTTTATGCTAAAGAACAAGCCGATGAATTTCTGAGCTACATTCAGCAGTCGGTGAGAACTCAACAAGTCCTCACCGTTGAATACAGCGATTGGATCGCTGGACGAGAAATCTGGTTTTCGGCTCGCATTGCCCCGATTCAGCACGAACAGGTGATTTGGTTGGCGCGAGATATTACACCGCAAAAGCAAGCAGAAGCCACCTCAATTCTGGAAGAACGCAACCGCATGGCACGGGAAATTCATGATACCCTTGCCCAGGCATTTACAGGCATTCTGGCTCAGGTGGGAGCGGCAAATCAGGTGCTAACAGATGATGTCGAAGCAACTCAAGCACATCTAGACCTGATCAAAGAATTGGCGCGAACTGGACTGACTGAAGCACGGCGATCGGTTGCCGCGCTCCGTCCTCAGCTTTTGGAGGAAGGCAGTCTACAGAGCGCTCTCCATCGTCTCGTCGCTCAGACTAGATCGGCTGCAATGGATACCACTTTATACTATGAGATTGAGGGTGCAGTGTATTCTCTACCTACCGAAGTCGAGAATAACCTACTACGGATCGTACAGGAAGCCTTAACCAATGTGATCAAGCACGCCAACGCTGACGAAATTCGAGTGGAGCTAATCTATGAGCATGATCAGTTTTGCTTGCGCGTGAAAGACAATGGACAGGGCTTTGGAGTTGGAAGTATTCCATCCTCTGAGGGATTTGGCTTACTCGGCATGAGCGAGCGGGCAGAGCGCATCGGCGCGCAGCTCACGATTCGGAGCCAACCGGGGCGGGGAACAGAGATTGTAGTAGTGGTTGGGGTGTAGGGTGATGACGATTCCACACCCCACACCCCCCATTCAAGTTCTGATTGCAGACGATCATGCTATTTTTCGGCAAGGTTTAGCCACGATTATTGACCGTGACCCAGAGATGCAGGTGATTGCCCAAGCCGAAAATGGGGAACAGGCGATCGCGCTCTTTGAGGCACACCAGCCGGATGTCACGCTGATGGATCTGCGAATGCCAGAAGTGGAAGGAGTTGCCGCCATTGCTGCAATTTGTGCGATCGCTAAATCTGCCCGGATTATTGTGCTGACCACCTATGATAGCGACGAAGATATCTATCGGGGATTGCAGGCAGGCGCAAAAGGATATCTGTTGAAAGAAACTGAACCAGACGAACTTCTGAATGCCATTCGCACCGTTCATCGAGGTCAGCAGTATATTCCGCCGGATGTGGGCGCAAAGTTGGCACAGCGCCTCAGCAATCCAGAACTGAGTGAACGCGAGCTAGAAGTACTCCGCTCCCTAGCACAGGGAATGAGTAATGCCGATATTGCGGATGCTTTGAGTATTGGTGAAGGTACGGTCAAATCTCATGTCAATCGGATTTTGAATAAGTTAGATGTGAGCGATCGCACCCAGGCCGTAATTGTTGCTGTCAAACGCGGCATTGTCAGTTTATAGGATGCACTTTCGATCCCATGGGGATTCTAACTTAAGTTAGAGTCAGCCTTCTACTTTGCGATAGAAAGGTTACTCTATCCATTTCTACTAGATAACTTTCAACTCGCTATAGACGACAGTTTGAAAGTGATTTTCTATATTGAATTTATGCAAACAGTTATGCAGTCAGACAATAAATCGATGATCAGAGCGGCAATGCGCTCATTCAACTGACGGATGTAGCCATCTACTACGAGCTGTCGAACTATCCCCATCAAAAAGGGACGCTTGAATAGTTGCGATCGCAACTCTCTCGTTCAGTTTCAGGTGAATTTGCTCGCTGCCCGCAAAATCCATTTCAGCGTAAGTTCAAGGATCATCTTGAACACTCGGCGATTAGAATTCGCCAAAGCACATTGAGCGATTTCTTATCTCGAGCTCACCTTAAATAGGCTTTAGAAATTATTTAAATAGGAGTATAAAAGTGCCTCAGGCAAGCTTTTTACAGCGTTTGTTAGCTTGGTTGATTGATCAAGCGATCCTCATCATTCTCTATTCGCTAGCGATGTTTATCATTGGATTAGCTATTGGAGTTTATAAACAGAGTCAAATACAGATTCCCAACTTAATACTGTTTATAGGCTTGATCGGATTTCTGTTTGTCCTCTGGCTTGAGCATTTTTTATACTTTGGCTACTTTTGGAGTCATCGAGAACGATCCATTGGGATGGGAATGATGAGTATCCGAGTTGTCAAAGCTGATCACACTTCTTTGTCTTTTATAGGAGCAGGTTTGCGCGGTTCGATCGGATACTACCTGAGTGGTCTGATCTTTTGTTTAGGTTACCTCTGGTTCTTTATCGATGAACAGCAGCAAACTTGGCACGACAAGATTTTTAATACGGTCGTGTTGAAGGGATGAACGTTGAACCAGAAGATATGCGACAGAGTTCCCTGCCTGATATAGAAAGATGAATGACTATCATAGCCACAGTCCTTTACTTGTACCCCCTTCAACCCAAGATTGGATGCAAGGTGTGCTGAGTGCCAGGGTAGTACTGGTGATGTATGGAGATTATCAAGACCCCAGAAGTGCGGATGCTTACAAGCTGATTAAAGGAATCAAACAAAAGCTTAGTGCTTCTTTTGGCGAAGATTATTTATGCTTTGTCTTCCGTCATTTTCCGCAAACACACATTCATCCTCATGCTCAACGAGCTACCGAAGTTGCTGAAGCCGCCGCTGCCCAAGGACAGTTTTGGTTAATGCATGACACTTTATTTGCCCATCAACAGAAGTTAGAGAACGGCTACCTTGTAGAGTATGCCAATGATCTGGGACTTGATATTCCTCAGTTTCTCAAAGACTTGTCTAAACACGCGCATGTCGATCGCATCAACAAAGATATCGAAGGTGGAATAAACAGTGGAGTGACAACGGCTCCAGCCCTATTCATTAATAGCATTCGATATACCGGATGCTGGAGAATGACAGAGTTAATGACAGCCATTGGCGCTGCAAATCACTAAGCTCTATTCTGCCTAATCTGCTTGGTGGCGCTCGTAAGACATCTAATGTCAATGACTAGTTTTCGTCTTTTTCTTCACACTAGTATGTGATTCAAAAGCGGGTAGAACAAATGAACAAGATTCTGTCCAGGTTTCAACAATCCCCACGAGTCATCTCAGCAATAATCCTAGCTGGCCTATTGCTGCTGTTCAGTTTTCCATCCCTGGCTCAAATTCGTCCACAAGTGATTCCCAGAATTGAAGTGATTGGAAGTTCTGAAGAAATTCTACCCGCTTACCGTTTAGTGATTAGCCGACCTCAGGACATTGTGTATGTTTTCTGTCCTGCGAATTTTGAGCCTGAGTTGAACTATCTACGAAATGTGAAAGCAGTTCAGTGTAAGCGCTATCGCAGGTAACTAGCGAAGGAACAATCGCCATGTCAACTGATGAGAACAAAGTTATCGCACCATCTCGACAGACTATGGATTCGAGAAACCTCATCAACAAGATAATCACTGCTTTAGGATGCATTTTTGTGACGTTACTCGTTGTGTTTTTACCTGCTACTACTACTGCACAAACTCGACCAGCAATGATTGCACCACAAGCTCAACCAGAACAGAGCCGCCGTGAGCAAGGCAATCAAGTTATCAATAAGCTAACCGGGGGAGCAGGACAACCCGTACTCAATGCTCTCCGTCAGGATTTTCCGTTTCTTGCAGATGCGATCGTAGACTATTCCCTCGGTGATGTCTGGTCACGTCAGGAACTAGACGATCGCACCCGTCAGCTTGCCACCGTTGCTGCCTTTGCCGCCGCTGGAAATCTGCCACAACTGAAAATTCATGCGGGCTATGCCCTCAGACTTGGCGTAACGCAAAACGAACTTAAAGAAATCATTTACCTCACCACAGTAACGGCTGGTTTTCCGCGCTCAATTGATGCGGCACAAGCAATGAGAGAAGTCTTCACCGCGCAATAAAACGCTTTAGCACTGCACCATAAGTTCGCTCGATAACCGCAAAATAAATAGGAGATAAGGCTCATGACGGCGAATGAAGACACTCAAAAAGTTATTGCGATTACTGGAGCCAGTAGCGGGATTGGTGAAGCAACGGCTAGATTGCTGGCCCGTCAAGGTTTGCGGGTTGTGTTAGGGGCGCGGCGCACCGATCGACTAGAGGCGATCGCTACCGAAATTCGCTCTAAAGGTGGCGAAGCAGAATACCGTACCCTGGATGTTACCAACCTTGAAGATATGCAAGCCTTTGTCGAGTTTGCCCAAGCTAAATTTGGTCGCCTTGATGTTGTGGTGAACAATGCAGGCGTGATGCCACTCTCCAGGCTAGAGATGCTAAAGATCGATGAATGGAACCGCATGATTGATGTCAACATTCGCGGTGTCCTTCACGGCATTGCTGCTGCGCTACCTCTCTTTAAGCAGCAACGATCAGGGCAGTTTGTCAATCTATCCTCGATCGGCGGACACAACGTCTATCCAACCGCTGCCGTATACTGCGCCACTAAGTTTGCAGTATGGGCGATTTCTGAGGGACTACGGCAAGAATCGACCGACATCCGGGTTACGGTGATTTCGCCTGGAGTGACGGCCACTGAACTGGCCAGCACGATCACAGATGCTGAAGCAGCGGCATGGGTGGAGGAATTTCGTGGGGCCGTGATTCCAGCCGATGCGATCGCGCGGGCGATTGCCTTTGCGATCGCGCAACCCCTAGAGGTGGATGTAAATGAAATCATTGTTCGACCGACTGGGCAAATGAGCTAAATCTCGGATTACCCTTACACCGGAAGATCTGCAGCGCATTGGAATAGTTGCACCAAAAGGAATTGCTTTTGACAACACACCTTGTTGGGAGTTGGGAGTTGGGATCGGCAGTGAGTCCGTTGATTCATGAACCCATCAGTAACTTGAATCAGCAACTCGATCAAAGGAGTTTATCACCATGTCTAAAGTATCTTCTAACCACCCACAAAAGCCCCCTGCCGCGATCGCACCAAACAGGGTTTCCCGTCCAGGCTGGCTTGAGATCGTTGTCGGCCTCGTCGTCTATTTAATCGTAGGGTTCGGAGGCGTCCGGTTGTTCGAGCAATTCGGTCTTGACCCCGTAGTTCACGGTCTGATCTTGACTGCATGGACTGGCGTCGCCACGCTGAGCGCGTTCGCAGTGGCTGCGCGGCTGCGGATTCATTCCCTGAGTGCCTTCGGCGTGCGTCGGACCTCCGGACGCTGGCTCCTGATCGGCGTCGGAGTAGGACTGGTTGCCTTCGTGCTCAAGAGTCTGGCGATCCTAGCCTGGGTTCAGATCACTGGGGACACGAACAATGTCCAGGATGTTTATGGAGATGGCGCTCGCGGCGGGTTACTGTCTCTGGTTTTGAGCACGGTGTTCATTTCCGTCTTCTCACCCCTTGGTGAGGAACTGCTCTACCGAGGCATTATCACCAACGCGCTGCTGCGCTACGGTTCATTCGTTGGGGTCGTGGGCAGTACTGTGATCTTCGCTCTCATGCATGGGATCAACAACATCTTTCCCGCTGCTGTGGTGGCTGGTCTCGCCACTGCCGAGGTCTTCCGCCGCAGCGGATCGATCTGGCCCGGTCTCGTCGTCCACTTCGTTTTTAACCTGCCCTCATTCCTGTTGATGGTGTTGTTCAGCAGCACGGGCTAATAGGACAGATCATCTGGAGATTAAACCAATGGCAATTCTGAAACAATTCGGGATTTTATTTGTATTGGGCAGTATAGGGATTGTGATGTTTACGATCACGTCTATTCCTTTAATCGAGCAACAGTTAGCGAAACTATCTCCAGAAAAACTGGAAACAGTGCCACCATTGGGGATTTTAATGCTTCTGCAAGGACTACAATATTCAGTTCTACTAGCAATCAGCATTCTAATCGGCATTGGTTGTGCCTATCGCGTTGGATTACGCTCTCATTTGATTGATCATTGGGTGTTTCATACCGCTCATTCTCTATCTTTTGTTGTTGAGATAAAGTGGAGCTTGGGTGTGGGCGCAGCGACAGCAATCGTTCTCTTCTTGCTCGATCGGCTGATGCAGCCTGCCTTACCTGAAGCACTACAGGCAGCCAATACAGAGCCAAGTGGGTTGAATTTGCTCACAGCAATGTCCTATGGCGGCATCACTGAGGAGATTTTGATGCGCTGGGGTTTAATGTCGCTGCTTGTTTGGATCGCGTGGAAAGGGCTAAAACAAGGCGTTACGCTGCCCAGTCAAGGGATTTACCAGAGTGCGATCGTTCTAGCCGCGTTGGTATTTGGACTGCTACACCTGCCAGCGACTGCCGCGATCGCTCCCCTCACTCCAATTGTGATTATTCGGGCGTTGTTACTGAATGGGATTGCGGGAGTCGCGTTTGGCTGGCTCTTTTGGCAATATTCGCTAGAGGCTGCAATGTTAGCCCACATCAGCGTTCACGTTCTTAACTCTGTTCTTAGCAGTTTATCGGCAAAGTTGGCTTAAGGTTTGGCATAGATCTCATAGGGCTATCACTGCCCAAAAAGCTTTACCGTGAAAGGTTTTACAAAAAAGGCTTTAAAGATAGTGGGCGATGCCTACCACTTGAATTGATGCTCAACTCTACGGTTTTACGGTGGTAAATCACATGATTCAGTACAAAGATTTTGCGCCTCGGATTACTGAACGGGGACCCTTTGGCGGAGCTTCCGATTATGAATCTTTCTCTGATGTTGTGAGTGCTGTTAATCAGTGGATCGGAAGTGCAGCGATACAGGTGATCAATGTTGAAACTGTTGTTTTACCCGATCGCATCGAAGGCACAAGTGATGGTGTCTACGGATTGACGACCAGTAATGCTTTCTACCCAGTGATGATCAGCCAGGGGCTTGCAATCAACTACTTTCAATGTGTGCGTGTGTGGTACAGAGAATAGGCTTTGCTGGAGAAGAAACAACGATTTACCTTGTTTACTTTCCTGTATCTTGCGCCGGGAGTTTGCCTGAGGGCGATCACGCTTGGATACCCAAACCTGCCTTCGGGTCTTTAAACCAGCCTGTTGATCAGCGCAGGAGTATCCTACTTTGTTTGTATTCTCAGTACCTTCCCATTTTGGCGGGAGGCGACGAGCCGCTTCTACCGCAGACGGAATTCAGCAATCACTCTGCCCTGGTTGGTGATTGGAGTGAACATGATTGTGGCGGTCTGGGAGCTTCAAAGTCAGAACTGGACAATGGAAGCCATTTTACAAGCGTTTTCGCGTCTATTAGCCGTCTTAATACTTGCAGAAATCATTGTGATTACATGGCGAGTGAATCCTGAACCTTAGTATCTAAATCAGAACAAGGAACACCATGAATAAGCCCAAGTTTTTTATCAACCGCTTTCATACAGGTTGAGCCGAATAGTACAGATATAGAGTTGAAGTGCAACTCTGGGGTGAGCATTATGGTGGAGCATGAATGGCAAGATGAGACACGACCGTTGGCGATCGCGCCGCGCCTGTGGCTTTGGTGGACATTGGCTACTACAGTTGCGGGGGCGATCGTCGGAACACTAGAAGCATCAGGCTTTGAGTTTGTAGCAACCATATTTTTTACAGGTTTATTGATTGGCATAGCCCAATGGCTCGTTTTGCGCCCGTACATTCCCAAAGCCTTTTGGTGGATAGTGGTTAGCACCCTGGGATGGACTTTTGGGCAAGTGCTGGTGAGTTATTACATATCTCTTTTTGACCCACTTATCCAATTCCTAAATACGCTTGGCGCATGGTACGTTTTTTGGATGAATTTGGTCATTCAGCCGATTATATTGGCTATTTTTAGCGCGGCTCAATTTCCAATTTTGAGACAGTTTGTCCGTGAAGCGCATTGGTGGATTTTGGTCAGCGCTTTAGGAGGTGCCCTAGAAGGAGCAAGTGGCTCAACGGTCTCATACATTTTGCAGCCAGGGCTACTGCCAGCACCATTCCCAACAGCATTGATCTATGGATCAGGTTGGCTCAGCTACGGCATCGTTACCGGAATTTATCTGCAGTGGCTGCTGCGTCATCACCCCCGCTAGGGCAACACAGCATAAAGACCAGTGTAGAACAGGCAGCAATCGGCAAAGTTCTTCTCATGAGCAAGGAATGAGCAAGTTTAGAAGCCGCTTAAGATCCTTACCTTTCGGCATCAAACTTGCGATGAGCGCCGAGGCGCAGCTCCAAAGAAACCACAGTATCCCTCAATCAGAAATTCACCATGCAATATCTTTCACAGGACTTAATCCTGCTTGCACTCAATCCCCAAACTGGGAAAACTCGCTTCTCTTGGTACTCTGCACTGGACTATGGCCTGGTCGGTTCTTTATTACTAGACTTAGTCCTGCAAGGCAAACTTGAGATCAACAACGACAATCGTGTGATTGGCGCGATCGCCGGCAGCACAGACAATGAATTCTTGGATCAACGCCTCAGTGAGATTCTGTCATCGTCTCGTCCTCGAACTGCTAGGTTCTGGGTGACCCGCTGGAGACGAAGATACCTAGGCATTCAAGCGATTATATTGCAGAGTTTAGTTGATTTAGGGGTTTTAGAACGACAAGAGCAGCGCATTCTTGGACTATTCCCAACGCAGCGATATTTTCTAACCGATGAATCTATTCAACGCGAGATTGTCCAGCAAGTTCGTGCAGCCGTGTTAGAAGGCGTTGGGCTGGATGCTCGGATGGCAGCATTAATTAGCTTGATGCAAGCGTCTCACCTGACCGATGCAGTATTCAGGCCTGAAGAACGTCCGGAAGCGCGATCGCGAATTCAAGCGATCGCAGAAGGAGAGCTGGTCGGCAAAGCAGTTTCAAAGGCAATTTTCATCATTCAAGCAGCCACGGCTCTGGGTGCAATCAATGGCGGATGAAAACGAACCCGCTCTTTCCCCACCTTGCTCGCATTGAGACGCGAGCAGAACATGGTGCAGGCAAGCTCCTCGACAAGCCTCTTAAGAAAACGGCAGATATGTGAGCTTTTGCCGCTCACTGCATGGGGATACAGGTGAAATAAGCGAAACGATCGCAGACGATTTATGACCACGGATGCAGTGGTTTTCACGCTTGAGCATCACTGCATCCATCACCAAATATCGGAGCTAAAAGATGTCACGCAAAACGAACGCTACCCAAAACCAGTTTCCACAACGACCCCTTACTCCCAGTGCCAAACACCCGCTTCGGCGATCTCTTCGCAAACCCTTTCAGATCATTCGCACTAATTTTCGCGCCTACCTCACCATCAACGCCATTGTGTATGGCTTAGTCATCATCGGGTTCGTAGCAGCGATGGTCTTCCCCAACCTGAACGCAACTCAGGTAGCCATCCAGGAAGACAACGGAACGGCGGATCTTGTCCGATCGCTATTCAATAACCCGTGGCTGTTCTCGCTGACTATCCTAGGAGTCAACCTCGCGACCGGCGCGCTGTGGATCGTACTCCCTTCGCTGATCGTTCCCTTCGCTGGCATCGCCACATTTGCGTATAAGACGTTCACTCTCGGTTTAGTTATGGCTCCGACTACCAAGACCATGGCGGTGGCACTGATCCCGCACTCGCTGACAATACTCATCGAACTCCAAGCTTACGCTCTCCTGATGTTTGGCGCATACATCCTTGGTCGGTCTTGGGTTCGCCCCGCAACCATCGGCACTCGGAACCATCGTCAGGGTTATGTTCGTGGGCTGCAACAGCTCGGTTGGCTGAGTCTGTCCACACTCCCACTGTTCATCGTCGGCGCGATCTGGGAGGCGTTCTCGCTCCGCTACCTGGTTCATCCGCTGACCCAATGGTTGTTGTAGCCAATAGAGTGGGTACTGCCTACAAAACCTTACTGGAGCATCGCTGGTGATTGACGGTGGATACACAGCGAACTGAAAGCCATCAAGCTAGTCGTTTTCGGACCATTGCAACTTGTCGAATATTTGTTTCAAAAACTTCTGTTGTGTAGAGCAGAGGAATGCTCAAAATCTCATTAGGAGATTCAAATGATCCTAGTAACGGGCGCAACTGGAAATAACGGGCTGGAGATACTCCAGCGTCTCGCCTCGCAAAACGTTCAAGTTCGCGCGATGGTGCGCGATGCCTCTGGCACCCAAGAACGTGCTCGCAATCGAGTTCAGGCAATTGCAGATCTGGGCATCGAAATGGTCGAGGCTGATTTCGATCGCCCTGAAACACTGCTCTCTGCCCTGGCAGGGGTCGATCGAGCCTTCCTTGTCACCAACTCAACAGAACACGTCGAAGCACAACAACTTGCGTTTGTCGAAGCAGCGAAACAAAGCGGTGTCAAGCACATCGTTAAACTGTCGCAGTTCGCCGCCAACGCTGACTCACCCGTGCGTTTTTTGCGCTACCATGCAGCTGTCGAATCGGCGATCCAAGCCTCAGGGATAGCGTACACGTTTCTGCGCCCCAATCTGTTTATGCAGGGCTTGTTAAACTTCCGATCGTTGATTGCTGAGCAAAACACCTTTTACGCCGCGATCGGTGATGCGAAGGTGAGCGTAGTAGATGTCCGCGACATTGCTGACGTTGCTGTAGCTGCTCTGACCGAAGCGGGACATGAAGGAAAAATTTATGATCTTACGGGTTCGCAGGCGCTAACACATACCGAGATGGCAGAATATCTCTCCGCTGCCCTGAAGCGCCAGATTGCGTTTGTCGATATCTCACCCGAACAGATGCGGGAAGCAATGGCTGGCGTGGGGATGCCAGCTTGGCAAGCCGATGGACTGATCGAAGATTACGCCCATTATCGACGCAATGAGGCAGCAGCGATCGCTTCAGGGATAGAGGATGCGACTGGCAAAGCGCCGCGTCAGTTTAAGGACTTTGCTCACGATTATGCAACAGCCTTTAGCTGACTTTTGAAACTGGACGATCGACAAGTATCACTCTAGCCGTTCGCAACCCTGGTTTCATAAATATGATCCGAGTGCTCAAAAAAGACTGGTTCTATTCATGTTGCCTGTTTCTTCTAAGTGTTTTACTGACTGTTGGGTGCACAGGCATTAACGCCGGAAATAGAGAAGTTACCTCAAACCGCCCAGCAGCGCCGGCAAGCGAGACTACAGCAGCCACGACCGAGCGCACAGACCCATTACGCGATCTCCTCAATGAGATCGCTCAAGCGGCTCAAGGGCGGGTTGGAATGACAGCTACCGTGCTGGAATCTGGAGAGTCAGTGTCTCTGAATGGGAATGAGCGCTTTCCAATGCAAAGCGTTTATAAGTTGCCGATCGCAATGGCGGTTCTGAATCAAGTCGATCAAGGGAACCTCAAGCCAGACCAGAAGATTCGGATCGAGGCCAGCGATATTGTCCAGGGAAGTCAAGTACTCGATGAGAATTCGCAAGGAAAAGGATTCAGTCTGTCTGAACTCTTGCAATATATGGTTTCTGAAAGCGACAACACCGCCTGTGATGTACTGCTGCGGCTCATTGGTGAGCCGCAACGCGTCACGGAATATTTAAGCAGCCTTGGTATAAACGACATCGTTGTAGCGAACACGGAGCAGGAGCTAGCGCAAGATCCAGCCGTGCAGTATCGCAACTTTGCCACACCCGATGCAGCAGCAGTGTTACTGCGCACATTGCAGGAAGGACGAGGACTTTCACAATCCAGTCAGGCGCTACTGTTGCAATGGATGACAGAGACTCCGACAGGTCTAAAGCGTATCAAAGGGCTGTTACCAGAGGGAACGGTCGTGGCACACAAAACAGGGACTTCGGCTACTGTGAGTGGAGTAACGGCGGCAACCAATGATGTGGGACTTGTAACGCTTCCAAGTGGACAACATTTGGCGATCGCAGTGTTTGTTTCAGATTCTCAAGCCGCTGATGTAATTCGAGAGGAAGTCATCGCAAGGATGGCAAAGGCAGCCTGGGATGAATGGAGCAGATAAAGTTTCTTTCGTACTCAGGGCACTCGTGAGGCTGTGAGTGCACCAATCAGTGGATCGAAAGTATATCGACACAGGTAATCAATGTTGAGACTGTTGTTTTACCCGACCGGATTGAAGGCACAAGTGACGATGTCTACGAAGTGACGGTCAGTAATGATTTCTATGCGGCGATGATCAGTTAGGGCATTACAATCAATTGCTTTTAATGTGTACGTGTTTGGTACAGAGAACAAGCTTCACCAGGGAAGAAATAAGGAAGACCATGAATAAGCCCGAATTTTTTGTTACCCCCGGCTATGGGGAATACATGCTGAATGAATTGCATTACTCGCAAGCGGTAAAAATTGGCGATCGCGTGGAAACATCCGGTCAAGGCGGCTGGGATGACAACCTGCAAATTCCCGAATCGCTCGCGGATGAGATTGCCCAAGCGTTTCGGAACGTAGAGCGAACCTTGGCAACTGCCGGTGCAGGCTGGGAGCACGTTGTTCACGTCAATTCTTACCACGTTGGCGGGTTGCCCCCAGAAGTTAACGATGTGATGGTTCAGCTATATCGCCATTACATGCCCAACCATGCCCCCATTTGGACACAGGTAGGAGTCGCGGCGCTTGGATTGCCAACGATGCGGATTGAAATCCGCGTGACTGCCATTGTTCCGTGAGTTTTGCATTAGCGACAGCGCTGCTCTACACCGATCAAAGTAAGTCATCGAAGTATATAGATGAAGTAATAACTCTGACCCGAAATTGATGCTAACTAGCACTGATCCATCAGCAGGACAATCCATGAAACTTCAAACCATTTTCAGATTACTAACGATCGCCGTAGGACTGCTCGGAGGTTCATTCACTCAGCCAGCGATCGCACACAGCCTTGCTTCACAGCAAACATCACCCGTTCTGATCGCAACTGCCTACACCGATTTGACCTTACCTACCCTGCGCCAAGGAGATCGCGGCAGAAGCGTGGAACTGTTGCAGAATATTCTTCTTGATAATGGCTTTTTAGGAGCCGCAGGCGTGAGGTTAGGCAATCCACAGGGTGCGATCGTCGATGGCATCTTTGGTGAGATCACAGCTGCTGCGATACGGGATTTGCAGCGACGGTACGAAATCCCAGTCACAGGGCAAGTCAATCCTACAACGTGGGAAGTCCTGGATATGTACGAAAACCCCTATCGATCGCCTCTCCCTTGGAAACAATAGAGCCAGCAAAGTATGCAGCTGGAATTTCGACTCAGGTGAAATTTCCCTCATCCTCCGGTCCCTTCTCCCAGGTTGAGAGAAGGGGATTTTGGAGGAGAGTTAGGCGATCGTGCCGAGGTCGGGGGGGACGTCTTGCCAGCGGCCCTGGCCCACGGCGCGGATGGCTTCTTTGAGATCGACGTCGCCGGTGTAGATGGCGCGGCCAACGATCGCGCCAGTGACGCCCTGGGGCTCGAGGGTGAGCAGGCTGAGCAGATCGCTGACGGAGCTGACGCCGCCGGAGGCAATCACAGGAATCGAGATGGACTGGGCCAGCTCGCGCAGGGCCTCCAGGTTGGGGCCTTGGAGGGTGCCGTCGCGGTGGATGTCGGTGTAGATGATGGCGGCAGCTCCGAGGTCTGCCATGCGCTGAGCCAGCTCGGTGGCCATGACTTCGGAGGTTTCGAGCCAGCCCCGAGTGGCGACTTTGCCATTGCGGGCGTCGATGCCAACGACGATCTGGCCAGGAAACTCCTGGCACAGGCTGGCGACCAGCTCGGGCTGCTCGACGGCGACGGTGCCGAGGATGACTCGCTCGACGCCGAGGCTCAGCAGGTCGGCGACGCGCTGGCGATCGCGCAGACCACCGCCGACCTGGACGGGAACCGACACCGCAGCGGCGATCGCGGCAATCGACGGCGTGTTGACGGGCTGGCCGCTTTTGGCACCGTCTAGATCCACCAGGTGAATGCGGGTTGCCCCCTGGGCTTCCCAGTCCTTGGCCACGGCAACGGGGTCTTCATTAAAGGTTTGGGCTTGGCCGTAGTCTCCTTGGTACAGGCGGACACAGCGCCCTTCCAGCAAGTCGATCGCTGGGATTACTTCCATAACGTCCTAACTTTTCTCTGCAATTGGGCCAAACTGCACGGCAGTTCCTTTGCCATTGTCTCTGATTGGGGTCCCCACCTACACAGCGACTCTCGTTTAGATTCGGGGCGATCGCGCAGCTCCAGGCCTGAGCAAACCCAGTCTTGATTGAACACGGCGATCGCTGTGAGCAAGAACAGGGTTAATATTCCTCAAGCCAACGCTCAAATCAAGCAGATATTAATCATTCATGGGCTTGATTTCTAGGTGAATTTATCTAAAGGGATTGTCAAAGCCCCAGCCAGCGCCTTTTGCGGATCTATCCTTAGATACTGCTTCGATCGCCATCGCTAGATATACTCATGATGGGCAGATCAGGGTTCTCTTTTTGCCAGATCAGTCATAGATGACATTTATCGAGAAGAAACTGAGCTGGCAATAGGTTTCCAAGATCACAGACAGTATCGTGCTGCTTCTGGCTGGATTTCAGGCTATGGGAATAAGAGAAATTATTCTTATATCAATCATGGTAGTGGATTGAGTCATTGCCCCATTCTCGGCGGTTGTCTACCTAAACTCATTCTATCTACTTTGGAGGCAAAGGCTTAATCGTCAGAACACAGTCATTACGTTCTGCCATTAGAGATCTTCGGTTATTGCAAAAGTGGTAGCAAACCATAATCTGTATGAAAAACATCAGGCTGGCCAAACTGTGGGATTCGCTTCGTTCTAGCTACTGGTTCTTACCTGGCTTGATGGTATTAGGAGGAATGGCGCTGGCCTTTGGCGCACTAGCTCTCGATCACACCAGTCAGCTAGAGGCTGAGGAGCTGAACTGGATTTATCGAGGCGGAGCGGACGGCGCACGCGCATTGCTCTCTACGATTGCTGGTTCAATGGTGACGGTAGCAGCAACGGCTTTTTCTATTACGATCGTTGCCCTCCAGCTTGCCGCTTCCAACTTCGGACCGCGACTACTCCGAAATTTTATGCAAGATACAGGCAATCAGGTTGTATTAGGTACTTTTATTTCTACCTTTCTTTATTGCCTTCTGGTGCTGCCAACGGTTCGTGGAGAGGATTACAACCAATTTATCCCCCAGTTTTCAGTGACGATTGGGATTGGCCTTGCGATCGCCAGCACTGGAGTGTTGATCTACTTTATTCATCACGCTTCAACCATTATCCAAGCTTCTCATGTGATTGCAGACGTTGCAGACGATTTGGATCGCGCCATCGAACGGCTGTTTCCCAAAGAGATTGGACACGGCAAATTACAGTCTCAGCAGCTAGTTGGCGAAATTCCTCAAGATTTTGATTCTAATGTTTGCTTCGTTCGAGCCAAAAATACAGGTTATCTACAAGTTATTGACGATCAGGCACTCTTAAAGACGGCTTGCAAGCATGACCTATTGCTGCGTCTCCAAGCCAGACCCGGTAAGTTTGTGAGCGAAGGTAATATTTTGGTGCAAGTCTATCCAGAAAAGCGAGTGAATCAGCAATTGATTAACAAGATTCACAGCACCTTTTTACTGGGTAACGAGCGGACTGAGCAACAAGATGTTTCATTTCCGATCGATCAGCTAGTCGAGATTGCTGTACGGGCACTTTCTCCCGGAATCAATGACCCCTTTACAGCAATTCGGTGTATCGATCGTCTTGGCACGACACTATCTTTTCTGGCAGAGCGAGAATTTCCATCTCCCTACCGTTTCGACCATGAAAACAATTTACGCATTATTGCCAAACCCGTAGAATTTGATCAGCTCGTGGACGTAGCGTTTACTCAAATTCGACATTATGGAAAGGCTGATGTGCGGGTCATCATTCGCCTACTGGAGGCAATAGAGCAAATTGCCTCATGCGCTCATCGCCCCCACGACCGTTTCGTCCTAGAACAGCAGGCTGAAATGATTTTGCAGGATCACTACGAAGCGGCTTCTCAAGAAAAAGATCGAGAAAGAGTAGCTGAAAAGTATAACCAGGTGATCTCTGCCATAAAGCAGGTACGAACCTACTCCTAGCCTCTTTAGGATTGATTCATTTCTCAATTTATGAGTTAGACGCTGGGCTTGAGTCTTTTGGGGCTTGAGTCTTTGATGCTAAGGACATCAGCCCACCTTGGGGACAACATTCCTATTAAGACTAAAGAAAGCGATCGCACCTCTTGCCCCATTGTGAGCTATCCAAGCGCTAAATAGCTTAGCTAAACATCATTGAGTTGCTGTGGTTCTTGAAGCAGCCAACTGATCGATTTACTATCACTATTTATTGTCATGAATTTTTAAATAAAAGACGAAATCTTTGAATCTAAAAGAAGAAATTAACTAATGTTTTTTAAATCCTGAAAGCCTTTTAAAACCTGAATTACCCATGTGGGTACTGTGGATTTTTATCGATCAAACTTAGGTTTTAAAGGTCTTTTGAGTTTGGTTATTAATTCAATGCCTACTTTTTCAAACCTGCTCCTCATTCAGCCTGATCTGTTGAATATCAAGCCTATGATGAGTGAAGATGCATCCGTCGAAGAGCTCGATGGAGAACTTCGAAAAATCGCCGAGGACGTGTTGAACGCGGCGCAATATTCCATCACGGCGATCGCCGCAGAACCGGATGCAAAAGTTCGGCCAGATACCCTAGAAGCTGATTTTCAAACCGCATTTAAATCTGTGCAGCCAAGCCTGAGAACCAGCGCCACCGCCCAAGCGGTAGAGCTGGTCAAAGCGCCGGTAGCCGTGCGAAAAACCGTCTTTGGTCGCTATGGAGAGCTGCCCGCTCAGGCCGTGGTGACCGATGGATTTGCGCGCCTCAAAGATGGACTGCCACCGCTTCAAGTAGATCGGAAGCTGTTGGGTTTTCCAGAAGCGCAAATCTCGGTTCCGGTCTCTCAAATCACCGCCACACCAACGGGATTGCTGATTCCTCAAGCAAATTTGCCGGGTAATTTTGCAGACTTTGAGAGCGCCACTCAAGACTCCATGGCAGAAGCAGGCAAAGCAGGGGTGCTCGATCGCGATCGCTTTGCCCAAGTGTGGGGTGAAACCTACGAAGGCGATATTTTTGGGCGCATGGATGGCCCCAATGAAGACTTCGAAGGTCAAGCGACCACCGATAAATTGAGTCTTTGGATTCGCAAGATCAAATGTGAAGATGAAACCAATCCCGAGTGGTGGGGAGATGATGAAATCGCCCTAGCCGGAGTCTCCACCGATGAAGATGGAGACGTCAAACCCATTGGTGAGCGGTTTATCGGCGGCGGTTTCAAAGATGGTCGTGAAAAAGACTATCCCAACTGGCAGTATCACTTCTTTAGCATGCGCGAAGGCAAGCACTGGCCCAAAAAATACGGGATCACGCTGATCTTGGCAGAGAAAGATAATGGGGGTCTCTCTAGCTTCCTGAACAATCTCTGGCAACGCGTTCGAGACCAGGTAAAAGCAGCCATTGAAGCAGCCCTGACTGCGGCTGGCGGCGTGGTTGGGGGGATCTTTGGTTCCTCAGAACTGGGAGCGGCGATCGGCAAAGCGATCGGCAAAGCAGTTGCCTGGATCGTGGACAAGCTGGTCGGCTGGCTGATCAAACTCTTCCAGGACGATATCTTCAAGCCCTTCACCGCTTGGTGCACGGTGCCTTCCTTTGGGGCGCGCTGGAACTATCCCAACGGGACTTGGGGCAACCCCTGGTCACCCATTAACACGGTGCGTTTCCACGGCTTTGGCGGACGCTATCGCGTGGACTATCAGTGGTATATCTCTGCGTAGTGATATCTAGGCCGATCGCTTCTGCGATCTAGAGATAGTGGGGGAGCACACGCCTTTGTGCTCCCCACCCCATTTCCCCAAACTCTCTCTTCAAAGGTCTTGTCCTGTGAATATTTCCAGCTTTTCATCGATCGCGCATGAATTCGTTGATCCGGCCTGCCACCTTGCCGCTTTGTTGCAGTCTTTTGGGAGGCAGAGAGAAGACTCTCGGCTGGTCCGCTGGTCTCCCCGGTTGGCGGGAGGAACGGGGGCAGGGGTGCGGGTGGCGCTGCTCGATAGCGGCCTGGATCGAGAACATCCTGGGTTGAGGAATGCTCGGGTGATCGCCGAGGATTTCACGGGTCAGGGCAGCTTGGCCGATGGGACAGGCCACGGGAGCCAAATGGCGGCGCTGCTGGTGGGCCAAGGGTTAGAGGCGTCTGGCGGATTGGCTCCGGAGGCAACGCTGCTGTTTGGTAAGGTTCTCCGGGCTTCGCTTTCTGCCAAAACTGAAGACTACATTGCCCGAGGGATTCGCTGGGCGGTGCAGCAGCGGGCCGATATTTTGGTGTTGCCTTTGGGGCGATCGCGCGCTTCTCGGGTGATCTATCAGGCGCTTCAGCGGGCGATCGCCGCAGGAGTCCAGATCTTTGCGGCGGCAGGCAATGGGGGACCTCAGCGGATCCTGTTTCCGGCCAGCCTTCCGGGGGTCGTCGCGGTGACCGGTGCCAATCTGGCAGGAGAGATCTTGCCGGAGTGCGCTGCTGTGGAGACGGTGGACGCGATCGCCCTGGGAGATGTCCCCGCCCCCGGGGGAATGGGGCCTGGGGCTCGGCTTGTGGGCTCTTCGCCTGCGACGGTCCTGGCAGCAGCGATCGCAGCCTTAGAGCTCTCTCTTTACCGGTCTTCTCCATGAACCTATCTTTGGTAACCCTAGAAACGAGGCTGAGCTTTGTGCTGGGCCTTGAGCCTGCGATCGCCCAGCGCATCATCGCGCGACAGGCCACGCTGACGGATCTGCTGATGGCCCAGACCCAGAGCCATCTGGCCCTAGAGGTGATTTTTCAGATCTTTCTGCAACCCGAAAAAGTTTTAGACCAACGCTTAAACCCTAATTCTTTAACAGAGGCCCAGTTGCGTCAGTTGCCGGGGCTCGGGGACAGCGCAAGACAAGCCATACAGGAAAGTCGCCCCTTTTTCTCGCTGACAGAAGTGGAAATCGCGACGCAGCTTCCCCAGGTGCTGCTCCAGGAGCTGCTGGAGCTGCCGACCTATCAGTGGCTCGACAAGCCCCAGGGCACTCGCTCCACAGTGCGCCCCGTGTCTGGGGTCTACACGGCGATCGCCGATTCGGATGAGTTTGAGGCGGTTCCCGAAGCGGCCCAGGCGGGCTTTGCAACGACGACTATCCACCAGGATCGCCAGCGCATTCTGGTTTTGGAGGCGAGCGACTTCGAGGCCCCAGCGGTCGATCCCCACCGGCTCAAGCAGTCCCTGGCGGGGCGGATTTGTCCGGCGCTGCGAGACGCCCAGGGCATGATCCGCTATCTGGTGCCCCTCTCGGTCGATCTGTGGTTTCGGCCAGAGACACCGCGCGATCGCGTGGAGGCGATCCTGGCGGCTCTCCAGTTGCGCCTCGTGGAGCCGGTCACGGAGACCTTGGCAGCCATGGGATATTATCGGGCGGTCATTCCCGGCTGTCCCGTCGATACCGATCCCCTCAGAGCGGTGCTGGAGGTGGTGCAGCTGGCCGGACAGTATGAAGAAATTCGCTTTGCGGAGCCGGAGCAAATCGGCCTGAATGACTTTGGGCCGGATACGACGCATCTGGCGGGGAGGGAGAGTGACTTTGAGGCGGTGGGACGCTACTGGAATCATGACGTCATTCAGCTAGGGGCGGCCCATCAGCTCACCCAGGGATCAGACAAAGTGACGATTTTTGTGATTGACAGCGGGGTAGATACAGAGCATCCGGCGATCGCCCCAGTACTGCGCCCCGACTGGCAAAGGGTCGATCTCAACTTCACCTTGAGCGATCCGGAAAGTGCCCTCTCTCCCCAAGAAATCAGCGTGAGTCACGGCACCCAGGTGACGAGTGTGGCGATCGCCCAAGGCCCCGAAAATGGAGAGATCGTGCGGGGAATTGCGCCGCTGTGTCGGGTCTTGCCGATCAAGATTTCTGGCTCTATGGGGTATGGTCTGCGGGCGGCGGCGATTCGACAGGCGATCGCCCTTTTGCAACCGGGAGAGAGAGGAATTCTCAATCTCAGTTGGCGGACCAATGGAGAACATATTGGCATCCGGGAAGCGTTGCAGGAAGCCGATCGCCGGGGTTTTGCCACCGTCACATCGGCGGGCAACTACAGCGCTGGAGAACGCCAGATCGCCAATGATCTCCACTATCCCTCGGCCCACGGCTATCGCTATCCCTATCTGCGATCGCTCTGTGTGGTGGCGGCCTCTACGGTGGAAAATCGGCGCGCTAGCTATTCCTACTTTGGCTCAGAAAGTATCACTCTGGCAGCGCCGGGGGGTGAGGCCGGATCGGCGGGTTCGGCGATCTATGTCGCGAGTCCTCGGGGCCAGCATGCCTACGTTTGGGGGACGTCTTTTGCGGCTCCCCATGTGGCGGGTCTACTGGGGCTAATGTTTGCTCGCAATCCCCAGCTTTCTGCCCCGGAGGCGATCGCCTGTCTCCAGCGCACAGCCCAGTCTCTGCCTGCCTCCGAGCCCGCCCCCCTGGGCCACGGCATCGTGAATGCCTACGCGGCGGTGATGGCGGTGCCGCTGCCTCAGGAGGTCTCGGAAAATCCGCCAGCAGAGCCACCCCAGGAGATCCATCACGCTGGCAAGATCAATCTCAATACGGCCACTGCGGAGGAGCTAGCGAAGCTATCTCTCATGAATGACTGGCGAATCGATCACCTGCTTCGCTATCGCCAGACCCAGGGGCCTCTCCAGTCGATCTGGGATCTCCTCTATGCAGGCGCTTTTGATCTATGGACAATCCGACATCTCCAGGATCAGGTCAGTCTATAGGCTGGCGTCTAAAGGGGCCGCATTTTGAGATTGCGGTGAGACTTGAACGTTACGGTCTGGGAGGTATCGCCGCCAGTAGCGCTTCAAAGGGGCCGCATCTTGAGAATGCGGTGAGACCGCTGGCGTTCCAGTCAAAGTTTTTGAGTTGCTCGCTTCAAAGGGGCCGCATCTTGAGAGTGCGGTGAGAGACGCAAAAGTGGGCGAGGTGATCGTTGCCGAGGGGCAGCTTCAAAGGGGCCGCATTTTGAGATTGCGGTGAGACTCCAAGCATTTTTTGCTGTCCGAAAGCACTCTCTCGGCTTCAAAGGGGCCGCATTTTGAGATTGCGGTGAGACGGTAGCTTTGAAAGATGCCCTTGATCTGATCCTTGCTTCAAAGGGGCCGCATTTTGAGATTGCGGTGAGACCCTAGGGTGTAGGTGGCATAGTCCACCGTGTTGATGCTTCAAAGGGGCCGCATTTTGAGATTGCGGTGAGACGGTTGGGGCTCCGCAGCTGCGGCTTCGGGTGCCACGCTTCAAAGGGGCCGCATCTTGAAAATGAGGTGAGACATCGGAGCTGCTAATGAAGACGGCGAAGGTGCCATGGCTTCAAAGGGGCCGCATCTTGAGATTGCGGTGAGACAGCATTTTAGGGTGCCATTAGCCAGTTTGGCCGCTGCTTCAAAGGGGCCGCATCTTGAGATTGCGGTGAGACAATGATCCGCTCTTCGGGGATCTCCCGATTTGGGATGCTTCAAAGGGGCCGCATCTTGAGATTGCGGTGAGACAGCTTGAATATGGGATCTGGAGCAAATGGCTAGAAGCTTCAAAGGGGCCGCATCTTGAGAATGCGGTGAGACCTCATAAGAGGGGAGGAAGGAGTTGAGGACCGTGCTTCAAAGGGGCCGCATCTTGAGAATGCGGTGAGACTGCTGGCTGCTCGGCTCGACGCACCAAGGTTGGTGCCCCTCTTCAAAGGGGCCGCATCTTGAGAATGCGGTGAGACGCAATCAATCGCGTCAGCGGGCGATCGATTTGATTTCTTCAAAGGGGCCGCATCTTGAGAATGCGGTGAGACCCTTCCAGTTGCCGTCCAAAAGTCGTGCACGCTCTCTTCAAAGGGGCCGCATCTTGAGAATGCGGTGAGACAAGCCGTCGGGCGGCCTGAGCCGTCGTCCTCGAATCTTCAAAGGGGCCGCATCTTGAGAATGCGGTGAGACCTCAGCGCTCAGCTTCACGGCACCACCCACTCATCTCTTCAAAGGGGCCGCATCTTGAGAATGCGGTGAGACGCCCAAGTCCGATAGACCCCAATCTATATCAAGTGTCTTCAAAGGGGCCGCATCTTGAGAATGCAGTGAGACGTGGTCGAAATCGGCTCCCTGCGCCGTCTCCAGGTCTTCAAAGGGGCCGCATCTTGAGAATGCGGTGAGACAACGGTTGCTGTGTTCCCGCTCGCAAAGCGGTCTGCTCCTCTTCAAAGGGGCCGCATCTTGAGAATGCGGTGAGACCGCATAGCCGATGTCGTTGTCATCGTCGTACTGGTCTTCAAAGGGGCCGCATCTTGAGAATGCGGTGAGACGTGCTGATTTTAGGCCTAATTTTAGGCAAGTCTGTTCTTCAAAGGGGCCGCATCTTGAGAATGCGGTGAGACCTACCAGGGTTCTTCCCTCTACCTGCACTGATGGCTATCCGTCTTCAAAGGGGCCGCATCTTGAGAATGCGGTGAGACAGCGAGCGGCTGAAAAGCAGAGAGGATTTAGTTTTCAAGGTTCTGATGCGCGAATCGGTCTCAAAAAGAGCGATCGAGCAGACTGGTGGGCCTAGCATAGAGCCCGAAAGACCCCAAAAAACTTCCAGGCAACAAACCTTTGAGAAAGGGCGCGGACCTTTTGGATCGCCACAGAGCGCGATCGCCCTTCCCGTCAGGCTTTGGGCCACCAGCCTCACTCCTCTTCCTCCTACATCCCCCGATCCGCGCCCCCATCGACCGGCAAAAAGACCCCCAGCCCAAAGTGAGCCCCATAGCCCAGAGCGATCGGCCCCTGGCGAGGCTCCGCAAACTCCAGCTCTAGCCAGTATCCGCACTCCGACGATCGACTCCCCTCACCCGAGTAGCGCCGCCGCCGAAACTGCTTCCAATGCAAATGCTTGGAAGGATCGTCGCTGCAAGCCTTCTTCTCATCATCAGAGAGACAGCGTACCTTGACCAGCTCCTTCCCTTGGGCATTTACATAACGCAGCCAATCCTCTTCCCCATCCTCCTTAGACTGCACTTTCTCGCAGCCCTCCAGCGACTCATCTTGGTGCAGCGACTTCAGGAGATTCTTGAGCAGATAGAGCGCCTGGTCCTCCGGTCCCTCCCGCTGAAACGGCGTTTCGCCAATGCACTTGGGATTGTTGCGGCGATCGAACTTTGGATGACGCGGCAGCACCATCGGCGTCAGCGATCGCCAGCGACGCCCCCACCCCAGCAGCGGCGAAACCCCCGGCCCATTCGACCGGTACTCCTCCGCCCGCCCCAGCGACACCAGCACCATCTGAAAGCGATCTTGCTCCTTTTGGTTGAAATACCTCAGACGCCCCAAAGTCGCGATCGCCCGCTCCGAGAATCCCCCCGCCGCATAGACCAGCACATGATCGATCTTGCCCTGGCGATTTGGCTCCGGCAGATACCACGCATGCTGATGTCCCTTCGCTTCCTGCTCAACCTCCTCCCCTTCCTCCGTCGTCACCCACTGGCGACCGCTAAAAACCGCCTCCGCCGATTGAGGCTGGTCACCATTGCTGAGACTCGTCAACGTCTTGTGAAAGCGATCGCCCAGGGTCAGCGCCTCCGTCAGATTGGGCAGCACACTCGACCACAGCGCAAAGCGAGCCACCGTAGGAGCAAGCGATCGCGATCGCTGAGCAGACGGGGCCAGTCGGTCCGGCTCCGCCACCGGCTCCAGACCATAGGTCACCCACCGCGCCCCCGGAATCCCGCTCCAGCCCTGGGCATAGAGATCACTCGTATCCAGCTCCAGCACCTCCAGCAGATCCGCCGGGATCTTCCACTTCGCCTTGCCCCGCTTTGGCTTCGGCATCAGCGCCAGCGCCCCCCGAAATCCCTCCAGCCCCTCCGTCGTCAGCGGAGCCAGCACCCTCACCGGCTCTCCCTGACCAGAGGACTCTGGCTCGGCCAGGGGCCGCATCTGGAATGAGACCTGCTCAGCCTCCAGCTCCTGCGACGACAGAAGCTGAATCTCGACCCAAGACTCTGCCCGCCCCAGATAGCTAATCTGGCCGCACAGACGGCGCAGCAGATTCTTTTCTTCCTCTGTGGCCTCTACCCCCGGCCACATCACCCACAGCTTGGCCTCCGACGACAGCGCTCCCCCCGGCAGCGCATAAAACGTATCCAGCACTTTAGTCGTGGTCGATTTTCCTTCCCGAAAAACCGGCATATAGTGCCGAGTGTGAGCAGCGACATAGGCTGGCAGCCTATAGCTCGGCAGATGATTCGACAGCTTGCTCAGGATCTGGTTAAACAGCGATCGCTCCGGCTGCTCCGGCAAGTGATAGTAAGCAAACACCAGCGATCGCAAAATTCGCCAAGGAGACGGCGGCCACTCCACTTGCCCTTCATTCACCTGGTGGTTCCAGGGCGTCGCGTGATAGCGACCCGTCAAGAACTGAATCGAGAGTCCAATCACTTTTTGCTACGCCCCTTGCTTGTGTTGCTTTCCTTGTCCTTTGCGGTTTCATCCGCCACGTACTGCACCACCGTCACCGGCGGATCGGCAAAGGCACCCGAAGCCGCCTTCACCAGAGCTGGCAAAGCTTTTGCCAGCTCCGCTTCCGACGGCAGCGAGAAATCCACTGGACGCTGGATCGATATCTGCGCCACCTCCAGATCGCAGGCCGTGCGCAGCCGCAGCCCCCGCGCCAAAAAGCACTGAATCTTGTAAAAGGCGATCGCGATCAGCAGATCCTCGATCTCACGGCCCAGGCAATAGCCGCGAATCTGCGCCAAATCCAAACTAAAGTAGGCCGTGATCCGCTCGGCGGTATATTCTTCACGGTGATAGGGGACATTGCCACCGCCCTTTTTGGCTTCTGCTTGGGGATTGACCCGATCATTTTTGACCCCGCCAGAATTCGCAGTCTCCACGTTGTACGCTTCGATAAATCCCGACAGCGCCCGCGCCAGCTTGAAGCGTCCCTTCGCGATCTCTTTCTTCGCCAAAAAGATCCCGTGCAATAGAGAGTTGAGGTCATACTTTGCCAGGACGCGCGCCAGCTTTCGGAAATCCACCGCCCCCTCAGCGGGTATATCCAGCTCCTGCTGGAGCATCTCAAAAAAGCTGCGATCTTTGCCCTCCAGAATATAGAACGAGTTGAGACGGTGGGCTTCTAGGAGCGAATTGGTCAGCACCTGATCGCCCTGGTGAACCACCACATAGGGAATTCCCGCCAGAGGCTTCACCACCGTTTCATTGACCTCATCCCAGATACTGTTTTCTAGGCGGTTGGCCACGCTCTGGGCAGACTCCAGCAGCAGCATGCGCGTCTTCTTGGCCCCAGGCAGCGTATAGGTCGCAGCCCCCAAATCCGGAAAGCCCGTCGGCTGAAAGCGATCGCCCTGCAATGGCTTCAGTTGCGCTTCGATCAGGACGCGCGGTTGATCTTGTAGTGCTTGAAAGTTCATGACGAATCCTTAACTAGAAACTTCACTAGAAAAATGAGCGGTTTTGCCCGAATCCTCTGGGTCTTCCTTGGGGAGCGGGCGCACCTGCCAGATCAGTCGGCTCACGTCGGAGTCCGAGAGGGGAAAGGCCAGCGCTGCCGCGATCCGGCGAGTGCGATCGCCCGACTCGTTGATCCCCTGGCCCATCGCTGGAGGACAGCCGCTGGCCCGCAGCCGCCGAATCGCCAGAGTCGTCGCGCCGTAGCAGTCCCCCATCGCCAGCCGGTTTAGCAAGTTCGGCACCCTGGGCAGCGACACCGTTTTGATGGACGGCTGGGATCCCTGGTCTTGCAGGTCTGGAGACTCGGGGATCTTCTCCAGCAACAGGCGTCGCTGATGGGCGATCGCCACCAGCGCGTAGGCCGGCGGCACCCACTGGGGCCAGCCCAGGCTGGACGGACGGGTCAACGCCAAATCCACCAGGCTCAGCCCCCGGGCGATCGCCTCCAGACGCTCTGCATTCACCTCCCCCTGAATCCAGCGCACAACATCCACCAGCGGTGCCGGATAGGAGCCCGGCTGGCTGGTTTTCGGGTCCCCCGGCGGAGCGTCTTCCTGACCAGCAGGCTGAAATTCGGGTTCTTCAGGGTTTTGGCCGCTTTTCGGGGTCTTCAAGCCGTCTGAGTCGGCTTTCTGGCCTTTTTCGGCTTTTTGCTTAGCTTGCGCTTCGACTTCCTCGCGCTTCACCAGCCGGATCAGGTTGCTCTCTAGATCTCCCGCCTGCCAGGTCGTCACGCCGTCGTCATTAGGCGTCCACACCCAAAAGCGCGACCTCTCCTGGGGCCTTGCGCGCCCCAGCCGCTGGCGCAGGCGGTTGCTCGCCAGGGCCAGCCCCAGCCGAAACTCGCTCGAATTCTCCCAGCACGCTGTGAGCCACCGCCGAGGCAGCAGGGGCACCGGCGAGACAAATCTGCTGGTCGTAAACTTCAGCGATCGCCCCAGGTCTGCCTCCGCTTCCCCCAGGGCGATCAGGACATCGAGCAGCGTTGCCTTTTGGCGGCTCCAGTCAATGATGGCCTCTTCGAGGCGCTGGTTCGCGCGCAGCACCGAGGCCGGAGCATCTTTGTCTTGGGCCGCCCGCCGGAACTGGTCGAGCCATGGATCGATGTCGCTCAGGTAGTCCTGCTGGGGCTCAGACTGCGGGCGGAAGCGATCGAGGGGCACCGCAAAATAGGACAGCCCATTGCGAAGCTGGAAGCCATAGCGGACAAACTCTTCGATATTGCGATCGCGCCCCAGGGTCGAGATCGCTCGATAAAAATCAATTCCATAGCGAGCCGCGCGATCACCCAGCTTGGCCCGCCCCTCCCGAAACAGCGCTTGGAGCTCCAGCAAGCCTGCCGGTTTGCTCCACAGCGGTGCCCACAGCTCCGCCCGCGCCTCCTCGCCCGCCGCCGCGCTGCCGTAGCCCGCATTCGAGGGACGCACCGTAAAGGGATAGGCCAGACTGCCCTGCTCAGCCCGCTCATAGCGCCGGGTCACCCCAGCCGCAAACAGCAAAATCCCCTCCAGCATCAGCACAAAGTCCCAGGGATTGACCCGATCGCTGGCAGCAGCAACCGGGTTAAACTGCCCGATCCTGCCGCTGAAGGGCAAGCTGGGCAAAACGTCGTCAAACAAAGCCGCCCGCAGCAGCGCTTGGGCCGATGGGTTGGGCTTGCCCGTCCCAAAGTCCATCACTTCTCGAAGCTGCTGCATGAAGGTGCGGCTAAACTCGAAGTTGCCGTCATTGCCGCCCGTCCCAGCCAGCGGCGGAAAGCTCAGATCCTCCGAGGTGACCAGAGCACAGGTGTCTAGCCACTTCACAGCCTCGTCGGGCAGCTCATTTCTCAGCCGCTCCAGCAGCTTGCGCTTGTCCGATTTCTCCTTGGGCTGGACCGTCAGCCCCAGAGCGTCCACCTGCCTTTGGGCGATCGCGATCGTCTCCCCATAGATCCGGAAGCGCTCAGCGGGCGCGTCCACGATCTCCTGGAGCAGGCGTTTTTGGGCCTTGTCCTTGGGATAGAAGCCTGTGCTGCCATTCCAGGGCGCCACGAGGGGCGTCGGTTGATACTCCTCCAGGAAAAAAGTCTCTAGCGCTTCTCGTGACAGGCTGGTCACCAAGACAAACGCGTCGTTTTCCCAGTACCCCTTGGCCTGGCGATCGCGCCCTTGCTCGACCAGCAGCCGCAAAATTCCCAGCGCCTTGAGATAGGCCGACAGGGGCTGAGGCGTACAGCCTCCCAAAATCATTGACTCAGGCATCGGTTTACTCCACCCAATAATCAGCGTGCTTGGCCGAGCCGCGCCAGTCCGCGATGCGCACCAGCGTCTCCAGAAAGGCCAGCTTGAACGGGCCGTACTCCTCTAGCAAATCCAGGGCGCGCGCCGTCCAGGACGGGCCAGTGTCGCTCTCGCCAAAGCGCAAACACTCGAGCGAGAGGTCTTGGCTGGGGATGACCAAGCCGCCCCCCAGGTCAATCTCGGGAAGCTGGTGATGGACGCGATCGCCCTCGTGCACCCCCAGCGCCGACAGCACCAGCGGATCTCTGGGGGCAGCAGCCCGCTGCTCGGGGTCCGGCTTCTTCACCGCCTGGGTCCGCGCAATCAGGCGCGGCTGAATGCTCATGCGGGCTCTGCCGTGGTGGCAGGCGACCAGATAGCACAGCAAAAATGACTCTTGCTCCTGGAGGGCCAGGAGGGCGCTGACCAGCTCGTGGCGAAATCCCTGGCGATCGTCGGGTGCCAAGTAGCGATCCGCCGGGTCTTTGAAATCGTGATCCGACTTGGCCCACAGCGTCTCGCCCTGTTGGGCCTCCCGGTTGTAGGTCAGGCGCGTCTGGAAAAACGGGTGTGCCTTCCCGGAGTCATGCCAGTGCGCCGCGCGGCTGAGGGACTGCGCTGGCAGCTCCCAATCTGAGAAATGCTGGATCAGCGTTTCGATTTCCGCTTTGACCTCCAGGGAGTGCTGGGACAGCTCCACAAACGCTGTGGCCCCCTGGCTCAGGAGATCGCGATCGTCTTGGTCCGCCTCAATGGCTTTCTCAATCGGCACCGCAGGGGTATGACCCGCTTTGCCCGTGAAGCCCAAGTGGGGATCGTAGCCCCCCACCTGACAGGGCACGAGGATCGTCATTCCTGGCACCAGGGTTTTGACCTCTTGCCACTTCTTGCGGCCATCCCGCACCCAGGCAGCCTGTTTTTGCTTCTTGATCTCCTTGAGAAAGTCGCCCGCCATCGAGAGACTGACCCGACACAGCTCCGGAGCCTGGAGCGCGTCGAGATTCGCTGGCGGACTGCTCCCGTCCCACTCTCTCCAGGCGATCGCCACATCCGTTTCATTGGCCTCTCGGATGAAGGACGAAACGTCAATGTCGTGCCCGGCCAAATCCGTCGAAGTATCAAAAAGCTGCAACAGATCGTGTCGCCGTGGAACCAGTCCCTCGATCTCTTCTGAGGGAGCAGGGACCGTCTTGAGCGTGCTAATGCCGACATCTTGCAAGCCTTCTAGGAGCGATCGCGCCTTTTCGAGCGACTCCTCATCGTAGGGAAGGGCAGTACTTTTATTCGTCAGATCAGGAATATCGATCCAGTACACCGCCGCGCCCATCAAATGCTCTCCATAGCGATTGCACCGGCCAAAGCGCTGCACCATCGAAGACCAAGGGGCCAGCTCCGTAAAGAGAACCTGAGCCGAGATGTCAACGCCCGCCTCGATCGCCTGGGTCGCGACCAAAATCCCCGACAGCCCCTCCCTGAGCTGCGCGTTGAGGCTTTGGCGCTCGGCCGCCCGAAACCGAGAGTGGATCAGCGTCCGGGGCTCCGCTGTGTACTTTTTCAGCGCCTCATACACCTCCTGGGCGCGGGCAACGCGATTGCAGATCACCAGGGTGAGAGACCCCGGCTGGTGAGCCGCCGCGATCTCTTGAGCCAGCTTGTCGCCGTACTGATCGCCCTTGGAGGCGCAAACCGTCTCGGCGCGGCGAAGCGGCTTCTGGGCAGCCATACACTTCGCCAATACGGCGATCGCGTTCTCAGGAGCCTTCGAGGCGATCGCCGAGTTGGTAGCGCTTTGAGCCAGACTCCGAGCCGCATCTTCCTCCGCTGGGGTCAGCCCATAAACGCAGATCGAGCCCGGCTTGTGGTCCGCTGTCACTAACAGGCCAGGATCCAGCGTGGCGCTCATCCACAGCGATCGCGTCATGCCGTAGGTGCCAAATTTTTCGCGAAGGCCCTGGAGCTGAGCCGTGGTGCGCAGCGCCGCTCCCATTAGCTGCACCTCATCCATCACCCACAGACAATCGTTGTTGAGCAGGGCGAAGTGGATCGGCCACTTGTTGCGGCTCATGGCGTATCCACGGTTGAGGGCGCGGCTCACGAGCTGGTCCTGGGTTCCTACCAAGATGCAGTGCTGCTCTGGCTTGTCGTCCCAGCGATGACTCACAGCGCCCCCCATCAGCAGATGGAGACCGACTTCTTGCTGTAGCTCGGCATTTTCCAGCCACTTCTCGATCGCGCTGTAGGTCTGCTCTACCAGGGTCCGCATGGGGAGACAGTAGACCAAGCGGCGAGGCGTGCTGGCCCGCCGCGAACTCTCGCAGAAGCACTTCCACAGCCACGCCACAACCACAGCGGCAGTTTTCCCCGCCCCCGTAGGCGCGCTGAGCACCAAGGGCCAGTCATCGGCGATCGCGAGCCCCTCTTGGTACGGAAATGGAGGCTTGCCAGTCACCTTACAGAACCAGTCAGCATAACTTTGCATGGCAAAATAACCGCTTCTAAGCGGGATTTCTCAAAGGTGGAGCGATTTTTCTCTATTGAACAAGTACACAGAAGCCGCTGGTGAGTTTTTTGACAAACCTTGTTATGAAGAGAGAAAAATTTTGATCCCTTCACGGTCCGTCAAAATTCCTCAACCAAAGCATTGCGCTGCGCTGAAACAGCAGAATCTAGACCCTGAAAGATCTTCAAGGCCTAGATTCCACACCTAGAAAGCGTTTACTAGCCGAGTTGGCGTTGGCACAAATTCCAGAGCCAACGTCTTGTCTCGCTCTTGCCCACCGGAATCAATGGCCAAGCAGCCTCAGGAGTGATAATTTCAAGACCTTTTCGCCCCCGACGCGCAAAGCGGTGCAGATTACGCAAATGCCTGATTTGAGGGTCATTTTTCGGCAGTTTGAGCAGCATCTCTGCACGGACATCTTCCGAAGAAATTTCTCTGCGGAAAACATGCATTTCAGGAATTTCTTGAGGGGGTTCTCCTCGGTCTTCAAAGAGAGGAAGAGAAAGCTGGTGTCCAAACATGTTATCGTCAATCATGATCGCCTCCTTGGCGAACATAAGAATATGTGGCTGAGACAGTTTGGTGCCAACCTTTGTCTGTCCAGCCGGTGCTTTGGGGGTCCTTGTCAGAGGATCCCTTTTTGCTATTTAGTAGCTTATCAGACTCGAGCTCGACTACCCAGATATTGACCTTAGAAAATTGAATCTCTGAAAAAAGAGCAGCTGAGGGGCCGCACATCGTGCGGAAAATCTGCCCTTTTTCGAGCGGCATTAACCCACATGTTGCTTCAAAGGGGCTGCTTAGTCAGCAGGGAAGCTAGTGGTATGGCTCTAAGCCCACTTTACCGGCTTCTGGTCAAAGTTGACCCAGCTTTCTCGCATCGTCCCAAGGACCAAGCGCGACGGCTCACCAGCGTAGCACTAGAACATGCGCTCTACTCAAGTCTCTTCCGATGGTTAGATTGAATCGAGTTTTTTGCTTTCTAAGGTGGGGGACAGGGCCAGCAATGGCCCAGAAGTTTTCTGGAGATGTCCCAATGACCGCAACTCGATCCCACGAAACGCTTTTAGAGCCTTGCATTCAGGCTTGTTTGGCTTGCCTGCGAGAATGCGAAAACTGCGCGACGGCCTGCCTGAGCAGCGAAATGGTCCAAATGATGGCCGAGTGCATTCGGCGGTGTCGCGACTGCGCCGATACCTGCGCCCTCTGCGCGCGGCTGATGGCGCGCAACTCCGACCTGCATGGCCAGATGTGCCGCGTGTGCGCTGAGGCGTGCGATCGCTGCGCCGCCGAGTGCAGCCAGCACCAGCACGAGCACTGCCAGCGCTGCGCCGAGGCGTGCCGCCGCTGCGCTGAGTCCTGTCGCCAGATGGCTGCTGCGATGGCCTAGGGGTCCGTGCTGACAGCGCTGGCCACAACTCCTCTGGCCTTCCATTGCGCTTTGGCCACGGGTGCCTGACTGGCCACGAAAAAACCTGGCCACGCAGCGACTTTGTCATTGCCTGACCAGGTTTTGGAGCCGTAACTGGCTTCTAGAGACTGTAGAACTCCGCCAGAGAGCGATGGAAATGGGTGATTCCATACTCTAGGGTTTCTGCATATTGGGTGACCTTGTAGCCGCGCGATCGCACCCCTTGCTGGAGCGATCGCACCGCCCCAAAGTCCTCATTCAGCATGTGGTCAAACTCAGGCCGAAACGCCTCTCGATCATAGGGATAGAGGGCTTTTTGCGCAGGAGTCTGATAGAGAATCACCTCAAAGCGGGTCGTCGTCGGCGTGAGCGGCGTGAGGCGAAACACCGACACCTTATCCTTGGCCGTGTTCACCATCCAGTTTGGGAAAACAAATCCCTGATAGGAGAAGCCGCGCCGCTTGCCCGAAAAGGCCGGATGATTTTCGACTATCGCTTCATCCACAAAGGGCACCGAAATTTGGTAGTGCCTGCCCGTAGGCGCATACTGGATTTGCAGCGGATCAAAGCAGCGCAGACTGCGAGCGTGGACCACCGGCAGGTGATAGCACTCGAGATAGTTCTCGATGGGAAACTTCCAGTTCGCTGGCTCCTCATAAAACCAGCGATCGATCTCTTCGAGATCTTCCCAAGGCTGCTCATACTGCTCCAGAAACGCCGGAAATTCTGCTAGATGACTTTTGAGATCTTCTCCTTCCGGTTCAGCGCTCGCAAAAATAAAGCCGCCCCACGTCTCTACGCGCCCCGCCACCAAGTTGACGTCTGACTTGGAGAGGCCGGGGAAGTGCTCAGCCCTGGGCAGTCCCCGCAGACGGCCCTCGCGATCGAAGTTCCAGCCGTGGTAGGGACAGCGAATCCGGTTGCAGTGGCCCTGGCCCTCCATCATCTTGGCCCCCCGATGGGGACAGGCATTATGAAAAATGCGCAGATCGCCAGCATCATTTCTCACGATCACCATGGGCTGATCTCCCAAAGTGCAGGTGAGATAGTCACCGGGTGCCGGGAGATCCGACGCTCGCCCGACCATTTGCCAAGCTTTTTGCCACAGCGATCGCCGCTCTAGCTCAAAGATTTCTTCACTGTAATAGTAGAAAGGCGGCAGACCAGGGCTGGCATGGGAAGAGAGACTTTCGGGGGTCAAAGGCTGGGAGAAAGAAGCGCTCATAGCAATGGTATGGTTGGGGACTCAAGGGCAATCAATCTAGAAAGGGCTTGGTGAGATGCCCAAACCCGATCGCGTCGTCACATTCCGTTGCTCATCATGATAGGCCTTAAGCCGCGATCGCCCCGTCTAGGGCCGGATACAGCATTGCCTCGATCGCCAAACCTTTCCACCAAATCTCCATCACCTCCAGCACCATATAAAATCCCGCCTCAAACTCTGGTAGATCCTCCGGCTGGAGATAGTGGGCGATCGCGTTTCGCAAATCCGCTTCGTGCTCAGGCTCCCACTCGTTGAGATGCATCGTGAAGAAATGATCTAGAGTCGGCGGCATCTCCTTTTGCAGCAAGTACCGAATCATTTTTTGGACAATCAGCAGCTCTGGAATCGAGCTCGCCTCGATGGCGTAGGAAGCACCCAGGATATAGGCACCTCCTTTGCGAAAGATCGAGTTTAGGTGGGCGAGTAGCTGCATGGTCGCAGGAGACGGAGCGATCGCCACCACAGGCACCCCCAGCGCATCTTCGAGGCCCTCCGCGAGCAGTCGATAGTGAGAGACACCCTCCGTTCCTCGGCCCAGTTCCTCAGCAATATTGTCTTGGAGCTCCGCCGCAATCCGGCTCCAGCCGCTTTGCTGGGCCTTTTGCTCCGTCAGCACCATCAGGTCCACCAGCGCCTTCGGAAAAATAGCGTATTGCTGAAGCACATAGATCAGTTGCTCGGCGCTGACCTCTCTCATGATCTGCACCATGGGGTTGCGCTGGGCATCTAGAGCGCTACAGGCTTGGCCCATCGACTGATTGAGGCGAGAGATGAGAGTGTTGAATTCCTGCATGGAATGATCCTTATACTTCTGCAACAAAAAGTTGAAGTGGCCACTCAGTAATACTTGTGGAGACTCTCTTTTTCCGAAAAATAGCGAAATAATGAGAAAATCTCTCAGAAACAGGGGAAATTTGGATCTGTAAGCTCCAAAGGAGCCAAAATTTCAAAGCTGAATTTGAGCCCGCAAGCGAGCTAAAAATAGAATTTGCGGGTTCAGCTGATTAACAAACCGAAGTTCACCGACCACCCTTGAATCAGATGCACTAGCAGATGCAAAAGGGCGATCGCTCACCCCCCAGAAGAGACTCTGCTCCTACGATGCAAAGAAATAGAGAGCCGACCGTACCTAGCGGGCTCACCTTCGCACGTGATAGACCGAGACAACAAGGAAACAATCCGCGAAAACAGCTTTGCGACGCTAATCCGAAGGTATCTACAACACTGAGCAGAGCGCCAAATAGATAAGTTCGGTATTATCACGCAAAACATAGCCCATTAGTAATCGCTGCGCTAAAGTCCAGCAACCTTGAAAATGCGCACGATTTCGACAAAAACCAGGAAAATTCCTCAGAAATACGCTAGCTTTTGTCAGATATTTTATGAATAGTGCTGGATTTTGTGATCTAGCTAACTTCTAGTCTACTAGTATAAATTGCAACTTTGGATAGAGTTTAGTTTTTCATTTTTCTGGTAAAGGCCTCATAGCCCAAAGGGGTTTTGGGCCGCTACAGCGCCTAAAAAATACGCAAAAACCCGGCAATTTCGCGTGATCTAGAGGGCAGCGATCGCCCAGAAAGGATAGAGAGAGCAAATCTCAGGATAGAGTCTGCCAGCAAGATCAGGCCAGAGCAACCACAGCGCGATCGCCTGTCGCCTGGAGCTGCGCGATCGCCCCATCGAGCAGTCGATAGCCCTCATCTGCGGATTCGATTTGGCACAGGCGCGATCGCAGTTCTGCTGCCCCCTCGAAGCCCTTGGTGTACCACGTCATGTGTTTGCGGGCCTGACGAATGCCGCGATCGCCCTTGTACTCCCACAGCATCTGGAGATGTTCGCGAGCGCACAGCAGGCGCTCCGCCGGAGTCGGCGGCTGGCGATACTCTCCCGTCTTGAGAAAGTGATCAATTTCACCCACCAGGAAGGGATAGCCCAGAGTCCCGCGGGAGCACATCACGCCGTCCGCCCCCGTCTCCTCCAGGCAGCGCACCGCCGACTCCACCGAGAAAATATCTCCATTGGCGATCACCGGAATCGAGAGAGCCGCCTTTACCCGGCCAATCCACTCCCAGCGAGCCGCCCCGTTGTATCCCTGCTCTCGCGTGCGCCCGTGCAGCGTCAGCATCTGAGCCCCCGCATCCTCCATGCGTCGCCCGAACTCCACAGCGTTAATTTCGCCGTCACTCCAGCCGATTCGAGTTTTGACCGTGACCGGCACCTCCACCGCTGCCACCACGCTGCGCACGATCTCTTCGGCGATCGCCGGCTGACGCAGCAGAGAAGAGCCGCCGCCGTTCTTGGTGATTTTGTTGACGGGACATCCCATATTGATGTCCACCGTGTCCGCTCCCTCCGCGACCGCCATGCGCGCTGCCTCCGCCAAAAAGTCAGGCCGACAGTCAAAGAGCTGAATGCTGATGGGTCGCTCCTGGGGGTCCACCTCCATCAGTTTGGGCAGCTTGCGCACGTGGTGCAGCTCGGAGGCGCTGACCATCTCGGTGTACATCATCGAGTCTGGCGCATAGCGCCGCACAAGTCGCCGAAACACCAGGTCCGTCACGCCGGAGAGGGGCGACTGGAGAACGCGGCTGTGCAGGGCTACTGTCCCGATATACAGGGGCGATCGCAGACGGTGTTGCAGCTCGGGAGACAGAACAACCATAGATAAGGACGGCTTGAGCAACGAAGGGCGGCGGAAATGAGCCCTCTTATTCTAGAGCTTCTGCGGCCAGCGCCCTTGGGCGTTCCTCGGGAGGGGTCGCCGCTGTTCCAGCGTCCCAACGACGTCCCATCGGAGGCCGAGTTTTGGGCCAGTTCAATAGCAAATTTTGCAAAGCACTTGACGTTTTGTAAATTTATCGTTACATTAATTTACATAAGGTTACAAACCAAATCACAGTTCTCCCTGCACAGCGGCGATCGCCTACCAGCAGAGCCGCCCGGGGATTCACAGAGGTAAGACCATGAAAACCGACTTCGACTTCCAAAACCCCGCACTTTTGGGTCCCAAGGTTTTCCAGCCCGACTTTAACCAGTTTGAAACGGTCAACGGGACCCAGGCCTGGTCACTCTTTTTTACCGCCAGCCAAGAGGACAAAGCCCTGGGAGATAACCCAGAGCTAGGCCGCTTCTTCACCAACGCGATCGTGGCGATCGCCACCGCAGGCATCATCGGCGTCGCCATCTTCCAGAACGTGCTTGGAATTGTCTAAAGCAGTCGTGTAGTAAATAACTGGGGGCCGCAAGGTTCTTCGCAACGACAAACCGCGGCCCATCCACTTTCAAGCTTTTCTTTTTTCAAAGTTTCTCTCTCAGCAACAACGGATTTCCTCCTCTCTTGAGACCCTGGGACACTCCAGGGTCTTTTTTGTGGGCATTAGCCGCCCCTGAGGACAGCAATCCGTCCGATCTCCCTGCGCAAATCACTAACTGGGGCGATCGGCTGGGAGAAAGTCATACAAGATCTCGTCCGGCTCATCGTACTCATCTTCTTCAACGAAGAAGTTGCTGCCGCTCGGGCGATCGCTGGCCGCTGTCGCTGTCGTGCTGGGGGTCAGATCGTCCACGCCGGGGGGATTGGTGGCGATCGCCTGCAACCCATTCACCTTGTAGTCCAGCATCACCAAATGATTCTCGACCCCGGCCAGACGCTGGGAGAGCTGCTGCTGGACCTGGACCATCAGCGATCGCATCTGTTTTTCGAGCTGATCGAGAGACTTCGCACTGACAATCGGCACTTGAGAATCTGCCAAATAGGCCTGGAGAGCCGCCGCCACCAGAGCCGCTTCCTCCGCAGACCCAGCGGCTACCTTGGCGCGCAGCGCTGTCCACACCTCCTGCGGGAGCGAGACAGAGATCGTCGTGTTATCCATCGGTGAGCTGCCTTGAGAAAGATACCAAAGCTTATCGCATTCCTCGGGGCACTTCATCCCTTGCCAAACCTAGAAATTTTTTTGATTTCCCCTGGCAACTGTTCGGAAAATCGGGGAATCCTGAAGAAAAGAGAAAAGCACCAGAGAAAAACACCTAAGCCTTGCGAACGCTATGACAGACGATCCCAACAACCAGCCTTGGATCCAGACCTTGCCAGGTCTCATGACCGCCGCCGCGACCCTGATCACCGCCGTGTCGGGACTTGTGGTTGGCGTGCACCAGCTTTCGAGCGTCCGGGCACCTGAGAGCCCAGCCCCAGCGGCTAGCCCGGTCGCCAGCCCCGACGCCACCGCACCCGCCGTTGCCAGCCCAGCTGTCAGCCCAGAAGCGACCCCCAGCACAGCGCCTGAAGAGATCAGCGACAAGAAAGGGAAGCCCGAGGGCGGTAAAGGCGGCAAGAAGAAGTAGACCAGGGCCACGGGCGCCCAATCCGTCTCTAGCTAGGGTTGGTTTCGGGGTTGAGAGGCATCTCGAGGGTAAAGCAGGTCTCGTCGGTGTGGCTGTAGACCTGGATGACGCCCCCGAGGTGATCGGCCAAGCGCTTGACCAGAGCCAGGCCGAGCCCCGAACCGCCCTGCTTCCAGCGATCGCCATTGGGCACCCGATAGAATTTCTCGAAGATGCGCTCTAGCTCCTTCGCCGGGATTTCGACGCCGTGGTTGCAGACGCTGATGCAGTAGCGATCGCCCTTGACCAGCGCCGAGATCGCGATGATTTCGCCGGGCGGGGTGTATTTGCAAGCGTTGTGCAGCAGCTCCATGACAATGCGGCGCAGCGCGGACGCATCGGTCACCAGCGGCGGCAAGTTTTCGTCAATGTTGAATTTCAGCGTTTGCTGGCGCTCGCCCAAACGGGCCTGGAAAGACTTCACTACATCTGGCAGCCAGTCTTCGACGGCGACGATCTCTGCGCTGAGGCCTTGGTGCCCCCCCTCTAGCCGCTGGAGATCCAGCAGGTCATTGATCAGGGTGATTTCCTGCTCACACTCTTCTTTGAGGATTTTGAGATAGGCGGTGGTGGCGCGGCCAGTGGTGCTTTCGGCTTGGCTCAGGCTGCGCTCTAGCATCTGGATGGCGAGGCGCATGTTGGTCATGGGCGATCGCAGCTCGTGGGAAACGGTGCTTAGAAAATCGTCCTTGAGCTGGTTGCGCTTTTCGAGCTCGTTCACGGTGACCTGGAGGGCCTGATAGAGCCGCGCTTGGCGAATGGCGATCGCGCAGTGGTTGGCGACTTGCTCCACCAAGCGCACCTCGCTCTCGTCGTAGCCCTGATCGCGCGATCGCACCAGCCAGAGGTCGCCCAAGACTTCTTGATCGTCCATGATGGGGCACACCAGCAAGCTCACCAAGCCCCGAACCGGATTGGGCGTGATGTAGCAAAACTGCGAAGGCTGGCCCGAGAGAAGCTGGCCGTAGAGGTCAGGAAACACTGCAAAGGAGGTGACGCGGCCCTGGGAGGGCGCGATGGTGCGGGCCGCTTCGTAGCAGATGGTCGAGGTGCCGGTCGCCAGATCGTAGAGGGCGGCGTTGCAGGTGCCGATGTTCAAGACCAGCGCCAGCTCCTCAACGGCTTTTTGCAAAATCAGGTTCTCGTCTAGGCTGTTGCGGACCTTGTCCGTGATGCGGCTTAGGGTTGCTTCGAAGCGCAGCGCTTGCTCAAGAGAGGCGGTGCGAGTTGCAACCTGACGCTCGACAGCGATGCTGAAGGCGTGCATCTGCTCTTGCATCTCGGCTTGCTGGAGGGCGATCGCCAAGTGCAAACACACCTGCTCTAGGAAAGCCTGTTCTGATGCTTGCCAAGGTCGGGCAGCGGACTCACCCTGACAAATCGCCAGCTCCCAGCGGGTTTTTCCTTGATAGATGGGCAGCACCGTCTGGGCCGAAGGCCGCAGATCGGCGCAGGACTTGAGGGACGGGTGCGGCAGGTCAAGGGGCTCCAAGGAGCGCTGGCGTAGTAAATGATACGCAAACCAGGGGTCAGCAATGCGGCGTCCTAGGACCGAGAAGACGTCATTGGCGGTCACCTCAGCAGCGACTGCACACTGGCCATCGGGATAGTGCTGGAAAATCAGCAGCCGATCCACCTGCAAAAGGTGCTGTAGCTCACTTAGGGTTGTTTCGAGCAGGTCTGAGAGCACTTCTCCTTGGCGCACGCGCTGGGCGATCGATCGCAGCAAGCGCTCCTGATGGGAGGGGGCCACTAGGCCATCGGCTCGCCAGCGGCGGATTTGGCGCGCCAGGAGCGATCGCCGGAGGGGCTTGACCAGACAGTCCATGGCCCCCAGCTCAAAGCCCCGCTCTAGCCAGGTGTCGTCTGCGGACTCGCTCACCAGCACAATGGCCATGGGATCGCTGCCCGGCGATCGCTGATTTTGCTGGCACAGCGCCTCCCAATCCGTCGCCCCTGGGTCAATGTCCAGCACCAGCAGGGTCACTCGCAATGACGCTGTCAAGACCTCACACTGCTCCGTATCCTCGCAGAGGATCACTCGATATCCCTCCGCTTCTAGGACTTGCCGTAGCAGTATCTGTGTGTCCGTATCTGGAGTCACCACCACCGCAGTTGCCTGCATCGGCGCTAGGAAAGCGTTGGGCCGTCTCTCAGCCATAGGGATAGGAGAGGTAAGAAGCATGGGGCCACCCTCACTCAAAAATAGATTGTTCGGATCCGATGAATGGGTGCCCATACTGTAAATGTACGCAGAAAAAATATAGGACTTCTGAAGACGGCGCGGCTAGTCCGTGTTTCTTAGGCAATTGAGTCAAAACAGGCTGGAGCATTGATTCAGAAAAAACACGGTGGTGGTGTTTGAGTCAACCATAGGTGAAATTTTTTGAATTTTCAGGATGTTTATGGGATTTTTATGAGTTTCCCACTCTAACTTGAGAATTTGAGTCGGTTAAGTGGCTGAACTTGCAATCACCTTTTAATGATTACGGTCGAAATACACACATTCTCAAGGAAGTTTTAAGATTTGGCTGCTTCAGTAATTTTACTGGCTTTTTTAGAAATTTGGTAACATTACGGATTTTGGTGGCCTTTGCCTTTTTCGAGTTTTTTTCCCCTCTTTCAGGATCCTTAGGGTCTAAAGCTCAGGGTTTCTGTCTTTAGATAGATTTTGAAGTTATTTTTGAAGTCATTTTGGGGCGATCGCCTGATTTGCTGCCAGCCCGCGATCGCCCCTAGGGCTAGACCACCGTTTGCAGATCCACCGCCGCCTCGTTGAGCTTGTGCGTGCCCACTCGGGTCTGGCTAATCCCGCTCGCGGTCTGGACCGCTCCCTGGTTCAGCTGGTTCATCGCCTCGAGCACCTGCTGAATTGCGATCGCCTGCTGCTTTGCGTTGGCCGAAATCTGCTGGCTGCTGATCACGACGTGGTTGATCGCTTCCGCGACGCTCATGAAGTTGTCAGCCACAATCTGCACGGTCTGCACGCTCTGGTCGACGGTCTTGGTCCCTTCGTCGGTCACCATGACGGTGGAGTTGATCGAGTTCTGGACTTCGGTCACAAGTCCGCTGATCTTTTCGGCGGATTTGCGGCTCTGGTCTGCGAGTTTTCGGATCTCGGCCGCCACAACGGCAAATCCTTTGCCGGATTCTCCCGCTCGCACGGCTTCGACGGCGGCGTTGAGGGCCAGCATGTTGGTCTGGGTGGCGATGTCTCCCACGAGGCCAGAGATGCTCCCAATCTGGCTCGTTTGCTCGCTCAGTCGCAGAATCTGCTCGGCGATCGCTTCGACTTTATTCTTGAGCTGCTCCATGTCCGACAGCGTGTGGTCGACGACGGAGGTTCCTTTATCGGCTAGCGTCAGCACCTGCTGGGCGCTGCTCGCGGCCAGAGAGGCCTGATCGGCAGACTGCTGGGAGGACATGTACAACTCGTCCATGGTGGCGGTGGTCTGGCTCACTGAGGCTGCCTGCTGGCTGGCGATGCGCTCCTGCTCTTCTACGGTGGAGGCGATTTCTGAGGAAGAGCTGGCGATCGCGTTGGCGACTTCGTTGATGGGTCGAATCACCCACCGACTGATAAAAATCAGCGCCCCAAGGCCGAGGGCGATCGCGATCAGAGTGCCCGCCAACGAGATCAAGCTAGACCAGTACTCCACCGCCTTAGCATCTCGATTGCGCTGCAACAGGAGCGCATCTTCGACTGCATTCATCTCTTGCAGCTTTCGCTGCAGCTCTTGGTTAATGGCAAAGGTGCGATCGCTGCCAACCAGCGCTGCGGCAGCCTGTTGCTGCCCCGCTCGCGTCAGCTCGATCACCCGATTGGCAATTTGGGATTTCTCGTTATAGATGGCCTCAAACTCTCCCAGGCGCTGGATCTGCCCAGGGTTATCAGCGATCAGTTCTCGCAACTCCACCAGAGTCTGAGCGGCATTGTCTCGCACCTCATCGTGGACCGCCAGAAATCGGGTTTGGCCCGTCAGGCTGTAGCCCCGCCGACTGGCGTCCCCCATCGCCAAGTCTTCTCCCAAGACCCCGAGGCGCTCTTTGACTTCGTAGGTATGCGTCACCCGCTCCACCGCCACCAAAAGCTGATTGACGGTCACTTTAGAAATCGCTCCCAGGAGAATCATGACAAAGATGACTGCTCCAAAGCTGATTTGGGTAATTCGGCCTAGCTTCATTACGCTCCGCATAGCACTATCCTCAGCCCAGAATCTGATGGTATGGAGGGTTGGGCTAGATCCATCCAAGCAATGTTTGTATTGTGGGCCGTTTGGTCTGGGGGGGCGATCGCGCCTCTCCCCAGCCAGGCCGACTCCCCACAGCAGTCCGCAAACCAACGGGCTCAGCCGCTCAAACCACCGTTTGCAGATCCACCGCCGCTTCGTTGAGCTTGTGCGTGCCCACTCGGGTCTGGCTAATCCCGCTCGCGGTCTGGACCGCTCCCTGGTTCAGCTGGTTCATCGCCTCGAGCACCTGCTGAATTGCGATCGCCTGCTGCTTTGCGTTGGCCGAAATCTGCTGGCTGCTGATCACGACGTGGTTGATCGCTTCCGCAACGCTCATGAAGTTGTCAGCCACAATCTGCACGGTCTGCACGCTCTGGTCGACGGTCTTGGTCCCTTCGTCGGTCACCATGACGGTGGAGTTGATCGAGTTCTGGACTTCGGTCACAAGTCCGCTGATCTTTTCGGCGGATTTGCGGCTCTGGTCTGCCAGTTTCCGGATCTCGGCCGCCACAACGGCAAATCCTTTGCCGGATTCTCCCGCTCGCACGGCTTCGACGGCGGCGTTGAGGGCCAGCATGTTGGTCTGGGTGGCGATGTCTCCCACGAGGCCAGAGATGCTCCCAATCTGGCTCGTTTGCTCGCTCAGTCGCAGAATCTGCTCGGCGATCGCTTCGACTTTATTCTTGAGCTGCTCCATGTCCGACAGCGTGTGGTCGACGACGGAGGTTCCTTTATCGGCTAGCGTCAGCACCTGCTGGGCGCTGCTCGCGGCCAGAGAGGCCTGGTCGGCAGACTGCTGGGAGGACATGTACAGCTCGTCCATGGTGGCGGTGGTCTGGCTCACTGAGGCTGCCTGCTGGCTAGCGATGCGCTCCTGCTCTTCTACGGTGGAAGCGATTTCTGAGGAAGAGCTGGCGATCGCGTTGGCGACTTCGTTGATGGGTCGAATCACCCGCCGACTAATGAATACCAGCGTCCCCAGGGCCAAGGCGATCGCGATCGCCGTTCCCGCCAGGGAAACCACCGTAGACCAGTACTCCACCGCCTTAGCATCCTGATTGCGCTGCGCCAGCAGGCTATCTTCCCCCGCGAGCAGCGCCTTCAGCGCTTGCAAGAGCTCCTGGTTAATTTCAAAGTTGTCTGAGCCCACCAAATCGATCGCAGCTTGGCGATTTCCGGCAAGAGCCAGTTCTAGGGCGCGATTAGACGCTTCGGCTTTCTTTTCATACGCAGCTTCGAATTCTCTGAAACGCTCTTGCTGCCCTGGAGTTGTTCCGATGAGTTTCCGCACCTCTGCCATCATCTGGGGAATATTCTCAAGCGACTCATCGCGTACCGCCAAAAACCTTGGCTGCCCAGTGAGGATATATCCACGCTGGGCAGCATCTCCCAAGGCAATATCTTCAGCAATCTGGGCGAGGCTTTCTTTGATTTCGTAGGTGTGCGTCACCCAGCCCACCGCCCCCAAGAGCTGATTCATGGTGATTTTGGAGATGCTCCCCAGCAAAATCATCAGGACGATGACGGTTCCAAAGCTGATCCGCGTGATTCGGCCTAGTTTCATTGCGCTTTGCATAGCACTATCCTTGCCCAGGATCTTCTAGGAAGGAGCGTTGGGCAAGCTCCATCCCAAAATCGACGACACTTGCTTGGCAAGCAGAAGAGAGTTAAAAGGCTTGGCGATCGCCCCTACCACTCCCCAGCGTGAAAGCTGCTCAGCCGTCATCCAGTAGGTCTTGGCAGTCAGCAAAATCACCGGAATGCTCTGGTCCCTCAGATCGAGCTGCAACCGCCGCAAGAGACCCAGACCATCAACTTCTGTCGCCACCACATCCAAAATAATCGCATCAACGTCGCTCAATTGAGCAGTTTGGAGATCGGGCTGTGCAGAGCTTGTTGCAATCACTTGCCACCCACCTAATGTCTCAAGACAGGTCTGAACAATTTCACGAAGATGGATCTCATCGTTAATTAAAAGAATGCGCTTAGTGGCCAACGGTGCCACCTCGCAAGAATGATAGAACAGGAAACATACACAACGCGGCAAGAAACCAATATTTGCACCTGCCCAAAATCCTAAAGAGAGAAAATAAAGAACGCCTCAAGACAGTTCTAAGCCAGTTCTCTCAGCTGGTTCTCCAGGATACAGATAGTCTTTGCTTTTACCTGGGATAGAAACAAACCTTCAGCTCTACTGAGAACCTCCAGAGGATTGCGCTATTTCTAGATTAGAAAATCAGAAAAATTAAAATCAGAGAAATTAAAATACGTCGCTTCTCTCGATCCAAAAGTAGAGATGTATCCAATCACTCCTAAACCCAGACCCGGGCGATCGCTCCTACGGCTTTTTTAGCTTTACAAAATAATTTTGGAGAATGCAAGCGGTTTTGGCGTCAGCGAAATGATGGAGACTTACCCGAAGATTGGCTGATTTAGCTCGTTTTAAGCACCACAGCCCGTGGGCCTAAAGGCTCAAGCACCCTGCCATTAACCGAGAAAACGCTCCATGAAGGTTCAGTCTTAAAGTACCTAGGTTGCAAACTCCAAGCATCAAATCACGGTTTTTTGTGAAAAATCGTATTGCTTTGCCATTGATATTCACACAGGCGTGATATTTCCACACAGTTTTGGCTGCGCGCCCTTGGCAACAAGCGCCTTGTTTGCCAGGGTTCCTCAGACTCGGGAAACCAAAGCCGATTGGCTGACCGGCAGCGTAATCCGAAACTCAGTTCCTTTGCCGACCTTCGAGAAGCACTCTAGGGTCCCGCGATGAACTTCCTGAACCACTTGGTAGCTAATCGATAGACCCAAGCCCGTTCCTTTTCCCAGGGGTTTGGTCGTGAAGAAGGGTTCAAATAGACGCTTTTGCGTCTCTACGGGAATTCCTGGACCATTGTCAGATACAGAAATGCGCACGGTCTGGGGGCTAAGGGATCGCGTTTCTAGGGTAATCACGCCGCGATCGCCCGTCGCATACATATGATCCTCGAGAGCATCAATGGCATTACTCATTAGATTCATAAAAACTTGGTTGAGCTGGCCCGCATAGCACTCCACCAGAGGTAGCGCACTATAGTCTCGAATCACCTCGATCTCAGCGCGATCGGTTTTGGCCCGCAGACGATTGTGCAAGATCATCAGCGTGCTTTCGATGCCCTCATGGATATCTACGGCCTTGATTTCTGCCTCATCTAGGCGAGAGAAGTTGCGGAGAGATTTGACAATTTCTCGAATCCGCTGAGTCCCCACCTGCATCGAGAGCAGCATCTTCGGCATATCGATGCGCAGAAAATCAAAATCGATCTCCTCCATCAGCGCTTGGATACTCGATGAGGGCGAGGGATTATCCTGCTGATAGAGATCTACCAGGGACAGTAGATCTTGCGTGTAGGTCGCAGTGTGCTGAAGGTTGCCATAGATAAAGTTGACCGGGTTGTTGATCTCGTGAGCTACCCCCGCTACGAGCTGTCCTAGAGAAGACATTTTTTCGGTTTGTACGAGCTGGGCCTGGGTGCGATGGAGATCATCGAGGGCCTGCTGGAGCTCCTGCGATCGCGCTCGGAGGGTTTGCTCCGACTCCCGCAAGATGGCCTCGGCGCGCCGCCGCTCCGCGACTTCTTCTGAGAGTTCGGCGGTTCGAGCCGCCACCAAGGCCGAGATCTGGCTGGTTCTTTCGGTTGCTTGATAGAGATAGATCACCAAACCGCTCGTCACCAGCAGGCCAATCACCAGCATTGACTCTGCAAACCAGTACTGCTGGCCAGCAAGATAGGCTGGAGTAGGCTGGAGCTGCAGCAGCCACTGGCGATCGGCGATCGTGACCCTAGTGGCGCACAGCGAGCGATCGCAGCCGACGGTACGCTCCGGCGATTGCGGAAAATCTTTGTCCAAGATCGTTTGGATCGTCTGGGTCTCAGCATTGTAAAAAGCCAGAAAGCGGTTTTGGGGCTGCTTGGCCTGAAGATCGACCAAATGGAAATTGAGATCCGTCACATTGAGCCCCGCGATCGCCGTCTCCAAAATTTCGGGGATCGAGTAAACCCCCACAAAAATTCCCCGAAAACTCTGCTTACGCTCCGCCAGGGTAGACGGACTCGACTCAGCAGCATAGATCGGATGAGCCAAAATAAACCCCACAGAGTTTTTGGCAATCAGGGTGATCCGATCCGTCACCGCAGGCCTGCCGCTGTCGCGTGCCTGAACTAGGGCCCCAAAACGCTCAGGATTAGACCCAAAGTCAAACCCTAATACTCCCTCGATCTCCGGCAGAGGCTCTGCATAGGCAATCGGGTAATACATGGGGCGATCGCGGACTGGCTGGGGCTGGCCCTCAGCATCCATTTGATAAATCTGGAAACTGTCCATGCCCTCAGCTTGGCGCGCCTGCTCAAACTGCGATCGCTCCCTCAAAGACACGGGAACCACCCAGTTCTGGGCATAGAGCCCGTCATAGCGCTTAAAAAATGACTGCGCTAGCTTCTGAAATTGCGTCTTGTTCAGGTCTCGATTGGCGGCATGAAACGCCTCAAAAGCATAAGAAATAGACGAATAGTCATCGAGTCTGACCTGCAGCGCTTTGGTAATCGTGTTCGAGCGCCGCTCAAACGCTGCTTGAGCGCGCTCTTGTTCCCACTGTTCGAGGGTGGTGCTAGTGCTCACCGAAAGAGCAACTCCCAAAAGGAGAGTCAGCAATGCTGGAAAGTGACGTCGCGTGAATCTCATGATAGTTTCGACCGGCGCAAGATCCCATGGATGTTTTGAGGATGCCCAGAGATAACAGAAATGTAAGTAATGCTTAAATAAACGAAATTTTGCAAACAAATATGAAGCGATCGCCGACGAAACCCTCCATTGCTAGAGGACACTCTCGATCATTGCCAACTACTAGCGCAGCCCGATGGGACAGGCTGCGCTGCTATGACTAGCTAGAAAAATTTCGCTGGGAAGTATCGGTCGTGAGGCTGGGGAACACGGGCGATCGCTCGTTCTGTTGCGCGAACAGACCAAATATACCGAAGAGCGATCGCGCAACACTGCCTTATCTGGCGATTATATCCCCCTTTAAAGAATTGTCTGTATCTTCTTGGCCAGACGCTTTATGGCTTTGGCACAGCGGACTGCATCCCAGCAGAAATACTCCAGCGCAAAACCCTTTAGGCCGCAGCAGACTCATAAGTCAGCTGCACCAATCCGGTCTCAAAAGTATGGTGGTCTATCAGCGTCAGCGGGATCTCCGGCAGCGGCCCCAGAAAAAGCGGCAACCCTTCACCCAACACCACCGGGTGAATCGAGAGAATGAGCCGATCAACCAGCTTCGCCGCCAAAAGCTCGCGCACCAGCACCGCACCCCCCACTAGCCAAATATCGCCACCCGGACGCCCTTTCAGGTCCCGCACAAAGGACGCCGGCTCCTGGGCAACAAAGTTGACCTGTTCAGTGCGATCGCGCTGGCCCCGAGAGAAAACATAGGCCTCCTTGGTTCCGTAGGGATATTCGCCAAAGGTGAGCAGCTGTTCGTAGGTTCGCCGCCCCATTAGGAGGGTCTCGATCTCGTCAAAAAATGCTGTATATCCATAGTCCTGATCGGTAAAAAGCCAGTCTACCTCGCCATTTTTGCGAGCGATGTAGCCATCTAGACTCGTGGCAATAAATAAGTTGATCGTGCGCATCAGCAGTCTCTAAGAACCATTCGATAGAAAGGAGAACCGCAAGACTACAGCGCGATCGACCAGGATTCCTGAAAGGCCGTGACCTTCTATGGGTTCTCAGGCCTGAGAAATTTTCATTTTGACTAGAAATTTGGCTTAAAGGGGACTGTTGCCAGACCCTGCGCGGAGAGAGTCCCCCTTGCGCCAAGACATTCTGCAACAGACCCTCCGAAAAAATCGCATTTGGGCAATCCCATGGGAACACTCTAGGGTGAGTTTGGCGGCAAAGCTGGCCTAGAACAGACCGCGTGTTGACCCTAAAACGGGTTTCGACACCGCTTACGCTCTGCGGTCTGAATCCGCTGCTTTTCCCAAAGCAGCGCAATCTCAAGCCTGGACAAGATATGCAGGCGATCGCCCCAGCCCCTCCTTGCAAGGCGCTTTGTCTACCACCTCCTTCCCTCCCAGCCCTGTTGTTGTTGTGACATGAGCGACAATCTCCACGATCCGCAGCGGGTCAAAGCCCTCATCGATTACCACATTCTCGATACGCCCCCCGAGCTGGCGTTTGACGACATTGTCAAACTAGCGGCGACCATCTGCCATACACCTGTCTCGCTGATTACATTGGTCGATTCGCGGCGGCAATGGTTCAAGGCCAAATTCGGCATGGCGGATCTCCAAGAGCTGCCCCTAGAGCCCGGATTTTGCCCTCTGGTTGTCGAAGAAGGCAAATTTCTGCTGATCCCCGACACCCGCGCCCACAGCGTCCACGCCGAAAATATCGTGGTGCGCAGCGCGCCCCACGTGCGCTTCTACGCGGCGACGCCGCTGATCAGCCCCCACGGCCAAGTCTTGGGCACTCTGTGCGTGCTGGACTTCGCGCCGCACCAGCTGAGCGCTGAGCAGATCGAAGCCCTCGAAGCCCTCGGTCGTCAGGTCATTAGTCAAATGGAGCTGCGCCGCCAAGCGGTTGCGCTGACCGAGGCGCTGCGGGAGCGGCAGACCATCCAGCGAGAGATCGAGATCCAGGCCCACCGCGAAAAACTCTCCCACCAGATCACGCGGCACATTCGCGACACTCTGGATATGGATGTGATTGTGCAGGCGGCTCTAGAGGAGCTCGGCAGGCACCTACAGGTCGATCGCTGCTACTTTGCCCACTATGCCGCTGCCGGATGGGTCGTCACCCACAGCTTTGCTCAGACGGGCGTCGCGCTGGGCTTGGGCAACAGTGGTCCTTTTCGCTCCTTCAACAGCCCTGTGCGCAACCTGAAACATACAGTCGTTGTGGTGAATGACGGCGAGCAGTATGACCTGCTGGGGTGGCGGGAGGATGTGCTGGTTCAGGGGGCTAGGAGCTGGATTTTGGTGCCGACTTATCTGGAGGAGAAGCTGTTTGGGGTGATCTGCTGCCATCAGTGCGATCGCCAGCGCCAGTGGCAAACCGCCGACATCGAGCTGGTGCGCCACGTAGCCGACCAGCTATCCATCGCGGGGCAGCACGCCCAGCACTATCGGCGCAGTCAGGTCTACGGCCAGGAGCTCGAAACCCTGGTCGAGCAGCGAACGCGGGATCTGGCGATCGCCCTGAGAGAGGCCCAGCGCGCCAACACCTACAAGTCCGAATTTCTGACGGGGGTCAGTCACGAGCTGCGCACGCCCCTCACCACGATTTTGGGCTTTGCTCGTTTACTCCATGAGCAGTTTTATGGAGATCTCAACGAAAAACAGCAGCAGTACATTGGGCTCATCTGCGAAAGTGGTCAGCATCTGTTGAACTTGATCAACGATCTGCTAGATCTCAGTAGATTAGATGCAGGACACACCGACTTGAGCTATCAGGTCGCCAGCCCCGTCGACCTCTGCGAACAAACCATCGAGCTGCTTTCCCAAAAGGCTATCGAACAGTCGATTCATCTCCATTTCAAATATCAGTTACCCAGCCATCAACAGTTAGTTCTTTTAGAGACTCGTTTAGTGTTTCAAATTCTAGTCAACCTGGTTTCTAACGCCCTGAAGTTCACGCCAGCCGGCGGGGAGGTAGAGGTTCATTTAGCCGTGCTAGATCATATGTTATGCTTCACGGTCACTGATACAGGCATTGGCATTCCCCGAGATTACCAAGACCGGATTTTTGATCCGTTTTATCAGGTCAATAATCCCGCACGAAAGCGATCGGATGGGACCGGATTAGGACTGTCATTGTGCAAGCGCTTCGCGGAGCTGATGTCAGGAGCGATCGAGTTTGAGTCGCAAGAAGGTGTCGGCAGCAAATTCTGGCTGCGGCTGCCCTTTCAGCCTCTGGAGATTCCCCCTCAGCTAACGGCCTAAAACCGAGGGTTTGGCCAAGGGGAATGATTCGGGGAATGATTCTTGGAGCGGCCCTAGGGGTCGGTTCAGGCGGTTGACCCTAGGGGTCTCCTTTGATCCAAATCCACGCGCTTTTTGCTGCCTGCCGTATCTTTTGTATGGACTTTATCTCCCGCTTGTTTCGATCGGTGTCTTGTCGCTGGGTGATTGCCCTGGGGCTCAGCTCGGCGAGCCTAGGGGCGCTGCTGGCGGTGGCATGGCATCTGCGCTGGTCCAGGGTGCTTCAGATTTGGCCGGAGGCGCCCCCAATCCGCTACAACATGGCGATCGCGCTGGTGCTGGGGGGCTTTGCCCTGACGGCCAATGCTTTGGGCTATCGGCGCTGGGCGCGGGGTCTGGGCGGGGCGATCGCCGTTTTGGGGCTGCTGGTGCTGATAGAGCACCTTTTGCAGATAGACCTGGGGATTGATCAGTATTTTGTCGAGGACTATCTGTCGCGGCCGCCCGCGCCGCACTTGGCGTGGCGACCGCTCGAGAGCGTGCCGGGGCGGCTGTCCCCCTACAGCGCCCTAGGGCTGCTGCTGCTGGGCGTGGCGAATTTTAGCTTGACGGCGGGGCGGCGGCGGGTGAGTGCGGCGATCGCCAGCTTTGCGGCAGTGGGAGCGGTGGCCATCGGCAGCGCGGCTCTGGTGGGATACCTCAGCGGCGTGATCGACCTGGGCAGCTGGGGCCAGCTCACGGGGGTATCCATTCTGTCCGCTGTGGGGCTGCTTCTGCTGGGCACTGGAACTTTGCTACTGGCCTTTTCGGCGGGGCGGCCTTATCCCCTGCCCCTGCGCTGGCTGCCCTGGCTCGCGGCCACCGGCGTCCTGCAATTTCACGTGTTTATGTGTCAGGCAACGGCGATCTGGGAAACCAGCCAGACCAGCTCTCCTTCCCTGGCGGCGGCCTTTAGGCTGCCGAGTCTGCGCGCTGAGGTGCTCAATGGGGTGCTGACGACGGTTGGCACGTTTTTGCTGATGCATTTCGCGACCAAGGCGCGCCAGCAGGCGCGGGAGCTGAGCCGTGAGATCTGGGAGCGGCGACAGATCGAGCAGCGGCTGCTGAGCCAGCGCCAGCGCAGTCGGGCAATTTTCGATCAGACGTTTCAGGTGATCGGGCTGCTGGCGGCGGACGGGACGCTGCGGGAGGCCAATTCTCAGCTGCTGGGCCTGCTGGGGTGCTCCCCCGAAGCCGTGATCGGGCGATCGCTGTGGGAGGTGGCCCAGTGGGACGGGGAGGTGGAGCCGCTGCTGCGCCAGGCGATCGCCGAGGCGCTGGCGGGCAGGGTGGTGCGCCACGAGCTGCGGCTGGTAAACGGTCAGGGCAAAATGCTTGATCTCGATTGGTCCCTCAAGCCGCTGGTCCTGCCGAATGTGGCCGAGACGCTGCTGATTTTGGAGGGGCGCGACATCACTGAGGCCAAGGGCGTTGAGGCAGAGCTGCGCACCAGCAAGTATTTCATTGAGCAGGTGACCGACAATTCGCCGGAGCTTTTGTATATTTTTGACCTGCACCAAGGACGCAATATCTATATCAATCGCTATGTTTCTACGGCCCTGGGCTATACGCCCGAGGAGGTCAAAGACCGGGGCAGCGAGTTTTTTGCCAATATTTTCCATCCGGAGGACATACCAGGCATCCAGGCGGTTTTTCAGTACGAGCTGACGATGGCGGACGGCGAGGTGTGTGAGCACGAGTACCGCATGCGCCGGGCAGACGGGACTTGGCGCTGGATGCGATCGCGGGAGGTGGTGTTTGCGCGGGAGCCCACGGGGCGGCCATCCCAGATTTTGGGCATCGCCACAGACGTGACGGAGCGCAAGGCCCTCGAAACGGCGCTGCGAGCCTCGAAGGCGCAGATTGATGATGTGCTCAACAGCACGATCGCCGGCATTACGCGCTTTCGGCTGTTTGGCGATCGCTCCTTTCAGTACGAGTTTTGCTCCCAGGGCAACACGGTGGTGTTTGGGTTTTCTGCCGAGGAGATGCTGGAGAGCCCCATGCTGTGGTTTTCTCGCATCTTTCCAGAGGATCGCCCGATCGTGCGGGAGGCCCTCAACCAGGCTCTAGCGGGACAGTCCCACAGCTTTGCCTACCGATTTCATCACAAAGACGGCTCGCTGCGCTGGATTGCAACGACCTTCACCTCACGCTGGGATGGGGAGGCCGAGTGCTGGCTGGTGACGGGCTTTAGCCACGACATCAGCGATCGCAAGCAGGCCGAGGAGCTGGTGGTGCGATCGCGCGACTTTTATCTGACGCTGCTGGAGACCTTCCCCACGCTGATCTGGAAGGCCGACCTGACCACCGGGGTCATTTATTTCAACCAGTCCTGGCTCCAGTTTCGGGGGCGCACGCTGGAGCAGGAGCAGGGCGACGGCTGGCTAGACGGCGTTCACCCAGAAGATCGCGATCGCTGCCGGAGAACCTACCTGGAGGCCTTTGCTGAGCGACGCGCCTTTGAGATGGAGTACCGGATTTTGCGCTGGGACGGCGAATACCGCTGGCTGATGGACTTTGGCAGCCCCTTTAGGGACATCGAGGGCAACTTCGCAGGCTTCATCGGCTCGTGCTACGACGTGACCGAGCGCCGCCTCGCCGAAGAAAAGCTGCGCCAGAGCGAGCAGCAGTTTCGCGCGCTGATCGAAGATCTCCAGGTGGGCGTTTTGCTCACGGGGCCGCAGGCCGAAGCGCTGGTGTTTAACTCGGCGGCCCTGCGGCTGCTGGGCCTGAGCGAAGACCAGATGATGAGGAAAACGTCTTTTGATCCGCGCTGGCAGGTGATTCACGAAGATGGCGCACCCTTTCCGGCGCCAGAGCATCCGGTGCCGGTGGCGATCGCCACCGGCCAGCCCGTGCGCAATGTGGTGATGGGCATTTACCGGGGAGACGACTCTCTGGTGTGGATTTTGGTCAATGCTGAACCCCAGCTAAGCAACAATGGCAGCGTTCGCCAGGTGCTCTGCACTTTTAGCGATATCACCGAGCGCAAACAGATCGAAGAGATGCTGCGCCACCAGGCTGAGCGGGAAAAACTCCTCGGCACGATCGCCCAGCACATTCGCCAGTCCCTCGATCTCAACCAAATTCTCAGCACGACGGTGCGGGAGGTGCGGCAGCTGCTCCAGGCGGACCGCGTGATTATCTACTGGGGGTATCCCAGCAGCGGCGGCCACGTGATCACCGAGTCTCTCAAGACCGGGATTCCGTCGCTGCTGGGGTTTAGCTTTCCGGCGGAGTTTGGCTGTCTGCTGCCGGTGGATCACTACATCCAGGGCAAGACAAGCAGCCTCACCGATACCCACAGCAGCCCGCAGCTGCCGCCCATTGTTCAGCGAGCGTTTGCGGCGATGAATATCCGGGCGCGCCTGGCGGTGCCGATCTTGCAGCAGGAGGGGCTGTGGGGCTTGCTGAGCGTGCATCAGTGCCATGAGCCGCGCCAGTGGCAGTCTTGGGAAATCGGCCTGCTCCAGCAGCTGACGGCTCAGGTGGCGATCGCCATTCAGCAGGCGGAGCTGCACCAGCGGCTCCAGCACGCCAACCAGGAGCTGCAGCGACTGGCCAGCATTGACGGCCTGACCCAGGTGGCCAACCGCCGCCATTTTGATGAATATCTGCGCCGGGAGTGGCTGCGCCTCGCGCGCGATCGTGGTTCGCTGTCGCTGATTTTGTGCGATGTGGACTTTTTCAAGCGCTACAACGATCTATACGGCCACCAAGCAGGAGACGAGGTGCTGCAACTGATGGCGGGGGCGATGCGAGGCGCACTGAAGCGCACGGCGGATCTGGTGGCGCGCTATGGCGGGGAGGAGTTTGTCTTGGTGCTGCCCAATACGGATCTGGAGGGGGCGATCGCCGTGGTGGAGCGGATTCGCCGCAATGTCCAGACCCTCAACATTGCCCATCAACACTCTGAGGTCAGTTCTCGGGTCACCCTCAGCTTGGGCGTGAGCACGGTAATCCCGACTCTCCAGAGCACGCCTGCCATGCTGATTCAGGCGGCTGATGAGGCGCTCTACGAGGCCAAAGCCCAGGGACGGGACTGCTACCGAGTGCGATCGCCCACCCCGTTCCCCTCTTCCCCCTCGCCAGCCCATGACGTTTAATAGAATCTAGGCGATGGAGCTCGCCATAACCGCCGTCCGGCGATCGCGCTAAAATTTGCGCCGACCTTTTTTCTAAACTGGCTTTGGACTGGCTGATGGCTCCTACTTGTTTGGCTTGCTGCCAAAGAGTAGGAGCTTTTGGCGCTATCCCTTTTCTGGCAGCAAGTCACGCTCACCGTCGTGTCTGAGAGAGGTGCGTGATGCTAGAAAGTTTTCTGTGGATTTTGGGGATGGGGTTCTTTGGGGGGCAGATTGCTCGCCGCCTGGGAGCCCCGGCCCTCGTGGGAATGGTGCTGATCGGGATCGTGCTGGGGCCGTCGGTGGCCCATGTCCTGAGTCCTGGCCTGCTGGCGGGGGCAGCCCCCCTGCGCACCGTAGCCGTCATGGTGATCTTGATGAAGGCGGGTCTGGGGCTCGATCGCGACAAGCTGGCCCAGCAAGGCACCGTGGCCCTGCGCCTGGGCTTTTTGCCGGCCCTGGGCGAAACCCTGGTGGTGGCGATCGCCGCTCACTGGCTGTTTGGGCTGGACTGGCCCACCGGCCTGCTCCTGGGCTGCGTCCTAGCACCGGAGTCCCCCGCCGTCATTGTCCCCGGCATGCTCCGCCTCAAGAGTCTGGGCTGGGGCGTCACCAAGGGCATCCCGGACGCCATCTTGACGGGCAGCGCCCTGTCCGATGTGCTGATGCTGCTGGGCTTTAGCCTGCTGCTGCGCTTCTTGGCCCAGGGCAGCGCGGGAACCCTGGCGATCGCCGGTTTCCAGGTCAGCGCCTGGGTCGCCCTGCCCCTGCAAGTCCTCAGCCAGATCGGCTTTGGGGTGGGGGTGGGTCTGCTGGCCGCTCGCAGCCTCGTCTCGCTGCTCTCTCGCCAAAACTGGACCCAAAACGCCGTGCAGGATATCCTGCTGGCCGCCTGCGCCGCTCTGCTGCTGGTGGTCGGCGCTGAGCGTTTGCCCTTCTATTCGGGCTATCTGGCCGTCATGGCAATGGGCTTTTTCCTGATCGAGTTTGACGCGCCTCTGGCCCGCCGCCTGCGCACCGGCTTCGATGGCCTGTGGGTGATTGCCGAGATTCTTTTGTTTGGGCTGCTGGGGGCCAGCATCGAGGTCTCAGTGCTCGAGAGCGTCCTGCTGCCGGGGCTCTTGCTGCTGGCGGTGGGGACGCTGGTGGGGCGATCGCTCGGGTGGTGGCTCTCCACGGCGGGCAGCAACTGGACCTGGCAAGAGCGGCTGTTTCTGCTGCCCGGCAACTCCGCCAAGGCCACGGTACAGGCCGCCATCGGCGCGATTCCCCTGGCCCAGGGACTGGCGGGCGGTGAGGTCGTGCTGGCCCTGGCGGCCCTCTCGATTTTGGTAACCGCTCCCCTGGGGGCGTGGGCGATCCCCACCTTTGCGCCGCGCCTCCTGAGCCGCGGGGCCGTGGACCCGACCAAGGTCTCGGTGGCTCGGCAGGTGGTGATCGTCGCCGCCGTAGACACTTCGCCCCTGGCTGCGGCGGTCCTGACCAAGGCGGCAGAGCTGGCCCGCCGCAGCAACGGCACGGTGCTGGTGGTGTCGGTCATCCGGGGGTCCGAAGCGGCGATCGCCCCCCTCCAGGCCCTCACCCGGCAAACGCTAGCCGACATTCGCCACGAGTTTTGTCCGCTGTCCGGCCCGGTCCCCGAAACCATCATCGAGTTTGCGATCGCCCGGCAGGCAGCAGAGATCGTCCTGGGCAAGCGGGGGCATCAGGCCTGGGATCGGGTGCTGGTGGGCTCGGTGTCCCAGGCCGTCCTGGAGGCCAGCACGATTCCGGTGCTGCTGGTCGAGGATGAAGCTTCGGGGCGATCGCCCGAAGCGTCGTGAGGGATCAGGGCGAGCAGGGCAGCACTTCTGGGCTTCCCGGCAGGCGATCGCAGGCCGCCGCGTGATATAGTCTGCCCTTGCTAGCGGACCACTTCTCTGGCTCTCTTCCTTCACTCACCCCAGTGCGCCATGCGTCGCTCCGGTTCTCCCCTTGCCGCCCGCCTCCAGGCCCTAGCTGGCTGGCTACCCGCGATTATTTTGCCCAGCGCCACCTTTTTTCAGCTCTGGCCCGTGCTTCAGGGTCAAACTGCCGGAGTGAGCGCTCTTTCTTGGTTTCTCTTTGGAATTGCTAATCTGGGCGCTTATATCTTCTCCACCCAAAAGCGCACCCCTCAAGTCATCTTGGCGTTTTTGGTCACCGCCGCAATGGATTTTCTGATTGTCCTGCGATGTCTTTTGTAAAAAAGCAGCGTCTCACGCTTGGGATGGTTCCGGGAGAGCTTCGATCGGCAGCTCCACCGTGAAGCAGGTTTGGTGAACATCACTCGTCGCCCAAATTCGTCCCCCAAACACATGGACCAACTGCTTCACCAGCGCCAGCCCCAGGCCGGTGCCGCCTTGTTTCCAGCGATCGCCCTCCGCGATGCGATAGAACTTATCAAAAATGCGCTCTAGCTCAGCTTCAGGGATCCCCACCCCCGTATTCGTGACCTGCACATGAATCTTGGGGGCCGCACTCTCGACCAGTCTTGCGCTGAGGGTGATCACCGCATCGGTGGGGGAATATTTGCAGGCATTGTTGATCAGCTCTGTCAGGACGCGCTGGAGGTAGACCGGCGCAATCACAACGGACGGCAGCGGCTCTATCAGCTGCATCCGAAAGACCTGTTTGCGGGTCTGGGCACGCACCACAAAGGTATCCACCATCGGCGGCAGCCAGTCTTGTAAGGAGATCTCCATCGGGCTCGGGATCTGCTGCCCCGTCTCTAGGTGCTGCAAGTCTAATAAGTCATTAATGAGACTAATTTCGCGATCGCACTCACTGTGGAGAATTTGGATATACGAGCTACTCTTGTTCAGGTTGGCCAACAGCTCAACATTTCCCTGGCCTAGGGGCTGCATCCGCTGGCAGAGCTGCTCTAGCAGCTGGATCGCCATCCGCATATTGGTGACCGGCGTGCGCAGCTCGTGGGAGACCGTGCTGAGAAAGTCATCTTTGAGCTGATTGAGATGCTCTAGGGCCTGGACCTGGGCCTGGGCGGTTTGGTAGAGGCGCGCTTGGCGCAGACCAATGGCGCACTGGGTGGTCACCTGCTGCACCAGACGAATTTCTGCGCTATCTAAAATGCGATCTCCTTCACCAATGAGCCAGATATCCCCGATCACCTCCTCTTCGCGAATCGGAAAGGCGAAAAGGGCCGCTGATCCCCGCTCAGAAGGCGGCGAGAGCGAGCAAAACTGCACCGACTCTCCCCGCAGCAGCTGGGTATAAAGTTCGGGGTAGTTATCCATGGAGATGGTGCGATTGTGGTAGCCCGGCACCGAAACTGCGTATTCTGACAGGATATGGGCAAGGCGCTGATCGCAGTCATACACCGCTGCGTTGCAGCACCTGAGCTCTAAGGCCCAGGCCAGCTCTTGGACCACCGTCTGCAAGATCGTCTTCTCGTCGAGGGAGTCGCGGACCCGATCGGTAATGTGTTTGAGAGTTGACTCAAATTCGAGCGATCGCTGGAGCTGGGCCGTCCGCTTGCGAATCTTTACATTGAGGGTTTGGGCATAGTTTTGCAGCTCCTCATTCATCTGGCGGACCTGCTGCATGAGGTGAGACTGCTGAATGAGTCGATGGACCCGCTGCCGGAGCACTGCCCGATTGATAGGCTTGGTGATATAGTCAGTCGCCCCCGCCTCAAAGGCCCGAATCACCGACGGCTCGTCCTCGAGGGTTGTCACGATCAGCACCGGCACCGGGAAGGGCTGGCGAGACTCGCACAGCTGAGCACAACAGGTAAACCCGTCCATCACCGGCATCATTGCGTCCATCAAAACCAGGTCGGGATCATGGGCCTGATAGAGTTTCAGGGCTTCGCGTCCATTGGCGGCTTCGAGAACCTGAAATCCCTCCTGCTCGATGAGGCGTCGCAGAATTTTTCGCATCCCTAGGTCATCGTCGACCACCAAGACAAGGGCTTTTTCTTGGGGCGATACAGTGGCTTTTTCGGATCTTTCTCTGGGCTCAAGGGTCATACCACTGCTAGCGGCTAAGGTTTTCATAACAATTGGGGAGAGTGCAGCTAAGGCAATTATTTCGGATGAGACCCCGTGAGACGCGATCGCACTACTGCATCCTCAGACCAGCAATTAACACCAGAACTGAGCTATCTTCTAGCGATCGCGCTTCGCGGCTGTAGGCCAAGATTTCGTCATTCATAAACAGCTGATAATCAGCGTCAAAGTAGAACTCGTGGGAAGCATAGCCCCAGGCACGAACTGTTTGGGTGAGAGTTTGGGCAATGATCTCTCTAGCGTCAATTTCAGGAGCCAGGACTTCGGGATGCTGAAAGAGCCAAGCCGCCGTTCGAGGACTGTGATACACCAAATTGATCACGGCTGCGGCGAGGACTGCTTTGACGTGGTTGGGGTTGGGGATAAAAGTGAGAAAGTTCTTGAGAGTCTGGACCGTTTTGGGACTTTTGTGCTTGAGCAAACTAATGGCAATAGTGACGGCTTTTTCGTTACGAGAAGGTGTGGTATCTGCCATAGGCCGTACACCATCACAGGTTCGAGAGAGATCAGGAGGCACCATCGGCGTTCACGCAGATTGCTGCACCCTGAATGTAGGAAAAATTTGTGAAAAATTTGTGAATATCAAGAATCTCAACACCCATTTCTGACCCAGGTTGAGGTCTCAAGGGGATAATCGCGAAATACAGCCAGAGAGTGATACGCCTCTGGGCTAGAGTCCGCTAGAGGCTTTGGTTTCGTCAATTCTGCGGTTTTGTAAACTGAGAAGAAAATTTTGGTTAGGGAGCGATCGCCCTTTGAGGGAACGCGGCCCAAGCGGGGCGATCGCTCCCTAGCTCTGCAAAAGTCTTGATCCCCGAGGGACACCCCCTCTGAATCTATTCGCTCCAGCCAAGGAGCGATCGCATTTTTTGCACCAGATCCAGGGCCTTGAAGGGCTTGGTAATCACGCCGGTAATCGGCAGCTCCGCAAACTCTCGCTGCTCCGAGACCTGGGCTTTGGCCGTCAAGAAAATCACGGGAATGCCTTGGGTCGTGGGGTTTGCCTGGAGCTGCTGAAAGGTCGTGATACCGTCCATTCCGGGCATCATCACATCCAGCAGAATGACGTCGGGCTGCTCTGTCTGGGCGATCGCCAGCCCCTCTTGTCCCGAAGCCGCCTCGAAAACCTGCCAACCAGCGATCGCCTTGAGAGAGATCTCGGTGATTTTGCGAATGCCGGTTTCGTCATCAACAATCAGAACACGCTTGGCCATACTTTCTCCTTATCCGGGGTCAACGCTCCTATTGCTAGGATTCCCGCCCCCCTTCCCCCGTCACCGGTATCGTAAAGTAAAATGTGCTGCCTTGGCCAAGGGTGCTTTCAACCCAGATTTCCCCGCCGTGCTGGCGCACAATGCTGCGACAGATCGCCAGACCCAGGCCCGTCCCCCCTTTTTCGCGGGAGTCTGAAGCATCGACTTGCTGGAAGCGATCAAAAATACTCTCCAGTTTATCGATTGGGATACCGCGTCCCTGGTCTTTGACGCAAAAGAGGAGAGCAGAGGAGCCATTCAGGCTAGCCAAATGCTTGCAATCAAAAGTGTCTCCCGGATCAAGCGTCCGCATATTCAGTTGAATCGTAGAGGCAGGGGGCGAAAACTTGATGGCGTTGCTCAAGAGATTGGTGAGAATTTGCAGCAGACGATCGCCATCAGCGTAGATCTGGAGATTGACAGGATGGGCCTCGAGGGTAATCTCAGCCAGCTTCGCCATATCCTGCATTTGAGCGATCGCCGTTTCCACAAGATTACTGACATTCAAAGGCCCCTTTTCGAGACGAACCTTGCCTGACTCCAGGCGCTCCAAATCGAGGATATCGTTCACCAAGCGCACCAGGCGATCGGTGCCCTCAGCCGCGATCTGAATCGTCGCCTCTCCCTCTTCAGAATTCGGGTCGATAATCTTGTCACTCAGCAGGCTAAGAGCGGCTTGCATCGAGGTTAGGGGCGTGCGCAGCTCGTGGCTGACCACCGAGATAAATTCAGCCTTCATTCGCTCCACTTTGTAGCGCTCCGTGATATCTTCCCCGATACCAATCGAGCCGATCGCTTTACCGGCAGTATCTCGCAAAATAGTATTGCTCCAGGCAATCATCCGCTCTTCTCCGGCCTTGGTCAAAATCGGGTTTTGATAGTGGGTATGAAAGTTGTGCTCCAGTACTTCTTGGAACACAATTTCAATGGAGGATTTCTGACTGGGCACCAAGAACTTGTCAAACCAGTACTCTCCGATCACCTCCTCTAGCTCATACCCTGTGAGCTCCAAGAAGAAAGGATTTGCATACTCGACTTTGCCATGAATGTTGATTTCGATCACGACGAGTTGGACATTGTCGAGGAGTGATCGCCAGCGGCGATTAGACTCTTGTAGAGAAGCCTCGATATGCTTGCGATCGCTAATATCCAGAATCACCCCCAAAGACCGCAGAGGCTGACTTTCCTCATCATAGATAGCGCGTCCTCGGGCCATCACCCAGTGAATCGATTGATCGGGGTAGACAACGCGGTATTCAACTTCATAATCGGTGTGGGTTGCGATCGAAGCAGCAAAGGTCCGCTCTACATTCTCGACATCCTCTGGATGAATGCACTGCGTCCAGATCTCATAGCGGGGGGGTGAGGCCGTAGGAGATAGGCCCAACAGCGTAAAGTGATTATCATTCCAGGTCAGTTCGCCCGTGGGTAAATGGAGATCCCAAAATCCCAATCGACTCAGATCCAGGGCCAAACGGCGCTGCTCTTCGCTCCGACGCAGGGCCGCTTCCATATTTTTGCGATCGTTCACATCGCGATGGGTCCCAATCATGCGCAGGGGATTGCCTTGCTCATCCCAGGCGACCACCTTTCCATAATTTGCAATCCATTTCCACTCCCCCGTCTGGGTCCGCAACCGATAATCAAATTGATACAGGACCGATGGATCTCTCAGATGGGCCGCCAGGAGATCTTGTACCCACACCGCATCATCAGGATGCAGAATATTAACCCAGGTACCAAAGACGCTGGGAAACTCTTCAGCGCTGTATCCCAGCATCTGAAAATACTGGGAACTGTAATAGACCACATTGGCAGCGATATTCCAGTCCCAGATCCCATCTCCCGAAGCCTCTAGAGCCAGCTGTAGACGCTCCTCACTCTCGCGCAGCGCCTGCTCAGTCTGCTTGAGATCGGTGATATCGCGCCCCACAGCTTGCAGCTCAATTAGATTTCCCATGGGATCAAAAAAGAGCCGATTGATCCACTGGGTCCAGCGAAGCTCACCCTGGCCGTTGACCACCCGATTTTCAATGATCACCATGGGGTTATCAATGGTGAGAGTTTCGACAAGCTGGGCCACCTTTTCCCGATCGGCCTCATAGATGACTGGGTTATAGCTTTTGCTCATGATGTCTTCTCGGCGCACCTTGAAGTAGCGACAATAGGCGTCATTGACAAATAAAATGCTGCTGTCAGGCGCAAAGCGGGCAATAAGCTCAGTCTGATCTTCCACGATCGCCCGATAGCGCGCTTCACTCTGGCGCAGTTTCTGCTCTATTTTTTCGCGCTGAGCAAGCTCTTGCTGGAGCCGATCATTGGCGGCCTGGAGCTCCAGGGTACGCTCCGCAACGCGGCTTTCTAGCTCTTCTTTCGATCGCCGCAGCGCCGCCTCGATCCGCTTTCGCTCTGTGATCTCCTCGCACACCGTACTGATTCCGATGATGCGATCGCCTTCTCTGAGCGGCCAAAAGCTCTCTAGCCAAGTTCGCTGCATGCCCGGATTGGCAGGGGTTTCGCCCATAATTTCGACATTGAGCAGCGGCTCCCCCGTCTCCAAGATGGGCCGCAAAACCGCCTCTGCCGTTTCGGCAATTGCTGGCAGCACCTCTCGAATGGTCCGCCCCAAATGGGCCTCTACTGGTAGACCATTAATCTCAGCCAAGCGTTCATTAATTCGCACAAAGCGTAGATCTGTATCTAAAACATTGAGACCGACAGGAGCAGATTGATAGATCGCCTCTAGCTCTGCTAGCTTTTGCTGGAGCTGAATCTGATTTTGCTGCAAGGCAACCTCGGCCTGACGGCGGCGGGTAATATCTGTCAAGATCACCACTGCCCCATGAAAGTAGTTCTCAATGTCTGTGAGAGGACGCGCATTGAGTACCAAGTTCAAGACCTGACCATCCGGTCGCTGAAACTCAACTTCGACCCCTTGGTAGCGCTCTCCTTGGAGCACAGAAGTGATAGAAAATGGCAGCCGTGATAGGTCCGATGGGGCGATCGCCCCCTCCGCACCTGCTCGATCAGCAAGAGACAGGCTGCTCGTCGGTGCCCAGGTCAATCCGCAGGCAATATCAAAGGGCTGATGCAGCAGGCGATCGCCCCAGAGCTGGTTCGCAACCTGACTCGCCTGAATAATCGACCCTGCGCGATCGCACACCAAAATCGCCTCCCCAGCCTGCTCCAAAATCAAATGGGCCAGACGCTCAGAAGCCAGCATCTTTTCTTGGCGCTTTTGCTCAGTCAGATCAGTCACAATAATGCAGTTGATCGCAGAGTCGCCCAAATTCAGATGATTAATCGATAGATAAACCGGAATTTTTGTTGTATCTTGCGCAATTAAAAATATTTCCCTTGTGTTTTTCTCACCCCTTTCTGCTTGCTGCATCAGCATCTGAAACAGAGATCGATCCGCTGGTGCCACAAATTGCTGAAATCGGGCGCCAATCACTTTTTCTAAAGGCTGTTTTAATAATTGAGAAAAGCTGCGATTGCCGTATAGAATCAGCCCGTCCGCCGACAAAATGCCCGCGCCTTGCTGCATCTCCTCCACAAGCAGCCGATAGGACTGGTCCGCACTCTGAAGGGTAAAGATTCGCTCTCCCTGGGGAGTCGAAACGACCAGCGCATCGACCTCCCCCTGCTGAATAGCGGCTAGCGTTGCCTCACTAGCTGCGAGGCGATCGCGCAGTTGCTGAAGCTCAGCGAGCAGCGCTTCCGTGGACTTCTGAGTATCTTCCATAGGATTTTTCTGGCACTACAAGAGAATTATTTAGGCACTAGATCCAAACCCAGCAAGACTTTCTCAGTATCAGATAAATCACCAATGACCCGTCGCAGCGGCAGCGGCAGCTGCTTAATCAACGTCGGAATTGCCACAACATTATCAGTTAATACCGCTGGCGACGCCTGGTACACATCAATCACTTCTAGTTCATAGCGCCCCTGCAAATAAGTTTCACAAATTTCCTTGAGACGCTGAAGCGCTGACATCGAGCGAGAGGTACCGCCCGCAATATAGAGCCGCAAACAGTAGTGCTGCTCACTAGAATGGGCGATCGCCCGCTCAAACTCCAGCGCCACATCAATGTCGTCAACCTCATCCTCCTTCTCAGGCGACGCGCTAACCTCGTCACAAGCCAATTCATCCACCGCCCGTTCCTCAGAGATCTCACCCTCAGGCATCCATTCTTCAGAAGAATTTTTCTTCTCGGGCATCTTACTTTCCATTAGAAAATCCCTATAGTCACAATGACTGAGACTCAGCAATAAACCCACGCTTTAGGGATCAATTGGCGTCACATCAAGGCCCAGCAAAACCTTTTCTTGATTAGATAAATCACCAATAATCTGTCGAATGGGCGGCGGCAGTTTTCTCACCAGCGTTGGAATTGCAAAAATTTGGTCCTGTTTTGCCAAATCCGGATTTTGCAACAAATCGATCACCTCAATTCGATACTGACCGTGGAGATACTCCTCACACAGCTTTTTCAAGTTTGCAAAAGCTGTCACCGACTTAGGCGTTTGTCCAGCAACATACAATCGCAACTGCCAAATCTTCGTTTCACCTCCTTCATCAACATCGGACTCAATTGGATTCTGTTCAGGGTTCATCGCCTACATCTCCTAAGGTCATAAACAACACGAGTCAACCCTGCTGAAACAGGAGTTTAACCAGCGTAGATCGGTCTAACCGGGAAAAATAGCTTCGACTGCCTGCAGAGCCCAAGGCTAATTACTCCCCTGCCTCCATCCTCACCGAAAACCTCTTATTTTCCTAGCAAGTTTTAGCTCGAAAAAATCTGTTTTCGGCCTGCCGCCTTCGCGCGATAGAGAGCCTGATCAGCCACACAATAGAGCCGCTGCAAATCAGAGCCATCCTCTGGAAGCTGAGAGACACCAGCGCTAAAAGTGACCTGAAAAGGCTCGTCGCTTTGATCTTGAAAAACAAATTGACGCAGCCGACCGAGGACCTCCTCTAGGCGCCTAACCCCTACTTCCTTGTGAATACCGTACATACCGACAATGAATTCCTCACCCCCCCAGCGACCGACGACGTCCTCTTGCCGCACCAGCTGGTGCAGCAGCTGCCCCACATATCGGAGCACCTGATCGCCCGCTGAGTGTCCATACCGGTCATTGACTTGCTTGAAATGATCGAGATCAATCAGCGCCAAGCTGAGGGGCTGGCTTTGGCGCTGAGCCAAACGCATTAGCCGCGTCAGATCCAGCAAAGCCTTGCGTCGCAGGCTCACGCCGGTCAGCTCATCGAGCTCAGTCGCTTGCCAAAGCTTGCGCTGCTCGAGCCGGGTCTTGATGCGGGTCAGCAGATCAAGGGGAACCACCGGCTTGCTGAGGAAATCATCGGCCCCAGCCGCAAAGCTGCGCTGCACAGTTTCGATATCCGCATAGGCAGACAAAAACAAGACAGGCACGCGGTTCCAGCGAAGATCGCTCCGAATGACTTGGCACAGCTCAATGCCGCTGAGGGGAGGGATCAGCGCATCAGTGCTCGGGAGCGTGGCCGGTGGCTGACACAGCTCCACATCCAAAATCAGCAAGTCTGGCACAGCTTGCTCTAGGGTTTGCCAAAAGGCCTGAGGCTGGCTGAGGGTCGTCACGCGATACCCGCAGGGCTGCAACAGGTTACAGAGAATCTGCAAGAGAGCGGGATCATCATCAACGATGAGAATATGAGCGCTTGATCTGCTAGCTTGCTGAAGGACTTGGGCAAGGGCCGTCAGCACCTGGGCAGGGGCGATCGGCTTTTGCAAGAAGCAGCGACTGCCCAAACGGGCTGCCTCTACCCGATCCTCAAAGTTTTCGTCAGCCGTGAGCATTACCACCGGCAGATCAGGCGCTTGACGGCGCACCATAGCCAAGAAATCTAGACCATTACCGGCAGTGTCTGATAAGTGAATATCTAACAAGATGGTGTCAAAAGGAGATGCCTGAAATGATTGCTGGGCATCTTTGAGAGTCGTGGCGATCGTGACTCGCCATCCACCGGCTGAGGCTTCTTTGGACAGCATCTGGGCCAAGGGCCAATCATCTTCCACAATCAGCAGCGACGGAAAGGGCGAGCTGGCTGCTCCCTTTGGCGATCCCTTTTCTTCGCCAAACTCAAGCGGAAGGGTTTCTGAGAATGCAATCTCCTCTAGGGGCTCCGGCTCAGCAGGAAGGGGGATAGAAGGCTCCAGATGCTTTTTTAGCTGGGCAATTAGCTGCTTTAGCTGAGCTAGATCGTCAGGGCCGAGGGTCTCTAGACCCTTGAGAAGCTGCTGCACTTGCCGGGAGAGATGGGAGGCTTCGGTGAGACCAAAGCTCCCCAGAGAGCCGATGAGGGTATGGGCCTCTTGGGCTGCGCTTTGCTGCTGATCGGGGGTGAGAGATCCTTGCTCAAGGGCAGTAACCGCCGTCTCAATGATCAGCAGGCGATCGCAATAAGATTGACGACACTCTTGCCACACATCCAAAAACTCTGGCGGAATCGAGGATAGCTCAGTCATTCGATCGGCTGTAGGAGGGGCCTCCTCTGCCAAAGACGCAGTGCCCTGGGCCTCAGGGGTGGAGAGCTCTTCGGCAGTCGGTTCATCTTTCATGGTCCTTCTGTCCTGGCGCTGCTTCAGGCGATATCCCAGTTTGTAGAGAGTATCGATGGGATCTTCGGCTCCGGCCTGTTTTAGCTTTTGGCGCAGTCCTTTGATATGGGCACGCACCGCTCCTTCGCTGGGGGTGCCGCCAGTGGTCCACAGATTGAACAGCAGGCGATCGAGGCTAAAGATTTGCTCTGGATTGCGCAGAAACAACTCCAGCAGCTCATATTCTTTGGCAGCTAGGGTAATGGGGCTACCCCGGTACGTCACCTCGCAGCTGCTAGGATGCAGACAAAGCGCCCCCCACTGCAATAAGGGCGATCGCGTTTTTTGGCTGCGACGCAGCAAGGCCCGAATGCGCGCCAGAATTTCATCAAAGTCAAAGGGTTTGACCACATAGTCATCGGCCCCAGCGTCGAGACCCAACACCTTATTGGTGACGGCATCGAGGGCCGTCATCAGCAGGATCGGCGTGTCCTGATTGGGGCTCGAAGGAAGATGAAGTCCGGCCCGCAGCCGCTGACAAATCTCGATTCCGGTCAGGCTCGGCAGCATCCAGTCCAGCAAAATCAGATCGTAGGCAGAGGACTGGATTAGCTCCCAGCCTTGCTGGCCATCGATCGCAATTTCTACGCGATAGTGTTGTTTATTCAGCGATCGCTGAAGGAGTTTGGCTAGACCTTCATCATCCTCTATACACAAGATTTTCACGATGGTGCTACTGATCGAACGTCGTTATACCAAGGCTCAGTCTTCTCCCAGCCCAAAGTAGAGTACTTTTTGGCAGACGGTAGAGTGGGTTCTGGGCTTACTTAATGTTCCCAAATCCCAGCATTTTCTAACAATTAAATCTCTCTCAAAAAAAGTCTTTAGGGCGGGAAATAGAGCCTATCAACTCGTCTTATATCCAGCCAAGGGATTACGCCAAGTCTATTAAACCTGACAAAGAAAACACCAGCATGTCTTGGCTGAGGCGATCGCCTCTATAATCAGAGAGCTCTTAGCAAAACTACACATATGACTTCGGTTGTCTCTCCTGATCAGCTTCTGCAACAGCTTCACTGGCGCTATGCCACCAAGAAATTTGATCCGACAAAGAAGATTCCGCAGGAAGTCTGGGAAGCCCTCGAGAAAAGCCTGGTGCTAGCTCCGTCGTCCTTTGGGCTCCAGCCGTGGAAGTTTTTCGTCGTGACAAATCCTCAAACGCGGCAGCAGCTTGTTGCCCATTCCTGGAACCAGACTCAGGTAGCCGATGCCTCTCACCTGGTGGTGCTGGCCATCAAAAAAGAGATCAATGATGCCTATGTGGATCACTATGTCCAGCACATGGCGAGCGTGCGCGAGACGTCGGTAGAAAATTTGGCCGGTTTTGGCAACGTGGTCAAGGGATTTTTGACCAACCCGCCCTATCCCCTCGATCTTGAAGAGTGGGCCAAGCGTCAGGTCTACGTGGCGCTGGGTCAGCTGATGACGAGCGCGGCGCTGCTGGGCATCGACACCTGCCCCATGGAGGGCTTTGCCCCTGCGAAGTATGACGAAACTCTGGGGCTGACGGAGCTGGGCTATGCCTCAGTGGTGCTCTGCCCGCTGGGATATCGGGCAACCGATGATAAGTATGCCGTCATGCCCAAGGTTCGTTTCCCGCAAGAAGAAATGGTGCAGTATCTCTAGATCTACGTCATATTTCGCATCTGTAGAGAGAGCTTAAATCAAAAAGGCGATCGCGATTTCTCTAAGGCGATCGTCTTTTTAGATATCTCTCCCAAAGCACTGATTAATTCGAAAAAGTGATCACAGGTGATCACTAGAGAGAAATACTAAGGCTCTGATTCAGAGGGTCGCTTGCGCAGAGAAGAGAAATACTTGAGGCAGGCATAGGCGATCGCCATTCCCCACAGCGTCAAGACAATCCCCATCGGCGCAATCTCTCGCATCCACAGACCCATTAGCCCCATACCCAGGCCATCTGCGATCAGCACCGGCAAGCGCTCCCGCACGCCCCAAGGCTGAATTTTTAGATCGGGCGGCTGAATCTGGATACCGGCAAATAGGTTGAACCAGACCTGGCTGAGCAAAACGAGCTGAATTCCCCAACCCAGCCACACAGCCGCTATCCCAAAGCCCACTATCTCTAGAACAATCGTCGTCAAGGTCACCCAGTAGAAGCGCCGAATGCGGAAATCAGGTGTCTGACGCTGGGCGGCGATCGCCTGGCGCAGGTCCAGCACAGCCATCCGCGCCTGATCAATCGAAAATAAAAAGAGGCCCAAAGCCAAAAGCCGGTGACTGAGATCTGGCCCCCACAAAACCTGGCCCAGTACCCCTAGACTTGCGGGAAAAAAGATCCAAAAAACAATCCAAGCAATCCGTGACATTCAGCGGCAAACCCTGTTGTTGCAAGTGATGGACGCTGGGGATGGGTACCCGCCAAAGCCCGAAAGGCCATTTTAGCGGCTCTGGGGACGGCTCAGGAGCGCTGGGGGGTCACTCTGGCGACTGTCCAGTCAGCGGCGAACCTCTGAAACCCTCTAGGCTAGGGCTTTGTGGCATTTGGTGGGAGTGATATACTCGGGGCGCTTGGCAGGAGAGAGAGTTTATGGGCGATCGCACAGTATCCGCATCATCGACACCGTCTGTGGCCCTCGTGGTGGGGGCGGGGCGCGGGATTGGTTTGGGGTTTGTGCGGCATCTGCTGGCGAAGCCCGAAATGCAGGTATACGCCACCCATCGATCGCCCTCTCCCGAGTTGCAGGCCTTAGCGGGCGATCGCCTGCGGTGCTTGCCGATGGATATCACCGACGAGGCCCAGATCTCAGCGGCGATCGCCACGATTCAGGCTGAGACGCCAGCGCTGCACACCGTGATCAACTGCGTCGGCCTGCTCCACGACGGCCCCCTACAGCCCGAAAAAAGCCTCCGCCACCTCAACGCCGAACAGCTCAGCCGCTACTTCCAGATCAACAGCATCGGGCCGGTTCTCTTGGCCAAGCACCTCCAGCCCCTTCTCAAGCACAGCGATCGCGCCCTCTTTGCGACGCTCTCTGCCAAGCTCGCCAGCATTGGCGACAACCAGCTCGGCGGCTGGTACGGCTATCGCGCCTCCAAGACCGCCCTGAATATGTTCATGCACACTGTGGCCGTCGAGTTTCGGCGCACCTGCCCGCGAGCTATTGTTGTCACGCTCCACCCCGGCACCACCGACACTGAGCTCTCTGCACCCTTCCAGGGCAACGTCCCCCCCGAGAAACTTTTCAGCGTCGATCGCACGGTGACTCAGCTGTTGGCCGTCCTGGATCAGCTCACCCCCAGCGACAGCGGGGGCTTCTTTTCCTGGGATGGGAGTCGTCTCCCTTGGTAGAGATTTGCCAAATCTCTCACTCTTCTACTAAAGATCTCTGAGCCAGAGATTCGCGATGGTGAGGAGCATCCAGGGTGATATCAGGCCCTATAGGGATAATGCCGCCCGGATTGAGGGGAAAAAGATTGCCGTAATAGTCTCGCTTGACCGCCTGAAGGTCACAGGTCGCCGCTACTCCAGGCATCTGGTAGAGATCTCGGAGATAGGGTCCGAGGGCTGGATAGTCTTGAATGCGGCGGCGATTACATTTAAATAAACTGTAGTAGACAATATCGAAGCGAAAGAGCGTCGTGAAAAGCCGCACGTCCGCCAGGGTGAGGCGATCGCCGCCCAGATAGCGCTGATGAGTCAGCACCTGATCGAGCTGATCGAGCATGGCAAATAGTTCACTGCACGCTTCCTCATAGGCCGCCTGGGTTTGGGCAAAGCCGCAGCGATAGACGCCATTATTGACCGCGTGATAGATCTGCTCATTCCAGGTATCAATGGTCTCTTTGAGATCATCTGGATAGAGATCGAGGGACGCGTGAGCCGCGATCGCATTAAAGGCCCCATTGAGCATGACAATCATCTCCGCGCTCTCATTGTTCACGATGGTGCGAGTCTGGCTGTCCCACAGCACCGGCACCGTCGCCCGCCCCGTATACCCGGGCTGCGCCACCTGGTAGAGCTCCGGCAGCGTCTGACATCCCTCCCACTCGTCCTCAAAGACCCACATCCCCTGATCCGGCGAGGGCTGCGCCCGCACCACCGCGATCGCGTCTTCTAGCCCCTTGAGCGATCGCACCACCAGGGTCCGGTGCGCCCAGGGACACCCCATCCCCACGATCAGAGAGTAGCGGTGAGCTTCTGCAGGATAGGCCTCGGAGCCAACCCACTGGCGAAACTGGCTGGCGGGCCGCTGGTAGGCTCCAGACTGGCTGCGGGGCGCAAGACGCGCCATCATCAGATGCCACATCTGGGTCCAGGCAAACTTACCCACTTTGATCAAGGTGCCGGGGGGCAGACCTTTAGTTTTGGGCCGTGGAGCCATGGCGATCGCCTCCAATGCATCTTTTTCTATTCTCTCGGGTTTAGCAACAACTGGGCAGCACCAGCCGAGCCCCCTATTCTAGAGAGCATTGTTTAGCAAACAGGAGGCTCCCTTGCTCGATCGCAGCGTCATGGACACTCCCCACGGCTCCGGCGATATCGCCGACCTGATGTCTATTCTGATTATTCTGCTGTTGGTCGCCACAGGCGTGGCCCTGATCACGCGGCGGCTGCGGATTCCCTACGTGTCCGGACTTGTGCTAGCGGGCCTGTTCATCACCGAGCTCCTGCCCCGTCGGGTCGGTCTCGACTCCTCTCTAATTTTGAATTTATTTTTGCCCATTTTGATCTTCGAGGCGGCTATCAACACAGACATCAGCCGCCTGCGCAGCACCATCAAGCCTATTGCCTGTTTGGCTGGTCCCGGCATTATTCTAGCCGCCGGGATCACCGCCAGCCTGCTCAAAATCAGCCTCGGCTATGCCTGGATTCCCGCGCTCTTTGCCGGCGTGATCTTAGCCATCACAGATACAGTCTCCGTGATCGCAGTGTTCAAAGAGGTGCCCGTTCCCTCGCGCCTATCCACCATCGTCGAGGGAGAGAGTCTATTTAATGATGGCGTGGCTTTGGTGCTCTTTAACCTGATTGCCACCGTCCATCTCACCGGCACCTTCACACCCATTGGCGGCCTTCAGCAGCTTTTCATGGTGATTGCTGGGGGGGTTCTGCTGGGGGCGGGCACTGGCTATCTCAGCATTGGCCTCTTTCGCCAGTCCGACGACCCCCTCAGCGATATTCTCCTGAGCGTGGCTGTGGCCCTGGGCACTTTCCAGGTGGGGCAGCTGGTCGGGGTGTCAGGAGCCGTTGCGGTGGTGGTCGCGGGGCTGGTAATTGGCAATTTGGGCCTCTCGCGCAATGCCTCTGCAACGGCCAAAGTCACGCTGCTGAGCTTCTGGGAATACGCTGGCTTTGGGGTCAACACCTTTATCTTTTTGCTCATTGGACTCGAGGTGAATCTGATCACGCTGTGGCAGACGCTGCCCTACGTCCTGATGGCGATCGCCATCTATCAGATCGGTCGCGCCCTTTCGGTCTATCCCCTTCTGGCGATCCTGCGCTTTGTCGATCGCCCCATTCCCCTGCGCTGGCAGCACGTCCTGTTTCTGGGCAACGTCAAAGGGTCTCTGTCCATGGCCCTCGCCCTCAGCATCCCTAGCAGCGTCCCGGGCCGCGAAAACATCGTTGCCCTGGTCTTTGGCACAGTCTTGCTCTCGCTGCTAGGACAGGCGCTGAGCTTGCCGTGGCTAGTCAAGCGGCTCAAGCTCAGCAAACCCTCCAGCCACCTCCAGCAAGTCGAAACCCTCCAGCTTCAGCTCATCGTGTCCAAAGCAGCCCAGGACGAGCTGGACAACCTGCTCAAATCCGGTGTCCTGCCCAAGGCCGTCCACGAAGAGCTGCGAGCAACCTACCAGGCCCGCATCGCCTCCTCCGAAAGAACACTGCGGGACCTCTACAACGCGCGTTCAGGCATGCCGTCGAGCAGCAAGCTCAATGCCATTCGTCGCCAGATGCTCTTGGCCGAAAAGAGCGCTGTCACCGAGGCCTTGCGCAAGCGGATCTTGTCGGAGGAGCTGGTTCAGGCCTACGTCAGCGACCTTAACCGTCAACTACTAGAGATTGAGGAGGAGTAGGCTGAGGCATCGAGCACAAACCCAAAAAGTCAATCATCTGGTGCACGAGGGCCGGTTTAGTCACCACCAAAATGGTGGACCCGGCCTCCAGCACAGTGCTGCCATTGGGGATGATCAGGTCCATGTGGGGCAAGGGCTGGTAACCAATGATCAGGGAACCAGCCGGAAATCGGGGGTCCTGAGCAATCTGGGCAACCGTGCGGCCCGTGACGTAGCAGTGACTGGGGACCGGCAGCTTGAGCACTTCGACCTGGCCCTGCTCGAAGTGCATCATGGATTCGACTTCGGGGTATTCAATGGCGTTGGCCATGCTGGAGACGGCCAGATCAATGGTGCTGATGATGTGGTTAGCGCCAGCAATTCGGTAAGGCTCTGCAAAGTCGCGATCGCGCATCCGCACCACAATATGTCCAACGCCATAGTGCCGACAGAGGGTAACTAGCGCCAGATTTAGGGCATCGTGGCGTAGGGTCGCCACCACAGCGTCTGCCTTGCGGATCCCCGCCTCCAGCAGCACCGTGGTGCTCACGGCACTCCCCTCAAAGGCCATCACCCCAATTTTTTCCCGGGCATACTGACACGCGGCCGGATCCGAGTCCACCACCGCCACCATGTGCCCCAGGTCCAACAGCCGCTGGGCAAGATTTTGTCCCATCATGCCCGCGCCACCAATCAGAACGTACATCGCTTGTGCCTGCTCTCGTCGAAAGGGCTTTGCTATTTCTTAGCGTGTTTTTTGGCGGAGGATCTTCCTAGCCAAGGCTTTGTGTATCTAGAGAATATCTGATGTATCTTTAATCACATTTATCTATCTTCCGGGTCTGCCCTTTGACCCGAAACAGACGGGTAGAGTTGGCCATGTCAAGGAAAACTGACAGGGATAGCGCAGGATGGGCGATCGCCCTCAACCTCAGCCAAGACTTGGGCAGCAAAATGGGGAGGCGTCTGAATTTGAGCGATCGCTCTCAACCCATCCTCCCAAGGGCCGCCCAGCTTGAGACCAAACTTCACGAACAAAATTGCTCAAAACTTTTATTTCAGGCTAGTATGAGGGCTGAGACTTAATTTTCGGTGTTCAGTTGGCTTGTACTAGGTTGACAAACAACGCCCTGATTATTTAATTCTCTGCACCATTTTCATGAATTGAGTTTATGTCAATCTACATTGGCAACCTTTCTTACCAAGCAACTGAAGAAGATGTCAGCAGCATCTTCGCCGAATACGGCACCGTGAAGCGGGTGCAACTGCCCACCGATCGTGAAACGGGCCGCATGCGGGGCTTCGGCTTCGTAGAAATGTCCTCTGACGCCGAAGAACTAGCGGCCATCGATGCCCTAGATGGCGCTGAGTGGATGGGCCGCGACCTCAAGGTCAACAAGGCCAAGCCTCGTGAAGAGCGTCCCGCCAGCGGCGGCTGGGGCGGCGGCGGTGGTGGTGGTGGCGGCAACCGCGGCAAGCGGACCGACCGTCGCTACTAAACAGCGAGAAATAGCTGGAATTTAAGAGCTTTTAGCAGACTGAGAAAACTGCCTCGCTCTGCTAGAAGCTCTTTTTAAGTAGCTTAGTGGAAACCTTCCAAGGAAAGTCAACCTAAGAGCTACTTATCCGTTTGAGTGAGACATTTGAAGTCAAATTCTAATGGCGCTCTTACGACAGATGGGTACGATTGCGTTTCTAGAGAGGCTATTAGAATGGCTCAAGTGATTTTGGGTGAAAACGAGGGCATTGAGTCTGCCCTTCGACGTTTTAAGCGTCAGGTTTCGAAGGCTGACATCTTCGCAGACATGAAGAAAAACCGCCACTTCGAGACTCCGCTTCAAAAAGCCAAGCGCAAAGCTTTGGCCCGTCGCAAGAAGCGTCGCTTCCGCTCAAAGCCATAAGAAAAGTTTGAATTTGAAGACGAAAACCCGCCTTGCGATCGCAAGGCGGGTTTTTTTGACTCTGGCCAGACAACAAACATTGTCAAATTTGTCAAAGCTCTGCCCAGTCACCTATCTAGGCCGCCAGGGACTGCGTGCCGTTGAGCTTATTTTCATAAAATCGGCAGGCAGCATAGCCCAGGGAATAGAGCAGGGCCGCGTTGCTAGAGGCACCGGCAACAGCGCCTATGCCTGGAACTAGCTCCACCACCCCCAGACCTACCTTCAGGGCGCTAGACCCGCCCAGGGACAGCCCGAAGATAGCTAGCACTTCGCCGCGCCGCGCCGGATCCTGGAGCGAAAAGCCGTAGGCCGCCGCGATGCGGTAGACCATCTCTGCCTGGAGCGCGGTGATCGCCGCCAGGTCAAGGGCAAACAGCGCCAAGGCTACCGGCGGCACCACGTTCATCAAAAATCCGATGCCGCCGCCTCGCAGAGCGGCTTCCGCCATGATTCGCTGGGCGAGCTGCTCGGGCGTTTCCTGGGGATAGGTCCGGCGCAGGGCATCGACCTCACGCTGGACCGCTTCGGTGTCCACTTGGCCCAGGGCGCTCAGCAGCCAGCGAATGCCGGGCACCTTTGAGGCGTACTTGACGAAGGGATTGTCGACGATGGGGGTGACAATGCGGCCGACCGTTTCGGTGCCCTGCTCAAGGGCGCGCTGGGCCGGGGGAATCACGGTTTGCCCGACTTTTTCGGCAGCGATCGCCGCGTTTTCAGCAGCGCATTGAGCGGTTCCGCTAGCAGCCTTGGCAACCAGGGCTCCCAAAAAGCCGACATTGGCGATCGCGTCACCGAGGGCACGAGTCTGCGATTCCTCTTTTCGCTGGGCTGCCATGATTTTCTAAAGCTCTCGAAGGGACTTCTATCTTTCTTCTTTCTACTCTAGAAAGCCCAAGGCGCCCGATTGCTCTATCTGGCGATAGGACTTGGGCGATCGCCAGGTAGGTTTAGGGCAGGGTGAGAATTTCTACCCCGGTCTCCGTCACCGCGACCGTGTGCTCGAACTGGGCCGAAAGCTGGCGATCGCGCGTTACCGTCGTCCAGCGATCGCCCAAAATCTTGATTCCCGGTTTGCCTGCGTTGATCATCGGCTCCACGGTGAACACCATGCCGGGGCGCAGCTTGAGGCCCGTGCCGCGCTGGCCGTAGTGGGGAATCTCGGGCTCCGTGTGGAACTGCCGCCCGACGCCGTGGCCGACCATGTCCCGCACCACCGAAAATCCCTGGGCCTCTGCATACTCCTGGATCGCCGCCCCGATATCGCCAATGCGGGCTCCCGGCTTGATCTCTGCGATGCCCCGCGTCAGACAGGCTTCGGTCACCTCGACCAGCTTTCGGGCGAGCGGAGAAGGCTGGCCGACCCAAAAGGTCTTGGAGGTGTCGCCGTGGTAGCCGTCCAGAATGGGCGTCACGTCGAGGTTGATGATGTCGCCGGAGCGCAGAACCTGCTTGGGGCTGGGAATGCCGTGGCACACCACCTCGTTGACGCTGGTGCAGATGGACCCCGGAAAGGGCGGCAAACCAGCGGGCGCGTAGCCGAGCGGCGCACTGATGGCGCCGTGGGCCTCGGTCCAGCGGGCCGCTTCGTCGTTGAGCTCTTGGGTGGTGACCCCGGGCTGGACGAGGGGCTCGAGGTGCTGCAACAGCTGGGCGGCGAGGCGGCCTACTCGCCGCATCTGGGCCAGTTCTCGCTCTGAAAACAGCACAATACCGCGATGGGCAGGGGCAGAGCCGCCCATCATCGTCAAGACGTGGGAATGATTCATCGTGGTCGCTTAAAACACTGCTAGGCCATGCTAGCACAGCATAGCGCAGCACAACACAGCACAGCCTAGGTTGGGCCACCTCTTGTATCCTGGGAGCAGGAGAGCAGCGAGGAGACCCTATGGGTGGCAAAACAGATTTGGATCGCGTCGTCGCCTACATTCCTGCGGAGGTGAAGCGGGAACTGGAAGCCTGGGCCGAGGCAGAGGAGCGATCGGTGTCTTGGGTAGTGGCAAAGCTGATCGACAAAGCACTCCAAGAGCGACGCCAGTCTCAGCAAGCGCCGAAGGTCGTTAATTTGCGCTGAGGCGATCGCCCCTGTAGCGTCACTGCTTTTTCTTCAGGACTCTTTTAGGGTGACCTCGGGGGCCTAGCAAATCCGGGGCAGCTGCTCGCCGCTGAGGAGCTCTAGAATTCGTTCAGCCCCGATCCAGCTTTTGAGGGTGACTAAGGGGCGATCGCTCGGCTGCACGGTGCCGATCTGGCAGGCGTTGACCAGATCGCCGCGTCGCCGCTGGTCCGCTTGGAGTAGGGCGATCGCCTTTTCTGCCTGGGCTTGGGGCACGAAGGCCACGAACCGCCCCTCATTGGCGATGTACAGCGGGTCCAGGCCCAAAATTTCGCAGGCTCCCCGCACCTCTTCCCGGACAGGAATCACCGTCTCGTCAAGGGCGATCGCCTGTTGGGCGGCCACGGCGATCTCGTTGAGGGTGCTGGCCAGTCCGCCCCGCGTGGCGTCCCGCAAGCAGTGGACCTCAATTCCTGCTTCCAGCAAAGTCAAAACCGGCTCTGCCAGCGGCATACAGTCGCTTTCGATCGTCGTTTCAAAGGCCAAGCCTTCCCGCTCGGCCATGATGGCGATGCCGTGGCGGCCCACGTCGCCGCTCAGCAGGACCGCGTCTCCAGGCTGGACGGCCCCCGGATCGATGGCGAGAGGGTGCTCGAGGACGCCAACCCCCGCCGTATTAATAAAAATGCCGTCGCCTTTGCCGCGATCGACGACCTTGGTGTCGCCGGTGACGATGGCCACGCCCGCCCGGTCAGCGGCCTGCTTCATCGACTGCACCACGCGCCACAGGGTCTCCATGGGCAGACCTTCTTCTAGGATGAAGCCCACGCTGAGATAGCGCGGCCGGGCCCCGGCCATGGCCAGATCATTGACAGTGCCGTTGACGGCCAAAGAACCGATATCTCCCCCCGGAAAAAAGAGCGGCTTGACGACATAGGAGTCGGTGGTGAAGGCGAGGCGATCGCCCGGTAGGGTCAGAATGGCGGCGTCATGCTGGGGGCGATCGCCCGACGTCACCATCGGCGCAAACATTCGGTCAATCAGCTGATGCATCAGCCGCCCGCCGCCGCCGTGGGCCAACAAAACGTAGGGATATTGTTGAATCGGGATCGGGCACTCCAGCATCACCACACCTAAAAACGCGCCTGGGCAAACGAGAGCATTCTATATCGCGGCTCCCGCTTCCTGGGCGATCGCGGCGGGACGGTGGCGGTAGCGATAGTAGGCAGCGCAGGCCCCTTCTGAGGAGACCATGGGCGCGCCGAGGGGGTGCTCGGGGGTGCAGCGCTGGCCAAAGGCAGGGCACTCAAAGGGCTTGCGGAATCCCTGCAAGATCTCACCGCTGATGCACTCCGAGGCGGCGGCATCGTGCCCCGAAGCGCGACACTGGGGAAAGCGATCGCGGGCATCAAAGGCTCGGTAGGCCGCGCGCAGCCCCAGGCCGCTGCGGGGGATTTCCCCCAAGCCGCGCCACTGCTGGGGCGCGATTTCAAAAATTTCGCTAATCAGCTTTTGGGCCGGTTCGTTGCCCTGGGGACGCACCGATCGCGCATACTGATTTTCGACCTGGGCAACGCCTGTTTCCAGCTGCTGAATACAGAGATAAATTCCCTGCAAAATATCCACCGGCTCAAAACCCGTCACCACGATGGGCACGTGATACTGGGCCGCGATCGCCTCATACTCGCGATAGCCCATCACCGTACACACATGGCCCGCCGCCAAAAATCCCTGGACCTGACACTGGGGCGAAGAGAGAATCGTCTCCATCGCTGGCGGCACCAGGACATGGGAAATCAGCAGGGAGAAATTGGTTAGGCCGAGCTGCTGGGCCTGGTAGACGGCCATGGCCGTCGCGGGGGCCGTCGTCTCGAAACCCACCGCAAAGAAGACCACCGAGCGATCGGGGTTGGCCTGGGCCAACTTCACCGCGTCCAGGGGCGAGTAGACCATGCGCACATCTCCCCCGCTGGCCTTGACGCTGAGGAGATCCAGGGGCAGCCCCTCGGGGCCCGCTTCGGTCCGCGATCCGGGCACCCGCAGCATGTCCCCGAAGGAGCACAGGATCACTCCTGGCTGGCTGGCGATGGCGATCGCCTCGTCGATCACCTCGCTGGCCGTCACGCAGACCGGACACCCCGGACCGTGAATTAGCCGGATCTCCGGCGGCAGCAGCGTATCTAGGCCATATTTCACGATGGCGTGGGTTTGGCCGCCGCACACCTCCATCAGCGTCCAGGGATGGGTGGTGATAGCGTCGATCGCCTCGGCCCACTCCTGGGCACGGCCTGCCTCGCGATACTCATCGATAAATTTCATAGGAATTTATGGAAAAGGGAAAGGAGAAAGCCGCCGGAGATAGAGATAGACGAAAAGAGAGCGAAGCTTAAAATGAGAGTCTCGCGATCGCGCTGAAAGCATTAGTTTGTCTATCTTTCACGCGCCGAGTAGAGAATACCGCTTGCCCTCAAGGTCTATCTTGTTTGATCTCCCGCCGGCTTTCTCCTCAGGACTGAGATCAGGACTTTAGGATCTAGGATCGAGCCGGTTCAGGAACCGTTGTCTCCTGGGCACTGCCGTAGTAGGCCGACAGATAGAGATCCCGCAGGTCATTAATCAGCGGATAGCGGGGGTTGGTGCCGGTGCACTGATCGTCAAAGGCCTGGTCGGCCATGCTTTCCACCCGCGCCCGGAAGACAGACTCCTCCACTGCCAGCGCATCCCGCAGCGTCGCCGGAATCTCTAGCTGCTGCTTGAGCGTGGCGATCGCCGCGATGAGGTTTTCTACTTTCTCATCATCACTTTGGCCCCCCAAACCGAGGTAGTCCGCCACCCGGGCATAGCGCCATTTGGTATTGGGGTATTTGTATTGGGGGAAGATGGCCTGTTTGAAGGGCACATCGGTGGCGTTGTAGCGGATCACGTGGGTGATCAGCAGCCCGTTGGCCAAGCCGTGGGGGACATGGAACGTCGAGCCCAAGGTATGGGCCAGGGAGTGGCAAATCCCCAAAAATCCATTGGCAAAGGCCATCCCGGCCATGGTCGCCGCGTAGTGGACTTTTTCCCGCGCCTTCGGATTAGCGGCGCCTTCCTGATAGGCTGCCGGGAGATACTTCATCAGCAGGCGGATCGCCTCCAGAGCCATGCCGTTACTAAACTCGGTGGCAAAGACCGAGACATAGGCCTCAAGGGCGTGGGTCAAGGCGTCAATGCCGCCGTAGGCCGTCAGCTTCTTGGGCTGGTGCATCACGAGATCGGGATCGGCGATCGCCATGGACGGCGTCAGGGCATAGTCCGCCAAGGGATATTTGATCCCCGTGCGATCGTCGGTCACCACCGCAAAGGGAGTGACCTCAGACCCGGTCCCGGAGGTCGTGGGCACGCAAACCATCAGAGCTTTTTGGCCCAAGGGTGAGACTTCATATACCCGCTTGCGGATATCCATAAAGCGCGTCGCCAGTCCCTCAAACTCGACGTCGGGCTGCTCATACATCAGCCACATCACCTTGGCCGCGTCCATGGGCGATCCGCCGCCAATGGCCAGGATCACGTCGGGCTGGAAGCTCTGAATTTCAGCCAATCCTTTGTGGACGGTGGCAAGAGACGGATCTGGCTCCACATCATAAAAGACCTGGGTTTTCAGGCCCATTTCTTCCAAAACGGCGATCGCTCCCTGGGTCATCCCCAGATCAAACAGCGGCTTGTCCGTCACGATAAATGCCCGCTGGCGACCGGCCAGTTCCCGCAGCGCCACCGGCAGACAGCCGTATTTAAAGTAGACCTTCGGCGGCACCCGGAACCACATCATGTTCTCCCGCCGCTCGGTGACGGTCTTGATGTTCAGCAGGTGTTTGGGGCCGACGTTGACGGAGACAGAGTTATCGCCCCAGCTGCCGCAGCCGAGGGTGAGAGAGGGATCCAGCCGGAAATTGTAGAGATCGCCGATCGCGCCCTGGGACGAGGGCGTGTTGATCAAGACCCGAGAGGTCTCTATCTGGGTCTCGAAGGCCTGGATATGGGCGGTGTTACCGGGGTTGGTGTAGAGGACAGCGGTATGGCCCCGACCGCCGAAGTTCACGAGGGCTTCTGCCTTGGCCACAGCTTCCCCGAAGTTCGCGGCCCGGTACATGGCCAAAATGGGCGAGAGCTTTTCGTAGGCGAAGGCTTCCTGGGGGCCGACCACTTCGACCTCGCCAATGAGAACCTTGGGAGGAACCTCGCGATCGCCCGCTGTGAGATCGAGGCCCGCTAGATGGGCGATCGCCTCTGCGCTCTGGCCCACGATCTCTGGGTTCAGGTGGCCGTTGGTCAGGATGATCTGGGCCACGCGATCGCGCTCGTCCGGGGTCAGGAAGTAGGCGCCGCGATCGCGAAATTCGGCCTTCACCGCCTCGTAAACCTCATCCACCACGATCACTGACTGCTCACTGGCGCAGATCATGCCGTGGTCAAAGGTTTTACTCAGCAAGATCGAGGAGACCGCCATTTTGATATGGGCCGTCTCGTCGATCACCGCCGGGGTATTGCCCGCGCCCACCCCCAGGGACGGGTGCCCCGAAGAGTAGGCCGCCTTCACCATGCCCGGTCCCCCCGTCGCCAGGATCAGCTTGATGTCGGGGTGCTGCATCAGGGCCTGGGAGAGCGGCACCGTCGGCTCATCGATCCAGCCGATGATATGCTCCGGCGCGCCAGCCGCCACCGCCGCTTGGAGGATGATGCGAGCCGCTTCGATGGTGCACTGCTTGGCGCGCGGGTGGGGCGAAAAGATAATGCCGTTGCGGGTTTTGAGGGCGATCAGGGCCTTAAAGATGGTTGTGGAAGTGGGGTTGGTGGTGGGCACGATCCCCGCCAGGATCCCCACGGGCTCGGCCAGGGTCTGAAAGCCAAAGGTCTTGTCTTCTTCTAAAACGCCGCAGGTTTTCTCATGTTTGTACTTGTTGTAGATATATTCGGAGGCAAAGTGATTTTTGATGACTTTATCTTCTACCAAGCCCATCCCAGTCTCGCTAACCGCCAGCTTGGCTAGGGGAATGCGCTGGGCGTTGGCCGCGATCGCCGCTTTTTTGAAAATGGCGTCTACCTGGGCTTGGGAATAGGTCGAAAAGGTATTTTGGGCCGATTTGACGCGCTGAATGAGGGCTTGCAGCTCTTCTAAATTGGTGACTTTCATAAAAACCGTCTCACTGATAGGCCCCCTAGAGACGGGACGGGTGCCCCGCTCTAGAGACCTAGGACACTAGCGAAGCTCAGAACTGGTGACCGGTGCGGGGTGATAGGTCTGAATGGCCTTCATATACTGAGCCCGCTCAAATTCGCTGGGGTTGGGGCAGTAGATCTGGCTCATGGTGCCCTGTAGCTCAGAGACGGCCTGATAATCGTGCTCCGTCATCCACTGCACCAGCTCCTGCTCAATCACCCGCAAGTGATCAATGCCGTGGCGTAGCAGGGCACTCACCACCATGGTAACTTTGGCCCCTGCCATTAGCATTCGCACCACGTCGACCCCCCGCTGGATACCGCTGGTCGCCGCCAGATCGGCGTCGATTCGGCCGTAGAGAATGGCGATCCAGCGCATGGGCAGGCGCATGGCCTGGGGCGTGCTGAGCAAGACGTGGGGCCGCACTTCGAGTTCTTCGATGTCGATGTCCGGCTGATAGAACCGGTTAAACAGCACCAGGGCATTGGCGCCCTCGCAGGTCAGGCGGTGGGCCATGGCGGCCAGGTTGGTGAAGTAGGGGCTGAGCTTGACCGCGACGGGGATCGAGACAGCGGCTTTGACCCCCCGCAGGATGTCGAGATACTGCTGCTCGATATCGGCCCCCGAAAGATGAAAATCCGTGGGGATCGCGTAGATATTTAGCTCTAGGGCATCGGCCCCGGCCTCTTCGATCTGGCGCGCGTAGTTCACCCAGCCGCCCGCCGTGGAGCCGTTGAGGCTGGCGATCACGGGGATCTCGATCAGCTCCTTGGCCCGCCGGATGTGGGCGAGGTAGGTCTCGGGGCCGACGTGGAAGATTTCAGGCTCTGGGAAGTAGGTGAGGGCTTCGGCGTAGCTCTCGGTGCCGTGCTGGAGATGGTGATGCAGATCCAGCATGTCCTGGCGGATCTGCTCTTCGAAGAGGGAGTGCAGCACCACCGCGCCAGCGCCAGCGGCCTCGATGCGCTGGAGGTTGGAAAGGTCCTCGGTAAGCGGGGCGGCGGCTCCCACCACCAGCGGCGATCGCAGCAAGAGGCCCAAGTAGGTCGTGGTTAGGTCCATGTCAACTTCTCCTTGCCAAAGGTGGGTAAGGGGACGCCCCGGCGGGGGCGTCCCGGAACGGGAGCTATTGCGCTGTCAGCTCCGAGGGAGGCTGGGGCTGGGCCGAGTGGCCATTACCGTGGCCGTCCTGGAGCGATCGCGCCGCGAGGTACTGATACATTTGCCAGCGAGTGTTGACGTCGGCCTGGGCCTCCTGGACAAGGCGCTTGGCGTCTTCGGGCTTGCTGCGGGTCAGCATCTTGAAGCGGTTTTCGCTGTACATGGCGGTCTCGACGGGCAGCTTGGGCGATCGCGAATCGAGGATCAGCGGGTTTTCGCCGCGCTCGGTTCGGCGGGGATCGTAGCGGTAGAGGAGCCAGCGGCCCGAATCGACAGCGACCTTTTGCTGCTGCATGCCGGTGGTCATGTCGATGCCGTGGGCGATGCAGTGGGAGTAGGCAATGATCAGGGACGGACCGGGGTAGGACTCCGCCTCCAGGAAGGCCTTGAGGGTGTGCTCGTCGCGGGCTCCCATGGCCACGCTGGCCACGTAGGCGTTGCCGTAGGTCATGGCCATCAGGCCCAGATCTTTCTTGGGCGCGGGTTTGCCCCCTGCCGCGAACTTGGCCACCGCCCCCCGAGGCGTTGCCTTGGACATTTGGCCGCCGGTGTTGGAGTAGACCTCGGTGTCGAGCACCAGGATATTCACGTTGCGGCCGCTGGCGAGGACATGGTCCAGGCCGCCGTAGCCGATGTCGTAGGCCCAGCCGTCCCCGCCGATGATCCACACGCTCTTCTTGACCAGGTAGTTGGCCAGGGAGTGGAGGCTCTGGAGCCGGTTGCGCAGAGCCTGATGAGCTGCGAGGCCCTCCAGGGAGGCGGTCCAGGCATCTAGGGCCTGCTTGAGCTGCTCCACGCGATCGCGCTGCTCGACGATGTCGGCTTCGTCCTGCTGGACAGCATCCAAAATCGCGGCGACCAGCTCCGCCGGGAGCGGAGAGCTGCTGTCCCTCGGCGGCGAGAGGCTCTCTAGGAGTTCGCGGGCCTGCTCGGTGTGCTTGTCGATGGCCACCCGGAAGCCCAGACCAAACTCGGCATTGTCTTCAAACAGGGAGTTGGACCAGGCCGGACCGCGCCCCTCGGCGTTGGTGGTCCAGGGCGTGGTGGGCAGGTTGCCGCCGTAGATGGAGGAGCAGCCCGTGGCGTTGGCCACCATCATGCGATCGCCGAAGAGCTGGGTTACCAGCTTGATGTACGGCGTTTCGCCGCAGCCGCCGCAGGCGCCCGAGAACTCGAATAGGGGCTCTTGCATCTGCTGCTGGGCGATCTTGCTGAGCTTGAGCTGGTCGCGCGGCGGGTTGGGCAGCCCCAAGAAGAAGTCCCAGTTTTCCTGCTCTTGCTCCCGCAGGGGCAGCTGGGGCGCCATATTAATGGCTTTTTTGCGCGGCTCGGCCCGATTCTTGGCGGGGCAGACGTCGACGCAGACGCCGCAGCCGGTGCAATCTTCCGCTGCCACCTGGATGGTGAACTGGAGGTCGGCCCAGTCGTGATCTCGGGCCGCCGTGTGCTTGAAAGCGTCGGGGGCGTGGGCGAGCTGCTCCGGCTCGTAGACCTTGGCGCGGATGACGGCGTGGGGGCAGACCATGACGCATTTGCCGCACTGGACGCACACGTCGGGGTCCCACACCGGGATTTCCTGAGCGATGTTGCGTTTTTCCCACTTGGAGGTGCCGCAGGGGTAGGTGCCGTCGATGGGCAGGGCGCTGACGGGCAGAGAGTCTCCTTCGCGGCCAATGATTTTGCCAAGGACTTCGCGCACAAAGGCCGGAGCCGTGTCGGGGATGGGCGATCGCTCAGTGTCTGGGCCGGTGCTGGGGGTGGCGTAGTGGAGGTAGTCCACCGGATACAGGTGCTCCAGGGTCTGGTCCACGGCCCGCAGGTTCATCTCGACCACAGCTTCGCCCTTCTTGCCGTAGGTCTTGCGGATGGACTGCTGGATGCGAGCGATCGCCTCTTCGCGAGGCAGCACCCCCGCCACTGCAAAGAAGCACACCTGCATGACGGTGTTGATGTGGCCGCCCATGCCCGCCTCTCGAGCCACCCGCGAAGCGTCGATGGTGTACACCGACAGCTGGCGATCGCGGATTTGCGATCGCAGCTTGGCGGGCAGGCGCGCCCAGGTTTCCTCGGGGCTATAGGGGCTGTTGAGCAAAAAGACTCCGTGGGGTTCAGCCGCCCCCAGCAGGTCAAATTTTTCCACAAACTCCCACTGGTGGCAGGCCACAAAGTTGGCGCGGCTGACCAGGTAGGTCGAGCGAATCGGGTTCGGGCCAAAGCGCAGGTGGGACACCGTCACCGAGCCCGATTTCTTGGAGTCGTAGACAAAGTAGCCCTGGGCGTAGTTGTCCGTTTCTTCGCCAATGATTTTGATCGAGTTCTTGTTGGCGCCCACGGTGCCGTCGGAGCCCAGGCCGTAAAAGATCGATCGCACCACGCTGGCCGGCTCAGTGGAGAAGGTGGGATCGTAGGCCAGCGACGTGTGGGTAATGTCGTCCTCGATGCCCAGGGTGAAGTGATTCTTGGGATCGGGCAAGGACAAGTTGTCAAAGGCCGCCTTCACCATAGCCGGGGTGAACTCCTTGGAGGAGAGGCCGTAGCGACCGCCCACCACCACCGGCAGCGGGCTAAAGCGCTGGCTTTCGACCAGGGCATTGACCACGTCGAGGTAGAGGGGTTCGCCCATGCTGCCGGGCTCCTTGGTGCGGTCCAAAACGGCGATCGCCCGCACAGTGCTGGGCAGCGCCTTCACAAAGCGCTGGAGACTCCAGGGCCGGTAGAGACGCACCTTCAGGACGCCCACCCGTTCCCCCTGGGCCATCAGGGCATCCACGGTTTCGTGGACTGTCTCACAGCCCGAGCCCATCAGCACCGCGACCCGGTCCGCCTCGGGGTGGCCGTAGTACTCGTAGAGCTGGTATTGCCGCCCCGTCAGGCGAGCAAACTCGTCCATCGCGTCTTGCACCGCCCCCGGAGCGGCATTGTAGAAGCGGTTCACGGTCTCCCGGGCCTGGAAGTAGACGTCGGGGTTTTGGGCAGTGCCGCGAATCACCGGGCGATCGGGGGTGAGGGCGCGGGCGCGATGGGCCAGCACCAGATCCTCCGGAATAAAGCCGCGCAGCTCATCGTCCTCCAGGAGCGCCACTTTCTGGATCTCGTGGGAGGTGCGGAAGCCGTCGAAGAAGTGCAAAAAGGGAATGCGGGTGGCCAGGGTGGCCCGAGTGGCGATCGCCGCCATGTCCTGGGCTTCCTGGACCGAGGCAGAGCACAGCAGGGCGCACCCGGTGGCCCGCACCGCCATCACATCGCTGTGATCCCCAAAAATCGAGAGGGCCTGGGCCGCCAGCGATCGCGCCGCAATGTGAATCACCGCCGGCGTCAGCTCCCCAGCAATCTTGTAGAGGTTGGGGATCATGAGCAGCAAGCCCTGGGACGCCGTAAAGGTCGTGGTGAGCGATCCCGCCTGCAGCGCGCCGTGGACCGTGCCAGCGGCGCCGCCTTCGCTCTGCATTTCGACCACGGCGGGCACGGTACCCCACAGATTGGGCTGACTGGCCGAGGACCACGCGTCCGCCCACTCTCCCATCGGCGAGGCGGGCGTGATGGGATAGATAGCAATGACTTCACTGAGGCGGTAGGCAACCCGCGCGACGGCTTCGTTACCGTCGAGGGTGGCAAAGGTCTTGGTTCGCATGATCGGACCCTCTTGATCGTGTCGTTTGACGGGAAATACGGGGCTGGCAGCAGCCAGGGAAAACTAGTGGGTGCCTGGGGTGGGGGCGCTCTCTCGCAACACCGCCAGATCCTCTAAGGTGCGCTGGGCTTCCGCTTCGTCCACAACGCTCAGGGCAAAGCCCACGTGGACAATCACGTAGTCCCCCACGCAGGCCTCGGGAACGTAGGCCAAGCTGATGGTTTTGAGCACGCCCCCAAAGCTCACCTGGCCCGATCGCCACAGGTCTGGCTGATCGGGATGGTCAGGACTCTCGGCAATGCTCACGATTTGACCCGGAACGGCAAGGCACATGGGAAAACTCCTAAACTGGGACCCGGCGGGCAGGGCTGCCCCCTAGCGGGGCGATCGCAGCACCGCAGCCACTTGGCCAACGGCGAGGCCGCCGTCATTGGGCGGAATGCGGCGATGCCAGTACACTACGAAACCTGCCGCCTGCAACTGATCGATAGCGCGCTCCAGCAGATAGCGGTTTTGGAAGCAGCCCCCTGTAAGGGCGATCGCCTCCACACCGGCCTTGCGGGCCAGGGCGACCATACCGGCCACCAGGGTGTTGTGGAACTGAGCCGCGATCGCGCTCACCGGCACCCCGCGCTGCTGATCGGCCAGGATTTCGGAGATGGCGGGCCGGGGATTGAGCAGCCAGCGGCCCTGGGGATCGGCCTCTAGGGTGTAGGCATAGTGGGCATCAGTGGCGTAACCGGCGATCGCCGCCTCCAGGGCCATGGCCCCTTGTCCCTCAAAGGTGCTGACCTGACAGAGATCGAGCACAGAAGCCACCGCATCAAACCAGCGGCCCGCGCTGGAGGTCAGGGGCGCATTTAGCTCCCGCTCGACCATGGTGCGCAGCACCGATCGCTCCCCCGACTCGAAGGCCCGCAGCGGTGCCAGCTGGTCCAGCGACCAAGCGGCCTCTCCCAGGCAGCTCACCAGCAGCCCCAGGGCGCTGCGGCGCGGCTCGCGCACCGCCAGCTCGCCGCCCGGCAGCCGGAAGGGCGCCAGGGAGCCAAACCGAACAAAACCAGCCGCCGGGGCCGCCGCAGCGGCGGGCACCTGCAAAAATTCGCCGCCCCACAGGGTGCCGTCGAGGCCGTAGCCCGTGCCGTCCCAGGCGATCCCCAGGACCGGCGGCTCGACCTGGTTTTCTAGCAGGCAGGCCAGGACGTGGGCGTAGTGGTGCTGGACGGGGATCACGGTGGCGCCCAGGGTGTGGGCAAACTGGGTAGCGTGATAGTCCGGATGGGCATCACAGCCGATGGCCTGGGGCTGGACGTCATAGAGGGCCGTGAGCTGGGCGATCGCCTCCCGAAAGCGCGCCACCGTGGGCAGGTTTTCCAGATCTCCCAGGTGCTGACTCAGGATCAAGGTGCGGTGGTGGGCGACGGCCACGGTGTTTTTCAGATGGCCCCCAACCCCCAGAACTACGGCGTCTTCAGCGACTAGGGTCGGCGGCAGGGACAGCGACAGCGGCGCGTAGCCCCGCGCTCGCCGCAGCACCCCGGGTTCCCCCGCCATCACCCGCACGATGGAGTCATCGACGGGTCGCGCAATCGGGCGATCGTGGACCAAAAAGACATCGGCGATCGCCCCCAAGCGGCTCAGGGCATCGGTTTCATCAATACAGATCGGCTCACTGCTCTGGTTACCGCTCGTGGCCACCACCGGACACTCCAGCTCCTCCAGCAGCAGGTGATGGAGGGGCGTGTAGGGCAGCATCACGCCCAGGTTGGGGTTACCGGGGGCGATCGCCGGGGGCAAATCCGCCCCCAGCCGCCGCTCCAGCAGCACGATCGGCGCTGCAGGCGAGGTCAGCAGGGACGCCTCCAGCTCCGACACCCAGCAGTCTTGCTTCACCGCCGTCAAAGACGGATACATTAGGGCCAAAGGCTTGTCGGGGCGGTGTTTGCGGCGGCGCAGGCGATGGACCGCCCCGCCGTTGCGAGCGTCCACCATCAAATGAAAGCCCCCCAGCCCCTTGAGGGCCAGGATATCGCCTCGGCACAGGGCATCGGCGGCGGCCAGCAGGGCGTCATCCCCGGTGGCCAGCGTGTTGCCCGCCCGGTCCCACAGGGCAAGCTGGGGGCCGCACGCGGGGCAGGCCGTCGGCTGGGCATGGAAGCGGCGATCGCGCGGGTTGTGGTATTCGGCCTGGCAGGCCCGGCACATCTGAAAGCCGACCATGGTCGTATTGGGCCGGTCGTAGGGGAGCGATCGCAAAATGCTAAAGCGCGGGCCGCAGTGGGTGCAGTTGGTAAAGGGATAGCGGTAGCGGCGATCGCTCGGATCGTGCATCTCACGCAGACAGTCGGGACAGGTTGCCAGGTCCGGCAAAATTAGGGCGGTCTTCGAACCCTGGTCTTGGGAATCGCGAATTTCGAAGTGGCTGTAGCCGCAGGGCGACAGCCAGTCAACGTCCACCTGGGTCAGGCGGCTGTGGTTTGGCTTGTCGGTTTGCAGGCGAGCGATGAACTGCTCCAGGGCCGGGCGATCGCCCTCGACTTCCACCGAAACCCCAGCAGATGAATTTTTTACCCAGCCCGTCAGGCCCAGCTCCGTTGCCAGCCCATAGACAAAGGGCCGAAACCCCACCCCCTGCACCACGCCTTCCGCGTGCACCGCGAGGCGTTGCAGACCCGAGACGCAGGTTAACCGTAAGCTGGCCATGACTGCCCTCCCGCCACCGCCTGGGGCGATCGCCCTTGGCTGCCTAGGTACTGGATCAGGGGCTCTATCCCCTGGCCGGTCCGGGCAGATACTTCAAACAGCCTCGCCTGGGGCGCCATCACCCGAATATTGGCGATCGCCCGCCCCCGGTCAAAGCCCACCGCTTCGGCGATATCGATCTTGTTGATCACCACCACATCCGCCGACTTAAAGGCCGTAGGATACTTCAGCGGTTTTTCCTCGCCCTCGGTGGTCGACAGCAGCACCACCCGCAGGGTCTCGCCCAGATCGTAGGCAGCGGGGCAAACCAAATTGCCCACATTTTCCACAATCAGCCAGTCCAGGGCGTCCAGATCGAGCTGCTCCATGGCCTGGGCCACCATATCGGCTTCCAGGTGGCAGGCGGTCCCCGTGGTGATCTGCACTGCCGGAGCGCCTGCCTGACGCAGTCGCCGAGCATCTTCGTCGGTTTCCAGATCGCCCACGATCACGCCGACCCGCGGCGATCGCCCGGTTGGTGCGCCAGCAGCCGTCTCGCGAATCAGCCGCTCAATCAGCGCCGTTTTTCCGGCTCCCGGAGACGACAAAATATTTAAAACAAGGAGATGCTTGGCAGAGAAATAGCCGCGATTGCGCTCCGCAAAGCGATCGTTCTTCGAGAGCAGAGCAGCGTGTACCTGCAGGGTTTGCGGCTCAGCATCCCCGGGAGGGTGAGAGTGGGTGTGGGGGTGAGGGTGAGAGTGAGAATGGGCGTGGGGGACAGCAGCATCCGGTGGAAGCGGGGCTTGAACAACCCCATTAATAGCGATGGCTTGAATTTCACTGCATCCGCAGTCTTGGCACATGGTTTAAGAAATCTCCATGGAAGCGAGTTCTAGCTCTCGGCCCTGGCGCAGATCGGCACTGACCTGCTCGCAGTGAGGACAGGCGTAGATCCAGTCCGTCGGCTGAAACTCTTGGTGGCACTGGGGGCAGTAGCAGCGGGCCGGCACCCGATCGATGGTCAAGGTTGCCTGTTCGGCGAGGGTGCCCTGGGTGATCACGTCAAAGGCGAACCGCAGCGCCTCGGGCTCTACCCCGGAGAGATCGCCGACCCGCAGCGTGATCTGATGAATGCGAGAAGCGCCTTGCTGAGCAGCATGCTGAAGCGCAATTTCTAGGGTGTTTTGCATTATGCCGACTTCATGCATGGCGATCGCCCTAAATCTTAAGAAATACCAATCAAAATCAGCCTTTTTGTTCATTCGCAAAGGGCTGATTTAGCAGATTTAGCTGTCGTACACTCGGGCTTCAGACGACTCGGGATATTCTTCGCAGTAAGCCGCAAAAGACTTATTTGGATTGCGAAAATGCCCCGGGTGATCTTTCTGGTGAGCGGCCTCGGCCTGGAGCTCTTCGACCACATCCCAGGCGGCCGCGCTTTCGGGAGAGTCAGGCCCATAGAGCTCTGAGACTCGGTGCGCTTCTTCGGTTGCGCTTTGGATTCTTTCAAAGAGAGTGGGATGACTATTGCGTCCAGATTCCATAACAATCTCCTGCAAATTTCAAGGCTGTTCAAGGAGTGAATTTAGATCTCTTAGTTCCTTGACAAAATCAACAGGGTTTGCAATCTTTTGAAGTCTTTACTTTCATCTCTACTAAGAGTCTATACCTTTAGTATTCACGCTTTTTGGAGGTCTGAACCAAGAATCTTCTTAAGTTTTTCTAAGGCAACTTTTAGGTTGTTTTTTGTTGTTTCAGACAGGGTTTCTCCAAAGGAAAAGTCAACGGCTGGTATCAAAAGTTCATAGGCTTGGGGCGATCGCCCGTAGAGGATTTGACTGATGACTAGCAGCGATCGCGGGTCTGCATAGTGAGCGGTGCAGGGGGCCTCTGCGCCAGCGGCGATCGCTCGCCACTGCACAGTCTCCCCTTGCACCGTCGCATCCACAAAAATCACCGTCTGGGCCTGGGCTATCTCAGCGGCCAGCTCCGGCGTCAGCTGATGAACCGAGCGCGATCGCACGTTGGCAAGCTGCCACTGAGCGATCGCCTCTGCCACCTGGGGACCGACCCCGTCATCTCCTCGCAGGGTATTCCCAAACCCAATGATGAGATAGTCCATCATGGTTCTGAATTAGTTGCCCTGAATTAATTGCTCTAAATTAATTGCTCTAAATTCACTAGCCTCGATAGCGCTCTTTCACCACCGCGCCATCCGGCGCGATCAGCTGCACATGGAGGGGCATCTGGCCCGCTGCGTGGGTCGAGCAAGAAAGGCACGGATCAAAGCAGCGAATCCCAGCCTCCACGCGGTTTAGGAACCCTTCCGGGATGCCTCCCTCATCCAGTCCATTGTGGATATATTCTTTGGCAATCTGGGTGACGGTTTGGTTCATGGCCAGGTTATTTTGGCCCGTGGCAATGATCAGGTTGACCTTTTGAATCAGGCCGTTTTCATCCACTTTGTAGTGGTGAAAGAGCGTGCCTCGGGGCGCTTCGCTGACGCCGATGGCCTCTAGCTGGTTGACGCCGCCCTCGGACCGCACGCGCTTGGAGACCACGTCTGGATCTTCGACGAGATCTTGGATCTTCTCTAGGCAGGCCAGGATCTCAATTAGGCGGGCATAGTGATAGAGAAATGACGAGGTGACTACCCCACCCGAGCGATCGCGAAATTCCTTCAGTTCGCGATCGGCGGCCGGGTTGCCGATGTGGCTGCACACATTTAGGCGCGCCAGCGGCCCCACGCGATAGATCCCGCCGGGATAGCCCAGCGGCTTGTAATAGGGGAATTTCAGGTAAGACCAGTGCTCGACCGCTTCTCCCAAAAAGGTTTCATAGTCGTCTTCGCTGAGACCATCGGCGACGATCTGGCCTTGGCTATCGGTGAAGCGCAGACGCCCGTCGTAGTGCTCCCACTGGTTGTCGGCTCCCACCAGTCCCATAAACAGCGAGGGAAATTGCCCAAAGATATTAATCTCCTCTTTTAAGGCTCCGTCGATGAGATCTTTAAAGAGGCCCAGGGCAAGATGGATCGTGTCGAGGGATTCGGGCAGGCGATCGCGGATCCACTGGCGCGCCTCCTCCGATAGGGGCGATCGCACGCCGCCCGGCACGGTCCAGGCCGCATGGATCTTGCGGGCGCCCAGCAGCTCGATCACGGTCTGCCCGAACTGGCGCAGACGGATGCCGGCCCGCGCCAAGTCTGGGTTCGCCTCGATCAGCCCAAAGACGCTGCGCTTGGCCGGATCGCTGTCCCACCCCAGCAAGAAATCCGGACTGCTCAAGTGGAAAAAAGAGAGAGAGTGAGACTGGATGATCTGGGCCAAATTCATCATCCGCCGCAGCTTTTCTGCCGCGATGGGGATCTTCACCGCCAGGATTTTGTCGCCGGTCTTGGCGGAGGCTAGCAGGTGACTGACGGGGCAGATTCCGCAGATGCGGGCAGTGATACCAGCCATTTCGGTGAAGGGACGCCCCTCACAAAATTTCTCAAAGCCCCGATACTCCACCACGTGGAAGCGCGCTTCGGAGACATCTCCCGCCTCATCCAAAAAGATAGAGATTTTGGCGTGTCCCTCAATGCGGGTCACCGGATCAATGACAACGGTTTTAGACATTCCTAGAGTCCTCGCTTCTGCTTCGATGCGGCATTTTCTACTGTCTCCTCAAGGGTTGGGAGAAAATGCCCCCTGCACTGACTTAGCCAAATTTGATCATGTCGCGCCCTTCCATCTGGGGGCGATCGCCCCGGAGCAGCGGCTCTAGGGTGGCGCGAATCCGATCGGCGGAGGGAGGACAGCCCGGCATGAAAATATCAACAGGGATCACTTCGTGCACCGGCATCACCCGATCGAGCAGCTCCGGCACGATGCCCGGCTCGTGGGGCAGTTGGCGAGTATTGTCCGCCAGCTCCAGATAGGAGCGCTTGAGGACCGGCTCAGCGCTGCCCAGGAGGTTGCGCATACCGGGGACATTGGCAGTGACGGCGCAGTCCCCAAAGGAGACCAGGATCTTGGTGCGCTGGCGCACCTCCCGAATCAGGGCGAGGTTTTCGTCATTGGCGATCGCCCCTTCCACCAGACATACATCGACATTCTCGGGATAATTTTTGAGGTCCGAGCCCACGGGGCTATAGACCACATCCACATGCTGCGCCAGCTCCAGCAGCCACTCATCTAGATCCAAAAACGACATGTGGCAGCCCGAGCAGCCCGCCAGCCAAACCGTGGCAAATTTTATCTTGTCCATTCGTGCTTCTCCCGTGCCGTGACCAAAAATTCGAGCTTGCCGCGATCGCCCACTTTCTCCCCGGTGGTCTCGCCGCGCCGGAAGAGAGATCCGGTGGGGCAGGCGTCCACGCACTTGCCGCAGGAGGTGCAGGCGTCTACCTCGCCCCAGGGCTGATTGAGGCCCGAGACGATGTAGCAGTTCTCGCCGCGCTGGGCGACGTCCCAGACGTGGGCGCCCTCGATCTCATCGCATACCCGCACGCACCGGGTACAGAGGATACAGCGGTTGTGGTCGAGGGCGAACATGGGGTGAGAAATATCGACCTTGCGATCGGGGAAGCGATAGGGAAAGCGCGCGTGATCCATACCCACCTGGATCGCCACATCTTGCAGCTCGCAGTTGCCATTGGCAACGCAGATCGAGCAGACGTGATTGCCTTCGGTAAACAGCAGCTCCACCACCATCCGGCGATACTCCTGGAGCTTGGGGCTGCTGGTGTGCACGTGCATGCCCTCCGCCACCTGGGTGACGCAGGCCGGAGAGAGCTTGGAGGTGCCTTCGATTTCGACCATGCACAGCCGGCAGGCCCCGACGTCGGAGACCCCTTCTAGGTGACACAGGGTGGGAATGGCGACGCCCGCTTCTTTGGCCGCCTGGAGCACGGTGCTGCCTTCTTCGATGGCAACATCCACGCCGTCAATTTTGAGCGTTTTGACTGACATTCGGGTTACCTCATCGGGATTGCACAGTGGAGGGGTGCCCATCGGCAGTGACGGGCGATCGCAGCAAATCGAGATACTCCTGCGGGAAATACTTCAGGGTGCTCAGGACCGGGTTGGGAGCGGTCATCCCCAGGCCGCAGAGACTCATTTCCTTGACCATGTAGCAGAGCGCTTCGAGCTGCCGCAGATCGTCGGCGGTGGCCTCGCGCTTCAGCAGCTTGGTCAAAAGGCCGTGGAGCTGGACCGTGCCTGCCCGACAGGGCACGCACTTACCGCAGCTCTCACTGCGGCAAAAGTCCATGTAGTACTGGGAGACTTCGACCATGCTGGTGGACTGGTCCATGACGACCATGCCCCCAGAGCCCATCATGGAGCCGATGGCGGTCAGGGAGTCGTAGTCGACGGGCGTATCGAGCAGGGCAATGGGAATGCAGCCCCCCGAGGGTCCGCCGGTCTGCACGGCCTTGACGGTGCCGTCGGGGACGCCGCCCCCCATCTCTTCGACGATTTCCCGCAGGGTGATCCCCATGGGCACCTCGACCAGACCGTTGTTGCGGACCTTGCCCGTCAGGGCAAAGATCTTGGTGCCTTTGCTCTTCTCGGTGCCGATGCTGGCGTACCAGTCTGCGCCCCGCTGAATGATCGGCGTGATATTACCGAAGGTCTCCACGTTATTGATTAGGGTGGGACAGTCCCACAGACCCGACTCGGCGGGGTAGGGCGGCCGGGGGCGGGGGACGCCGCGCTGGCCCTCGATGGAGTGGATGAGGGCGGTCTCTTCGCCGCAGACAAAGGCCCCTGCGCCAATGCGAATGTCGACCTTGAAGTCAAAGGGAGACTCGAAGATCTGGCTGCCGAGCAGGCCGTATTTTTTGGCCTGCTGAATGGCTTTTTGCAGCCGCTGAATGGCCAGGGGATATTCGGCCCGCACGTAGATATAGCCGTGGTTGGCCCCGATGGCATAACCGGCGATCGCCATTCCCTCCAGGATGCGGTGGGGATCGCTCTCGAGGACGCTGCGATCCATGAAGGCTCCCGGGTCGCCCTCATCCCCATTGCAGATTACATACTTTTGATCGCCGGGCATTTTCGCCACGGTGGCCCATTTGAGGCCGGTGGGATAGCCGCCGCCGCCGCGTCCCCGCAGACCGCTCTTGCTGATCTGGTCTACGACTTCGCTGGGGGTCATTTCATAGAGGGCCTTGTGCAGGGCCTGGTAGCCGCCCTCGGCGATGTAGTCCTCGATGCGCTCGGGGTCAATGATGCCGCTGTGCTCCCGGACGATCTTCATCTGGCGCGCAAAGAAGGGATGGCGCAGATCCCCACGGGTGGCTGTGGCTTCGCCGCCACCGCAGACGCTGACGATCCCTGCGGCTTGGTCGGGACGCACTTCTTCAAAGATGTGCTCGGTGTTCTCGATGTGGACCAGCGGCCCCCGACCACAGAACCCCATGCAGCCGACGCCAACGGCCTCGATGCGATCGCCCATGCCCTGCTCGTTGGCAGCGGTCTGGAGATTTTCGAGGACGTCGAGGGACTGGGCCGCGCGGCATCCCGTCGAGGTGCAGCAGTGGATCCGCACTGGCTTTCGGCGCGATCGCACAGTCTCAGCGATATGTTGCAGTTCAATAAAATCCATGGGTACCCCCTACTCCGCTTCCCAAGCCTGAATCCGGGTCAGCGCGTCCTCTGGCCCCTGCTTGCCAGCCACTGTCCCGTCAAAGACCACCGCAGGCGCAATGCCGCAGGCCCCGATACAGCGGGCCGCCATCAGAGATACCTTGCCGTCGGCAGTGGTCTGGCCGAGGGTGATCCCCAGCTCTTTTTCTAGGATTTCTGCCACTTTGTTGCTGCCTTTGACGTAGCAGGCCGTGCCCAGACAGACGACGCAGGTGTGCTGGCCGCTGGGCTTGAGGGAAAAGAGATGATAAAAGGTTGCGACGCCGTAGACGCGGCTCAGGGGCAGTTTGAGGCCCCGCGCAACATAGTTGAGGACGTCTTCTTCGAGAAATCCAAAGGTTTCCTGAGCTTTGTGCAGCACCTCGATCAGGGCGTCGGGCCGGTGCTGGTTGCGTTTCATCACCGTATCAAGGGCCTTGAAGCGGCGATCGCCTTCGGCTTTGGCAGCTTTGGCCGGTGACTGGCGCTCAGCATCGCCGGGAGTTCGAACAGCTGGTGTAGGTGAAGAGGTCATAGTGCTCAACCATCAGTGGGGTGATGGGATTGATTGCTTCAGTCGATCACAACAAAGTCGCGTAGACTCAGCGATGCCAATTAACAAGATTTGGGGACAGCTTTATTGAACTGTAAAGATCTAGAGGAGAACCTGAAGCTTTTCTGTAGGTTTCAAAGAAAAACTCAACCGAAGAAGCTAGTTGCTAAACATTAGCAATTAGATGCCCAATCAGGGCTCAGGAGCCGCTCGAGAGTCTCTGGTTTTTACAAGAAACAAACCCAGATTCTTGCTGATTGAAACGCCGCGCAAGTCCCAATTGATAAGTCTTTTTGAGGCGATTTCTACAACTTTGATGTTGCGTAAGTCTGCTGTTTTTTTGTTGAGTTGCAGACATTTCTATTTTAAATTGATCGAAACAATCGGCTGAAGAAATAGACATCTTTTTTCACGTTTCCAAGGCCCCTGTTCCGCAAGGGCGCTCTTGCCCAAAAAAAAGCGCGATCGCCTAACCCTCAAGAACCGGGAGGGGCGATCGCGCGAGATTCACCGTCTATTGAAACCAGCGTGCTCTGACCTCAGGACTGCCAGAGCCAAAATCCAGCGCTTCTGGACCAGCCACGGGATAGCGGCCTGATCCAGCCACCCTCAGCTTCGCTCAGTCCAGGCATCGTCCGCAAGGCCAGAATGCCAAAGCACCATGCTCCCACAGCAGCAGTCATCAGAAATACTGTCCAGTTATTTTAATCGATCATCTTCTCCTTCCCATATTTAGTCACTGACCTGCCAAATAACATCCCAAAACCTCAGTCTTATTCACAAAATATTCATTTTAATTCTTTCAAGGCTAATTTCACATCGTAGAAGTATCGAATAACATAAAAAATGAAGCATCTAGTTTATCCAGTCTTCAATACATAGATTTACATAATTGAGCACTAAATCTCATCACTTAAGAGAGTTAACACTTGTCAAGACTGACGATACTTCTTAGTTGAACAGGCATTATTATCATTACCAATTGGATTTAATTTTTAGCGAATCTTGAGATACATACTAGGAGCCATCAATAATTTTTTCGAATAGATATTTTTAATTAATTCAAGTTTTTCAATAAAATTCGTTTATCCAATCAGAGTATTGGTTCAAGAAAATAGTCAAGTTAGGCGCAAAATAGTTACAATAACTGTATTCAAATGAGATTAAAGTTATGCGGCAAGAATCTCTGTTGACATTGAAAAATTCTTACGAAACAGCAAGAATGTATTTTATAATGCTGCATCTAGGCAATTTTTATAGCCAATTTTCAAGACATACGGATTTATCGTTGGGTGTTAAAACCTTGCCTATTTTAGCAGATATAGAAAATCCCGAAAACGGATATCATCTTGATAATGGTCTCATTAGTAATTTACTAAGAGACATCTATATCAATTATCAAAAAATTGACACATTTAGCCACTTAATTTTAGTCAACTCGATACGAGGAGTAACAATGTCAATCGTTGAAGCTCTCAAAGAAAAAGAGATAAAAGATTTATTTGTCAAAACTTTCTTTTATGAAAATCAAGACAAGTTTAGTGATTTTCATAAGATTGTTAAATTCATCAGAAATATTCTTTCTCACAACATTAGAGACAGAATGGAAATCAAGAAAGAAGACATTACATACAAGGGAATTGCTATTTTTCAGTATAGCTACGCTGATTTTCCTGTTTCCCTGCCAATTCTTTATCAAATCGACATCAAAGTGGATTTTGACAAACTCCAGGATGGAGATACATACTCAGATGTAATTTCCGATTATCAAACTTTACTGTTCATTGAATTTGTGCATAATTGCCTGTCATTTCTAAAAAATCAACTTCAGATCTCCTCCCCTTTCTAGCAGCCTATCTAGTAATTCGAATACCGACTTAAATTGTTGAACAACAGTGAATCCAAGCATTATGAGAGCCAATTCAATGGCGGCCATCGATGACCTGAGTTCGCAGCAGTTCTACCATGGTACAAAGGCAGACCTGAGGCCAGGGGATCTGATCGAGCCTGGTTATAGCTCCAACTATGGCAAGAGAAAGAAAGCAGCCTACGTCTATCTAACCGCTACCTTGGATGCAGCCACCTGGGGGGCCGAGCTGGCCCTCGGCGAAGGGCCTGGCAGAATCTACACTGTCGAGCCGACTGGACCGATCGAAGATGATCCCAATCTGACGGACAAGAAGTACCCAGGCAATCCGACAAAGTCATATCGCTCCCGGGATCCGCTGCGAGTCACCGGTGAAGTGACAGACTGGAAGGGACACTCCGCCCAAGAGCTTCAGGCAATGAGAGACAACCTTGAGCGGCTTAAGCGGCTCGGCATTGAGGCGATCGAAGACTGAGCTTGATTCGTCTGTCCAATAGAATAGGCGCGATCGCTGAAAGAGCATCGGTTAGCATTTTAGAGTACCTGTAGGAAACCACGGAACGTTTTTTATGACGGCTCAAAAGGGTCAGATTGTCTATTTATCCCATGGAGGAGGTCCTTTGCCACTCCTTGGAGAAGCCAATCATAAAGCGATGATTAATTTTATGTTGCAGCTTCCATCTTTATTGAAGAAGCCAGATGCCATCCTTGTCATCAGTGCCCATTGGGAAGAAAAATTGGCAACATTGCTAGGTGCCCAAAACCCTCCAATGTTTTACGACTATTACGGTTTTCCTAATGAAGCTTATGAAATCACCTACCCAGCTCCAGGAAGTCCCGAGCTTGCCAATAAAATAGCCAGCTTACTGACCCAGAAGAATATACCAGCTCGTATAGATTCTCAGCGGGGATTTGATCATGGCTTATTTGTTCCCCTAAAGCTTATGTTCCCTAAAGCAGACATTCCTGCAATGCAACTTTCGCTATTGCATAACCTTGATTCGAGCGCTCACATAGCCCTTGGCAAAGCATTACGAGGGTTAATAGCTGAGAATATTCTGGTCATTGGATCTGGATTTTCATTCCACAATATGGAAGCATTTTCTTGGCAAGGAATTAATATACCCGATCCTGCCAATGAAGCTTTTCAAAATTGGCTAATTGAAGTGTGTTCTGACACAGTATCTCAGTCTGAGCGGGAGCATCGTCTGGTTGAATGGCAAAAGGCTCCCTCAGCGCGCTACTGCCATCCTCGCGAAGAGCATTTACTGCCTCTTCATGTGTGTGTTGGCATGGCAGAAAAACCGGCTTCAACAATATTTAACGACTATATTCTCGGTAAGCGTTCAGTTGCTTTTTTGTGGTAAAAAATATACGAGTTAGACAAGGTTTGACATTGATTTTACCAATTTGAGTAAACTTCTTGCATTACAGAATCGACTGAGTTGCAAAAGATGAAGCAACGATACAGGATCAGCTCAGTCGACCTCGGCTAATCTCAGCGTGCAGTGAGCCCCAGCTTTAAGATCTAAAGTAATTGTCAAACGCCGATGTGAGCCATTGGTGAATATAGACCCAGACCGTGAACTCACTGGAAGGAGGCATGTATGGTGACGGATGCTGACTTAGAAAAAGAACTCCAGGCAACTCGAGACGCCAACTCTGGAGATTCCCACTACCACTATATGAAAGAAGCGTGGCTGTTAATTGCCTTGCGCCGACAGTCCGAAGGAATAGAACTGGCACAGCAGGCGCAGCGCGTTTGGGCAGTGAACCGGGCGAAACATCCTTCGCCCTATGGCGGCAGTATATATTGGGAGCCTTGGATTGCGGAGGCGGCGATCGCCCTAGCAGAGGGTCACTGGAGCCGCGCTGAAGAATGTGCGCGCAAGGTGCTTGTAGACTTTGAAGAAGAAGGCAACGCCGGAATTTTGTATGAGCTTGCCCTTCAGGCGCAGGGACGACTCCATCCTAATCGGGTCTTGCGCTTCTCTCAGGATGCGGCGCAAGACCTCGCGAATTTCGACTTACACGCCTACGCCTTACAGCGAGCGCGTATGTATGGAGCAACGTTCTAGACACTGAATCTTCTAAGCTGTGAAGCGCGCAAACCCCGCTACCGCAGGCAGCCATTAACCTTTCGGTCACGCACCCTGCTATCCGATAATTCCCTAAAAAGATAATCGGCTCACCATCCTTTTTCCATCCGATCGCGCCAGACGTCAGCTAGTGAGCTTGAGCTGATAGTCTTCAAAAGTGACGAGATATCCATCTCCCTCGGGCGACGCACCCATGAGGCCGACCTGGAGAGCCTCCGACGTCGGAAGGTAGGTCATTCTAAAAGGAATATAGCCGGATGAGGGCTCCCAATAGAATATCTGAATCGTTTCTTGGCGGCGCTCTACTTTCAACCGGAGGGATTCAGGAGCATCAGGCAAAGGAGTCCTTGACCAGTCAGAGTAGACATGGGTCACAACGGCACTTAGATTTTGTACCCCATCGACATACTCGATCCCTGTTTTGATCCAGTGTTTTTCATCGACCCGCAGCATGATACCTGCTTGGTCATAGAGATCTTTGTATTCGCCGCGAATGGTGACCTCCACTGTGAAGTCTGTGGCGATCGCACTGAAGTAAAAGTGTCCGTTATCTCGAATGAAGCCGTAGTGAGTAATGCGCCAAAAATCAGTCTTGGGAGCTGTTTTGACTATTAGTTGCTTGTCTGACCCCGACCATTGGGGAGGCTCATTCAGCCATTGCATCTACTTTCTCCTGAGGTATTCTTCGAAGTCATCCGTTTAATCGGTGGGTACTGATGGCACAGACACAAACACAACTGATCAGGCTAGCGATCGCTCTCCGATCGCGGATCAGGGGGAGAGTCTAGAAGGACTGGAGCGATCGCTGACTTTGTGGGGCGATCGCGATCTAGCTGCGTCAGCGCCACAGCCACCAACAGCAGCACAATCGCGATCGCCCGTGAAGCATTGATCGGGTGAGGCGTGAGGCCAAACCAACCCCATTGATCCACCAGCAGAGACATCGTCATTTGACTGCAAACCACCGCCAGCGTCGTTGTTGTCAGCCCGAGCTGAGGCACAACCAGGGTGTTCAAAGTGACAAAAACCGCTCCCAGCAAGCCACCCAGAAACGCCCACCAAGGCACCAGAGCCAAGCGGCTCAAGTCAACCGAGCCCAGCACACCCAACACCAATAGTAGGGTCAGTGTACTAAATCCGACCATAAAATTGACGGTGGCCGCAGCCACAGGGGACCGGAGCGATCGCCGCAGACGGGCATTCGCCGCTGCACCAATCGACAAGAATCCACCAGCTGAACTCGCCGTCAGCAGCACAATCAATATTTCCATCGGTGATTACCTCGGCTGAACCAGAAAAAAGAGCGCAACGGCCAGTAGACCCACCGCAAACCGGCGATGGGGCGTGAGGCGGTGTTGAGGAATATTTAGCCAACCAAAGTGATCGGTGATGATGCCCATCATCACCTGTCCGCCCACCACCAGCCCCAAAGTCAGCGTAGCGCCCAAGGTATAGGTGAAATAAGTGCTTGAGGAAATGTACCAAGCACCCAAAACACCGCCCGCCCAGCTCCAGGGCGGACTAGACACCAGTCCAGACCAGTTCGGACGCTCAAGGCGATCCGTGAGCAGTACAGCAACCAGCGCCAATGCGCCCACCAAGTAAGAAAGATCAGCAGCCAAAGGAACAGAACCGAGCGATCGCGCTAGCTGAGCATTCAGACTGGCCTGAATCGGTAAGAGCGCACCACTCAGCAGCGCTAGCAGCAAATACAAACAAATCTGACATCGCCAGACCAGCTTGCCCAAACGACTGAATCGGTGAGAAATCATGATTTAGATAATGGATGAAGTCTATGGGTTCGTCTCTCAAAACTCAGTAGACGATTAGAGCGTCGAGACCGACGTCAAGCCGCACACCTCTAAGAGGCGATCGCCGTTAGCAAATACGACCCCTTCGTCAAATCTGCCAACACCGAAGGAGCCCCAGGCGTCCAACGCAGCAAACACTTCGCATAGTCCCCCGAAACTCGCTGGCTAAGCGCCAAAGCATTGGCCAGATCACCCCAGATTTGCCGACCCTCCGCCAAGGACATCAGGTTTAGGCTTGCCCCGACACCAGCCGCATCTCCCGCCGCCAGCGCCACATCCCGCGCAGACACCTGCTCTCCGCTCGCCCCAACTAGCAATGTCCCTGGGGGTGCTTGTTCCATGGCCTTGACGTACAGCGTGGCCAAGTCATCCACATGCACAAACGACCAGATATTCTCACCCGATCCAATCACAGGCACCGCCCCTTGTTCTCGCCCCGCCTGCATCAGCATCGACAGCAGCCCGCCACCATGTCCATAGACCAAAGCTGGACGAATCGCCACCGTTCGCACCCCCCGATCCGCAGCCACCAACACCTCATTTTCGACAGCAGGTCGCCAGGCCACGATCGGGGACGGGTTCAGCGGAAACGCTTCATCAGCCAGAGTTTCACCCGTATCACCCATCACCCAAACTCCGCTGGTATAGACAAAAGGCTTGTGGGTTTCTGCCAGCGCCGCCAAGAGAGTAGCGACGGCTTGGCGATCGACTGTGGCCATCTGAGCATTATTCGTCGCCGCCGTATGAATAATGGCGTCCACCTGAACCGCTGCCCGCTCCAGACTCTCTGCGTCGGTCAAGTTGCCCAGGTGAGGGTGAATCCCGGCTCTCTCTAAGTGCTGGGCCGCAGCTTTGGAGCGGGCAATCCCAACCACTTGATGATGGCTGAGCTGCAAGGCCCTCGCGACGGCGCTGCCAATGTAGCCGGTGGCGCTCGTGAGTAGTACTTTCATCGTTTATCCTTTAGCTTTTGTTCATTTAGCTAAGTATCTTGATATAAAGATAGTTGATATAAAGGTAAATAACAAGAATCTTTATGTCAAGATATAATGACGCCATGAACCAAGACAGAATCGACCACATCCTTGAGCAATGGCAGCAGGAACTGCCTCAGCTAGACGCCTCCGCTTTGGCAGTCGTAGGCCGTGTGTTGCGGATTGCGCGTCTCTTGGAGAAGCAGCGAGAAACCGTGTTGTCAGAGTATGGACTGAGCCTTTGGTCCTTCGATGTACTCGCCACGCTGCGACGCCAAGGGCCGCCCTATCGCCTAAAGCCAACGGATTTGTACGGCCTGCTGATGCTGTCGTCAGGGGCCATGACCAACCGCATCGATCGCCTCGAGCAGGACGGCATCGTAGAGCGCTTGAGGGATCCGGGCGATCGCCGCAGCGTCATGGTACAGCTCACCCCCAAGGGCGTTCAGTTAGCAGATACAGTCGTTCCCGCGCTATTGTCCACCGAACAGGAGTTGCTCTCTCACTTTGCAACACCCGACGAGATAAATACTCTAACTTCCTTGCTCAGGAAGCTTCTAGCTTCTCTTGAAAAGACAGTCAAGTAATAATAGTGGCGGCCTGCAAAATAATTTGCATGCATCTCGATTACAGAAGAATAATCAACGAGAGTCAAGAGGCCATCGGCACTCAATAAAAGCACATTGATTAACCACAACTCACTAAAAAGTATAAAGTCCTATCCAGCGAATCTGACACTCAGTCCATAGGGAGTAACATGCCGCTCTACACCTATATCGTCACGTTCAAAGGCGCCACTTATGTAGCCCAAGACAGCAAGAGCAATTTCAGGGGCTTTATATCAAGCTGGTCTAGCGAAGTGCCCAAGGGAGCATTGCCAGGGCTAACTCCTGCGCTCCAGACAGAATTAGGCAAAAAAGCCTACGTGGGCGAGTTTCAGCCTCTGCCAAACAGGAAGCATGTCTGGTACAAATCCATTGACTTAGATGGTAGCCCGTTGACCGTTTACGCCGTTCAAACCGAGAGATAACTCATTAGATAAAAAAGTCTTCAGAGTGAATAGCATTTCAGTAGTTCGTCTACATGATTTGACCGAAAATCTGAAAGCATGATTATATTCATAGCTTTTAATACATCAAAATTTGAGTGCAGCAGATTAACAAAAATCGCTGAGATGAGATGTCAACATCTCAACCAATACTGGCCCAAATTATTTGATTAGCAATTAATTTTAAAAATTTTTGATTTTATGATGAGGCTTTTATAAATAATCTCCATGGAGTCAAGGATCTCCATGGACTGCGCAGAGCTTTGAGTTGAAAAAGTAAGCCTTGTATGTCGCGTTGGTCTGCCGCATTAGGAAAGCACGGCAGACCAAGACCCATTTGGAATCAGGCGCCCATCAGTGCCTGGGCTAGTCCAATGTAGAGCGGTATTCCTATACCAATGGCAATCGGCGTACCGATCGCCGTAGAGGCACCAATATACGCAGAAGGATTGGCTGACGGGATACCAGCGCGCAGCGTGGGCGGCCCCGAGATATCTGAACTGGAGCAGGCGATCACAGCTAGAATCACAACACCACCAGGGGTGAATCCTGTAGCGTAGTGAGCAATCATGCCAAGACCGAAGGCAATGAACCCATGCAGCAACGGTGCCACCACAGCATATACGGCGTACCACTGGGCCACTTTGCGCAGTTCACCAAGTCTTGACCAAGCCTCCATCCCCATGATCAGCATTAGAATCGAAAGCAGACCACGGAAGAGAGGATCGTAGAAGCTTTCGTAGACACTTTCCGGTCGGGTTAATAAGCCCAGAACGAGTCCAAGCAGCAGCGCCGATAAAGCAGAGCCCTGGAGGCTTTCTTTCACGATAGGCCATATTTCGACCCGATTTCCTCCATCACCACGCTGCATGCTGAGATACTCTTGCCGAGTGGTGGGATACTCCGACGGATTAGAATAATCGCCTGCCGCAACCGGTTGCTTGCTGAAAAACTCTTGCTTATTGAGATCTTCGCTTGCAGCATTGCGCTTCTTGCTGATGTATATGCTGGCCACGACGATCGCAGTCACGAGCGCCGGGATATCCATGAAGGGATAGAGAGCTGCGGCCCAGGGCTCATACGCGACGCCTTGCTCTTCTAAAAGCGTCAGGGCAGCGGCCATCGTAGAGCCACTCACCGCCCCAAATAACCCTGCGGTCGCAATGGCGTCTACCGTTTTGACCTTCGGGAGTTTGGCTAATGTGTAGCGCCCGATGAATACGATCAGAATGCCCATTACCACAGCGAACAGCGCGGGTAATAGCATATCCACCAGATTGGCATTGCGAATCGCAATGCCGCCGCTCAAACCGACTTTGATGAGCAGCATGAAAACGATGAACTTATAGATCGCATCTGGAATTTGCAGTTGGCTACCAAGGGCAGCAATGACCATGCCACCGATTAGAAAGCCAAGGGTCGGGGACTGCAATTGCGCCAGAAAGTCCATCATGAAAAGGGACAAGAAATCCACGGATACCTCCTTCCATCTTTTCCAACAAGGGATTTTGTGACAGGTGAGCTTCACAAAAGCTGCAAAAAGCGAGGGCAAAGCGCGTCACCCCTACAGCGCAGGCGTTAGGAGAGCATCTATCAACCGTGCGTTCAGGGATAGTTGCTTTTCAAACACCGCGAAGTGTCGCTATCTTGCAACCTTTTATATAGACTAAAGTCTATTGAGATTTGAATCTTTACGTGCTTAAGTCTATCCCAAAAGATACTGATTTTTGCGCCTCGGCAACATAAATTTGAAACGCAATATCAAATCCAAACCATAAGCTTTCCCTTTAACTGCTCATTTTTCACATATTTCTGGTTAATACGAATAGCAATTGTAGAGATTCTTCTATGCATCCTTATCTCTACGGTTATCAATAGTTGGCATAGAACAATCCGATCAGCTAAGCCCTGCGCTCTTACAAATCGCGATCAGCTTGGGGATCTTGCCTTGAGTCATATCCATCTCTCAGGACTTAGCCGACGCTCAATTCGATGACTCTACCAGTGAGCAGTCTCGTAGGTATGGCGCTTACCATTCTCACTGCTCTCCCCCAATTGATGTTAGATAGTAACTAAAGGAGTGCATTTGCAAATCCTTGATATAGACTTAAGAACATGGCTAAAAGCAAAATCATAGAGTATTGTCTTTAATTGTTTCGATGGAACGCATCAGGAGGTACACACCATGACCCAACAAGCCAGTAAGCTCGTTATCGTTACGGAAAAGCTACTGCTAAAACAGATCACCAAGATTATCGACAAAGCCGGAGCGACAGGTTACACGGTGGTTTCCGCCGGTGGTAAAGGCAGCCGCAACGTGCGATCGTCGGGACAGCCTAATGTTTCTGACACTTTCTCAAATATCAAGATTGAAGTGCTCACCTCTAATCGGGATATGGCCTTAAAGATTTCAGATGAGGTCGCAGCGCAATTTTTCGCTGATTATTCGGGCATCACCTATATCTGCGATGCAGAGGTTCTGCACGTTCACAAGTTCTAACCCAGAACTTCTAGGTAGTGCAGAACAATCTGGTATCTACCATTTATGACTTCGTCATGATAGGGTTGCTACTCAATCCGAGAGACTCAAGCTTGCTGCAAGTGTCTCAGAGCATAAGTTCTTGGGAAACTTTTCTGAGGCAGTGGAGTGAAGAGATTGTATCTGTCTTCTCTCAAGCTCCAGTTTTATAATACAGATTTGTAGGGTGGGCAGTGCTCACCCTATTATTGTTTAGCCATTTTTTCAAGGATTAGGGCTAGATATACAATGCACAAACTAAAGGTTTATTCATTTAGCCAGACTCTATCTTCTGTTAAGAAAGGTCTTTAGCGATTGTCGAATAGGTCTCTCTCAGGCTTGACTCAGAAGCAGCCTCCTAGAAGCTAAATTGTATGAGCACTTCTATAATTTAAAAATCTAATCGGTAGCAGTCGAATATGTTTACTAATGCAATGATACATATGCATAAAATTTGCGCTGACCTCCTGAGTCTTATTAAAAGATGCGAACAAGTTTGGGGGTTCTGGTTAGAGTGCTTAAAATGCATGCATTAGTTCAACAGGCTATTGAGTCGGGTTATTTGACCCTTGCGGTCGAGGAGCAACTTCGGTGCTTATCGCAGCACCAACGTGATCGAGAGGATATTTGTGCCCTGATGCGCTTGCAGCGAGCAGTCATGGAAGGAGAAGTAGAGCAGGAGTCTCGACGGGCAAGATGTGAGTGGATAGCAAAAAATGTCAGATCTGCTGCGAAGTCCGCCTAGATTTACTAATTATCTCTGTATCCAATAAAACTATACTTACGCACTATACTTGGATTCAGACTGAGCCAATATGTCGCTGCCACGAGGGTGCTTCATGCAATTTATTAACTTCATTGCTTGTCTCAATTCCTTGGGGAAACGGCAGTTCTTCATAGCAGGAATTCTGTGCTTCAGTTTAGTCTTAGATACTAACCAGAAAGCGTTAGCCCAAATTCAACCCGATAATAGTCTAGGCTCTGAAAATTCGGTCGTTAGCCCAACTTTGCAGATTCGCGGGATTCCTGCTGTGCAAATAGAAGGGGGAGCAATCAGAGGGGACAATCTGTTTCACAGCTTTCGAGCGTTCAATATTACCGAAGGAACAGGTGCGTATTTTGCCAATCCGACAGGGGTTTTGAACATTTTCAGCCGGGTGACAGGTAGCGATCCTTCTCGAATTATGGGCGTTTTGGGAGTTTTAGGAGACGCCAACTTATTCTTACTCAATCCTCACGGGATCTTATTTGGGCCACAGGCTCGTTTGGATATCACAGGCTCTCTGTCGGCCAGTACGGGCGATCGCTGGCTGTTTGACAATGGCTATACCTTTAGTGCCAGTAGTTCCCAAGCGTCTCCTCTGCTGACAATCAGCACTCCACTAGGGTTACAGTATGGTTCTGTCGGCTCAGGCAGGATTATGAATGCAGGTACCTTGAGTGTTGGTAAAGATTTAAGCTTTGTTGGTGGAAGTGTCGCGAGCAGTGGACAGCTCAATGCGCCAAATGGCCGCGTGCGAGTAGAGGCGATCGCAGGCGACGCAGAAGTAAGACAACTGCGAGCCCGTTCGGCAATGCTGTCTGCTTCCCAAGATCTCACTCTAGTGGACAGCCAGTTACTCACACAGATTGACCTCAGCCTGCAGGCTGGCAATACCGTCAAAATGCGAGATAGTCCGCAGAACCCTTTACAGATCCAAGCAGGTGGAAAACTGTCAGTCCAGGGGGATCAGGCGATCGATATTTTTGCTCTCAGCCATCCTGAGAGTGGGTTAATGGCTGGGGGAGACTTGGTATTGCGATCGCAGAACCCAGTGGCTGGAGATGCCCACTACTGGGCGGGCGGCAATTTCCGCATTGAGCAGCTAGATGGAACATTAGGAGATCTCTACAGCCCCTATGACCCGATCATTCGGGCTAGTGGTGATGTCAGTCTCAGCGCCTATCAAGGAGTCTCGCTTCACATTTTGGCCGGTGGCCAGGTGAATATTCCCCGTGGTGTTCTTATCACCGGTGCTGATCCTGATATCACTCGGACGATTAACCCATTCAACAATCCTACCTTTCGACTACCGGATGGCACTTTAGTTAACGAAGCCTCCTTTAACCTACCTGATGGTACCCCTATCACCATCAACGGCAGCGCATCTCCAACGCTTGATATTCGAGCAGGAACCCTCGCCACCAATGGGACCGATATTGATTATGGTTCTGGTCCGGCGTTTATTCTGGGTCCACTGCCCAACATTGCGGCTCCTGCAACGGGTGCAGATATCAATATTGGCGACATTGTGATGCAGGCACCCAATGGTGTCATTTTCTTGACTAATCACTACTTCCCCAATCCGCAATTAGGTGGAGGTGATATTAATATCGCGCTGAATACTATTCCAACTCCGCCAATTCCAACGGGAGTAGGTATTACCAGTAATGGAGCTGGTAATAACATTCGTTCATTAACCATTAATGCCCGCCAAGCGATCAACATCAATGCACCGATCGATCTGTCGTCGACTACAGGGGATGCAGGTAATGCCAGACTGCTGGCCAAAACAGGAATTGTCGTAAATCGCGACATTCTCAGCAACTCAGCCGGAACTGGCAAGGCAGGCACTCTTGATTTTCAAGCTCCTGCGGTCACGATTCAGAATGGCGCTAGAGTAGCGGCTGACACGACTGGTCCGGGTAATGCAGGGGCGATCGCCATTCGTAATGCCAATCAGGTAACCATCCGAGATGGTGCAAATGTTTCGGTAAATACCTTCGGGGAAGGGCTAGGCGGGAGAATTACCGTTGATGCGCGACAGCTAGATTTGCAGAATACAGGGCAGCTTTCGGCAATTACGGGAAATCCGGCTCTACCATCCAATAGCGGAGCTGGTGGAGCTATCGAGCTGAATGTGAGCGATCGCGTCACCCTAGATCGAGGGTTCATCTTTACCAGCAGCAACAGTCTTGGTCGTGCTGGAGATTTAACGGTCAACACTCCCCAATTTACAGCCCAGGGAGGTTCGCTGATTTCGGCTTCTAGCCTGCGCTCGGGGCAAGCTGGAACGATCACCCTCAATGCGCCCAATGGCTCTGTTGAGTTTATTGGTAACAACCGCTCTGAAATCGCTCCCGGTAATGTTGTGGTGCCAACGACTCTCTCTCTCGGCGCTTTTGGCAATGGAGCAGCGGGCAGTTTAGCCATCACAACAGGGCAACTGACCATTCGAGACGGTGCGCAGGTTTATGGCTCGGTTGGTGCGGGTAGTCCGAGGGGTGGGTTTGCCGCAGATGTCGTCGTGACTGCTAGCGACTCAGTCCGAGTTGCAGGAACAACCCCCGACGGGACTCTCTCTAGCCAGCTATCTGCGGATACGTTTGGCAGCGCTAATGCAGGGATTTTGACCATCAATACCCCGCGTTTGTCCGTGCTAGGTGGGGGGCAAATCTCTGCTGGAACAACTGGCTCTGGGGAAGCAGGACGATTAACCGTTCAGTCTCAACAGGTGCAAGTCAGCGGACAATCCAACGGGGGTACCCCCAGCCGCATCACCTTTGACTCTTTTGGATCTGGCGACGCTGGCGGGTTGACTATCCAAACCTCGCAGCTCCAGGTAACCCAAGGTGGAAAAATCTCTGCCAGAGCTGGAGGAACAGGTCAGGGCGGCGTGATTGATGTGATGGCGCTAGGGGGATTGGTGCAAGTAGATGGGGTGGGCAGCGGGCTGTTTTTTGATAGTCAAGGAACTGGAAATGCCCGAGGCATCAAAATCACCACAGGAGATTTGCAAATTCGCAACGGCGGAGAAGTAACGGTCAGCAGTAGCGGCACAGGAAACGCCGGAGATATCCAAGTCGAGTCAGCTTCCGTGGCGATCGCCGATGGAGGCCAGTTAACCGCCACCATTGATGCAGGCCGGGGCGGCAATATTGGCGTGAGAGCAGAAGACTTTTTGCTCACCCGTGGTGGACAGCTAAGCGTCAGCAGCAAGATAACTGGCAATGCAGGCAATATCCAAATTGCCGCTGATACGATTCAGGTGACTGATAAAGCGCAGCTGACTGCCAGCATTAACTCCGGGCAGGGCGGAAATGTCTCGCTTGATTCTAGAACTCTGACCCTGAGTAATGACGCTCTCATCAGCGTCAGCGGAGCAGAGTCTGGCACGGCTGGAGACGTTGCGGTCAGAGCACAGCAGGCAACGGTGACCCAAGGAGGCAACCTGAGCGCCACGATTCGGTCTGGGAGTGGTGGCAATATCAGTCTGGACGTTGAAGAGCTGAATGTTTCTGACAATGGGCAAATCAGCGTCAGCAGCAGCGAGCTGGGAAATGCCGGAAATATTCGAGTCAACTCAGGGAAAGTCGCGATCGCCAATGGCGGCAGCCTCAACGCCACGATTAACTCGGGTCAAGGCGGCAATATCTCTGTGATCACTGGAGAGCTGACTCTAGCCAATCGTGGGCAGATTAGCGTTAGCAGTAATGGCTCTGGAGATGCTGGCAATATCCAGGTGCAAGCAGACAATATTTTCATGGCCGACGGTGCTCGGATAATTGCCACGATCAATTCGGGTCAAGGGGGCAATATTTCTCTCATCGCTAAAGACTCGATTCGGCTGCGGCGGGACAGCGATATCCGCACTAATGCTTTAGGTAGTGGAAATGGAGGCAATCTATTTTTGGAGGCGGGCGGGCTCATCTTTGCTGTCCTCTCTGAGGATAGCGATATTATTGCGAATGCCCCTGAGGGCCGCGGGGGAGACATTACGGCACGCGCTGCGGGAATTTTTACCTTTAATAATTTTCAGGGTGAGGAAACGCCGTTGAGTGACTTTTTGAATTATGGACAGCAGAATGGAGCCCTAAACGTCGATACCCAAAATCCCCAGCCGGTTCCCCCGTTAGACGATCGCCTCGTTGGCCCAGATATCACACCCGCTTGTGCTCCTAACCCAGCGATTTCTAGCAGTACGACAGGGGTAGCTCAGTTTTATCAAGCTGGTCAAGGGGGCGTGAATCCTGGTCCAGGCAATACGGTCGGAAGTGGTGGGGTGCAGGTTCCGTGGGGCAACATTGGTGCAGAATCTGATGATGCAAGCTTTGGGGCGACAGAGGCGCAGCTGAGCGCGATCGGGGCCGCAACGGACTGGCGAAGAAACGCCAAGGGAGAGATGGTGCTGGTTGGTCCCCGCTCTGGCAGCGTACTTTCATTTTGCCAATCGGGTCGTCGTTTATGATGCCGTTCAATCGAGAAGGGTTCCAGCCTGATGAGCGCTGGACTCAAGTTTGCTGCTGGACTGTTGGCTTGAGCAGCGTGGGGTTGGGGTGGCTGTTTCTACCGTCTGTTGCTAAAGCGACGGATGGGATAGATGTTTCAGGGATGCCAAAGAGCGCTTTGACGAAGGGCGATCGCCCAGTTCCTGCGTCTATGGGGTTAGAGTTACTGGCTGAGTCACCCAAGGCGATCGCTCAAATCGTTGCGCCGCCGCCTGCTGACTTACGCCAACCGCTGCCGCCCACTGCCCCTACGCCCAGTGCTCCCTCTGCGTTACCCGAGGCACCGTCTTTAGAGACTCCGGAGAATGAAACCCCTGATTCAGTCTCTCCGAGTCCTGAAGGAGAAGCAGCAGAAGAAACGGTGAAAGTGGCTCGCTTCCAATTTGAGGGAAACACGGTCTTCTCCGATGAACGGCTGAACCAGGAACTAGAAAAGGCTGGTTTTCTAGATCAGCCACTCACATTTACTGACTTATATCGGGTGAGTTATGTGATCGAGCAGTTCTATCGTCGTGAGGGCTACCTGACTAGTGGAGCCTTTCTTCCAGAAGAACAACCTCCTCTCAACCCTGAGCAGGCTGTGCCCATCATCCAAATTTTCGAAGGACGGGTCAGCGAGATCCGAATCAACGGCTTGCAGCGGCTCCAGCCTGATTATGTTCGCTCGCGTTTGGCACTGGCAACGAACAAGCCCTTGCATCAACCCCGACTGTTAGAGGCTTTGCAGTTACTACAACTGGATCCCTTAATTTCGAGGATCTCAGCAGAGTTGGCTAGTGGTGTAGAACCTGGCACAAATATCCTCAATGTCACAGTGCGAGAGGCAGACACGCTCAATAGCCGAGTCTTTGCGGATAATGAGCGATCGCCCAGTGTCGGCAGTAGTCGGCGCGGCGTGAACCTCTCCGAGGCCAATCTCCTGGGCCTCGGAGATGGGATCAGCGTGACATATACCAATACCCAAGGCAGTAACGCAGCAGACCTGAGCTATACTCTTCCTCTCAATGCGCGCAATGGCACCCTAAGCCTCAACTATGGTGATACTGATAGTCAGGTCATCGAAGAACCGTTTGATGCTTTAGATATCACCTCCCGCTCCAAGTACTATCAAGTCACACTGCGCCAACCCTTAGTGCTCAAGCCTCGCAATGAGTTTGCCCTAGGTGTAACAGCGGTTCATACGGACAACAAGACTTCTTTGCTGGGAGACCCTTTTGCCCTTACGCCAGGCGCTAATGATCAAGGAGAGACAAGCGTCTCCGCATTGCGTTTTTTTCAGGAATATACCCATCGCAGTCGCGATCAAGCCGTTGCGTTGCGATCGCAATTTAGCTTTGGTCTCGACGCTCTAGGATCGACTATCAATAAGCGATCGCCCGACAGCCGCTTTTTTTCCTGGCGCGGACAAGCACAATGGGTAAAGCTGTTGGGTCGCCCGACGACCAACCTCCCTGTAGCGCCTACTTTACTAGTCCGTGGCGACATTCAGTTAGCCGATCGCCCTCTACTCTCTGTAGAGCAGTTTGGCTTGGGCGGATTAGGGACTGTGCGAGGCTATCGTCAAGATGCTTTGCTGACCGATAGTGGAGCCTTTGCCTCGGCAGAAGTTCGTTTGCCGGTTGCTCAGATCCCAAAGTGGCAGACAGCCGTCCAAGTGATTCCATTCATCGATGCAGGAATAGGCTGGAATCAAGGAAATCGCCTTAATTCTGATCCGGATCATTTGGCTGCTATCGGTTTGGGGTTACAACTACTTCAGGGTGATAACTTTAGGGCTCGTCTAGACTGGGGTATTCCTTTAATCAGGGTGGATTCAAGTAAGCGAACATGGCAAGAAAACGGGCTATATTTCTCGGTCGAGTTCAATCCTTTCTAGTGATTGGTCGCAGAAGCTGGCTGATCAAGTATGTTCTAATTTTTACCCTGGTCTGGGGTCTTATTCTGTTTCCCAGCTTGCTACCCAATTTTGGATCAGCAATTGCTCGCTTTAGAACTCCAGCGATCGCCCAATCATCTGTTGATCAGCCTTCTGTCGATTCTGGCTCAGCCTTGAGCAAGCAGGCACAGCAGCTGTATGAGCAAGGAGATCTAGGGGCGGCAGTATTTAAATTAGAACAAGCGCTCGAGCAATTTCGATTGAGTGGAAACGCGCTTCAGCAAGCTCAGGCCTGGAGCAATCTTTCTCTTATCCATCAAGCGAGAGCTGACTGGCGGCAAGCTAAAATTGCGATCAAAAACAGCATCCAGCTAGCGCAATTGGGTGCAAAACAGGACCCATCGTGGTTATCGGTGCAGGCACAAGCCTTTGAAACTCAGGCTCAGTTGAACTTCAGCCTGGGAAAGCTCGAACCAGCAACGCAAGACTGGGATCAAGCCGCTCGATACTATACCCAAGCCAAAAATCAGCTAGGAGCAATTCGTAGCCAACTGTGGCGCAGCCTGGCACTCCAAGAAGCGGGACTGCACCGAGAAGCTCTCCAGCGATTGCTGAGTCTCACTGAGGATCAATCCCTAGCGTTGGCTCTAGCCACTGACTCGGGTTTGCAAGCCACCTGCTTACGAAGTTTGGGGAGTGCTATTCGAATTGTGGGCTCTGGGGACGTTCAGACCGCAGAACAGCCTCAAACGCTAACCCTATCTGAGCTAGGACAGCGCTGTGGTGTAGATTTATCCCCCTCCGCCGACACAGGCTACCTCGATCAAGTGACTGCTCTTTTCCAAAAAGCACGCGCGATCGCTCCCTCTCCCAAAATGCAAGCGGAAATTAGCCTGTTATTAGGCCATACTGCTCAAGATAAGTTGCGTCAGCTTCAGGATACCTATGAGCGACAGCCGAATAAGTTTCCTGCCCAAGATTTACAGGCGCAACTAATAGCCATCTCACAAGCCTATGAGCAAGCTGGCCAAAGCTCTGATGCTTTAGTGCAAGCCCAAGCAGAAGTTAGCAAGCTCAGTGTATTGGTCAATCTCGATCGCTGGCTCCAAGGTCAAGAAACTCAGCTTCAGCAACAGAGCTCTGAAGAGTTTTTTGTGGGAGAGAATGCCTTGCAGGCGATCGCCAGTTTGCGCCAGGAACTCAAGCCGTCACTCACTGATCAGCAGGCTCAACTGCCTGATCTCATTGATCAGCTCCATCGTCTCTCTCCCAGTCATACAGCCTTTTATACACGTTTGCAGTTTGTCCACAGTCTTTTACCAGTAGCGAATGACCAACTCTATGTTGAGCCAATTACACTCTCTTCAGAACAGACGCTGGCTTTGCTAGAAAGCACGCTAGCGCAAGCTAAGGAGCTAGGCGACCGCCGCTCTGAAGCTCTGGCGGAGGGATATCTAGGACAGTGGGCTGAATCTCAAGGTCAATGGCTCTCAGTCAAAGAGCACACCCAATCTGCGATCGCGATCGCAGAAGGGATAGTCGCCCCAGACATTGCCTATCAATGGCACTGGCAGATGGGCCGTCTATTCAAGCAACAAGATCGGACTTCCCTTGCGATCAAAGAGTATGAAATGGCGATCGCCAATCTCGATCAGGTCCGCAGCGATCAAATCAGCCTCAAGAATGCAGATATTCAATTCTCTTTTCGCGATCAAGTAGAGCCTATTTATCGACAGCTAATTGAGCTATTGCTACAACCTTTAGAGGCGGTTGCTGTCCCCGATCAACTCCAGCTAGAGAAAGCGCGTAGAACTTTAGAGTCTCTTCAGCTTGCGGAATTAGAGAACTATCTACGTTGCACATTGCAACCTGCTAATCCTAAGCAATTAGATAGTCTATCTGATCAGCATAATGCAGCCATTCTTTATCCAATCATTCTGCCAAAACAGATTGCAGTGATTGCTAAACTGCCTGGATTAGAGCAATTGATTTACTTTTCTCAGATAGTTTCAGAAGCTGAGGTTAGGGCACAACTCATCAACCTAAGGATGAAGGTTGAAGAAAATCGATTTAGTGCAACAGGGCAACAAGCAGCTAAAACAGTTTATTCTTGGCTGATACAACCTCTAGGAGACTCGCAATTCAACTCATTTTTGAAAAGCACGAAGACACTAATATTTGTGTCTGATGGATTGTTTCGAAATATCCCGATGGCTGTCCTGCAAGATCCCAATACTAGCAAATATCTTATCCAAAAATATGCGATCGCTCTCAATTTGAATTTGCAGTTGCAAAACCCCCAATCTTTCTATGATCGTTCACATCTGATTCTAGCAGCAGGCCTAACAGATGAAGGCCTAGGTGGTTTGCCAAACGCTAAAGCAGAAATAGAAACTATTAGCAAAAACTTTCCTACTGACAAATTGTTGAATCCAAAATTCACATTAAGCAAATTTCGTCAAAAAATCAATTCTCGTCCTTATACAATTGTCCACATTGCATCTCACGGTGATTTTACGTCTCAACCAGAAACTACAGGCATTAAATCTGCGACAGGTTTGATTAAGTTGAACGAAATTAAGGAGAGTTTTGAAATTCAAAGCCAAGCACGTCCAGAGCCAATTGAGCTACTGGTTTTGAGTGCTTGTCGAACTTCAGACAGCGATCGCCGTGCTACGTTAGGACTAGCAGGAATCGCTGTACAATCCGGTGCTCGCAGTACCCTAGCCTCACTTTGGTATGTTGACGATGAATCTACATCACTGATGATGAAGCTGTTTTATGAGAAATTAAAAGCCTCAAACTCCTCTCTTAGCAAAGCTGAGCTTTTGCAAATTGCACAAAAAGAGTTAATGGCTCACCCGAATTTTGGAGCTCCTCGCTACTGGGCTCCTTTCGTCTTATTGGGTAACTGGTTGTGAATGACTATCAAGGTAATAGACTTTTACGAGTGGTTCGTCAACAAAGTCATCTAGATCCTCGGCTTGTAATAAATCTGTCCAGTCTTGCTGAACAATTGCATCATTCGTCTGAATTAGACGTTGATTAGCTAACAAAGTAAGAGCATCTTGCCAAATTCCTTCCTCTGCATAGCGTAAAATTTTCTGACGCAAATTTTTTGAAGGTGGTAGAGCGGTAGAATTGACTTTTTCGATCCACCCCGAGACATCTGGATTGCCAGAGGGGTTAGCGGGATAACATGATATGGAGAAAAACCATTCATACCGCTGACCCGCTCTCAAAGACTGTGTAATTTGAGGAGGTAGTTGCAGGCCAATGATGCCGTCTTGGTTTGGTAATTTCACTGAGTATGAATAATCACTCTCATCGCCCACGAGAACTAATTCCGCTTCTAGTGGCTCAGTGTAAGGAACGTAGAACCAAAGCGTTAGGGGCTCAGATGCGCTTAGAGCCAATACAGACCGCATCTCCTCACCGTTATCAGTTACTTCTTGTCGCTCTGGTGCTAAGGCAGTTAGTCCCTTATTTAAAGATTGAGAACAGGCTGGATTTTCAGAACTGGGTCTTCTTCCTCCACTGGCTCGTCGACCGGGAGCCGTTTGTCTATTAGCCTTAGCATTATTGAAATTAAAAATGAGACGGTTAACCTGTTTGATTAATGGGATGGATAGGGGCTGCTTAATAGCAGGGCGATCGCTTGGGTGATTGGCTAAAGAGGGTTGGCTTACCAGCGGCAGCACGAAGATTGTTGTCGCTATCTGAACAAATAAGCTGAATAAAATCTGAACTTTCATGATGATCACCCTCTTACGTGTAAAGGTACTTCAATTTTGATAGAAACCGGATCGCAACTAGCCAAGTTACTAGTGCTGTAGAGCTACTGGTTGCTAACAAAGCCAGGGCTGTAGGCACAAAAGGAATCCAGCCAGCGCTAAGAGACACCATCCAACATATGAGCCAAAGCATTCCGACAGAACATATGCTTAAAATCAATATTTGCTGAATACTCTTGCTGATGCCAACAATCGCTCCACCGAGCAATGCCCAGCAACCTATCCAAATAATTTCTCCCCACCAAGGCCACCACCAAATGAGGGGGCGCTTATCTATAACAGCACTTAATAGCTGACTAATAATTTGAGCATGTATAAAGACACCAGGCGTTCGCTGGTCACCCCCATTCTTCTTTAAGGGATAAGGTGTAGATAGGCGATCGCTATCTTCTCCCTGAACGTCGTAACCGACCAATACAATACTTCCTCGTATTTTATCGGGCTCAAAGTCATCATTCAAAAACTCTCTGAGGCTGATTGATGGAGCAATATCCTCTAAATCATCATAAAAACGATAGTGAATCATACCTTGCATACCTCCCAAGTCAGCACTTTTGGGGTAGCCACCTGTCATCGCTTGTACTGTCACATCTCCAAACTTCCAGGGCTCCTGGTTAATTTCGAAAAGATTTCCTGTTGCTCGGAAATAGGCTAAAGCAATTTGAGTGGCAAACGAGACTTGGGTGTCACAAGATTTTGGCTCATCAACTTTCATCCAAAAAAGATGTCGTCGTAGAACGTCATCTGCATCAAGGGGCGCAAAGTCACTGAACCCAATCCTTTCCATCGGTATTCCAGGTGGTGGACGGTGACCTACTGTTGAGGGATTGTCCTTATCAGGTACTTTGCAAATGCCAATCAAGTTTGGAGTTTGTTGTAATTGCGTCTCAAGATCAGGGCTGAGATATTTTTTATTGTCGCGATAAATATCCAAGCCAATAATCAAAGGTTTGTGCTGAGTAAGTTTTTTTATTATCTTTGCTACATCATCTCCATCGAGGTAGCCATTTGGATCTTTATCGAGTTTCTTCAAGCTCTCTGGCGTGACTCGGATAACGAATAAGCGATCATCTGGGCCTTCCTTTTTTATCCGGATTTGCATCATCTGATCTAAACTAGCTAACTCTAGTGGTCGAAAAAAAGAGAATTGCCGAATTTCTTGCATCAAAATAGTGATTAATAAAGCGCTCATTAAAACTTTCCAATAACCTAGGCGTCTAGGCTTTGAATGAAAAGACTGCTGTGAATGATTTAATAACTTTATCCAGCTAGGGGCGGCTTCGGTAGGGTTGCGAAATAGCATAGGCAGCCAGTCGGCACAGGGAAAACGCCTCTGCTGTATGCGTAGCTTTTCTCGGGCATCTCGAAAGGCTTTATGCAGGGAGAAACCCGCCGAAAAGGCTTCGAGAAAGTACTTGAGAAAACGGTGAGCGATCGCGTCAGGAATCGGTTCCCGCATGACGATAATCGCTGGAATGTGCAGATCAGCTAGTTCTGTAGCAAGTTTAGATCCGTCACAGGAGTTAAAAATTGCCAGTTTTAAGCCATTGGCGATCGCCGTTCGCAAGGCAGGACGTAGATCATCAATCGTTAATTTTTCAGTTTGATTCAGGTAGAAACATCCCGCTGTTTCCTGACTGGAGCTGTGTCCCGCAAAAAAGAGAATATCCCAGCTTTGATTCCAGAGGCGATCGCTGACAGCTTCCGATGACGGTTCTATCAAAAACTCGGGTTTTGCGCCAGCAAGTTGCTTAATCACTTGCTGGTCGGGAGTCACGTCAATGCCTTCACTGTTACCCAACAAGACCAAGATTCTGACGCCTTTGTTAGTCTCTTCTGCCCTTTTGAGAGAAGGCCGATATTCCAGATTACTCAGTTCAATCTCTGCATTGACATAATCATCTAGAAACCTCCAAAGACACCAAGGCAACTGGCGCACTTGGTTATCTTCAGTTTCAATGGTGATCTGAATTTCTTCCTGGGGGTCTAGCAACGTGCGCAGCTGACGCTCGGTGGCTCGAAACCCTTCGGAGTCCAACCAATCGTTTAGCCGCTCTGGTAAGCGTTGTTTTAGCTCCTCAAAGTCAATCTCTGAAAAATTAGTCAAGTCTGCGTCATCTACGTCTAAATCAGGATCAATCACAATATCTAGCTGCTGCGATCGCTGATTGATTTGCTGGTAATATTCTCGATAAAGCATTTGCCAGCGACGGTATAGATCGACCAGATCTGGAGCAGCCGGCAAACTTGCCCTTAACTTAATCGGTGCAGGACGATGAATTTCTCGAATCTCGACTTGAATCTGAGGAAATCCGCACCGTAAATCTCCTGAACCAAAACTTAGAACGATAGACTTGCTCATAGCTGCATTTGCTTCAGGAGATCACACCATAAAGTCACGGGTAACACTTGCTTCACCCAGTGCGACACGGATACTAAATCGCTTTCCTAATGGATATTTAAAGCGGCGTAGCTGAATAAAGGAATCTGGCGGATATTGCCTCGATTCTGACATTAGAGGCTCGCCCGACTTCGTTGCTACGACTTCTCCAGTTTCTGAAAGCAGCATAATTTTTAAATGGGGAGGCAGATACTTGGCGCTGCCAACTGGATACAGCCGTGCCTGAATATCGAGCCGTTGATTATCGCTAGACGTTAATGCGATGACTAAGGCGATAGACTGCCCTTGCAGGTTTAACTGGTGATCGAGCAGCTGCCCTCGCAGGATAGGAACTGGAGCATTATCTTGACTTCTAAAAGCGAGATCCCACCGTACAGCTGGAGAGGGAATGAGTGTTTCTATCGCTTCCCAACCAGCCTCCACTTGCTTTTCTAGCCAGCGACTGAGATGAATAAAGGAGCGGACAGGTTGAGGCTGCTGCAACAACTCCAGGTATTTCAACAGTTCTTCAGGAGGTTTCAGATCCGGTAGGGGAACCTGCTCACTTTCTGATGCCTCAAAGTAATCTTGCTCTAAGAAACCTAAAATAGTCGCCTGAGTCGCGGCCTGCAAAGGGTGATCCAGCTGCACTGCGACATAGCCAATGCGATCAGCCCACCAAACCTCCGCAGGCACAAACACAGCTGGACTCCCAGGCAAGACAGGACGGCACTCTAGCTTACCCAAACCGACCACCAAAACATCTGCTACGTCTGAGAGAGTTTGAATAGCGATATCCCAGCTATCGCTATCTTCTAGGTTGGCTTCAAATCCGTTGAGTGATAGATGGTCATAAATAGCACAGATACAAAGGATGTTGTGGTAAACCTGCTCTGCTTTTGCTGGCTGGGCAACATATCTTTGAGAAAATTTCTGTGCTAAAAGATGAGCACTCTGATCAAGGGGGATAGTGATGCTGGGGTGATTACTCATCATTTAGTTCTCTCAGGCTCAATTGTGAATAGTCCGAACCGTAGGCCCGAAATTGAGAAATGAACCTTGGCTTATACCGTCCAAAAAAGCGACTGAGCGTGGGTAACGGTACGCCTAAGCGTTCCGAGATGGATTTCCAGGATTCGTTTTCCAGCCTACTCAGCGCGATCGCCTGAAACGACGCTTCTGGGTGATTTTCAACATGTTTACTGCGAAATTCTCCAGTCACATCCTCTTCTAGACATTTCCTCATTAATTCAGAGGTAGAAGCAGGTAAAGCTTGGAATTCCCCTTCCAGGCGGCTTTGAGACTCGGGCTGATCAAGGGAGTGCATTGACATATAGGGTTGGTCTCGTTTACCGCTGTGATTACCGATGATTTTGCGGCTCGCATCAATCACTCGATACTGCATCAGGTTGTTGATCCAGGCCATCACCGAGCCGCGCTCAGGGTTGTATTTATCAATTCCCCCCTCACGGATATATGCCAATAAGTTCAAACGTGCCTCGGCATAGATGTCTTCATAATTACTTTGAGAAAACCGGACTCGGTGAGGTTGTTTCAGCCTGCCTGGTTGCACAATAAGCGTCATCAATTGTGTCAAGGCAGTGTGACGAGCTTCGGAATCCGCCGGAGCACGCTGAGCTGCGATCGCCAGCTCTAGAAGCTGACGGTTGAGTTCATCGTCCTCAAAATCAGGCATGGTAGGCACCAGTTGTTAGCTAACTCAAGCAACCTGTACTTTGTATTCAGCCAAAATCGAGCAATCTTATGCCAAATTTACTAGCCAATCTCAAAAAATCATGCTGTGAACATAAATTTTTGGATGGTTCGCATAAAAAGCGTTACTTGAGGCAGAGGGTATATAGGGTCAAAGTGAATGAGCGATCGCGCACAGCTCAGTTTCTTTGATTTTGGCTGCACAAAAGTCTCACAGTTATTTTATGGATTTTGATCAAATTTAACATAAAGAATACGTGAAGTTACTGATATGAGGCAATCAAAATTGTAATAATTCCGCTAACCTCAATCGAAAGTACCTAAAAGCATACTTGTAAAGCCACTAATGCATCTTTGTATTGAGTGCTTTGCTTGCTCTAGGTGGTGGTAAGTCAGTGTTATGCAGTTTTTTGACTAAATACTTGATTTACCAAGTAATAAAGCTCTAAAAGCCATCTACCCAAATGAAACTGCGATCGCCTCGACAAGCTCCGCGTGTCAAATTGACTGTTAGTTTGCAGCAAATTCTGCACCTATCTCTTTTCCAGTGCCCGAAGTCCTTGCAAGTTGCTCTTCTGGTAATCATGGGAGCGGGTAGCCTCAGCGCCCAACCCTCCTTGGCTGCCCAATTTACCTATGTGGGCGATCCGCTTACTGACAGCCTAGCCTTTGACCCTAATGGACCAGGGGGTGTTGCCGCAGGTGGCACCGTCTATGAGATCAGCGGTATGGCGATCAAAGATGATCCTGATACAGATAGTCTTTGGTTTGCTTTTGGGGCCAAACTGCCAGTCTATGGCCAGGCTACTAACGCAGTAGAAAGTGGCTTTCCAATTAGCAACAGCAATATTGGCTTTGGCGACCTGCTACTAGACTTTTCGGGGTTAGGTAGTCTCAAAGCAGCTAGCGATGCAGGACAACTCTACGGCATCCGCTTTGCAACTGGTAATGATTCTGAGGTCAATGGCATTCCCATCGGGGTGTTTGAGAATGTACAAGCTAAAAGTGTAGCTTCAGACAATGCTGGCTGGTGGAACTTGTACTACAACAATCAGAATGTTGTATCGCGGGGACAGCCCTCTGCCCAGCTAGGAGAGTTAGCTTGGAATGATCCCTACTATACTGGCTATACAGGACCAACATTTGACGTTTCCTCCACTCAGATGGTGAATGCAATTCGGGAGGGAACAGGGAATAAGATTGGCGAGCTAGCCATGATGAGTGCCGAAACGTTGGCGAAGGCAGGGTTTGATCTCGACCGATTACGCAATGGCGGCTCGGCAGAAGAGGGCTATAACGTTTTTGGTTTCCGAATTGCCCGGTCACTGCTGCCTGTTGCAGGCTTCATTGCAACACTTGTCACTGAGTGCGTCAACGACATGATTGCTTTGGAGGCTGAGTTGATAACGCCTCCTGCACCGCCCCCTCCCCCGGAGATTTGTCCTGTCTTAGCAGGACAGCTGAACCCTCTACAACCTACCCGAGTGGTTGATGGTATCAAGGTGTTTGAGAATGTTGATAACGGATTATGGTATGACCCGCCTGGAACAATGGGTTACACCTATCGAGCCGTAGGAGATACTACTTTCTTGGCGATCGATGATTTTCCTTGTGGTGTAGTTGATCCAACTTCTTTTGAAAGATCAGCAGCTGCATTTGCGGTCTTGGTGAATAACCAGATCTATGGTGCCTACTATCCCGGTGAGAAAATTAACTTTACAGCCCTTTTCCCCAATGGCGTGACAGAGTTCACGATCTTAGGAATAGACTCTCCCGGAGGTCAAGCTGTTTGGAGACCCCTCATTGATCCGTTTGCGATTCCAATTCGGATGAATCAGCCGAACAATAACTCGTTTAACGTCATCCCTCTCGACAACCTGGTGATTCCCGACCCAGCAATACGCATTCCTGAAGCAACTGATCCTACTGAATCTACTCCAAGCGATCCTATCCCTCCTCCAACAAGTTCCCCAGAATCTGATCCAAGCGATCCCATCTCTCCCCCAACAAATTCTCCTCCTACTTCAGGTACACCTATTTCTAATCCAATTGGGATTATTACTATAGGTCCTAATGTTACAGAAAAAACACCCGAACCATCGGCCATCTTGAGCGCAAGCGCTATCCTGAGCGCTTTTGTTTTAAGCCGCCGCAAGGAGAAACATACTACCCAATAGCTTGTTAGCGCTTTCTTTCAAAGCATAAGCTAGCGACAGAAAAGCGATCGCCTTACTCCCTAAGGGAAATAGGCGATCGCTTTTTTATATCTCCTGTTTCTCACTTGGCTTTCTGTAAAAGATTGTGGCGCTGCATAAAAGCTCTGAATCTGAACCGAGAGATCATCAACGGTGTTGATATCAAGGATGCAATTTTATGGCCAGCCAGTCTAAAAAGCAGAGATTAGCCGCTGAAACTTTTTTATTAGAACCGATTCTGACACCTAGCGCTATGAATGCCTTTATTTTATCAACTGCTAATGATGGAATTGTTGCAATGAGTAGTATATTCGTTGTCGTCAGTAAGGTAGCAGGGGTAGCCTCTCAAGCCTGGACAGATAACCCACAGCTTGATTGTCGCTAGGTTATCGAAATTCTCAAAGTAATCGCTTTGATTGATGTGCTTTCTCTATGCACTTAATCAACTAGATTCATCTTGTTTTTGTACTCTTCACAGGATCACTCCTATGCTCTCTACTTCTTCTGCTGCCGACAGTTTGCCGACTCAAGATAATCTCAACACTAGTGTTTCATCCAACTTTGTCCGTGCAACCGCTTCTCCCCTAGAGATTTCCTTCCAGGACACTACTAACCTCAGCCTGGAGACCCTGGATCGGGCAGTGCAAAAGGTGGAACACTATCTCAATGCCTTTGCCAGCAGTCCTGACTTCAGTCGGACTATGAACCTTGCCTTTGGAGATACCTATGATGTGAAGGAAGCAATTTCCTTCGCCAATGCCTGGGCAAATCAAGACTTTAGCCAACTGCCTCAAATTAAAATTATTTCAGGGGAAGATATCACTGGAGCCTATGGCGCTTTTAGCGCTGAAACCAACACTATTTATCTTTCCAGAGATTATCTAAACCAAAATGCATATAATGTCGATGCCATCACTGGCATCATCTTGGAAGAGACTGGGCACTTCATGGATGCTCAGATTAATACCACTGACTCAGCTGGTGACGAAGGCAGCATTTTCTCTCAGCAGGTTCGAGGTATTTCTATCAATGCAGGTGAGCTGTTGACTCTAAAAGCCGAGAATGATCATTCAACTATTTTTATCGATGGTCAAACTTTAACGATTGAGATGTCTAGAGTGGAGGCGACTACGTTTGATAAACGCCTATATCAATCCATGCGCGGCATAAACAACCAGGTTTATACTCGCTCTTCAACTGATGGAACGACTTGGACATCTTGGGTTGGCAATGGTGCGACCCTAGACGCTCCTGAACTAGAGGTGTTCAATAATCGGCTCTACCAAACGGTCCGCGGTACAGATAACCAGGTTTACACCCGCTCTTCAGCGAATGGAACGACTTGGACATCTTGGGTTGGCAATGGTGCGACCCTAGACGCTCCTGAACTAGAGGTGTTCAATAATCGGCTCTACCAAACGGTCCGCGGTACAGATAACCAGGTTTACACCCGCTCTTCAGCGAATGGAACGACTTGGACGCCTTGGGTTGGCAATGGTGCGACCTTCAGCACACCTCACTTGACAGTATTTGGTAACCAATTTATTCAGGTTGCGGAAGGCACAGATCAGAGAATTTATAATCGGTCTTTGCCCAACACGCCAACAGGAACTTGGAATTCTTGGAAACAGACTGGTGGTTTAACTGCTCGTGACCTGACTGTAGCCGACATTAGTGATTTTAATGGAGATGATAAAACTGACGTCATCTGGCGCGATCCCAACGGCAAAGTTATCTTATGGCTTGATAAAGACCCTACTAAACGAGTTGAGATTGGCTCAGTCAGCAGCGATTACGCATTCCAAGGAACTGGTGATTTTAACCGGGATGCCAAGGTCGACATTATGTGGCGTAAAAATAACGGAGAAGTTTACGCCTGGTACATGAATGGCACTCAGCTTATTAAGTCTGAGTATTATGGTGGCTATGACCCAAGTGCAAAAGTACAAGGTTTTGCTGACTTGAATAAAGATGGCAAAACTGATGTAATTTGGCGCTTGGCAGATAATAAGATTGTTGCGTGGTATGACCGCGATCCTACAAAGCGCTCTGTTCTACGAGTGGCAGAATCGGATTTAACCTTTCAAGGAACAGGGGACTTCAATGCAGACGGTAACACTGATCTGATGTGGCGTAAGAGTACTGGGGAAGTTTATGCCTGGTATATGGATGGTACTCAGTTTGTTAAGTCTGAGTATTACGGTGGCTATGATCCAAGCGCAAAAGTCCAAGGTTTTGCTGACTTGAATAAAGATGGCAAAACTGATGTAATTTGGCGCTTGGCAGATAACAAGGTTGTTGCGTGGTATGACCGCGACTCTACAAAACGCTCTGTTCTACGGGTGGCAGAATCGGATTTAACCTTTCAAGGAACAGGGGACTTCAATGCAGACGGTAACACTGATCTGATGTGGCGTAAGAGTACTGGGGAAGTTTACGCCTGGTATATGGATGGTACTCAGTTTGTTAAGTCTGAATTTTATGGTGGTTATCGGTCTGATTATCAGATGCAAACCAATACTACAAAATCTCAGATGGGCTACCGTTCAGAGCTGACTTCGTTAAAAGCATCACAATGGGATTATTACAGTGGCGAAAGTGCCCAGTTCGGCAAGTATGAGTCTTACACTGTTGGGGATAAAGTCCAAGAAGATATGCCAGATGCTGTTCTTGCAGTATACGAGGATTTATCTAAAACCATTTTCGACAGTGTCAATCAGGTGACCACTGGCTATGCATATGACCAGAGCTATCTTGCACTGGGACTTGGTTATCATGCTGGCATTGACATTGGTGCTAGCAATGGAACCCCGATTAGAGCTGCAACAAATGGCATTGTTGCGAAATCCTATTTGGGTACAAGACAAGATGGCACTTCCTATGGCTATGTTGTTGGTATTGACGAAACAAATGCTAGTGGACAGAAGACAGGTCGACGCTGGTGGTATGTTCACAATACATCTAACTCGGTTCAAGTAGGAACTTCCGTAATAGCTGGAAAAACTGAAATCGCTAAAGTTGGACAGGGGCACCTGCATCTCGCAGTGACAAGCTCATCTACCGCATGGGATCCAGGCAATGGGAGTAGTATTGCCGCTGTACATGATCGAACGATGAGCCCCTTAGAAGCATTCTGGAAATCACAAAACAACATCATTGGGTACTAACTTATGGAAATCTGAAAAAATGGTGATCGCATCTAAAATATTAGATGCGATCACCTTCTTGTTATTGATGCAAAGTGATGTTAGTTCCAGTTGTAAAGAGTCGCTGTTTGCTGTTGATTAAATTGGTGACTAAACTATCAATTTTTGCATAATTTAGTGACGAGGTGTCTGATGAAAAAAAGAGATCATCGCAGTTCTCTGTTCGAAGCTGCCTGCTATCTAATGAAGCATTTTATGTTTGGCTTGCTCGGGGCAATAATGGCAGGCATTGTGATAGCTATATTTGGCATGTTTCACGTTGTCACTCCTATGATTTCTTTGATCATGATTTGGCTAGCTAGAATTGGAGCCACAATTTTTTGTCTATTAGCCTTTGGCATAATCTTAGAATCTATTGAATGATTCTCTTTTGTTACTTTAACTACATTACTTGAGACCTGAAGTGAGGCCTAAGTCTAGACACAGCTACTAGTTTTCTGTTTTGACAGATGGGAGTTGGCTGGAAAAAGCATCAGCGACTCCTAGGTAGCTCAATAATGAACTGAGTACCCTGGTCAGAAGTCGATTGGCAGGTCAAGCTCCCCTTGTGTTTATCGACGATGACTTGGTAGCTGATTGACAGTCCTAGGCCAGTGCCCTTGCCCACTTCTTTGGTTGTGAAAAAGGGCTCAAAGATTCGCTGTCGCACTTCTTCTGGGATGCCACTGCCATTATCCATAATTCGGATTTGGATACTGCTGTCTGTCAAGCTCGTTTGGACAGACAGAGTGGGGGCTTCTGCAGAGGTTTTATCTCGCTTTCCAGAGCTATCTAGAGCGTCGATCGCGTTGCTAAAGATGTTCATAAATACCTGATTGAGCTGGCCCGCGTAGCACTCTAGTAGCGGCAACTCGCTATACTCGCGAGTCACTCGAATCTCTTGGAAGAGAGAGGTTTCTTTCAGGCGGTGCTGCAAAATCATCAGCGTGCTGTCGAGCCCATCGTGGATATTCACAGATTTGAGAGCAGCCTCATCCATGCGTGAGAAGCTGCGCAGCGCTTGGACGATTCCTCGAATCCGGTCAGCGCCTACCTTCATGGAGGCTAGCAGCTTGGGCAAGTCTAGCGTGAGGAAGTCAACGTCAATATTATCTGCTTCTTGAGCAATTTCTGGGTGGGGATTGGGATAGTGCTGACGGTAGAGACACAGCAGTTGCAGCAGGTCTTGGATATATTCATCAGCGTGGGAGAGGTTGCCGTAGATAAAGTTAACAGGGTTATTGATTTCGTGGGCGACTCCCGCAACAAGCTGCCCGAGGCTCGACATTTTTTCAGTTTGGACTAGCTGGCTTTGGGTGTGCTGGAGTTCGCGGAGCGCCTGCTCAAGCTGAAGAGCCTGCTGGCGAAGTTCTGCCTCAGACTGGCGTAGGGCATGCTCCGCAAGTTTGCGTTCTGTGATGTCCATGATGGTGCCAAAGAGCCGAACGACTTGGCCTTCGGCATTGCAGACTGCTTCTCCTTTGGAGTTGACATAGCGAAGAATGCCGTCAGGGGTAATGAGACGATCTTCAACGTCGTAGGCTTCAGCGTGAGTTAATGCTCTTTGAATTACAGCTTCAAAGAAGGGACGATCGTCAGAATGGTGAAGACTCAAGAATCCTTCATAGCTGGGAGCCTGGTCGCTGACAGGAAGGCCATGAATGCGAAAGACTTCGTCGGACCAGTTGATATGGCCAGTAGAACAGTCAAAGTCCCAACTGCCAATGTGAGCAAGACGCTGAGCTTCTTCTAGCTGTTTTTTGCTCTGCTGAATGGCGAGCTCCGCTCGCTTGCGATCGCTGATATCTCGCAAGACAGCTAAGGCGCAGACTCTTCCTTCGTGAAGATAAGGGGTAACCACAACTTCCACATCAAAGGTAGAACCATTTTTGTGAACATCGACTGCTTGACAAGAAACTTGCTGGCCAGCTCGAACCATGATTAGCGTCTGCTGGAAAAGATGCCAAGAATCTGGATGAATATAGTCTTGAGGAGAGAGCTGCATAAACTCCTCTGGTGTATAGCCATGAATCTTTGCATGAGCTGGGTTGCAAGTGATCTGGTTCCCAGTTTCTAGATCAAAGATGGCAATTCCGTCATTCACAGCCTCAAAGATACTGCGATATTGCGCTTCTTTTTGGCGCAGGATCTCTTCTGCTTGCTTGCGTTCGGTGATATCCCGAGAGATACCTACGGTCATAACCACTTCGCCTGCCAAGTTAAAGACGGGAGATTTGATGGTATGCCAGAGCCGCACAACTCCATCATGGCGAGTAACTGGCTCTTCAGGAATCTGAAGAATCTGACCGGTGTTGAAGACAAAGGCGTCATCTCGAATGTATTGCTGGGTATAGTCGGGAGGATTGAAAGGAGCATCAACAATGGACTTTAGCTCCTCAGCAGTCATGTTGTAATAGTCTCGAAATGCCTTGTTGGCCATCAAAATTCGTGACTCTGGTCCTTTGATCAGGACATAGTCACCGATGGCATCGAGAATTTGGCGATAGGTTTGTTCCCGCTCGCGCAGCTCTAGCTCTGCTCGCTTGCGATCGCTGATATCGACAAATACGCCATTCTGTCGAGCGACTCCATCAACGGTCTCTGCTGGCTCCGAGCGACCGCTGATCCATTTTTCGCGACCTGACGGCAAGATCACCCGAAACTCATCTGACCAAACTATACTTTCGTAGATGGCTCGGTTGGTAGAGGCGATCAATCGGGGAGCGTCCTCTGGATGAATTCGCTGCCAGAGGATGGGAGCACAGTCTAGGAGATGCTCTGGCTCAATCTCAAAAATCTCAGCGGCCTTTGGGCTGAGATAGCTAAACCAGCTCTCCCCTGTGGCAAGGCGAGTTTCATACTGATAGATGGCCCCAGGCACAAAGGTATTGACGCTGCGCAGACGCTCTTCGCTCTCTCGCAGGGCGGCTTCAGCTTGCCGGCGCTCAGTCACATCACTAAAGACTCCCATGAGGCCAACAATTTTGCCCTGGGTGTCCTTGACGGCGCTGGCGCGAAAGAAGGTCTCGATGATGCGGCCGGTACAGGTTGTTTGCTCGACTTCCCCACTCCAGTTATCGCCTCGGCGCAGTGTCTGAATGATTTCTAGACCTTGCTGTGGATCCACAAAAGCGCCCCCAATGCCCCCCGCAGCGTTGAAGGCTTCAACACTGTCTGCTTCATACAGTTTGCTGAAGGCTGCATTTTGATAGATGTGGTTGCCCTCAGCATCGGCCATGCCAATGGCGTCATTGCAGCTCTCGACGGCCTGTTTATAGCGCAGGAGGCTATCTTCAGCGCGGCGGCGATCGCTGTTTTCCTGCTCTAGGAGGGCGATCGCCTGCTGTAGCTCAGCAGTGCGCTCTTCTACCCGGCTCTCTAGGGCCGCATTAGCATCATAGAGCGCCAGCTCTGCCAGCTTGCGATCGGTGATATCTAGGAGCACTCCACAAAAAATCGTGTGTCCTTGGGAATTTACAATGGGGTCCGAGCTGCCTTGCCACCAGCGAATCTCGCCATCCGCACGAATCAAGCGTCCCTCATAGCGCCAAGGTGCAGGGGTTTCTAGGACCTGTATCACCGAGGACAAGTAATCATTGAGATCTTCTGGATGGACTAACTGGACAAATTGATTGAAGTCCTGCATCATCACTTCTGCCGAGATGCCAGACAGCTCCAGAATACCTTCACTGATGTAGTCAACGGTCCAAAGTCCATCCCGATTGGTAAATTGAAAAATAGCGCCAGGAAGATTGGCAGCCATCTCCCTCAGCCTGGCTTCGCTCGCTGCCAAATCTCTCGTTGCTTGTTTTTGGTCAGTGATATCGCGGCTTGTTAGCAAGAGACCCTCCATCTCTCCCGCTTCGTTTTGCCACGCACGAGCTTGCCATTGTTGCCAGCGATATACCTCAGAAGAAGTGTGATACTCCTCCCAAGTTTCAGTGTGTCCCTCCAAGCAGCGATCGCACAGGTTTGACCAGATCGATGTCGCATCAGGAAAAAAGCAAAAGTGCGATCGCCCCAAAATATCTTGCTCTTCAAGCGCATGATCCTGAAGCCATTGCTGGCTTACAGCCACGTAGCATCCCTCGCGATCTAGCAAGGCTGCAGACACCGGCAAATGCTGAAGCAACTGTTGCAACAGTAATTCGCAACCGAGAGAATTTCTGCTAGAGCAGGAGTACAGCATGGGAGATTCAGGGAAGAAAGAACTGGAAGATAACAACAGTATTCTCTAGAATGCCCAGCAAGGGTGAGCACAATCTCACAAAGTTGTGAACTTGCATTTTAGAAGCTGGCATGGCGGAGATGAAGCATTAATAAGACGGATTTTTTGCTGCTTTCAAACAGGAATTCAAAGCATTATTAGCGCTTCAGCAGTAAATCCACGGAAACATCTCAAGCTTTCATCGCAAAATATTTTTATTTCTGGATCAAAGTTGGGCTTATTCCAGAACTTTGGCCAGTCCCAGCATTTCAGTACAGGCTTTTGGATCAAGCGGGCAGAACATCGTCAGAAAATCTCTTGACTCTACAGCGGACTTGAGACTCTAGGATGGCTTCAACCTGTTCACCCAGCCGCTGTTCGAGCCGCTTAAACATCTATGAATCGTTTTTGGACCGCCGTTGTTCTGGTAACCACCCTAATTTTTTTGCAGAGCTGCACAAACTCCCCCAGCAGCCAGAAAGCCTCACTTACTGCCAGCCATGATTCCGCTGAGCCAGCGCCGTCAGGGAGTCACAGCGAAGATCATAGTGAGGCCCATGGGAGTAACGCCCATGATGATGAGGTTCCCTCGCGATCGCCCCTCGCATCCTTGAGAGCAGAAGCCTTGGAGACAGATCAGCCAGCTGCTCTAGCCATTCATGTGCAAGACGCCGAAGGTCGTCCCGTTGAGCAGTTTGACACTTTTCAGGAGCAGTTGATGCACCTGATTCTCGTTAGCGACGATCTGCAGCACTCTCGCCACCTCCACCCCACCTATACCGGCAAGGGACACTTTGAGGTTGAGACTCGTTTTCCCCAGGGGGGCAGCTACACGCTCTTTAGCGACTACAAGCCCACGGGCCAAGCCGAAACCGTCTCGGTGCTGAAGGCCCAGGTCAAAGGCGATCGCCCGCCAGCCCCTACCCCAGACTGGACGCGCACCCAGTCCCTCGAAAATGCTGTGGTCAATCTGAGCTTCTCGGAAGAGTCTCTCCAGGCTGGCGAAGACGTCACTATCAAATTTGAGCTGCAAGATCCCCGCAGTCAGGAGCCCTTGAGCGATCTCCAGCCCTACTTAGGGGAAGCTGGACACTTGGTGATTGTCCAAGCCGCCGAAACCCTCACCCGTGATCACTATATCCACGCCCACGCTCTGCCAGACGCGCCGACCGGCCAGGTTCACTTTGCAACGCAGTTTCCTGAGCCGGGTCGCTATCGGCTTTGGGGACAATTTCAGCGAGACGGCCAGGTGATCACGGCAGGATTTTGGGTCAATGTCGCGCCCTAGGGGCTTTCGGCAGCTTTTCTAAAGGTCTGCACAAAGATATCAGCAAGATATCGGCAAAATATCAAGTTCAATCCACGTTTTGATTGAGGTGAAATTCATGAGTCCTGCTTCCTTCACGGATCGTATGCCTCGCCTATCTCCTCGCGAGCGAGAGATCTTAACTCTCTTGGTTGAAGGACAAAGCAATACGGAAATCGCTGCTCAGCTCTATCTGAGTCTCAACACCATCAAAACTCACGTTCGCAGCATTTTAAATAAGTTCGGAGTGGATACACGGCTGCAAGTTGCCGTTTTGGCAGTGCGCAAGGGTCTTGTCTAGGTGAGATATTCCTGTCACCCAAACAAGACAGCCACGCTCAATTCGAGGATCAGCCTCTCTGCCAAAAGTGGCCTGTGAGAGGCTGAAGCCACTTCATTCTAGAGGTAAGAAATATACAAATAGCAGAGGATGACGCGATTAAAGTTTTTGGGTTAGTCTGGGTGCGAACTCTCAGGAGTTAGCCACAACTGAAGTATCCCAGGAGCAATGACTTGATTCTTCTCTATACCCTTGCGCCTCAGTGGGGCATAGGCAGCATCAGTCCTGCCTGTCTCAAGCTAGAAACCTGGCTACGGATGACCAAGCTGACTTACCAAACGGCGATCGCCACGTTAGAAGATTTTGAAATTGCCCCCAAAGGGAAGCTTCCCTTTATCCGCTATGGCGATCGCCTTTTTGGAGATTCAACGCTTATTATTGCCCTGCTCAAGCAGCAGGAAAGCGTAGATCTCGATCGCGATTTGACGGCCTCAGAGCGAGCAATTTCTGTCGCGTTTCGCCGCATGGTGAAAGAAAATCTCTACTGGGGAGGCGTCTATATTCGCTACTGCATCGAAGAAAACTGGCTAGCCTATCGGGACACGCTCAGGGAACTCGTCGGCCAGGGGCTGTCTGATCCAGAGTGGGAAGCGATCGCCCAAGGCATCTACGACTCAGTGCGATCGCAGCTAGAGGGCCACGGCCTGGGCCGCCACAGCGACGAAGAGATCGTCCAAATTATTTGTGAAGATATCCAAGCACTTTCAGACTTTTTGGGAGATAAACCTTTCTTTCTGGGCGATCGGCCAACGACCTTAGATGCAACGGTTTACGGATATATTGCCAACTATATTCGGCCTCCCTATCAGAGTCCGATGGTTGATTTCGCGCTGGCGCGATCGAATCTTTGTCAGCACTGCGATCGCATGGCCGAGCAGTATTTTCCCGAACTTTTAGTTTGAGCAGTGGGGCGATCGCTGATGTCTCAACCCATGAATTTCTGGAAATTTATCGGTCTCTTTGGCCTATATGCTCTAGGGAGCTGGGGCCTCTTTATGGCTGCTGCTTTCACGATTGCTGGCGGTATTTTTTATCTCTTCTTGCTGGGGCCTTTTTATCTCCTGTGTTTAGCGCTGCTAATAGGGTGGTGTGTTGGGCGACAGCCCAAGCGCGTGAGATATCGGCGGCTGTGGCTGCTGCCCATTGCGGCGATGCAGGTTCTGACGCTGCTGACGAGCCCTGCTAGCTGCTATGGGATCAAGCAGGGAAACGCTTGCTACTCGCTGCTCCAGTCCTGGATCACGACCGAGAATCTACAAACGATGCAGGGAGGACCGCCCCACTGGACCCTATTTGAGGCGCTATTTCCCTGGAGCTTTTTGGCGTATGTCATCACCCTGATTCTTTTCTTAGGAACCTTAAGAGTGGACAACTCGCCTGCTCCATCGTCGGAGAGCGATCGCCCATGACGCATCCCCGGCCATCCAGAGGGCGGCCAACCAGCGTTTGGGTCACCCAGGCGCTATTGGTGGTCTGCATTGTTTCTACGATCTTGGCGATCGCCGCAGCGATCGCCGCCTGTTTTTTCACCGAGACTTCCCAGTGCAGAAGTCCAAGCGGGCAGTTACAGCTATTGCTGGTTTTGGGCCTCGGCATGATGATGGTTACGGCATTTCGAGGTCTACAGCATCGCAAGGCCTATGGCCGCTGGCTCGGCGCTATTTTTCTTGTGCTGCTGATGCTGGGGGCGATCGCCGCCAATCGATCGCTACAGATGCTGTACGGCGCAACGGTGGGAGGAGACATAGCGCTGAAGCCGCCCTACGGCGAGTGGCGGCGCGAAGGGCTCCTATACGAGACCTACTATGGTTACTCAAGCTACGGTCAACTGCTCTGGCAGAGCCTGCTCAATCTGGGATTTTGCCTGATTCCGGGCTGGATTGCGACGCGGCTGGTGTGGAGCCGCGCCGTACACCAATTTTTTAGGACGAAATAGGAGCGCTGCTGAAGGCGATCGCGTAAAGTCCCCTCTAGGAGCACAGATCTTGATTCTTGCGGGCTGACGCGCTACAAGCCAATGGACCAGCACAGCCCCCAAGCGCGATCGCCATAACAGGCACCTTCAGCCAGACCCTCTAAGCCTCCTGAGCTAAGAAGATCTGGCTATTGCTGACCCTGCTCTGGCTCAGAGGAATCTCGATCCAAAACTCCGCGCCATGGCCCGCTTGGGAGACGCAGCGAAGGCTACCCTGGTGCTTTTGCGTCACAATTTCATAGCTGATCGCCAATCCCATTCCTGTCCCTTTTCCGATGGGTTTGGTCGTGAAAAAGGGATCAAACAGCCTACTTTGCTGGGCTTCAGGAATCCCGTAGCCATTATCAGCTACCCGAATCACTACAGAGTGACTGTCTGTGAGTTCTGTGGTGATCGTGATAGTGGGATCAAAGTCTTTTTGGCTGCGGCGATCGTCCAAAGCATCCAGAGCGTTGCTGAGGATATTCATAAAGACCTGGTTGAGCTGTCCAGCGTAGCACTCCACCATCGGCAGCGTCCCATAGTGCTTGATGACATTCACACAGTTTTGATCCGGTTTTGCCTTCAGACGATTGTGGAGAATCATCAGCGTGCTGTCGATTCCCTCGTGGATATTGACTGATTTCACCTCAGCTTCGTCCAGGCGCGAGAAGATCCGCAGGGATTTAACGATTTCGCGAATTCGCTCTGCCCCCATACGCATCGAGGCGAGCAGCTTTGGCAAATCCTCTGCCAAAAACTCTAGATCGCTTTCCTCCGCCGCAGACTGGAGAGCCGTGGAGGGGTGATGGTGCTCTTCCTGATAGAGATGCAGCAGGTGTAGGAGATCTTCGGTATATCGCTCCGCGTGGTTGAGGTTGCCGTAGATAAAGTTCACGGGGTTGTTGATTTCGTGGGCAACTCCAGCCACTAGCTGCCCCAGGCTCGACATTTTCTCAGTCTGGATGAGCTGCGCCTGGGTTTTGTGGAGGTCATCGAGGGCTCGCTTGAGCTGAGTTGCCTGATTGCGCAGGGTTTCTTCGGCGTGTTTTTGGTCGGTGATATCTCGCAGGATAACGATGTACTCCGGCCGCTTGGTGTTGGAGCGGTGAGAGACCGTCGCCTCGACAATGCGCGATCGCCCATCGGGCGTTTTGGCCTGGCTGAGCAGGTGCTCACTCTTGGCGTCCCACAGCAGCGGCGAGGCATCTAGATCAGGAATGTACTGACTCAGGCTTCCCCCCCAAAGCGCCTCGGCATTTTGCTGAAAAAGCGCCTGGGCAGCCGGATTGCTTTGGGTGATCACACCTTCTTCATTGATGACCAAAATGCTGTCAGGAACAGTGTCGAGGGCCGTAATAAATAGGTTTTGAGCCTGCTCGCGCGCCTCGTCGATGGCGGCAACCTGAGGCAAGCTGGTCCAGCAGGCAATGGCGATCGCCACAAAGGCGATCGTCATCAGCAACACCACAAACAGCTCATTATTGTGGCGGCCCACGCCACCGTCGATGGCGGCTTTGACAGCCCAGCTCAGGGTGGCAGCGCCACACACCAACACCAGCAAAACGATCACCTGGACCGCCACAAAGTCCTGGAAAACGCCATCGCTCTGAAGGCGATCGCGCCGAATCCACCAGTTGGGATGGAGCCACGCCACCGAGAGGTGGCGACTCACAAGGTCAAGCGCCAGAATGCCGCCGGGAATCAAAATCCCTGCCAGCAGATCCATTTTGTCCCAGGCCCAGCCGCCGACCAAGGTCACCACCGCCAAGAAGGCAACAATGCCCAGCCAGCCCAGGGGCCATCGCACTTCGGGGCGATCGCGCCAGAGCCACAGCCCCAGCGCAAAGATCATCAGACTGATCAGCCACCCCGTCCCCGTCACCACCACAATGTGCGTGACATCGCCAAATAGCAAAATCAGGCAGCCCACCAGCAGCCCCACCAGCAGGCTTGGGGCCAGCACGCCCCGCCGAGACACCACCGAAAAGACTGGCGACAGCGACCCATCTAGAGAAAGCTGGTACAGAATCCGGGGCGTATTTGAGACAGCCGTTGCATTATTCAGCAGGCAGCAGGACGTCAGCAGCAGCGTCACCAAGATCGACGTTCCCGATCCCCAAAAGGACTCCGCCGACCGCAAAACAATCTCAAAGATGCCCGCATTGGGATCCGTCTGGCCGGACAATCGCATAATCACCCAGGCAGTCCCAACAAAAATCGGCGGGATCAGCCACGACGCAAAGGAAAGCGCCTTCAGAGTCTTGTGGGGATGGCGACTATCCGCCACAAAGGAGGCCGCCGTTTCGCAGCCGGTCGTCAGCCACAGGGCAAAAAAGACCCACTTCGTCCAGTCCACAAAGGACAAAGTAGGCCAAACCAGCGATCCGAGATCGGCCGGCAGCAATCCCGGACTCTCCGGCGAAAGGGCCAGCCACAGTCCACCCTGAAGGCAAAACAACAGGGAAAATAGCACCGCTGGCACCACGAAAAATAGGTGCAAAATCGCTAAAGCCCGGCTGCCTCCAAAGGCCAAAACATAGGGCAAGAGAGTAAAGCCGAGCTTGAGGACCAGGTCGGGACACTGGAGATTGAGCGGCACTAGGGTGCTCTGCACCAAGTCCGTCAAAACAATGGCGTTCATCGGAGCCGACGCCACCCAGGCCAGCCAGTAGCCGATGGCAGCATAGGACCCGATCAAGGGCAGTCCTTCAAACAGACGAGCGGTGTAGTTCGCCCGCCCTCCGGACACTTCGGGCCAGCGCTCACCTAATTTTTGTACTTGGAGATTAACGAAAATTCCGAGGATAGCCGCCGGGACGATCACCGCTGGTGTATTGCTACTCAGGGCGATCGCGATTAGCGGGATCGTAAAAAACCACGACAAATGGCCGCTCAAACCAAAGCCCCAGGTCTCAGACGAGCTCATGCTTCGAGGCAATGTCTGATGGGGCTGGGGCTTTGGTTGCACATGAGCACCAAGCGCTGGCTCGGAAGTCAGGACCTTGAGGTGCGATCTATTCATGTCATCAACAGGGGCAAGGCATGAGCCGATTTTAGACCCAGAATAGTGGAGATTAACGATTGTTTACGCTCTCAGAGAGCGTAATGCTCGATCGCTTAACTTCCAGTGGGATTCAGCTCATTTTTTTGGGGAATCACTCGATATCAGATATTACTTGAAACCGCTTTCTAGCAGGCCCGTGCAAACACGCAACCTCTTTAAAATTTCCTTTCTCTACCAGAATTTACGCCATTCAGCTGACTCTAGTCAGGTTTATACAGACAGCCAGATCTTGATCGCTGCTGATTTTTCTTTCGGATTCAGTTTATTTGGAGTCAGAAGGGCTGAGTCTTTTAGAGAGAGAACGAATAAGCTTTAAGAAACTCGAATTATGAATAATATGTTTTTAATACGCTATTTTTGTTAGCGATATTTAGGCTTTTAAGAAATTTTTTTCATAGAATTAATATGCCATTCAATTCAAATTCAAGACGTCGATTTTCTGCTTATATACATCACCTGAATTTGTTTTTTGATGAAAACTGATCCAGTTTGAGTCTCTAGAGCGAAGTTACGGACTCTCCATTTTTGGATCGGGATTCATGCACCTACTGGATCTATGAGTTAAAAAAAATACATTCACTGCTGGCTTTTTACTTACAAATCTTCTGGGGCAGCGGCGATCGCCCGCTCACTAAAGACCCCCGGCGATCGCGCCGCAGAGACCCTTGAACAGTCGGCGATCGCTCACTGCTGGCAGCTGAGGGAGGCCCCAGGGAGTCTGCTAGGATAGAGTGTCTCGGGCCATCGCGGCCCTGAGTTTCAAACGGTTTGTGTTCCTAATCAGCAGCATCCCGACCATGGCCCTGAGCAAAGAAGAGGCAAAACAACTCTTTGAACGACTCATTTTTGATGACGCGAAGCCGCGCGACTGGGTCGAAGACGTCTGGAGTCTCAGCCCGATGCTCGGCGACAGCGCTGCCAAGCTGCTCGATGCTTTTGATGCGCTGATCGAGTGCTGCTCCGAAGAAAAGCTCGACAACCTGCTTCAGGGTCTCTACCAAGATCGTCTGGACCTCTAGGCGATCGCCCCCTTGGGCACCCCAGCCTTCTCTAGGGCGATCGCCCGCACGCTATCGCCAGCGCTTCACGAATCGATCAGATTGGCAATTTCAGCGTGCATGAAGGCAATATCTGGGGATGCCTGGATCGCCTGATGATAGCGATCGCCCCCAGCATCTCCTTCGGAGAGCGTCACCAGCGATCGCGCCGCCGCCAACAGCCGCGTCGCCTCCTCCAGGGTCATCGGTTCTTTGGTGCTCAGGGCCTCATCGATTTCCACAATGAACTGAGAAAACGGCCGCAGCCAGCCGAACCATTCATGGCTAATCACGAGGTTAAAAAAGTCTCCCCGCGACTGAATCTGGCCATACTGGCGCTCGTAGGCAATCTTTTCGTGATCGAGCAGGGCCTTGTGGAGCCGCAGCAACGACGTGCGCACCTGCCGGAGACGCTGAAACGGTAAGTCCAAGGAGTGAGAGTTGGAAGACATGAATCACCGCAAAAATCACACTAACTCTATCTTGGCAACCTCTAACCAAGACTGCCGCTGAAGAGAACCAGCCGAAGGGTCAGCCCCAAAGCGACTAACCCTTCGAGCCGCCAAGCATTGCTAGCCAATGGGTTATCCAACCCAGGCCCGAGCGCTAGGCTTTGAACTTCTCGGTGATACGGCGCATTGCTTCTTCCACATTCTCGCGGCTGTTGAAGGCAGAAATGCGGAAGTATCCTTCGCCAGCAGCCCCGAAGCCAGAACCCGGCGTGCCGACGACGTTGCAGGTTTGCAGCAGCTTGTCGAAGAAGTCCCAGCTCGAGAGACCATTGGGCGTCTGGACCCACACATAGGGCGCATTGACGCCGCCATAGACCTTGAGACCTGCGGCGGTGAGCTGCTCTCGGATGATTTTGGCGTTCTCCAGATAGAAGCTGATCAGCGCCTGGGTTTGGGCCTGACCGGCTTCAGAGTAGACGGCTTCAGCGCCGCGCTGCACCACGTAGGAGACCCCGTTGAACTTGGTCGACTGGCGGCGGTTCCACAGCTTCCACAGCTCGACATCGGAGCCGTCAGCGGCCTTGGCCGTCAGAGTCTTGGGGACGACGGTGAGGGCGCAGCGGGTGCCGGTAAAGCCAGCGTTCTTGGAGAAGGAGCGAAACTCGATGGCGCACTCCCGCGCTCCCTCGATCTCGTAGATCGAGTGGGGGATGGCCGGATCGGTGATAAAGGCTTCGTAGGCCGCATCAAAGAGAATGATGGAGCCGTGGGTGCGAGCATAGTCGACCCAGGCTTGCAGGTGCTCCTTGGTGGCAACTGCGCCCGTGGGGTTGTTGGGGAAGCACAGATAGATCAGATCAACCTTCTCGCTGGGGATCTGAGCGGTGAAGTCGTTATCGGCGCTGATGGGCAGATAGACAAAGCCCTCGTACTCGCCGCGATCGTTGGCGGGGCCGGTGTGGCCAGCCATCACGTTGGTGTCGACGTAGACCGGGTAAACGGGGTCCGTGACGGCAATTTTGTTGTCCTTGCCGAAGATGTCGAGGATGTTGCCGGTGTCGCACTTGGAGCCGTCAGAGATGAAGATCTCGGAGGCGTCGATGTCGCAGCCGCGGGACTGGAAGTCGTGGGCCGCGATTTTTTCGCGCAGCCAGGCGTAGCCCTGCTCAGGACCGTAGCCCTTGAAGGTGCTGCGATCGCCCATGTCTTCGACCGCTTGGATCATGGCGGTGCGACAAGCCTCGGGGAGGGGCTCGGTCACATCACCAATGCCGAGGCGAATGATTTTGGCATCGGGGTTGGCCTCGGCGAAGGCGTTGACTCGCCGCGCGATTTCCGGAAACAGGTAGCCCGCTTTGAGCTTGAGGTAATGATCGTTGATGGTCGCCATAATCGTCTGCTACATACGCCGTACATCAGCTTACAGCGCTTTTTGAGAGCGTACTGCACTGAAAAAGGACGGCTTGGGTTTCAGGGAACAGCGCCCCCAAAGCAAGGAGGGCTCGCAAGGCTCGGGAGTGCGAAGTTTTGCCGCCGAAAGCGGCGATCGCCCTTCGAGGCGGCCATGCTAGAACAGGCTAGAAATCTTGCGTTGGCGGAAGGGCTATGGCGGTACAGGATTCTCTGGGGGGCGATCGCCTCTCGTCTTCGGGGCAGTTGCTGCAGCACTACCGCGCCCTGAGTCAGCGGACGCTGACCATTGTGGACCTGGAGACGACGGGCCACGGCGCGCGGACCAGCCGGGTCACAGAGGTTTCGGTGCTCCAGGCCAGCCTGGAAAACGGCATCCTAAACCAGCACACCCAGCTCATGAATCCCGAGGTGCCCATCCCCGCAGCGATCACCCAGTTCACCGGCATCTCCCAGGCCATGGTAGACGCAGCGCCGGTCTCAGAGCAGGTGTGGCCGCAGTTTTTGCCCCGGCTGCGGGAACACGTTTTGACGGCTCACAACCTGAGCTTTGACTATGCCTTCTTGCAGGCCGAGTACGAGGACCTGGGGATTGTCTTTGAGCGGGAGCCGGGCGATCGCCTGTGTACGGTGGCACTGTCGCGGCTGATGCTGTCGGATTTGCCGTCGCGGCGGCTGCCGGATCTGGTGCAGCACTTTGGCTTTCGGGTGGGGCGATCGCACCGGGCCGAGGCCGACGCGCTGGCCTGCTGGCTGCTGGCGGAGCGCCTGCTGGGAGAGATTCGAGACGAAGCCGATGAGGTGCTGCTGGCGAAGTTTGGCCGCCAGTGGATTCGGCTACGGGATGCCGCCGCCCTGCTGAACCTGTCGACCCATCAGGCGCGCCAGGTCTTGCAGGCGGCTCAGCTAACGGTGCAGACAGGGCGGACCGGCACGCTGCTCTACCGGCGATCGCAGGTGGATCAGGTGGTGGCCGAGCGGCGGTCCGCCGAGCCCTAGGTTGGGTTCGCCCCAGCCCAGGCGCGCTGAAAGTCAGCGTGGGGCAGGTTTTGGGCGCAGTGCCACAGGAGCTTGTAGCGATCGCCCGCTGGCCCCGGTTGGTAGGCGGGACCAGACTCTGGGAACCAGGGCCGCAGCACCTGCACAGCGCTGGCCATCTGGGCGGGGGTGAGGACGGCGCGCAGAACTTCGACAATCCGCTTGGTCTGAGGGTCGGGCAGGGGCGATCGCAGCAGGTCCAGCAGGGTTTGCACGGCCTCCGGGTGACCGGGCTGGAGCCGACACAGATGGATCGCGGCCCGCTGGCGCTGGTGCGGGTCTGGGGCCGTGGCGAGGCGGGTCTCTAGGGCCTGGAGTTTGCGCTGCTGGGCGGCCTCAGCGGACAGGGGGCGCGATCGCCGCTGGCGCTGGGTCGGGCGATCGCGCTCCGAGGATTTGGGCGGTGACGACAGCAAGAAAGTCTGGGCCTGGGGATGCTCGGGAACTAGAGCCTGTAGGCTTTTGGCGGCCTGGAGGGCCAAGGCGCGATCGCCGTCGGTGAGCAGAGTCTCTAGGGTGGCGATCGCCGCTGGATGGTCCGGCCACAGCTTGCCCAGGCAGTAGGCGGCCCGACGGCGCAGACGGCCCTGGGGACTGGTGAGCAGCTGCTGGAGCGTCTCCAGGGCCGTGGCGTTACCAGGATCGAGCTTGGCCAGACTGTCGGCAATCTGCAACCGCAGAGGTTCGGCGCGCAGAGAGGCGCAGAGCTGCTCTAGGGTGGCGATCGCCCGCGCATTTCCCGGGTCTAGGGTCTTGCCAAGGGTGCAGGCGGCATTCCAGCGGGCATACAGATGGTCGGTGCGGACCAAAAAGGCCTCTAGAGCGGCGATCGCCAGCGCCCGATCGGTCTGGCACAGGGCGCTGCGAGCCCCATCCACCAGCGGCACCGGATAGGGCTGGCGCCGGCCCTCGCAAGCCTGACCCCCAAAGCGCCACTCCAGGAGCTGATCTAACAAGACGCTCGCCTGAGCCGCCTGGGGAAACTCCGCCAGAGCCGCCACCCCCAGGAGCTGGGCACGCCCGCCATAGAAGCCGCCGCAGCCGTCCTCGAACTGGCACAGCGCCGCCAGAAAGGCCTCTTTATCGGCGATCGCCCCCTCCGGGCGGCCCATCCACAGCAAGATCACCTCCCGCCAAGCCGGACTAAAAATCGGCAGCTCCGGACAGGGCCGCCAAAAATCTCGCCAGTCGGCGATCGCCTGGGCCGCAAAGTACTCCTGAAAGGTCGGGTGATAGAAAGCGTAGATTTTTTCGCCAGAGGTGGCCGAAACGCCCACTTGATTGAGCCAGCCTAGCTGGAGGGCCAGGGGCAGCAGCGCCAAATCCTCTGCCAGCACCTGCTGCAAAAAGGCGCTCGGCAACCGAAACCGCAGATCGGGCCGCCGCAGAGCCGCCAAGGCCAGTCGGCCCAGGGCCTGGTTGAGCTGGTGGCGCTGGGCGGGGTCGGTGGGAAAGCGGTCTTGTTTCCAGGCGTAGAGAGCCTCGACAAACTGGCCGTAGAGGCTGGCTTTGGTGCTGGGCAAGCTGCCCCGCAGCAGAGACCAGGAGCGGCACAGCAGCGCCAGCCTCAGGGGATTTTTGACGGCGGCCTTGATGGACCAGCGCTCCGGCCGGTCGAGTTCGCGCTGGAGCTGTTGACCCAGATCGGGCTGCCCCTGGAACCACCGAGCGATCACCTGCGATCGCAGGCTTTCTCCAGAGTCAGGGGCATCGCTCAGCGGCCCGTTGCAGTAGGTTTCGAAGGTATCGAGGGGATTGTGGCCGCTGTCCCACACGTTCAGGCGGCAGGTCAGCACGATGTGAACGTCCGCCATCCAGCCCCGCAGCTGACGGGCGATCGCCCCCAAGGCAGCGCCGCCGTCCAGGGCCATTTCGTCCACCGCATCCAGCAGGAGCCACAGCCGACCGCTGCGTCCCTGGGCCACCAGATCCGCCTGGTGGGCCGGGTCCACCTGAAAACAGCGAGTCGCCTGGCGCAGCCACTCCTGGAGCACGTAGGTTTCCAGCGAGACGCCCTGCAAATCGGCCAGGGAAACCCAGATCGGCAGCGATCGCCGCTCTAGCAGCCAGAGGGCCACCCGCTGGAGCAGGGTCGTTTTTCCGGCACCCGGCTCCCCCACGATGGCGATGCGCTGGGGCTCCGACGCAGCCCCCATCTGGGCCAAAAAGTCGGCGATCGCCACAGGCTGGGTCGCCTCGGACTCCTCGAGATCCGTCAGCAGCCGATCCCGCCGGGTGCCATCATCATCGTCCCAGCGGGGCTGGTGCTGCCGCTTCAGAAGGCCCAGAGGCACATACAGGTCTTCCACCTCAAAGGTCAAGCCGTCGCTCATGGTCAGCAGATTGGTGGTGAGTCGCTGTAGCTGCTGAGCCTCCAGGCTGGCGCGGCAAAGCTGCCACCAGTCCAGCCCTTCGGGCACGGGCTCCCTAGGCAGCTGGCAGTCTGTCGGCAGCTCCGGGACAGGCCTTGGAGCCGTTCGCTGGGCGCGCCGCTGGTCCCACTCCGCCTCGAAGCGACGCAGGTTCGCGGCGCGATCGCGCCTGGGATGCCACAGCCTGAGGGTAAAGTGCCACACCTCCGAGCCGCTGCGGTGGGGGCGATTGTCTTCGAGGATGTCGAGAAAGTCTTGCCAGCGGCTCAGGGCTTCCTTGATTTGCGGCCCGCTCAGGGGCGCGGCGGCCAAGTGGGTCAGCGTCACCAAAAAGCGCAGCTTGGTGCGGACCACCAGCCGCTGCTCCGTTTGCCAGTGGGTCTGGATCTGGGGCCGCAGCGTCTCCAAAGCCCGCTCATCACAGTCCAACTCGTCGCTGGCATAGTCCAGGAGCGCCCCGAACAACTGGTGCGATCGCCGTTTGACCTCAGGCCCATAACTTACTCGTGCCACGGTTTTCCACTGCTGCCTCAAACTGAAAGCCGCACAAAGCTGGGGGAGTCCCCCCAATTTTCGCCTTCCCCCAGGTCTGCAACGCAGGATTTTGGGGCGTTTCCGGATTTTTTGGGGGCGATCGCCTGGGGGAAGGTGCCCCGCCTATTCTAAGGTCATCGAGCGAAGGCCCCTCACCGCACCCCCACCGGGAAGCGCCCCGAGGACCGCCAACGCCCAGCCTGTGGCGGCTAGCTCAACCAGTCGAGCGCCATCATTGCCCGAAAGGGCCGCAGATCGAGGGTTATCGCTGACAATCGATTCTCTCCCTTGATCGCCGGAGATGCGGGTGCAAATCCCGCGCCGCTACACCACCACTGGCAGGTGGTTTAACAGCAAAACGCCTTTTCCCTGTTCAAATTTTGCCTGTGAGGGCCGAGGAATAAGGGTTATCGCCTTTTCAGCGGGAGATGTGGGTGCAAATCCCACCCTGCCAACCATTTTGCAGAGGTTGTGAGAGTTCTGAGTTCGTCGACTTTTCAGGAGCGACGCCCAAGCCCTGACGGTTCAGACTCTCCCATTCCCTCGTTCACGTTCTCTGTTCAATTCACTCATTCGTTTCAACCCATTGCCCATTGGGCCGAGGAGTTCTGCCGTGAACTATCAATTTCTCCTGTCAAAAAATCGCAAAACGCCCCAAAATCAGCCACTTCCGGGCCGCGAAGCCGAGATGGTCCAGGGCCGCTCGGGGGGCTGGATGTTCCAGGCGGATTCGTGGTCGGTGCTGCGCCGCTGCCTGCTGATTGGGACGGCCCAGAGCACCTTTTACGCCGACCAGCACGAGCTGACGACGGAGTTTGTGGCGGTGCTCAACCAGGCGATCGCCCTCGACCCCGATCGCGTCGCTCAGGAAATTCTCTACGCCTCCGACGGCCACGCCCTCAACAACAGCGCCCCGATCCTGGCGCTGGTGCTGCTGTCCATGGGCGAGAGCCCCCAGGCCAAGCGCGCCTTTCAGGAAATATTCCCCCAGGTGGTGCGCACCGGCAGCCATTTCTACGAGTGGCTGAGCTACACCAAGGGTCTGCGGGGATTTGGCAAGGTCGTGCGCGAGGCGGGGAAAGCGTGGCTGGCCCGCGAGGACGTGCGGGAGCTGGCTTACCAGTTGCTGAAATACCAGCAGCGCCAAGGCTTTCGCCATCGGGATGCCCTGCGGTTGTTTCACGTGAAGCCGCCGACCGCTGACCATGACCGGCTGTTTCAGTGGGTGATCCAGGGCTGGGAGACGCTGCCAGCGGAGCCTCCTTCAGCGGCCCTCAGCCAGATCTGGTGGTACGAGTGGCTCAAGCGCAACCCTACGCAAACCCGGAAGGCGATCGCCCAGGGTCGCCTGACCCACGAAATGGCCGCGCCGGTGGGCCAGATGAACACCGAAGCGTGGCAGCTTCTGTTTCAGGACATGCCCATCGGCGCCCTGCTGCGAAATCTGGCTTCTCTGACGGAGCTGGAGGTGCTGGCTCCCCGCCACCGCAAGAATCTGCGTCACTTGGCCCAGGTCCTGACGAGTCGCGATCGCCTGCGCAAGGGCCGCATTCACCCCATCGACGTCCTGAAAGCCCTCAAGACCTACCAATCCGGGGGCAAGCTGGGGCGAAGCAAAAAAACTTGGCAGCCGGTGCCGGAGGTACTCGAGATTCTGGAGCGGGCGCTGGCGCTGTCCTTCGAGGCGCTGGCCCCCACGGGAAAAATGTTCTTGCACGCCGTGGACGTCTCGGGCTCCATGTCCTACTACAGCGTCAGCTCCATGGGCTTGACCTGCTGCGAGATCGCCACGACCATGGCCCTCGCTACGGCCAAAGCTGAGGAGAACTGCGTCATTCGCGGCTTTGCAACGGATTTTCGTGATCTTCAGATCACGGCTCGGGATTCTTTCCAGAGCGCGATCGCCAAGGCCACCTGCCAAAACTTTGGCGGAACCGACGCAGCCGTGGCCTACGAGTGGGCCATCCGCAAGCGTCTCAAAGTAGACGTATTTTGCTTCTGGACCGACTGCGAAAGCTGGGCAGGCCGCCAGCACCCCAGTCAGGCCCTGGCAGAATACCGCCGCAAGGTGAACCCCAACGCCAAAGCGGTCTACGTCACCTTGGTCCCCTCGAATGTCTCTCTGGTCGATCCCCAAGATCCTCGCTCCTGGGACATTGCAGGCTTCGATCCGAGCACGCCGCGCCTGATCCAGATGCTGGCGAGCGAGATTCTCTAGACAGCGCTTGTCACCTCGCTCACCATCCCTCTAGCTGCGATCGCCTTTTTGCGCCTCTGACTCCTCGAAAAGTCAGAGGCGCAGAGGCGCGTGGAGATTCAATCGCTTTCCACGGGCAGATTCTCTCTCAAGGATGATGTGAAAGCTCTTTGAGAACCCTTAATCTACTGAGACGCTATTCTAATTTCTTTATAAATTTTTCCATTTTCTTTGTCTTCTTCCCCCGCTTCTCTCACTCTTATCGGTAACATGATCGACAAAGTCGCCCTAACCAACGCCACACCAGTCCAGAAATTTATCTTTACCGTGGCAGATCACTCCGCGATCAAAGTAATGACTTTCAACCAGGATCTGCTAGTGGTCATTGATCCGGAGCACCCCAGGGCCCGCCGTCTCGCCAGCCTGTGCTGTGACGCTTTTATCGAGTGCTTTTCATGGCCCTGGGAAGTGAGTATCTGGATTGGCGATCGCATTTTTTGCGATAGTCACGGCCTGTAGTAGATCGCCGCGCTGAGAGATCTCTCAGCGCACTGTCCCCCGCAAGGCTTCTGCATCCACGGGCCGCAGACAGTAGAGACACAGCAGATTCCAGGCGATCGCGCCGATCAGGGGCAGTTTGCGCAGCAGCTTGAGAAAACGGGGCTGGCCGGTGCGGGCGATCGCCGCTATCTGTAGGTTGTAGCCAGCGCACCGCTGGAGCCGCCGGAAGAAGTCAGGATGCTCCGTATCGAGAACCGCCGGGAAAGCCCGCGCGGCTGTGGCGTTGGTTTCCCGGATCACCTGCCGATCAAATTCAGTCGGGTCGAGCCCCAGAATTTCGTAAAATTTGGCGCGCTCATGGACCGTGAGGGAATGAGTGGCAAACACAGAGAGCAAGAAGAATCGGCTCCAGAACCGGGCTTTCCAGCCTTGCCACAGCTGAGGCTGCGATCGCAGCAGCGCCTTAAAAATATCTCCATGGCGGTTTTCGTCCTGGCACCAGCTCTCGAAGTATCGAAACAGCGGATAAAACTGATTCTCGGGGTGCTGCTGAAGGTGGCGATAGATGATGATATAGCGCCAGTAGCCTATCTTTTCAGACAGATAGACGGTGTACAGCACCCACTCTAAAGGGAAAAAAGTATAGGTGCGCTGCTTGGTGAGATAGGCCAGATCGAGAGTCACCTGAAAGTCTCCCATGGCCTTGTTGAGGAAGCCTGCGTGGCGGGCCTCATCGCGCGCCATGAGGTGAAACAGCTCCGACAGCAGGGGATTGCGCTGCTTGAGCTTGCGCGCCAGTTCTTTGAACAGTAGAAATCCAGAAAACTCCGAAATACACGATCGCTCTAGATAATCAATGAAGGCGCGGCGAGCTTCGCCGTCGATGTGCTCCCAGGACTGCTCAAAGGCCTCATCGCGAAGGAAGTGATGGCGATTGTAGTCTGCCTGCATCTCGCTGAGCATGGCCCGGAGTTCTGTCTCCTGAGCGGATAAATCCAGATTGGCCGCCGTTTCAAAATCAGTGGTGTAAAAGCGCGGCGTGAGAACGGTTTCCGAGGGAAGGGCCTTGAGCTTTTGGGCAGATTCTTGGTCGGCTGTATAAACGCTCATTAGATAAATTTCTCAGTTAATCGCTAAATAGCTATTTAAGCACAAACTTGCGGAAATTTTGCTGTTCGGGCTGTCGTCAGGTTTTGAGGGGCGATCGCCGAAAAGCACAATTACTTAGATTTGAAGCGTGAACGAAGGGGGCGATCGCCTGAAAACGCGAGAGCGATCGCTTCCTGAGCAGAGCAATCATCGCGCCTTTGGATCATTTACTTGACAAAACCATGTTTAATAACCATAAAGTGATTAAAGCGTTTCACCTCTCTTAGGAGGCCGCAAACATGAGTCTTTCCCTCGACGTTGCTCTCCGCGAAGGCACCAAGCCCTCTCACTCCACCGCCGAGAGCACAGCCTTTATGAAATGTTTTCTCAAGGGCGTGATCGACCGAAACGTCTTTCGCAAGTTTCTCGCTGATCTCTACTTTGTCTACAGCGCCCTAGAAGTAGAGATGCAGCGGCACCAGCATCACCCAGTGATTGGTTCTGTCTATTTCCCAGAGCTCCATCGCGCTGAGGGTCTAGCCCAGGATCTCGCCTTCTACTATGGCCTTCGGTGGCGATCGGAGGTCGAGCCATCCCCAGCGGCCAAGGTCTACCTTGAGCGTATCCAAAGCATTTCAGACAGCGACCCGAGCTTGCTTTTGGCCCATGCTTACACTCGCTACATGGGCGATCTCTCCGGCGGACAGGCCCTGAGATCGATCATTCGCCTCGCGCTGAATTTGCCACCCCAAGAGGGGACTCACCTGTACGAGTTTGCGACACTGCCAACCCCCGAAGCGCGACGCAGCTTCAAGGAGCGCTATCGTCAAGCCCTGCGCGAGGTACCCCTAGATGAGAGCACGGCGCAGCGCATTGTCGACGAGGCAAATACAGCTTTTTCGCTCAACTGCCACCTCATGGAGGCCCTAGAAGCAGATCTGCGGATGGCGATCGGAGAAGAGGTCTTTGAGTTAATCACGCGATCGCAAGCCCCGAAGGCAGCCTGCCCCATGCGAGAGATGATCCAGCGATCGCCCTAGGAGAGCCCAGAAGGCTGTCGACTAAAACCCTTGAGCGGCGCTTGATCAGCATTTCTATTAGCAACATTTTGGAGGAATCATTGGGTGTCTAAACTGCTACAAGCCGTTGAATTTGATCCGGCGCTGCTGCGCAAATACGATCAGCCCCTGCCTCGCTATACGAGCTATCCGCCAGCCACAGAACTGACAAAGAGCTTTGACCCAGGAGACTTTCAGCGGGCGATCGCCCTAGGAAATTTTCGAAAAACCCCCTTGTCGCTGTACTGCCACATTCCCTTTTGCCAGAGCGCCTGCTATTTCTGCGGCTGCAATACCGTTATTACTCAACGCCGGGAGGCAGCAGAGCCCTACATTGACGCGCTGATTCGCAATATTCAGCAGGTGGCCGCGCAGGTAGCCGGCGATCGCACGGTCAACCAGATCCATTGGGGCGGCGGCACCCCCAACTATCTCTCCCTGCCTCAGGTAGAGACTTTGTGGCAGAGCTTGGTTGATCAATTTACCCTTGCTCCCTCAGCCGAAATTTCTATCGAAGTCTATCCCGGCCTGCTAACGCGAGAATATCTCTTTTTCCTGCGAAATTTGGGCTTCAATCGGATCAGCTTTGGGATTCAGGACTTTGACCCAAAGGTACAGCACGCCGTCAACCGAGTGCAGCCCGAGGAGATGCTGTTTCGGGCCATGGAGTGGATTCGGGAGGCTGGATTTGAAAGTGTGAATGTGGATCTGATCTATGGCTTGCCCTATCAGAGCGTAGAGACGTTTCGCGATACGATCGAGCGCACTGCCAAGCTCGATCCAGACCGGATCGCCGTTTTCAATTTTGCCTATGTTCCCTGGCTCAAGCCAGTCCAGAAAAGACTTCCCCAGGAGGCGCTGCCCAGCGCCGCAGAAAAGCTCAAGATCCTGCAAATGACCATCGAGTCTCTGACCGATCGCGGATATCGTTTTATCGGCATGGATCATTTTGCCAAGCCAGCGGACGAGCTGGCGATCGCCCAAGAGGCCGGACAGCTCCACCGAAATTTCCAGGGATATACAACCCAGCCTGAGTCCGATCTGCTGGGGTTTGGCATGACGTCTATCAGCATGCTGCAAGACGTCTATGTCCAAAATCACAAGCGTCTGAAAGACTTTTGTCGCACGGTGGACGGGGGCGAGCTTCCCATTGAGAGAGGCGTCACCCTGACCCGAGATGATCAGATTCGGCGGGCGATCATCATGGAGCTGATGTGTCAATTCCGGCTCTCCCAAGATGCGATCGAAGAGAAGTATCACTTGGGGTTTGATCTGGATTTGGGAGAGTATTTTGCGCGGGAGCAGGCCGATCTGCGCAGGCTAGAAGCCGACGGCTTGCTGCGCATTCACCAGCGCCAGATCGAGGTTTTGCCCCCAGGACGGCTGCTAATTCGCAATATCGCAGCGGTATTTGATGCCTATCTGCGCCATCAGGCTGGACAGCGGTTTTCGCGAGCGGTCTAAAAAAGATAGATCTGGACTTTGCAGCTGGCAGTCTAGAAGTTTTGAGTTATTTGTGAGCAATTTTGCACAGGTGTGAGAGTGAAACCACAACTTGAGTTTGATTCGAGCGAAACGCTGAAGCTGGACTGGAAAACGGTGCTGTTTTTTGCGGCAGTCCATGGGTTAGCGCTCCTCGCCATTCCCTTTTTCTCTTGGTCGGCGCTGGGGGTCATGCTCGGCCTGCACTGGCTGTTTGGGAGTATTGGGATCTGTTTGGGATATCATCGGCTGCTGAGCCACCGGAGCTTTCGGGTGCCGCGCTGGCTGGAGCGATCGATCGCCCTTTTGGGGGCTTTGGCGCTCCAGGGTGGGCCGATCTTCTGGGTGGCGGGGCATCGTCTCCACCACGCCTACACCGAGGACGAACAAAAAGATCCCTATTCTGCGCGTCGGGGATTTTGGTGGAGTCATGTCCTGTGGATTTTCTATCCGCGATCGCAGTTTTTTGACTACGAGGAGTATCAGCGCTTTGCGCCGGATTTGGCGCGCGATCCCTTCTACCGCTGGCTCAATCGATACTTTTTCTGGCTGCAATTTCCCCTAGCGCTGCTGCTCTACTTTGTCGGTGGCTGGTCTTTTGTGGTGTACGGCATCTTTGTGCGGGCGGTCTTTTTGTGGCACACCACCTGGCTGATTAATTCGGTGACCCACCTGTGGGGCAGCCGAGCATTTGACTGTCGCGACAACTCTCGCAATCTTTGGTGGGCAGCCCTGCTCACCTACGGCGAAGGCTGGCACAACAATCACCACGCCTATCCCCAAGTGGCTCGGTGCGGCTGGCGCTGGTGGGAGATCGACGTGACCTGGTGGGCGATCGCCCTCTTGCAGCGGTTGGGCCTAGCCACAGCGGTGCAAAATCCCCCGACCTCAGCGTCTCGCTGAGACGGATTCTACAAAAAACCCATCTCCTGGAGGGACCGACGCAGGCGATCGCCCTCCGGAGACTGGCGCTGATCGTAGAGGGCGATCGCGCTCTGAAACGATCGCAGGCTCTCCGGGACCCGGCCCAGCTTCAGCAGCACCACGCCGAGATTTTGGTGGGCCTCGGCGTAGTCCGGCGCAAACTGCAGCGCCCGCTGGTAGGCGGCGATCGCGCCGGACAGCTGCCCCAGGGCCTTGAGGGCCATCCCCAGGTTGTAGTGGGCCTTGGCCAGCGTCGGATCAACGGCGATCGCCGTCTCATAGGTTTCTCGGGCCAGCGCCGCCTCGCCCGCCGCTAGCTGCAAATTACCCAAGTTGAGATAGGCGCCCAGCTTCAGCTGGGGCAGGATCGGCTGCTTGAGCGCGGCGGCGTAGTGGGTGGCGGCGGCCTGAAGATTCTGCTGGCGATCGCGCGCGATCCCCAAGTGGTAGTGCAGCTCATAGCGCAAACTGGCATCCAGATTAGGCGCCTGGAGCCCCTGCTCTAGCAGCGCAACTCCCTCCTCGACTCGGCCCTGGGAAACGTACAGCGCCCCCAGCTTGCTGCACACGTAGGGGTCCGTCGGGTGGGTCTCCAAAAAGCGGGACATCGCCGCCTCGGCCTGGGCAGACTTGTCTCGGGCCGCGATCGCCGCCGCCTGATAGCCATCGTGGAGAATCGCCACCTGGGGCAGCGAAACTACCCGCCAGTGGGGCTCACGCTCCAGCAGATCGATCACGCTGTCATCGATCATGGCGTGGTAGGGCCGGGAAAAAGAAAGATCTGGGTGACGCCGAAACAGCCGCGACACCAGGGAATAGGGCGACTGGGCAGCCCCGATCTCTTGGCGAATGAGATTGACCACCAAATGATCTTCGACGGCGATCGCCTGCCGGATCGCTCCAACGCACTCTGGCGTCAGGGTTTCATCCGCATCGAGCACCAGCACCCAGTCACCCGTCACCTGAGCGAGGGCCTCATTGCGGGCCGCCGCAAAATCTTGCTGCCAGGTGCTTTCAAACACCTTCGCCCCAAACTGACGGGCGATCGCCGGCGTCTCATCTGTCGACCCCGTATCTAGCACGATCATTTCATCGACCACCGCCTGGACGCTCCGAAGACACTGCGGTAGACGAGTAGCCTCATTCTTCACGATCATGCAAAGGCTCAACATAAAGTGCGATCGCCGCTCTCGCAAACAGAAACCCCCCAGATTATAGGCTGGGGGGTCACCAAGTGGGAGTCAGTCTGAGTTAGAAGTTGGCAACTTTGAGACCACAGTCTGCCTAGCTCTCAGGCAAAATCACCTTATCAATCACGTGAATCACGCCATTGCCAGCCTCAATGTCAGGCTGCACCACCTTAGCGTCATCCACCATCACCATGCCGTCCTCAACCGTAACGTTCACAGTGCTGCCCTGGACCGTCGAGACTTCGCCCGACTGAATTTGATCAGAGGTCACCTTGCCGGGAACCACGTGATAGGTCAGGATAGCCGCCAAAACCTCACGGTTTTCGGGCTTCATCAGCTCCTCAAGGGTGCCTTCGGGTAATGCGGCAAACGCCTCATCCGTAGGCGCAAACACCGTGAAAGGACCTTCTTGAGACAAGGTTTCTGCTAAGCCTGTTGCTTCCAAAGCTGCCGTCAGGATTTGGAAGGAGCCAGCAGAGGCGGCAACATCCACAATAGAAGCATTAGCCGTGGGCTCTGCCGGATCTTCGCTCGAGGTCGGAGCCATCCCTTCTTCGGTCATGGGCTCTGCCGGAGCCTCCGTCGAGTCCCCAGGCATCTCCATCATGGAGTCTTGCATCATGGGGTCTTCGGGGGCTTCCATCGTGGAGTCTTCGGGAGCCTCCATCATGGAGTCGTCCGCAGGCATGGTCTCAGGAGCAGCCATCGGCTCGGAGTAGGAATCTTCTGCGGGCTTGGAGTAGGAGGGGGCCATCTCAGCCGCAGGGGCTGCTTCGGAGGCAGGATCACCAGGCATCATGGTGCCTGCGTTGTTGCCAGCTCGGTTGTAGGGAGGTTCGCTAAAGATGCTGGGGTTGGGATTGGTCTGAGCAAGGGCGGGAGAAACAGCGAGGGTCCCTAGGCCAACGGCACCAGCGATCGCACTTAGACGCTTGAGGAAGCTCTGGGATTGCTTCTTCGTCATGGAAACTCCTTAAATGAGTCTGATTCAGATGAGTGGAATCGTTTTAGACCTCACAAAGACTCTTAAATTGAGTTTTGTGAAGTTTATCTCTGCCATTATAAAGTTTTCCTAAAAATGCCAACCCCCCACCAAGGGGATTTATGTCAAAAGGTAGAGCAGCTGAAGAACCCAAAAACTGGTTATTCTGAGCAAAAGGCGTCACTTCACAGCTCTTCCATAGAATTGACATAGGCGACGCGCCTGTGTTGCGAATCGTTACGAACGATCCCTCCCAGGAGAGTTTCCAACACTGAACCAGAATCTCAGGAGCGAATTTCCATGCTGGAGCTTTATCAATTTGAGATGTCGCACTACTCCGAGAAGGTGCGCCTCATCCTGGACTACAAAGGGTTGGCGTATCGGACGGTGGAGGTAACTCCGGGCCTCGGGCAGTTTGACCTGTACCGGATGTCGGGACAGCGCCAGGTGCCGGTGCTCAAGGACGGAACCCAGGTGATCGCAGACTCTACGGCGATCGCCCTTTATCTCGAGCGCCAGTATCCCGATCGCCCTATCCTGCCCACAGATGCCCGCGATCGGGCGCTGTGCCTGATGATGGAGTCCTGGGCCGACGAAGTGATCGGCACCAAGGGGCGCATTGCCATGCTGGCCGCCTTCAGCCAAGATCCCAGCTTCCGCACCTCGGCGCTGCCGTCGTCGACGCCGGACATCATCCGCAATCTGGTCAGCGCGGTGCCTGGCGATCCGCTGCGGGCCCTCGATGACCTCACCGGCGCCAAGGCCGCCCGGGAAGAGCTCAAGCAAGCCCTCGAATCCCTAAGCGCGCTGCTGCTCGATCGGCCTTACCTGATCGGCGATCAGCCCACCCTGGCCGATTTTGCGGTGGCGGGCCTGAGCATGTACCTGAAGTTTCCCGCAGGGCCGTATCTGCGGATTCCTGAAACCCTCAAGGGTCGAGGGGTGCCCGGTCTAGCCGACAGCCCAGAGTATGCGGGCTTCTTCGCGTGGCGCGATCGCCTCTATGACGACTACCGCAAGCCGCCCCTGTCCCCTGCCGAGCCCACCAACGACGACGCTCCCAAGCGCATCGTGATCGACTAGATCACCCTGACTGCGCGGCAGACCATCAAAACTCGGGAACCTGAGGTTCTTCCGGGCCTTGTCCCGCACAAAACCTCTTAGGGCAGCGCTTTTTGCGCAGCTCAGCAGCCCCTCCGTTCTCTGGATTGGGGCTGCTTTTTAATTTTCGGTGCTGTCTGTATGGGCTCCGGATGAGTACAGTAGCAGTACAGAGCGTGAAATTCAGCCTAAGATAGGCCAAAGGCAGACACGGTAAGCAGACACGGTAAAACGATGAGTCTGGAAACACCCCTGGGATCGGTTGTTCAGGGCTCGTTGAGCCAAGGCTTGGAAGTGCGTCTCCACGCAGACGTCTCGGTGGAGGAGATGCGCGTGGGGAAATTTCTTGTCGTTCAGGGGACGCGATCGCGCTTTTTCTGCATGCTGACTGACGTGGTGCTGGGCACCACCAGCCCCCGCATTTTGGCCAATCCGCCCGATCCCGCCAACGGTTTTTTGCGTGAGGTCTTGGCGGGCTCCGGGACCTACGGCACCGTGAACCTGTCGCCCATGCTGATGTTCACGCCGCGCGAAGCCCCGATCGCCTCAACCAACGGCAGCAAAAACGGCAAGAGCAGCAGCGGGCTCGCTTCCTTCGAGGCGCAAAGCAGCGCCGAGATCGACCTGCTGCCGGTCAAGACGATCCCCAGCCACTTTAGTCAGGTCTTTGAGGCCAGCGATCGCGACTTTCGGGCGGTTTTTGGCTGGGAAGACGATCCCCACCGCCGCAACTTCGCCATCGGTGAGCCCATCGACATGGCCGTGCCGGTGTGTCTCGACCTCGATCGCTTCGTCGAGCGCAGCAACGGCGTCTTCGGCAAGTCCGGCACCGGCAAATCCTTTCTCACCCGGCTCCTGCTGTCTGGGATCATTCGCAAGCAGGCCGCCGTGAATTTGATCTTTGATATGCACTCGGAATATGGCTGGGAGGCCGCCCGCGAAGGCAAAACCTTCAGCACCGTCAAAGGTCTGCGCCAGCTTTTCCCCGGCCAGGTGCAGATCTATACGCTTGACCCCGAATCCACCAAGCGGCGCGGGGTGCGAGACGCCCAAGAACTCTATATCAGCTACGACCAAATCGAGGTCGAAGATCTCGCCCTCGTGCGCAACGAGCTGAATCTCTCCGAGGCCAGTCTCGAGAACGCGATCATTCTGCGCAACGAGTTTGGGCGCGCCTGGATCGCGCGGCTCCTGACGATGAATAACCAGGAGATCCAGGAGTTTTGTGAGACCAAGATGGGCAGCAAGTCCTCGATCATGGCGCTCCAGCGCAAGCTGACCCGCCTCGACGACCTGCGCTACCTCAAGCAAAGCTCTCCCCACAATTACGTCGGCCAAATTTTGGATGCGTTGGAAGCCGGGAAAAACGTGGTGATCGAGTTTGGATCCCAGTCCAACATGCTCTCTTATATGTTGGCGACCAACGTGATCGCTCGCCGGATCCACCAGGCCTACGTGAAAAAGTCCGAGAAGTTCTTGCAAACCAAGAACCCCAGCGATCGCCCCCGTCAGCTAGTGATCACCATTGAGGAGGCTCACCGCTTTCTCGATCCGAGCACCGTGCGCCAGACCATTTTCGGCACGATCGCGCGGGAGATGCGCAAATACTTTGTGACGCTGCTGGTGGTCGATCAGCGGCCCTCCGGCATCGACAATGAAGTGATGTCTCAGATCGGGACGCGTATCACGGCCCTGCTCAATGACGAAAAAGATATCGAGGCGATCTTCACAGGCGTCTCGGGATCCCAGGCCCTGCGATCGGTCTTGGCCAAGCTCGACTCCAAGCAGCAGGCGCTGATCCTGGGCCACGCTGTACCGATGCCCGTAGTAGTACAGACGCGGCCCTACGACGAGAAGTTTTACGCTGAGATTGGGGATGTCATGTGGGAGGAGCTACCCACCGCCACAGTGCTCAAAGCCGCAGAGTCCGCCAAGGCCGATCTGGGCCTCTAGGGAACCCGACGCTTCATTTTGCGCTGAATCAAGACTGTGAGGGTGGTTTACTCGCGATCGCTCGGCCGATCTGGGCCTAGCTCGGTGTCCATTGAAAGGCGATCGCCTTCTCCAGCACCTGCCCGATGGCGGGAAAACTCCCCTGCCGGGGCCTCCCAAAAGTTCGGTTATCTACCCCCGCGACTCTCTTTTCAATTCTCTTTTACTAGTACACAATTATCATGTACTGAGTAATTCTGGCTCAGGGAGGTGGCCAAATCGTTGCTTTTTCGGACCGCCAAAACAGCAAGCACTGCAAGGGTTTGCCCCTCAGCAAGCGCGTGATTTCTACTCTCTTCATCTCACCGAGATGGGCGCTCCACAGCGCTCTATCGCGAGTCTAGTTCGTGCCTAAATCACTCTGTTGGATGAATCCTTCTGTCTTTACGAACGTCTATATTTGTATTACGATACAAATACAAACTCATACTGACTTCGGATTAGAGGCCAAAGGGAGATTCTGAGTCCTGGATTACCCAGTCTGCCGCCCCTAAGCCCACTTCCTCAGTAGTGTGTGGCGTTTCGCAAACGGCAGAGCTAAACTTGCCGGATGCCCGAGGTTCCAGCTTCAGTTGAACGTTGTTTTTCTTCAACTGATTTGTCCATTTATGATCCCAACGACCTAGCGCGCAGGGTGAGTTGGGTGGCTCCACCGTCCTTTAGTTGCGCACGTTGTTTGTTTTCCAGAGAGTCTCAAGTTCCTTCCTTGATCCCGCCCCATCTTTTGTCTCTGGCTACGTCCGTTACTCATCCTCAATACTCGCTTTACGGAGCCCAACACAGACCGATGACTTCTGCTAACACAGTTGAGAACAAAAACAGACCTACCCTCCATACTGACATGGTACGGACCTATCTGCATGAAATCGGTCGTGTGCCTCTTCTGACCCACGAGCAAGAGATCATCTACGGCAAGCAGGTTCAGCAGATGATGGCGCTGCTGCAAAAGCAGGAGGCGATCGCCGAGACCCTCGGCCGCGAGCCGTCCCAGCAAGAGTGGGCAGAGGGAGTCCAGCTGAGCGAGGCCGATCTGGCCAAGGCGCTCAAGCAAGGTCAGCGTGCCAAGCAAAAGATGATCGAGGCCAATCTGCGATTGGTGGTATCGATCGCGAAGAAATATCAAAAGCGCAATCTAGAATTCTTGGACCTGATTCAGGAAGGAACCCTCGGCCTAGAGCGCGGGGTAGAGAAATTTGATCCCTCTCGGGGTTATAAATTCTCGACCTACGCCTACTGGTGGATTCGCCAGGCGATCACCCGGGCGATCGCCCAGCAGGCCCGCACGATCCGCCTGCCGATCCATATCACCGAGAAACTCAACAAGATCAAGCGCACCCAGCGAGAGCTGGCGCAGAAGTTTGGCCGCAGCGCCACCCCAGCGGAGATCGCTGAGGCCCTAGAGCTAGAGACTGAGCAGATTCGCGAATATCTCACCATCTCTCGCCAGCCGATTTCTCTCGACGTGCGGGTGGGAGACAATCAGGATACGGAGCTGCAAGAGCTGCTGGAAGATGAGGGCGCGTCGCCGGAGCAGTACACCGCCCAGGAGTCTCTGCGCCACGATCTCGACGGACTGATGTCTGAGCTGACTCAGCAGCAGCGAGATGTGTTGAATCTCCGCTTTGGGTTAGTAGACGGCCACGGTCTCTCTCTAGCCAAAGTGGGAGAAAGGCTCAATCTCAGCCGTGAGCGAGTCCGTCAACTGGAGCGTCAGGCGCTCGATCATCTGCGTCGCCGTCGCGCTTTGGTAAGAGAGTATCTGGCCAGCTAGTGAGTGAATGCTCTCCATAGGGTTGATGGCAAACAGCCCGTCAGCATGCGAAGACTAAAGAGGGACGCTTCAATCAGGAAACATTTTGTAAACGTTTGTAACTTTTACGTAAATGCCTGGTGCAGAAGGTGAATCCCTTTATTGAGAGTACGGTTGGTTTTAGGAGGAAGCTGCGATGAACAGCCAATCTAGTTTTTCCGCAACACACTGGTTTTCGAGACTGCGTAGCGGAGCGATCGCGGCTTCCTTCCTTTTCGTTGGTTTAATAGGAGGAGCCGTTGCTGCTCAAGAGGTTGCGGGTTCTGAAGCTGAACCGATCGCAGCCAGCCAGACGCTGCCGGGAGACGGTATCTATCTCTACGGCCAGTCAGCCGAGCCTGAGCAGATTGGCCAGGCCTATATGGTTTTTGAGGCGCGTCAAGGAAAGGTGGTTGGCGCTTTCTATATGCCCCGATCGTCTTTTGACTGCTTCTACGGAGATCTCGGTAGCCAGCAGATGGCGCTGAAGATTGTCGATAGCTACGGCGAGGGAACCTACGACTATGCGATCGCCCTCGAGAGCACTCAGCCGATCGCCAGCGCCGCAGGCGGCACCAGCACCCTCGGCATCGAAGGATTTCAGCCCCTAGAGATCGTCAGCAGCAACGACCAGCGCATCCTGGAGACTTGCAAAGCTGAGTATCAAGATCAAGTGTGGCAATAGCTCAAAGATAGAGAAGAAGAGCGCCGTGCGGTTCTCCTTTTCACGCTGATAGAGCTTCAATTGATACATTTTCCAGTTTATTATACCTCTTCCAAATTATCTGGAAGAGGTATTCCGTATAAGCTTACCAAGCGACATAAATAATCTTATGAATTTGACAATCACTCTTGTAGCCTTCTAAGAGAGAATAGCTTTGTATTTTATTATTTCTTGTCACAATGAGCAGTAATTTTCATGGCCGTTCAATAAAAAAACCTGTTTCTATTTGGAAGCGCGATCTCGGAGTAGACCTCAAAGATTTATTTAAATCTTTGACCAAATTTTTGATTGATGGCGGAACTCAAAACTGGAGCGCTCTAGCTAAAGATTTAGTAGATATAGCAGCATCTGTAAGAGTTAAATTAAGCTTTGAGCAAGTGGCACGGTTACTAATCTTTCGCTCGCTACAACGGGCAATTGTAAAACTGATCCAAGACAATCATGGTTTTATAAAAGTACCTTTAAATTTGACTGATAAAGAATTATCAAAACTGTACGAACGCCTTGATCATTTGCTAGAAACGACAGAGGTTAAAATTACTCTTAATTTTCTTGAGGAACCAAAAAATTTATCGATTTTGCCACAAATACAGAGTAGCTTGAGTGAGTGGCTAAAAGTTTTCGGAGCAGATCCAGTTCAAGCCCAATTGATAAGCGCTCGTTTGCCAGGAACTTTTGTCATAGCTCTAGACGAGGAGTGGCGAGATCGTTCAAGGGATTATGAAGTACTCTTCAGTAATGACACGCCCTTTACTAAAGGAGCGGTCCAAGAAGAAGCGTGGCAACAGTATAAGACTTGGCTACAAAAGCAAGTTGAGGAACCCATATTTCTTGGAGCTTTTGGCCTAAAGCAAGTGTATGTGCCACTTAAAGCCTATTACAACTGTAAGGCAAGGACTGCATCGAACAAAGAGTCCAGGTATAACAACTCAACGGACAAACTTCAAGAAAAGCAAGTGGTCGACTTATCCCAAGAAATTCATGCTTGGCTAGAGAAGCCCAATATTGAAGACACTATACGTGTAATTTGTGGTGGATTAGGCTCTGGAAAATCGTCTTTTACAAAGATGTTAGCTGCTGATTTAGCCGAAAAAACGCATTTATTAGTCTTATGGGTACCTCTTCATAAATTAGTTTTGGAGACCTCGCTGAGAAATGCAATTAATTCTTGGGCTAAGATTTATCACAAAATAGTTCCGCTTAAATCTCCAGAAGATCATGAGTCTCAACAGAGACTACTAATTATTTTTGATGGCCTAGATGAGTTTTCAATGTCAGGCAAGGTGAGCAGCGAAGCTACGCAGCAGTTTATGCACGCAGTTCAAGAGCTAGTTTCTCCTTTTAACCAGAATGAGGCTCGACTTCAAGTACTAATTAGCGGACGAGATCTAGTGATTCAAACAATTATCAAAAAGGTACGTCACAAGGAGAAAGTTCTATACCTTTTGCCTTACTTTGTACCAGAAGAACAACGCAAAGAGTACAAAGATAATAATGGGCATCTATCCGAGGATCAGCGGCATACGTGGTGGCGTAAATATGGGGAACTCAATGGCCAGGAATATACTGGCTTACCACGAGAATTGGACCGTTATAATCTAATCGAACTTACCGCCCAGCCTCTGCTCAATTATTTGTTGGCTTTGACTTATGAGCGAAAGCGTCTAGTCTTTTCTAGAGCAGTTGATTTAAATATCATCTATGATAATCTCCTCGAGGATGTTTATGAGCGGCAATGGGCTGACAAGCAAGGACACTACACACTAGATGATTTACACCTAGAAGAGTTTATCTACATTTTAGAAGAAGTTGCTCTTGCGATATGGCATGATCAAGATAGAGGTGCAGCAACGACTGAGAAAATTAAAATCTATTGTGAGCGTAGTGGTCTTAAAAAACCATTAGAAATTTTTCAACAAGAGGCCGAAGCAGGGGTCATTCGTTTGCTGACAGCCTTCTACTTTCGCGAAGGGAATAATACACTAGGCAAAGAAAAAATATTTGAATTTACTCACAAGAGCTTTGGAGAGTACCTGACAGCCCGACGTATTGTTAGAGGAATAGGCGAAATCGCTTCTAAACTTGCACAGCATCAACAGAATAAGAACAAGGGCTGGGGTGAGAAAGAAGCATTAATTTACTGGGCTACTCTGTGTGGTCCATCAGACATAGATTTCTATCTATTAGAATTTATTCGCAATGAGATACGGCGCCACCCTGAAGAGAGCGTAGCAAACTGGCAACAAAGCTTGACGAAACTGTTTGAGGTTATGCTGAAATATGGGATGCCTATGGAGTGCTTAACCCCCAGACCTGACTGCTATGCGGAAGAAGCTCGCCAAGCTCAGAACTCTGAGGTAGCTCTTTTAGCAGTTCTCAATGCTTGTGCTCGCTATACGCAAGAAATAGTGAATATTGAGTGGACTTCAGAGGTTTTTGGAACCTGGCTAGGAAGAGTTCAAGGTCAAGTAATGAATCGTCATTTCAAAGAGAGAAGCCTTGTTCTTCAATGCTTAGGATTTCTCAATCTAAAAAACTGTATTTTGGTTTGCAGAAATCTAGACGGATCCAACCTCGTTAGGACAAATCTCGCTGAAGCAGATCTTGCAGGGGCAAGCCTGTTTGGAGCCGATTTGGAAGGAGCTAATTTAGAACAGGCAAACTTGCATGAAGCAAACTTAGCAGAGGCAGCATTATTTGATGCGAATTTGAGTAAAGCAACCCTGGTTGCTGCAAGATTAGAAGGGGCTGGCTTGGAAGGAGCTAATCTTAAAGAGGCAAGGTTATTTTGTGCAAATCTAGTTGGCGCCAATCTAGAAAGAGCAAATTTGGAAGGTGCCGATTTAGGAAATGTCGATTTGACAGCCGCAAATCTCATTAAAGCCAATCTTCAAGGTGTCAATATCGAACATGCGAATTTTTCCTCTGTTCGTTGGACTGGGGAAACTTCTTGGCAAGGTGTACAAGGATTAGAAACTGTTAAAGGTATGTCAATAGATTTGCAGAAGCACTTAGGGATTCAGACTGATTAAGATAGAGAGATGAGAATGGTCAAGGTTGTACTCATAAATTAGCGAAGAAAATAAATTAACAAAGAAAAACCGAGGTCTTTGAAGATCCTCGGTCTTTTAGTCTGTTAGATCCCTCGAAAAGTCGAGGTGAGAGTTCCCAGGCGATCGCCCTTTGCTAGAGCGACCTCTTAGTCCATGGCCGAGAGGTCATCGGCGACAGTCACTCGGTGGCGGTAGATGGCGTAGAGAAGACGATCGATGGAGGCTTGCTCCTCGTCCGTGAGGGAGTCCGAGAGCAGAGCCGCCAAGAGGCCGTAGCGATCGGCGAGGGTGAGGTTGCCGGTGAGGCTAGCGTAGGCAAACAGTTCAGCGACGGCACCGGGGATGAGAGAGAGGGGGGTCTGCATAGGACGAACGGTCTGGGAACTCTGTATCTTTAATATCTTCTTTTTGAGCTAGGTTTCTGGTGATGATAAGGCCCCAAACCTGTGATAGTCGAGCGTTTGATCTGTGACGGGTAGCATCACTAGACAGTGACTCTGACAAGCTTAAAAAGTGATAAAGGTCACATTTTTTGTATCGCCACGCCCACATCCTTCTCAGAGCAAGCGGTTCAGGGATTTAGCAGATTTTCACCTTGTGCAGGCGATCGCGGCTTTTTAGCAAGACGGGTATCGGAGAGCCCCTAGAGAATTTAGCTAAATCTTGCACGTTGTATTACTATATAGTAGTATAATAATACAAAGGAAGCAGAGACCCACACTCAAAGTCCTGCCCCTTTCTGGCTTACATCGCCCCCACCTCACTAGGAGAGTGACAGTATGCTCTTTCGCCAACTCTTTGATCCCGAAACCAGCACCTACACCTATCTGATTGCCGATCCTGAGAGCCGCGAAGCAGTGCTTGTCGATCCGGTCATTGAGCAGATAGAGCGCGATCGCACTTTGCTCCAGGAGCTCGGCCTCACCCTCAAGGCGTGCCTCGAAACCCACATTCACGCCGACCACATCACCGGCACCGCTGAGCTGCGCCGCTTGACGGGCTGCCAAGGCATCGTGCCCGAGAACGCCCAAGCGGCCTGCGCCGATCGCTTTATTCGAGATGGCGAGGTGTTGCAGGTGGGTAATATCTCCATCGAGGCGATCGCCACGCCAGGGCACACCGACAGCCACTTTGCCTACTGGGTCAATCAGACCCATGTGCTGACCGGGGACGCGCTGCTCATCCGGGGCTGCGGCCGGACTGACTTCCAGAGCGGCGACGCAGGCACGCTTTACGACAGCGTGACCCAGCGCCTGTACAGCCTGCCGGACAGCACGCTGGTCTATCCCGGTCACGACTATCGCGGCCTCACGGTGTCCACCATCGGCGAAGAAAAGCAGTGGAACCGCCGCTTTGTAGGACGCGATCGCGCACAGTTTATCGAATTTATGGCAGGGCTGAATTTGCCCGACCCTAAAAAAATCATGGAAGCCGTCCCGGCCAATGAGCGCTGCGGAAACGTTGCTCGCTGATTGGCTGCTATCTCACTTTTTTCGCTCTCGTTCCCTCTCTTTCCCTTGGAGTCTATTGCCATGACCACAACGCCCAACTTCCAGGCCATCAAGACCATTTCTCCCGCCACGCTGCATCACCGGCGATCGCAAGACAATTTGGTGCTGATCGACGTGCGAGAGGGAGCCGAATACGCGGGCGATCGCATTGCCGAAGCGGTGTCTGCGCCCCTGTCCCAGTTTGATCCGCAGCAGGTCCCCAGCGATCGCCCCGTGGTGCTCTACTGCCAGAGCAGCAAGCGCTCCGAGAAAGCCGCCCAGCGTCTCCTGGATGCGGGCTGGAGCGAAGTCACCCATCTCGAAGGCGGCCTGAACGCCTGGAAAGCGGACGGCTACGCCACCGTGGCCAGCCGCAAAGCACCCATCAGCCTGTTTCGGCAAGTGCAGATTGTGGCCGGTTCGCTGGTCTTCACCGGGACGGTGCTGGGCGCCTTTGTGTCGCCGTGGTTCTTGATTTTGAGCGGATTTGTGGGTGCGGGGCTGGTCTTTGCGGGCGTCACGGACACCTGCGCCATGGGCATGCTCCTGGCGAAGCTCCCCTACAACCAAAACGCCGGGAGAAACTAGACCATGCTCTGGCTTCTAGGACATGTGCTGGCGGCGGGCATCGGCGTGAGTTTGGGCCTGATCGGCGGCGGCGGGTCGGTGCTGGCTCTGCCGATCCTGGTCTACGTGATGGGCGTGGCGCCCAAATCCGCGATCGCCATGACGCTGATTATCGTGGGTGTAGTCAGTCTGCTCGGGGCGATTCCCCACTGGCGAAAGGGGCGCGTCAACCTGAAAACCACCGCGATTTTTGGTTCGACCACCATGCTGGGGGCTTTCTTAGGAGCGCGCCTAGCCAGCCTGCCCGTGGTCAGTGACACCTTCCAGATGATGCTGTTTGCGGTCATGATGCTGGTGGCGGCGGGCTTCATGATCTACCGCAGCGCCAAGAGTCCGGCCAGCACCGAGCCCGAGGCGATCGCCGCCTATCCCAAGCCCCTGTGCCCCCACTGCTGGCTGTGGCTGATGACCGAAGGCCTGGGCGTGGGCGTACTCACCGGCCTGGTAGGCGTGGGTGGGGGCTTCGCCATCGTGCCGGCCCTGGTGCTCCTGGGCAACACGCCCATGCGAGAAGCCATCGGCACCTCGCTGGTCATCATTGCTCTAAATGCGATCGCCGGTTTGCTGGGCTACCTGGGCCAGCTGACCATTGACTGGGAGCTGACCCTGTCCTTCACGATCGCCGCTGGCTTCGGTACGCTCCTCGGCAGCTATCTCGCCCAGTACGTTTCGGCGCGCGCCCTCCAAAAAGGCTTTGGCTATTTCCTGCTGGCGGTGGCGGCCTTCGTGCTGGCCCAGAACTGGCACAAAGTGGCCCCGAGCGCCGAAACAGAAGTTCGTCCTCAAACAGCCCGCCTCGCTCCGGCCAGTGGGCGATCGCTCGATCGTTAGGCGTGTCCCAAACTGGCGATCGCCCAGTTACGAGCGCTGAGCAGGCGGCGTAATGCCCGTGCGGTTGAGGGTTTCCTCGATCTCCCGCAAGAAAGCAAAGTCCTCGGCAGGCAGCGATCGCTCGCCAGCGGCCCCCTCCTCCAAAAAGCTAAAAGCCTGCCGAAACGCCTGGGGGCCTTGCTCGATGGGCGCTTCGAGGTGACAGGGGATAATTCGCTCGAAGTTCCAGCGGGCAACTGTGTCGGCCCAGTCGAGGACCGCCCGAGGCGATCGATTGAGGATCAGGGTTTGCAAAATCGGCGCTACCAGCAGCTGGCCGCCCCGGCGCAGCGACTCAAAGGACTGTCGCCAGCCGTTTTTCCAGCGGAACGGGAAAAGCCCAAAGTAAGCGCGGCGAGAGCGATCGGGAGCCTGGAAAGCATCGCGCACCGTTTGCCAGGTGCTCGTCACATCCAGGGCGCTGGGACGGAAATAAAACGAAAACAGCGCGATGCGCTGCCAGCCTTTCAAGCGCTGCTCCTCGGTGTCTTGGATCGGGTCGCTGGCCTGGTCCTTGGCATGAAACAAGAGCGGATAGGGGTCGAGGCTGACGATGGCAGGCGGACGCTCCGGGATGACCACCACCGAATCGGTGACCAGCAAGGTGCGCGATCGCCGGTGGAAAAACGCCACCTCCTCAAACGGCCCCAGGCCCAGGTCGATCGGCCCCAGCATCGCGTAGTCAAACTCATCGGCAAAGGGCGCTTTGCCACTGTCGGTCGGCAAAACCTGGGTGCGGCGAGCCGGCAGGCCCAGCCAGCTCAGGGGCAGATTGAGCGGAAAGCTCCACTGATCCGGCGCAATGAAGACCTGGGCGGCGGGGAAGCAGCGGGCAAACGGCCCCACAAACACCTTGTGCTCGATGCCCGAGACCGTCGGCAAGATGATGTATTTCACCTCGCCGTGGCGACTGACTAGCTCCTCGACCAAGCGGATGCACTCGGGGGTGGGCGCCACGGGCGAATAGACCAGCAGCCCGCCCGCCTCAAGGCGCACCACGGTCATGCGGATCGGCACCACGACGTACAGGATGCCCTGCAACTGATCAAAGGTCCAAATCGTGTCCTTCACCACCTCGGTGCGCAGGGTGCGGCGCTGGCCGTAGGGGTAGAGGGGCACGGCAGGCCAGAAGGGCCAGGAAAATTCCTTGGACCGATGAGTCTGTGTGTGAGCTGTTATCGTGGTTTTCTCCACGCCGCGATCGCCTCCCAAAACACCAAACATTGCAAGCTTTTGTGGATCGATGCTACGCGCTAGAGCTCTGTCCAAGCAAGAGCCCGATCGTTTCCCCGAAATGGATTGCTAGCTTTTGCAGTTCTGTCTTTTTTCGTTTGCTTTGTCAAAAACACCCTTGTGGGACTCAGTTTTTTTGTGTCAGCCTGGATCTGAGTTTCATTTGATTGGGCGAAAATATGGCGGACTTCAAGGAATATCGCAGCGTGAGCGAGTTTCCGCTGCACACGGCTGATCTGCCTCGGGAGGAGCTAGAGAGCGCCTACCACGATCTGCGAGGCACCTACAAAAATCTCAACCAGAGCCGCGCGCAGCTAGTCCGCCGCCAGCAAGAGACTAAGGAAAGAGTTACAGCCATTAGTACCAAGCTCAATCACCTCCATCAAACCCTGGCCAAAGTCCAACAGGAAAAACTTCAGCTTCAACAGGCTTTGAGCCACAGCCTCGAAAAGAGAGAGCAGCTACAAGCCTGGGGGAATGACTTAGATCGAGAGGTGAATGAACTCACGCAGCAAGTTAACGCAACAGCTCGCCTCTTGGGTGAGTTTGAGGACGTGTACGAAGAAGTTAGTCAAAGCACCAATATTTTGTCCCTAGGACAGCGTTTCTGGCGCTTGATCCAGGCAGCTCGGCGCTTGCTGACAACCGATCTTTCAGACCTCAAACCTGGGCCCAATCCGCCTGAACCCGATTTGTTTAGCAGTGAAAGTCCAAGGGACATTAACCGGAAGCTATTGGATCGCTAAATTTTGAATCTCGCGTCAAGACGTCTCACGCACTTCACTCCTACGCACCGCAAATGGGCAAATTAACGGATTCTTTGAAAAACACGAGTCAGCGGCTGAACGCGCTTCAGCAGGGGATTCGCCAGATGCAATCCATCGGAGAAGAGCTGGCTGACAATACGCTGGTGGTGGCGGAGGCGGCTTTGCGGGCGGGCTATGCCTACGCCCAGGCCGAGGCGGAAACGGTGGCCGAGGGCGATCGCCCGCTACCCGCGATCGCCCCGAGTTCCTCTTCAGCATCCAGTGACTGGAGCGTCGAGGCTCTCAAGGCCCGCTTTGGCACCTGCGCCAAGGCCTACCGCTATCTGCGCGATCGCCACGGCGTCACGCTCAAGACCCGCAGTTGGCAGGCGATCGCCACCGTCCTCCAGGACGCCGAGGCGTCTGCTCAGGCCGCACCCACCGCCACACCGGCAGGCGATCGCCCGGCCAGTGCGCAGACTCTGGAGTCTCGGGTGAGCCAGCTAGAGCAACAGGTGACGGCCCAGGCGCTCCAGATCGCCGAGCTCCAGGCCCAGATCCAGGCGCTTTTGGCCAGCCGGAGCCGCGCGAAATGATGATCCGATCGGGTTTGGGGGCGATCGCCCTGGTCCTGGGCCTAGGCTCGTCGGCCTGGGCAGAAACCCTGGTGGTCACGGGCCAGTTTGACCAGCGCACCTTCCCCGGCAGCAATCTCCAAAATGGACGCTTTCAGGGCCAGTTTGCCTACAGCGACACCACCGGCCAGCTAGAGCCTGAGTTCAGGCTGGATCTGGTGCGGGCCGACGGCAGCACGCTGTACACCTTCTCTCCCGCCACGGGCACGCTGACCCTCCAGGAGCCGATCCCGGGCATCTTTTCTCTGACCTTCCAGGGCTCAACGCCCAAGACGCCGGATCTGCCGAGGTTTCAGCTCTTTTTCGCTGATGGCGATCGCCCCGACGGAGACAGCCGCTTTCTCAGCGCCACCCTCGTGGATCCGGCGCGTCAGGCCCGGGGCGTCGTGCGGGCCACCCTTCAAGACGCCAACGCCAGCACCGCTTCGCCCCGCCGATAGATCTCCCGGGCGTAGTCCGTCCAGGCTCCCTGACCCCAGTAGCGAAAGCAGCTGGTCTGGAGCAGCAGGTTGTAGAGCAGGGCCTCTTGGTAGTCGGGGCGCTGGGTGACGGCTGGATCCGCCGCCACCTGGGCATCGTAGACCTGGTGGAAGCGAGCGCTGAGCTGACTCATCGGTTCTAGGACGTTTTCGTAGCCCTGGACCCAGCTCATGTGGTTGGTCCAGGAGGCCCCGTCCATATGAAAATTGTGATCGCTGGCTTTGAGATCGGCGATCGCCCGCTCCACCGCCTCCGGCGTCGCCCGCTCCGGGTCCACCTGCTGCCACAGCCGATGCTGCTGCACCGCCTGACAAACCGGGAAGTCTTCTGGCTTCACACCTGCCGCCTCCACCAGCTCCAGGTACTCGGTCCCATTCATCGGCACCGTGCCCGTGCGTCCGCCCCCCTGGTCCCGCAGCTCGTACCAGATGCGGAAAAAGTCGCGGGGGTATTCATTCATCATCACGCCGCCATTTTCCCCGTCAGCGATCTGGGTGACCAGCGACGGAATGGAAACCTCGCCGAGGGTCTGCCGTCCCCGCCCCTTCGCCTCGAAGTAGGGCTGCATCTGGGCCACCAGCTTGGTGTCGGAGCCCTGGGTCTTGATCAGGGCCGTCATGGCGATGGTTTCGCCCCGAGAGTTGCGAGCGACCAAGCGATTGGGCACGTACTTTTGGTCCTGGGGCAGGCCGTGGCCTTCGAGGGTTTCGACGGAGTGCTCCTGCACCATCAGCCAGCGATAGCCGCACTCCTGGAGAGCCTTGAGGTACTCGTAGAGGGTGTCGGGGTGGTTAGGCAGGTGCATCTCGGGGGGCGAGAAGCCCTTGACCCGGGCCAAGGCCTCGTAGCCAAACAGGGCCGCGAAGTACTGCTGCCAAGCCTGGATATGCAGTTTGATGTCTGGGATCGGCGTGGAGGGGACGACGGCGTGACTCCACATGGTCCCGAGCCACTCCACGTAGGGCCACATCGCGCGATCGCCCGTCAGGCGGCGGAGCTTCTCCAGCACGTCCTCGCGATTCATTTGGCGCAGGCCCCACAGCAGATTGCCGGAGTAGTCGAGCATGATGCGCGGGTTGCAGCCCTCGGCCACCAGCTGGGGGATAAAGTCGCCCATGCGGCCATAGCAGTGGGCAAAAACGCTGGCGTTGTGGTTGTCGCCATCGTGGGGATGCTCGAACATGTGCTGCAAGTTGCTGATCAGCATCCCGTCGTGGCCAGCGGGGATCGTGGGCTGATGCATGTGAAGGGCGCACGCAAACCCAGCGCTGATGTCCGAGAGGCGCAGATTGGTGATGTCTCGAAAGAGGGGGCGATCGGGGTTGACGACGCGCTGAATCGTGGATTCCCAGCCGCAGAGGTTGGGCAGTCCCGATCGCAGATCATCCAGGATGGGATGCTCACTCACCGATGACGCCATGGATTGTTCTCCAGAATGGAATGGAGCCGGTTGGCTCCCCGGCATTCTAGATCCTTCTCGCCCAGAAGCCCATGGGTACAGTTGCGGCGGAGGGATTTTTGGCGGGCGATCGCCCCTGAAATACTTGCATCGGCGCGCAGAAGCCGTACCCTAGCACCTAGAAACTTTCCGCGCTGTTTATGTCAAACGGCGGGGCAAAGGATTCATCGGGAAATATATACTTTTGTGAAGTATAACCAAAGCCGTTTTTAAACAGGTAAGGAGCAAATAATGTACATCGTGCAGATTGCCTCTGAATGTGCTCCTGTCATTAAGGCTGGAGGTCTAGGCGACGTCGTGTACGGCCTGAGTCGGGAGCTGGAAGCCCGCGGCCACTGTGTCGAGCTGATCCTGCCCAAATATGACTGCATGCGCTACGACCACATTTGGGGGCTTCACGACGCCTACCGCGATCTGTGGGTGCCCTGGTATGACGGCGAGATCCATTGCTCGGTGTACTGCGGCTGGGTACACGGCCGCGTGTGTTTCTTCATTGAGCCCCACTCTCAAGACAACTTTTTTAACCGGGGCTGCTACTACGGCTGCGAAGATGACACCATGCGCTTTGCTTTCTTTAGCAAAGCCGCTCTGCAATTCTTGCAGCACAGCAACAAGCGTCCCGATGTCATCCACTGCCACGATTGGCAGACGGGCCTCGTCCCTGTGATGCTCTACGAGATTTTTCAGTACCACGGGATGGGCAGTCAGCGGGTGTGCTACACCATCCACAACTTCAAGCACCAAGGGTTCGCGGGTAATGAGCTTTTGGCGGCGACGGGCCTCAATCGCCCCGACCACTACTTCCACTACGATCGCCTGCGGGACAACTTTAACCCCTTTTCGCTCAATCTGATGAAAGGGGGAATTGTCTACTCTAATGCGGTCACGACGGTATCACCTCACCACGCCTGGGAGGCAAGTCATACGGAGGTTGGCTGCGGCCTGGGCCACACGCTGCATTTGCACCAAGGTAAATTTAGCGGCATTCTCAACGGCATTGACCATGATTTCTGGAATCCGGCGGGCGATCGCTACATTCCCTATCACTACAGCCGCGAGGACTTCGAAGAGAAGCACAAAAATACCAAAACTCTGCGCGAGCGCCTGATGCTCGACCATGCAGACAAGCCCATCATTGCCTACATTGGTCGCCTAGATGGCCAGAAAGGCGTGCACCTCGTTCACCACGCCATGTACTACGCGCTCCATCGCGGGGCGCAGTTTGTTCTGCTAGGCTCGGCCACAGAGCCCGGCATCAATGCCCACTTCTGGCACGAAAAGCATTTCCTCAACAACAATCCCGATGTGCATCTGGAGCTGGGCTTCAATGAGGAGCTGTCTCACCTGATCTATGCAGGGGCCGACATGATCGTGGTACCGAGCAACTTCGAGCCGTGCGGTCTGACCCAGATGATTGGTCTGATGTACGGTACGGTGCCGATCGTGCGCGGCGTCGGGGGCCTGGTGAATACGGTGTTTGACCGTGACTACGACCAGACCAAGCCGCCGGAAGAGCGCAATGGCTATGTGTTTTATCAGAGTGACTATCAGGCGCTGGAGTCAGCGATGGATCGGGCGATCGGCCTTTGGTTTGAGTATCCTGAGGAATTCCGCCAGCTGGCGCTCCAGGGGATGAGCTACGACTACTCCTGGAAGCATCCGGCCCAGGCGTACATCGATCTCTATGACCAGATTCGCTGCCAGTAGCCCGCCGAGAAATGCAAAAGTCCAAAGAGACAGTTTTTGGGTAAATAACGCAAATTAGCTGAAAATTTTCTGTATCTTTTCGCAGGTCTTTCAGGGATATCCGTAGATATCCCTGTTTTTTTGTTATTAAAGAATCGATTATTCTTTGGATTTCCCGAGAAAACACCCACGCAAACTTGATAGGGCGATCGCAGTTTTTGCGGATATTCCTGCCGCCTATTCTCACAAATTGTCACGATCACTTCTTTGCGATCGCCTCCAAGGCAATTGATCTGCGCTCTATCGGTCATGGAGAAGATCGCCCCAGCTTTTACGCCTTTCAAGGGGCGATCGCCCTAGATTTTTACTTTGCTAGCCAAATTTTTTAGACATGAAATGCTGCTCACGGCAATAATCAGCTGAGCAATAGACCCAAACTTTTTGGAAAGGCCGCGAGACTTTCATGAAAGTTTCTAGTCAAACTTTGGGTCATGGCTAGATTATTCAATTAAGAGTTATAAACTTTTAGTGAGAAATCCAAAAAAGCATCAAGGTTATGAATAAAATGTCGCTTCTATGGGGCACGATGAAGAGTACCTTAGCTCAGGTTCAAAAGGGTTTGTAAACCTAAGAAACACCTGGGTAAAAGCACGTTTATTCACGATAAAGTAGGATATAGGATCTGCTTCTTGGCAGCCATGAAACCCTTTCGCCTTCTGTATCTTGGGCATCAACCCGCATCTATTTCTCAAGTTCAGCAACAGCTAAGTATGCTGCAACTCGACATTGCTTTGCGAACTGTGGAGACATGCTCCAAGTTTCTAGCGGCGATCGAGCAGTTTTCGCCCCACCTGATCTTGGCGGACACCCAGTCAGAAGAGTTTTCGGGCTATGGCGCGTTCGCCATCGTGCGCGATCGCTATCCAGGAATTGCGGTCATTTTGCTAGGACCCGAAATCAACGAAGCCGAACGCTTAGCCTGGCTACGGCAAGGCGTCATGGCCTATCTGACACCCGAGCAGCTTCCTCAGCTGTCGATCATCATGCCGAGCCTGCTGGCTGAGGTATACGCCTCCACCGAGCGGCAAGCCCAAGAGCGCTGGGCAAAAGGGATGGAGCACTTGGTGGGCGTGATTCAAGATCTCTCCTTGGCTCGCACCCTAGAGGAGATCACCAAAATTGTGCGTCATGCAGCCCGCCACCTCACCGGGGCAGACGGTGCGACCTTTGTGCTGCGTGACGGGAACCAGTGCTACTACGTGGATGAAGATGCCATTGGTCCACTGTGGCGGGGCAGTCGGTTCCCCATGAGCGCATGCATCAGCGGCTGGTGCATGCTCAATCGCCACACGGTTGCGATCGAGGATATCTATCAAGACGATCGGATTCCGGTCGAGGCCTATCGTCCGACCTTTGTGCAGAGCTTGGTCATGGTTCCCATTCGGCCCGAGTCTCCCATTGGAGCGATCGGCAACTATTGGGCCGAGACCCATGTGGCCACACCGGAGGAGATCCGGCTCTTGGAGATTTTGGCCAATACCACCTGCGTCGCCCTCGAAAATGTCCAAATCTACGATGAAATCGAAAAGCGGGTCCAAGATCGCACAGCCCATCTAGAGGCGATGAATCATGAGCTGGAGGCGTTTGCCTATACGCTATCTCACGATCTGCGATCGCCTCTATCTGTAATTAATGTGCTGATCAGCTTACTGAAAATGAAGCACGCCACCGACCTAGGAGAAGAAGGGCTGGCCTATGTCGAACAGCTCCACGGAGCCGTCAATCGCATGGACTGCTTGATCGATGAGATCTTGACGCTGCACCGCGTAGCCCAGTCCCCCATTCAGCCGATGATGATCGATCTCAGCCAGATGGTCAAAGAGATCCTGGATGATTTGCAGGCGATGCACCCGACCCGAAAAGTAGATGTTGCCATTGACCCAGAGCTGTCGGTATACGCCGATCCGGTGCTGCTGCGCACCATGCTCGAAAATCTGCTTTCCAACGCCTGGAAATATACTTCCAAGCGATCGCGAGCCACCATCGAAGTGGGCAAGCACGCCAACAATTCCCGAATTATCTATGTCCGCGATAACGGGGTAGGCTTTGACATGGCGAAGGCCGACAAGCTTTTTTCACCCTTCCAGCGCTTTCACGCCGCCACAGAGTTTCCAGGAACTGGCGTAGGACTCGCGTCGGTACAGCGCATCGTCCACAAGCACGGCGGCAACATCTGGGCTGAGGCCCAGCTCAACGAGGGTAGCACCTTCTACTTTTCGCTCCCTAGCCCTCCAAACTCAGCCTCTAACCCTCTCGGCGTCGTACTGAGCACTCCCAGCATCAACTCCGCCTCAACAAGATAGGTTAAAAATATCAAGCTATACAAATAAGAGTATACAGATCATATATCATGGCCATCTTAGGCCATGGCTAAACAGCATGACTGTCAATGGGTTTAGCCATCACTATCTTGGCCATAACTATACCAAGGCAAATAGCAAAGATAGAGATGCGCCAAAGATAAAAACAAAGAGATAGAAATTAGAGAAGTAGAGAGATAGAGATACGGAAAGATAGCTTGTCCTGAAGCAGAGAAACACGCTCAAGCATGTAGCGATGAGCGATGAGTTATGGCTTTGATTTCAGGTGTTTTCTGAGCCTCTAAGCCAGCAAACTTGCGAAATCTTCAGTGAATCTTTATTTTTGTGAGCTAATTTGCGCTCATATCCCTAAACCTTCTAGGATCAAAGGAGTTGAGGCTCAATCCCAAAGCGAGGGAGGATTGACCCAAGTTGGGTCAATGTTCTTCACCTGAGCCCTGAGTCTCTGGAATTTGGGCCATGGACGGGACACAGCTGCCCCCTTGCCTTCTTGATCAAAGATAAGGAACTTGGCGGGACGAGCGATCCCAATCCTGAGCATGCTTTTGTGTTCTTGGTGCCGGAGGGATGGGGATTCCCGATATCATCCATGAAAATTCTGGTTGTTGAAGATGATGAGCTAACGGGGTTAGCCCTTTCGCAAGCGCTGACCTATCATCATTACACGGTTGATGTGGCGCAGGATGGCCGAGCGGGTCTAACGCTGACAGAGACCTATGAGTATGATCTGCTGCTGCTTGATGTGCTGGTACCGGAGCTAGACGGCATTAGTCTGTGTCGGAAGCTGCGCGATCGCGGCTATCAAAAGCCTATTTTGCTTCTCACGGCGAAGGATTCCCGCACCGATCGCATCACAGGACTAGACGCCGGGGCGGATGATTATGTGGTCAAGCCCTACGATCTTTCAGAGCTTTTGGCGCGGATTCGGGCGCTTTTGCGGCGCAGTCAGGAGACTCGGCCGACGCCGACGCTGAGCTGGGGAGAGCTGTGTTTCAATCCGATTTCCAGTGAGGTGACCTATCGCCAGCAGGCGATCGCCCTCACCCCCAAAGAGTACAGCTTGCTAGAGCTCTTTCTGCGCAGTCCCCAGCGGGTTTTTAGCCGGAGCGCGATTCTCGATCGGCTGTGGTCCCTGGGGGCTTCGCCCGCCGAGAGCGCTGTCACCACCCACATCAAGGATCTGCGCCAAAAGCTGCGAGCCAGCGGTCTGCGAGCAGAGGTCATCGAGACGGTGTATGGTCTGGGCTATCGCTTGGCCACGGCCCCCAGCACCACAATGCCTGAGCCCAAAGCCCAGGAAAAAGCCGCTCGACTCGCTCAGGGGATCGAGTCCTTGAGGCAGGTGATTGAGCGCTTTCGCCATAGCTTTGGGGATCAGGTGGCGGTTTTGGAGCAGATGCAGGAAGCCCTGCAAGCTGGCACTCTAGCAGCAGATCTGTACCAGCAGGCCTACCATGAGGCGCACAAGCTGGCAGGATCTCTGGGCATGTTTGGCTATCCAGCAGCCTCCAAGACGGCGCGAGAAATCGAGCATTTGCTGGTGGGATCGTCTCCCGAGCAACTCGATGCCAAGCTGTTTTCTGCGCTGCTGCAACGCCTGCAAACGGAGATGGCCCAGCCCCCCGAGGCCACGGTGGCGGATCACTTTCCGCAGCCCCAGGCTGAGGCTCAGCCCAAGGTTTTGTTGATTGATGATGACGTGGCGCTGGCGGAGGCGCTGCGGAGCGCGGCGATCGCCCATCGACTGGAGCTTCAGGTCGTGACAGATTTGTCCGCAGCGCGCCAAGTGCTGATCCAGTGCTCCCCCGAGGTGGTGCTGCTGGACCTGAACTTTCCGGAGGAAGAGGAGGGCGGCATGGCGCTGCTGGCAGAAATTCGGCAGCAAATGCCCAAGCTGCCGGTGCTGGTATTCACGGGGCGCGACAGCCTGAGCGATCGCCTAGAGGCGTCGCGGCTCGGGGCTCAGGGCTTTCTCAGCAAGCCAATTCCCACAGATCAGGTCATCCAGGCCGTGTTGCGGCTGCTGACGCCCCAACCCGCCGATGAGGCGCGCATCCTGGCCGTGGACAACAACCTTCACACCCTCCAGACGCTAGCCGAGCTGCTGCGCCCCTGGGGGGTCAAGGTGTTTACCCTGGATGATCCCCAAAATTTTTGGCAAGGGCTGACTAGCACCCTGCCAGACTTGCTGATCCTGGCCCAGGAGATGACCGAGATTGGCGGCCTGGAGCTGTGTCAGGTGGTACGCCAAGACTGGCGCTGGGGCAATTTGCCGATTTTGGTGATGACGTCCCAAACTGACAGCGCCTTTGTGCGGGCGCTTTTTCGGGCCGGGGCCGATGACTTTATCCGCACACCCATCCTAGAGCCAGAGCTGATCACCCGGGTGCTGTGTCGCCTAGAGCGGGGGCGATCGCGCTTGGCGGCCAAAGGGCTGTCTGCCCCATTCTCGGTCTCACCCTAGGGCCGTAGCCCTTGGGTTAAGCTCCCTTGCATCCCTGTGGCACAATCGGGCAAAGGGCGCGAGTATGCATGTCCCGCACGCAAGTTATGGTGAAATACGTTTTGGTCATAGACGATGAGGAGCGCATTCAGGAAGTTGTTTGCGCCTGCCTAGAGGACATTGGCGGGTGGCAAACGGCGATCGCAGACTCGGGGGAAGCTGGCTGGCAAGCGGCCACGGCCTCACCGCCCGACGCGATTTTGCTGGATGTCTCGATGCCGGATATGGATGGCATCACCCTGTACGAAAAGCTGCAAAATGAGCCCAAAACCCAGGGAATTCTGGTTATTTTCTTGACGGCAAAGGTGCTGCCAGCGGATATGGCCAAGTTTCAGGCCCTGGGAGTGGCGGGAGTGATTACGAAGCCGTTTAATCCGCTGACGCTGGTGGAAGAACTAAAGCAGATATTGGGCTGGTAAGGGACGCCCCAGCCAGACAGAAAGTACTCCTCCAGCAGAGCCGCGATCGCGGCTCTGGCTTTTTTGTGCCCTCGGACCGAGAGCCGCCAGCCTCAGGTCACTCGCCAGAAATCTTCCCGGGCGGCGGCGGTCTTCATAGAATCCTCATTTTATTTCAGTAGTTTGAGGAGTGGCGCCGCTCAACAATGCTTCGAGCGGCCGTCCCCTCCATCATGCATCTACCGCTTCCGGGCCTGCTCTGTCGGGCTCGGGGCGGCGTTTCTTCGCCCTGCTGCGAGCAGAGGGGCTGCTTTATTCGAGGTTAAAAGCCCTATGAGAGTTCGAGGGACGATCACGATGCTGAGCCATCACGTGCTGATTGTGGATGATGAAGCGAATATTCGAGAGATTTTGCAGGCCTGCCTGGGAGACGTGGCGGGGTGGCAGGTCTCGGCGGCAGCTTCGGGGCCAGAAGGACTCACCAAGGCGATCGCAGAGCGCCCAGACGCCATTGTGCTGGATTTGATGATGCCAGAAATGGACGGGATCGCCTTTCTGCGGCGGCTGCGGATGCACCCCGAAACCGAAACCATTCCCGTGGTGATTTTGACAGCCAAAACCTATTTGGTTGAGCTGGGACAGCTCGATCACTTGGGGGTCGCAGGGGCGATCGCCAAGCCCTTCAATCCGCTAGAGCTCCCCACGCAGATTGCTCGAGCGCTGCAGTGGCACGCTGCCATTGATGCGTAGCTAAAACCCGATTTTTGGCGGATTTTCTCAAATACTTAACCTCCTAAAATTTTTTCAGGTTTCTGAGATTACAGTCTCAGATCTTCGATCAATCGCTCCTCAAGGCTCTATCAAACGCTCAGGCAGCGAAGATTCGTTGTGTCTTGAAACTGTGTTAAAAGATACTTTTCAATCTAATTGGAACTTTTGTCAACAAAGCTGATAAAGCTAGCAAAATGAATCATGTTTTTGCAATCGCCTTTTATATCTTCAGTAATTCTTCATCTTTATAGCCTATGCTCAAAGAAGAGCTGAACATACAATTTGTATTAAGTTCAGGCAGTCTGTTAGATACTCGTATCAATTTGTCGAGGTTAACATGGAAAATTGCCCTTGCTGCTCTAGTCAAATGCTTCGGCATATTCGACAAAACAGCGCTTACTGGTTTTGTCGCCACTGTTGGCAGGAAATGCCATCTTTTTCTGAGCTAGAAACCTCGAAACTTTTCTTAAAATCTTCGATTGGTTATCATGCAAAACCCAAGCTAATTCGAAGCCTAGTAGGGGTCAGTCCCTAAACAAGGTCTTCCTGCTAGGCCCAAGTAGGACAGGAGTGATCGGCATTTTTAGGCAGCGTCTCCTCAAAGCAAGTACTGCCTAGTTGAGTGACTAGATGTGTGATTGTTGAGGAGTGGATAACAACATTTTAAGAAATCCCGCAGGGAGGCCAATTCTAGCTTAGAGTCCAAGCGCTCATGAGGGAAAGCCTCTACCATCACAGGGCGATCGTTGGTTTTGAGAGACCCCAATTTTAGCTCCTAGTCTCTCGGTAACGATCGCTTTTTGCTCAGTGTCAAGATTTTTTCTTTTTTTAATTATTTTCTGTCCAGATCAAGAAAGGTTTTTCACGAATTTTGCGAACACCAGTCATAGGAAGCCGTTCAGTCTTTCGGCCCCATAGAAGCGAAAAATCTCTGACGATCGCTTTTGGCAAACAAACGCTCTGTCTGAGACATTTTTAGGACTAATACCAGGTTGAGGAATGGCCATGGCGAATTTTCTGTTTGATAATTTTAATATCCCTCAGCGGGATAGATCTCAAACAGCGATCGCCTCCAAGAGTCGTCTGGACGCTAACCTTATGCAGGGCTCAGAATACAACCTCTTCGAGCCTGCGCTTCAGGCGGCCCTCCAGCGAGAGCAATCCCTCAACTGGCTGCTCAAAATGATTCACGCGTCGCTCGATCCAGCGACGATCGTCACCACCGCCGTGTGCGAAACGGCCCAGCTCCTGGCGGCAGACCAAGTCCTGATCCTGCAAGGCCTGCCCTCCCAGGCTTGGCAACTCATCAAGAGCTGGGCACCGGTCAGCGAGCCCGAGCACCAGGCGATCGCCGAGGTCCTCAGCTCACCGGATTTGGCGATCGCCGTAGAGCGCTCTCAGTCGATTCAGCTGTGCGGCCTGGAGGCGACAGAGGGCTTTGCGGTAGGCCCGACCTACTTGCTCGTGCCCCTCACCTACCAGCTGGCGGCCTGGGGCGTGCTGGTCCTGATGCGGGTCCAGGGAAACCGCTGGCGCGAGAGCGAGGTGCAGTTTCTAGAGACTGTGGCCGATCAGGTGGCGATCGCCCTCCACCAGGCGGAAATGCACCAGCAAATCCAGCAGATCAACGCTCAGCTCGAAGCCGAGATCCAAACGCGCACCGCAGAGCTGCAATCGGCCCTCGACTGCGAGACGCTGCTCAAGCAGATCACCGATCGCGTCCGCGACTCCCTCGATGAACACGACATTCTGCAAACCACCGTCGAGGCGCTGGGGCAGTCTCTGGGCCTCGACTGCTGCGACACGGTCCTCTACGACGCCCAGCGGCTCACTTCGGTCATCGACTACGAGTACACCCGGCCCGGCATCCCGTCGCGCCAGGGCCAAGCGCTGCCTCTGGGCGATCGCCCCGAAATCTATGAGCAGCTCTGGGCGGGCCAGACCTTTGCGTTTTGTCAGATCGCCTCTAGCAGCATTCGCAATCACTCAGCGATTTTGGCCTGCCCGATTGTGGACGGCACCAAGATTTTTGGGGATTTGTGGCTGTTTCGGCCCACTCAGTCGACCTACAGCGATCTCGAAATTCGCCTGGTCAAGCAGGTTGCCAATCAGTGCGCGATCGCCATTCGCCAGGCCCAGCTCTATCAAAGCGCCCAGGGCCAAGTCCAGGCCCTAGAAGCCCTCAATGGCCTCAAAGACGACTTTCTGAGCACCATCTCCCACGAGCTGCGCACGCCGATTTCCAACGTGAAGATGGCGGTGGAGATGATGGCGCTGATTCTCGATCAGTACCCTGCGCTGGCTGAGCTGACCCTGGATGTCCACACGACTCCCCTGGGGCAGTACCTCAAAATTGTCCAGCAGGAGTGCGATCACGAGCTGCACTTGGTCGAGGACCTGCTGGAGCTGCAGCACCTGGACGCCGGCACGCGCCCCTTGGCCCTCTCCCAGGTGAACTTGGCGGACTGGCTGCCCCACGTTCTCGAGGACTTCGAGGCACAGACCCAGCGCAAAGGGCAGCGGCTGCAAATCCAGGTGGCAGAGACGCTGACGCACTTTACAACAGACGCGTTTGGCCTGAGCCGGATTCTGCGGGAGCTGATGACCAATGCCTGCAAGTACACGCCAGCGGGTGGACAGATTCGCGTGAAGGCAGACTGGGTTGATGGCTATCTCCAAATCGAAGTCAGCAATTCGGGCGCTGAGATCTCTCCAGACTCCCTCAGCTCGATTTTTGACAAGTTTTATCGGGTGCCCAATGGAGATCCGTGGCGACACAGCGGGATGGGGCTCGGATTGGCGCTGGTCAAGGGATTGACGGAGTATTTGGGAGGCTCGATCGGGGTCAAAAGCGATCGCAGCAGCACCTGCTTTACGCTGCGTCTCCCCTGCGGGGCGATCGCCGATTTCTCTATGCGGGACGAATCTTTTGCAGATCGCTGACCGCAACGCCCACCAGACAGCGTCCTTCGGGATTGATGCAGATGGCGCGTCTTTGTACCCTGTCGGTGGCAACAATGGTTAAAGGACCGCCATAGTCTGCTTTGATCTTCGGATCTGGGCCGACGTAGCGCACAGCGTCGCCAGCGATCAGGTCTTCTACGACCATAGGATTGTCTGAAGGGCAGGGTCTTTTGCGATGGAGTCGCCCGGTCATAGGCCCAGAGAGGCGCGATCGCGGCTCTGGCAGCTGAAGGCGAAATGGGGACTAGCCATGAAGAGGGTCAATGCAGTATTTCCCCATTGAACAAGCCAACGCTAAATGTCAGGGAAATTTAACTCAATCTTTTTAGAAGTTTGGGCAAGTTTGCATCTATTTACAGCGGGAAATACCTTGCGATCGCCCCAAAAAATTGGGCAAGATGCGATCGCCCGATCAAAGCACGATGTTGTTTGTCCCTGCCAAAATGATGGAACCCGCAGCGCTCGGCAATGCCTGGACCAGCACCCTCGAAAGCCGCAGCCCCGAGGCGATCGCCCAAGCACGCCGCCTGCTCGACGTGACGCGCTACTGCTCCCTTTCAACTTGCTCATCTGCGGGAGAGCCGTGGGCATCGCCGCTGCTGTTTGCCTATGACCGGCGCTGGCAGATCTACTGGAGCTCAGCCGTGGTGGCTCAGCACTCCCAAAACATCTATCAGACCGGCAAAGCGGCGATCGCCATCTACGCGTCTGGGGTGCCCCAGGCCGCTGTCGAAGGGCTCTATCTCTCGGGAAGCGCGCAAGAGCTAGAGCGCGATCGCGCTGCCGAAGTCGCGGCTCTCTTCGATCAGCGATCGCCTAGGCCCACGCCGCGATCGCCCAAGGATTACCAAGATCCGTCTCCCCGCCGGTTCTACCAGTTTTCGCCCGAAGCGGTCTGGATCACGGGCGATCGCCTGCTGTACCAAGACCAGCTCATCGACACCAAAATTCGCCTTGATTTAGAGAGTTTGATCGCGGCTTTCGAGGCTGAATAATTCCCGAAACGGCGCTCTAATGGGTTGAATCTAGTCTGTGGGCCTTTTGCCCCTGATAAGCTTGCGAATGCAATCGTGATTGAAGTAGCGATCGCTCACAACGTTCAACCCACTGGAGAATCAAAACATGCGACGCCAAACAGTCGCCCTCGGAGCCAGCCTCGGTTGCGTCTTTGCCGTGCTGGGTATCCTCTTCAGCAGCCAACAACCAACGCCTCAGACCACCGCCCGGGCCGATAGCCAACCGGCAGCGTCAGCGCTCACGCCCGCGCAGCAGCAGTTGCTCGAAGCCTCCGGCCTTGCGATCGCCCTTCCGACCTATGTCCCGCGGGGATTTGTCCTTGAGAAGGTCATAACAGAAGCCAGTCGTCAAGCCAGAGTCGGCGGGGTTAGCTACGCCCTGCTTTATCGATACTACGATAGCAGCACCGATCAGGATTTTTGCTTCGCGATCGAAGCAACCAACGGCGGCATCGGCGGTATCCCCACGGGTGAAGAGAGCTTTGCCATTGACTCTCCCACTTTCGGTGAGAGCACCCTAGAGTATGGCATCTACGGCGCAGCCCAGGGGCCAACCTATATCTCTAACTGGCTGGGCGAAGAAACAGGGCCTTTTTATCGCTTTGTGGGGGCTGATGTCCTGCCGAGCCTCTCTCGCTGTGAAAATATCCCTGCTCAAACGGCTATCCAAGTGTTGGAGTCGCTCACTTACCAAAATTAGGCAGCTCAAAATTAGGCCGTAGAGATAGCCAGGATCATCAGGCATTCAGGCTTTTGGGCGTTGAGAAGAGATTTGTATGGCTGCTGGGCGATCGCCTAGGAGCCATACAAGCCTTTCTATTCAGGATTAGACCGTGGACCGTCATCGAGAAAATATATTTCTCTCTATAGCGAATCTCTCTGCGAGTGTCTCTTTTGCTTTGAATGGACGTCTTGCTTGCTCAATTTCTCACCTGGTTGGTGAGAGATTCCTTAGATCTAGATTTGCACTCATGAGTCTCTGGATCAGCCACTACGCAGCCGGTTGCTGACTGACAAGGCGGTGGGCGCGACGCTGACGGAGCCTGACCCATCGCTTGCGCAGCTCCTCCGGAAGGAAAACCAGGGGTGGGCACACCAGCAGCAGCAGCCACTGCCAGGGAGCGAGCGGCGCTACTGCAAACACCTCTTGCAGAAATGGAACGCTGATGATGAGAAGAATCAGGAGCCACTCAGCGCCGATCCCGAGCCAGATCAGCGAATTGGAAAAGAAGCCGATCGCCAGAGCGGGTGCACGCTCGGAGCGACAGGCAAAGACATTACCCACTTGGCTGGCAACGATGCTGGCCAGGGAAAGCGTCGTTGCCTGGACATAAATAGCGGTCACGGTGGGATCCGCCGTATGGGCCAAGATCGCTGGGGTCACCGCTCGCAGATCGGCCAAATCATACCCGTAGCTGCGCCACACCACCAGGAAAGCAGCCATGCCCAAAATGGCCTCGATCACGCCCAAAAAGCCATAGGCGCGCAGCAGCAGCGATCGATCGAGGAGGGGTTTATCTTTGGGGCGGGGGGGCTGGTGCATGGTGCCCGCTTCGGCGGTCTCGGAGCCCAAAGCCAGGGCGGGCAGCATGTCTGTGCCAAGGTCGATGGCGAGGATCTGCATGATGATCAGGGCAGGGGGAATCTTGAGGGCGACCATGGCCAGGAAGGGCACCACCTCCGGCAAATTGGAGGCCAGGATATAGGTCATGAACTTGCGGATGTTTTGATAGATCGCCCGCCCCTGCTCCACCGCCACCACGATGGTGGCGAAGTTGTCGTCGGTGAGCACGATGTCGGCGGCCTCTCGGGCAACGTCGGTGCCATTCATGCCCATGGCAATGCCGATATTGGCCGATCGCAGGGCAGGAGCATCATTGACGCCGTCACCAGTCACAGCCACAATGTCGCCCATATCTTTGTAGGCCTGGACGAGGCGCAGCTTGTGCTCGGGGGACATGCGGGCAAACACGAGCCCCGTCCGGTATTTCAGGATTTGGCGGAGCTGGGCGTCGGAGAGGTGCCCCATGCCTTCGCCAGTGACCACCCGCACCCGCTGATCGATCAGGCCGATCTGGCGGGCGATCGCCTCCGCAGTGAGGCCATAGTCGCCGGTCACCATGGTGACCTTGATGCCTGCTTGGTGGCACTGGGCGATCGCCCCTGGCACCTCCGGACGCGGCGGATCAAACATCGCCACCAAGCCGATCAAGACCAGGCCTTGCTCGAGATCTTGAGCCCGCATATCCAGCAGATCCGGTCCTCCCTTGCGGGCAGCCACGCCCAGCACCCGAAATCCCTGGCGCGCCAGATCGTCGTTTGCCATCACCACATCCTGCCAATCTTCTTGGGTCAGCTCCTGCACCTCGCCATTGCGCAAAATCTCTTGGCAGTGGCGCAGCACCTCCAGGGGAGCCCCCTTGGTAAAGGCCAGCAGGGGAAATTCGCTGGGCCACAAGGACGACGCCTGCCAGTCCAGCACCACGGTCATCATTCGCCGCCGCGAGTCAAAGGGCACCTCGCGCCGCCGCGGAAACTGCTGTTGCAGCGTCTCCAGATTGAGGCCCGCCTTAGCGGCGGCCACCAGCAGCGCGGCCTCGGTCGGATCGCCGATTTCTTGCCAGCGGCTGGGCGTTTGCAGGTGGACCAGGCGCGCATTGGAGCACAGCGCTGCCCCCGTCAGCAGCAGATGCATTTTCCAGGGGTCCGCGAACTGGGGCGGCAGGACGACTTGGCCCACAGTAGGGTCATACCCTGCGCCGGTCACCTCCAGCAAGGTCGCGATCGCGCTGGTTGCAGCTGACGGCCTAGGGCCATTTGGGGCCGCGGCCCCAGGATCGCCCTTTGTCTCCCCAGAGACAGGGGGCGACGTCTGGGACGGCAGCCAGAGGTAGCGCACCGTCATTTCGTTTTTGGTCAGGGTGCCGGTTTTGTCGGTGCAGATCACCGTGGTGGCGCTCAGGGTCTCCACCGCCGACAGACGGCGCACGAGGGCGTTGCGGTGGGCCATGCGCTGCACGCCGAGGGCCAGAGCCAGGGTCACCGTAGGCAGCAGCCCCTCCGGAACGAGGGCCACAATGATGCCGATAGCAAAGATAAAACTTTCCCTCACGTCCATGCCCACCAGAAGCGAGGTGAGCAAAAAGACGATCACGCCCATACCAACGGCGATCGCCGTGATCAGGCGGACAATCTGAGCAATCTGCACCTCAAGGGTGCTGGGCTCTCGCTTCACCACAGCGGTCAGGTGGGCAACCTGGCCAAATTCCGTTTGGGCACCCGTGGCATAGACCACAGCCACCCCGCGCCCGGCGGCGACCGTCGAACCAGCCAGGACCAGGTTGGCGATTTCTGCTGGGTTGACGCGCTCCTGGAGGGGCTGCTCGCCCGGTCGCAGGAGGGTTTTGCCGCCCCGGATCGGGACGGCCTGGCGCAGGCGCACCGGATAGGCGCTGCGGGCCACGGGCAGCGACTCCCCGGTCATGACCGAGATGTCCACGTACATGCTCTCGGAGGAAATTAGCCGCGCATCGGCCGAAATGCGATCGCCCTCTTCGAGCTGCATCACATCCCCACGCACCAGCTCTCGGGCGGGGATTTGCTTGAGCTCTCCATCCCGAAAAACTTTCACCTGCATGGGCAGCACTTTTTTGAGGGCGGCCAAGGCCCGTTCTGCTTGGAACTCCTGCCAAAAGCTGAAAACGGCGTTAATCCAAATCACGGCCCAGATGGCCCAGCCCAGTTCTGGCGTCCGCGAAATAAAGGCTAGTATCCCGGCGACCCACAGTAGCAGGGCCATGAAGTGGGTGAGCTGGTCGGTGAAGCGCAGCCACAGCGGTCGATGGGCGGGCTCGGGCAGCTCATTGGCACCAAACTGGTCAAATCTGCGGGCGGCTTCGCACTCGGCGAGCCCCTCTGAGGCACTCCCCAGGGAGTCGTACACTTCGTCAACGCTCAATGCCCAGACGGGTTGATGAAACGACACCATAAGCCCGACCTTGCGCTGTAAAAGGTTACTTTCCTTTGTCGCATGTTTCGCCCAAAACGGCGTCTCCTCCTAAACAAACCTTCGCTTTACGGCACGGTTTGCGGCCTAGAGGCGATCGCCCTCTTGCAGCCAAATCAGTTTAGACCCGCAATCAGCCCTAAGTTTTGAGCGCGCGGCCTGGTGGTCTGAGGGGCGATCGCCCAGGACACCTCAGGCGCTGGCAGGCGTTTGGGTACTGCCATCCTGGCCCGATGGAACGACCAACCGCAGCAGCCACGGCGTTTCGGTTGGCTCTAGAGAGACATTCGGCAGCTGGGAGAGGGCAGCCTGCAAGCCATCGGAGGGTTGGTAGAGAAAGATATCTTTCGCCTCTAGCGGGAGCTGCAGCTGGGCTGGATCCTGCACCAGCTGTAGTTGCGCCTGGGGCTCCAGGAGATAGGCGAGGGAAAAGACTTTTTCGATCGGGCTGTCGCTAATCACGAGAGGGCGATCGCTGCGGTTGACGATCGCGGCCACTTCAGGATTTCGCTTGGTTTTCGAGGGTCCTTTGTTCCACCAGATCACTTGCTGGGAGCTGATCAGGCAGGAAGCCACTCCCGCCACAACTAGAAACGCCACACCGCGCCGCCACCCAGCTTGCTGACGGAGAGATAGAGAGAGATCGGTGAGTTTTTGGGTGAGGCAGTAGGCGACGGCTAGCTGAATCCCCAGATAGCAGGGAATCGGGTAGCGGGCGATCGCCGATCGCTGGCCCCCGAGCAAAAGATCTGACAAAATCAGCGCCGATCCTGTCGTGCCAATCAGGGTGAGAACCAGGAGCCAAACCCGTTTGGGCGTGTGGTGACAGAGAAAGACAAGACTATAAATTGCTAAGGCTGCGGCGCCGTAGGTGAGCGGGTTAAACCAGCTGGGACCTTGGTTAACGTCATAAAAAAGACGGCTCAGATTCAGCAGCCAAGTCTCTACAAGGGCCGATTGAACCTGGTTGAGATGAGCAACGTTATTTCGCAGGGTATCGAGACGGCTCGCCACCACCCAGAGCCAGGGAGAGAAGAGACCGAGAGCCAGAGCCGCCGCGCCCAGGTATTGCCAGAGAAGCTGCTTGGGGCGATCGCCCACGAGTCCCACATAGAGCCCCTGGCCCACCAGCACCAGTCCCGAAAAGAGAAAAGAGTAGAGCCCCAGAGCAGCCGCGATCCCATAGGTGAACCAGCTCTCGAGAGATGGGCGTCGCAGGGCTCGCAAAAGCGCCGCGCAGGACAAAAGGGTCGTCAAAATATAGAGGCTGTAGCCACGGGCTTCTTGGGCATAGAGAACGTGGAAGGGCGACACGGCCACCAGGGCGATCGCCGTCCAGGCGACCCGAGTCCGCCCAAAGAGCTCCAAGCAGAGCCAGTACAGGGTCGGAAAGACCAGCAGGCTGAGCAGCCCGGACAGACTGCGAATCCAGGCGATCGCCCCCTGGACCTGCTGACGAAAAATTTCCGGTGTGGTGGACTGCGGCGTCTCCGTCCCCTGGACCCACAGGCGCGCCATTCCGTAGTACAAGGGAGTGTGCTCGGGGCTGCCCAGCAGGGCACGCAGCGTATCATCCCAGCCGCGCTCTGGCTGGGGATGCTGGTAGCGCTGGAGATCCACCGGCGTCAGGCGATCGCCGTCATAAATCTCTTGCACCACTTCCGAGGCGCTGTAGCCCGAAATCCGCAGGGAGGTAAACACCTCGTCTCCCCAGTAGACCTTGTGATCTAGGTTGAAAAACCGAAAAAAGACGCCCAAAATTAGCAGTCCTAAAACGATCTGCTTCCAGCGAGGCAGCCTCTGTACCCTTGGGTGCAGCCCTACCAGACGCTCCAACATCGCTTTCACAGCAAGCTCTCTCCCTAGATCACCTCATGGTCTCTAGCATTTTTGCATCTTCTGCCGATCGCCATCGGCTCATGGATGCGCAGGTATTGATGAGTGTTTCGACGGAAAAAAGACGATCGACCTTTAGGGAAATAGCCCAATTTTTAGGGTGAAATAAAGCCCTAATTCTGCGGATTTTGCCGAATTTTTGAGATGACTGATCCCAAAGGGCGATCGCCATTTTTAGGGTTTTAACTATGGCCCAAACAAGCCATCATCCCTGCAAGTCAAACTGCGGCAGCGCCACGCGGGTCAGAAAGCAAAGAAATCGTCTCTCAAGGTTCGCGATCGCCAGTCTGCCGAAGAGTCCCCTTGATTTTGTCATCAAATCCAGACAAAATTTAAGAATATAAGAGAATAATCTAAAAAACTAACGTAACCACAAGGAACAGATCCATGAACTTGACAAAATTTTTCAGGGATTGAAGGAGATTTCACGGAATGGTTTTTAGGGTCTTTAGATTATGATGAAAAATCAAATACTTTAGGCTAAAAAATTTATTTTTCCCAAAAATTCAAAAATACAGGAAAAATTTTCCCTGTTGCCTTAGGACCAAGGCTACCCCATTTCCTCGGTGCCATGCTAAACCCTTCGCCAGAGAACCATCCCTCCCAATCGACTCCCGGCTCGGGGGCGATACTGCCCGTAGAGCGCTTGGTGCAAACGATTCAAGACTTATCTTTGGCGCGGAGTTTAGAGCAAATCATGGCGGTGGTGCGCCAATCGGTTCGCGAGCTGCTGCAAGCAGACGGCACAACCTTCATTTTGCGAGACGGCAATCAGTGTTTCTATGCGGACGAAGATGCGATCGCCCCCTTGTGGAAAGGGCTCCGCTTTCCGATCAACACCTGCATCGGCGGCTGGGTCATGGATCAGCGCCAGTCCGTGGCGATCGAGGAGATCCAGGGAGACGAGCGGATTCCCTACGAGGCCTACCGGCAAACCTTTGTCAAGAGCCTGGCGATGGTGCCGATTCGGACGCTGCAGCCCATCGGGGCGATCGGGGCCTACTGGGCAGAACTGCACCTAGCGACGGCCGCTGAAATGAAGCTGCTTCAGGCGATCGCCGATACCACTGCCGTCGCGATGGAAAGCGTGGAGCTCTATCAGGCCCTGGAGCAGCGGGTACGCGATCGCACCCTAGAACTAGAGCTAGCCAATCAAAAGCTCGTCGCCGAAATCCAAGAGCGCGTCAAAGCCGAGGAAGCCGTGCGGCGTCTCTCTCTCACCGATGAGCTGACCAGTTTATACAATCGCCGGGGCTTTTTCTTGCTAGCAGAGCAGCAGCTCCGCCTCTCCCGGCGCATGAATGCAGAGTCCTATCTCCTCTTTGCCGACTTGGATGGCCTAAAAGGCATCAATGATACTTTTGGCCATGATGCAGGCGATCGCGCCATCATTCAGGCAGCGAACATTCTGCGCCATACCTTCCAAGAAGCAGACATCATAGCCCGCTTGGGCGGAGATGAGTTTGCAGTCTTGGTGACAAGTTCGCTGGGCAGTGCAGATGCCATCCAGAGCCGTCTCACCGAAGAGACCCACAAATCTAATCAAAATTCCCCAGCCCCTTATTCAATCTCTATAAGTATTGGAATCGAGGCTTGTCATCTCATCCAAAACGCTTCCCTCGAAGATCTCGTGACGCGAGCTGATGCCGCCATGTACCTCCGAAAGCGCGATCGCAAAGAAGTCAGTCACCGCTAAAAAGCTACAAACCAAAAAGCTCTAGATAGGTCTCTAGATCCAGATCGAGAGGAGCGCCTTTCCAAAGTCAAAGAATCTTGAAAATTGGCCATTTATTAGTCATTTGAGCTGGGATCAAGCAGCACCAGAATCTAGCTTCATCCAGGCTTTAATGTACTCACAAAAACTTAACTTATGTATAAATCCTAACGAAGCCATCATCGGTATACTGAAAAAATCTCTCGACCAGCATTAAACCAAAGCATTCATCTTGAATGACGAGTTGTGGTCAAACAACACCTGCTGAGCGATTCATTTCGGCAGGCAAGGGATGCTCGGGGCAAGCCTAGTCAGAAGAGGTAATTTTTATAAACTTCTACAAAACTTGGATAAATGTCTGATCAACTTGGTCTTTACCGTTTCTTAGCCCGTTTCAAAGTCTTTAAGCGAAGCTATATCGCCAAAGTGATGGCAGTTGCTTTTTTGGGGACCCATGTCCCCCTTTTAGTTCTGCTTTTGAGCTTTATCCTCTCTCCCGGCATGGCCTTGGGAATGACGCTACGGGTATTGCTGATTACTCTATTAGCAACGTTGGCGGGCACCGTTGCGACTCTCCTTGCGCTGCATCATCTTCTGCGGCCCGTCACCCTGACCTCAAAAGAACTCCAAAACTATCTCCGCTCCCAGCAACTGCCAGATTTACCCACTGAATTTGCAGACGAGGTTGGCACCTTGATGGCCAATACCTCGCAGACGCTGCGCAAGCTCGATGAGCTGATTCACTATATCCAGAACTACGACGATCTGACAGGACTCCCCAACCGGGAGCTTTTGCGCGATCGCGTTGCCCAGGCCTGCTTAGCAGAGACCGCTCCCCCGCGCCTAGTCGCTGTTCTTCTCATTGGCATCAACGACTTCGTAGAAGTGAGCCACGCTTGGGACCCAGAAACCGCATCGCTGCTGATTCGCAGCATTGCCCAGCGCCTCGAAAACACTGTCTACCCAAACAACATTGTGGCGCGGCTAGAAGGAGATGAATTTGCGATCGCCCTCATCGATATTCCTTCTTTTGAAAATGTCATTAAACTAGCCCAGCTGCTGCTCAGTACCTTGGCAAAGCCCTTTTCAATCCACGGCAACGGAATTCACGTCACCGCCGGAATTGGAATTACCCTCGAGCATCTGAGCGATCGCAATGGGATTGATCTACTGTTGCAGCAGGCCCATATGGCCCTGCATACCGCCAAGCAGCAGGGCCGGAGCCGCTATCAGTTCTACTCTCCCGAAATCACGGCGCAGCTCCAAGAGCGAATGCTCCTAGAAAATGAACTCTACGGTGCCCTCGATCGCCAAGAAATGCGGGTACACTATCAACCACTAATCGACCTGCAAACTGGAGAAATTCGCGCCGTCGAGGCTCTAGTACGCTGGCAGCATCCGACCTTTGGTCTTGTGTCTCCAGGCAAATTTATTCCCATCGCCGAGGCCAATGGCTTCATTATTCCGCTGGGAGAGTGGATCTTGCGGACTGCCTGCGCCCAAAACAAAGCGTGGCAGAGCGCTGGATTGCCCCCCATTCGTCTTTCCGTAAACCTGTCAGCACGCCAGTTCGAGCAGGCCGACTTGGTCGATCGGGTTCGGGAAACTCTTCAAGAAACCCAGCTAGACCCCGTCCATCTCGAATTAGAGGTTACCGAAAGCGCTCTCATGAATGATATGGGCCGCTCTATCAATACATTGAATGATCTGCGTAATCTAGGCATTTCCCTTGCGCTGGATGACTTTGGGACGGGCTACTCTTCGCTGAACTATCTCAAGCAGTTCCCGGTAAATATGCTCAAGATCGATCGCTCCTTTATCCACGACATCATCTCCAATCCAGATAGCGCAGCAGTCACCAACGCCATCATTGCCCTAGCCCAAAACCTAAATTTGGGCATCACAGCAGAAGGCATTGAAGATGAAGGACAGCTTACCTATCTAAAGACGCGGGGATGCCACGAGGGACAAGGGTTCTACTTTAGCCGCCCAGTCCCCCCAGAGGCGATCGCCCCCATGCTCACCCAAGCACTCCAGCCCTCTTCCTAAGCCATCTTCAAACAGAGGGCCTACAGCGGCGCTGTATTTTTCCAAAATTGCAGGCAAGTTCGCAATTTGCTAAGCTTTAAATAGATCGGACTAAGAGTTAGTCATGAGTAACGAGTGACCCAGGTATCTTCCCTGTCGAGTTACTGGACGTTCTATCTCTTTTGGAGATTTGGTATGTTCTGCATCTTCCTAAGTCGCAATGCACATTATTACTCGCTCTCGCCTTGTAGAGTTTTGGGAGAAGCATCCTGATGCAAAGACCAGTTTACTCCTCTGGTATAAGTTAACGATTTCGAGTACTTGGCTAAGCCTTGTAGAAGTGCGCAAAGTTTTTCCTGCTGCCGATCAGGTTGGAAATTTTACGGTTTTCAACATAGGAGGCAATAAGTACCGGCTGATTGCTTTTGTCGATTACACATATCAAAAAGTTTTCATTCGATATATCCTGACTCACTCAGAATATGACAGGGATACTTGGAAGAAAGACGATTGGTATAATTGAGTTAATCACACAGCTTTCTATCTTAATTAATTCAAGTTTTTATTGGGTCTTCGTCATTACGGAAGCTAAACATAAACTATGTTTACCACTGAACCAAACAGTTACATAGAGCTTTTACAAAAATTCCCGCCGCGCCCGATCAAATCAGAGGCAGAGTTCCTCGCAACGCAGGAAATGATAGACACTTTGCTTGATTCTGGACAGATCACTCCAGAGCAACAAGAATATATTAATTTGCTAGGTATTCTTGTCCATGAATACGAGGAAAAGCATGTATCTATTCCAGATTTGAGCGGTGTTGAGCTGCTAGCAGCGCTCATTGAAGAATTGAACCTTAAACAGAAGGATTTGGTTCCAATCTTTAAAACTGAGTCAATTGTTTCCGCGATTCTCCATGGTCAGCGAAAATTTACCGTGGAGCATATTGAAAAACTGGCTAGTTTTTTCAATATTTCTCCATCCGCTTTTTTTGATCGATCAGTGTAGTGCTTCACTCTGCCAAGTAGGGCGAAAATGTCTAGCAGGATGAATACTCAGCATCGATGTGAAAAAGCATGCAATGGAGAAGTAAAGATTTATTGACTAGATCTAGAAAATAACAAGGGCAGCAGTTGTGATACTATCCAGCCAAGCTTGTCATTGCGCAATGAATTGATGACTGATTCGCCCCATCCTCAGGAGCTCACCATTAAGGCTCCTCCTGACTACGAAATGCGTCTCCTGCGGGCTTTGTCCTACTTTTTGGGCCGAAAAGTAGAAGCGCAGGCTGTAGCTTGTTTATCAATGTATCTGCGCCAGAGTGAGGGACGGATTTTGTCCCAGGTGCGCTACTACGCCCATCGCCTCCAGATGCATGAGTATGATCTGCTGGATCTGATTACAGAGGATCCGGCGGCGGTTGATCGACTGCTGCAAGCGACAGACAAAGTCCATCACCCTGAGGATGGGCCAGATATCTTTGAGCCGACGGATTCAGCCCAGTAGCGCATTGCGAGGGAGCGACGGTGCGTATTCTGTTTCTGCACAACAACTTTCCGGCGCAGTTTCGCCACGTGGCCCAGGTGCTGGCCCAGGACCCCAGCAATCAGGTGGTCTTCGGGACCATGCGGGCCGAAGGACAGATACCTGGGGTTACCAAGGTGATCTACGGACCGTCCCGCGAGCCCCATCCCCAGATTCATCACTATGTGCGGCCCCTAGAGAGCGCAGTGCTGCACGGGCAGGCTGTATACCGCATGGCCCAAAAGCTTCGAGAGCAAGGCTTTGAGCCAGATGTGGTGTATGCCCACTCGGGCTGGGGACCGTCTCTATTTGTTAAAGATATTTTTCCGCGATCGCGCCTCCTGTGTTATTTCGAGTGGTTTTACCATGCGCGGGGGAGTGACGCAGATTTTGACCCCAGCGAGCCGCTGATGGCTGATGACGAGACGCGGATTCGGGTGAAAAATGCACCCATTTTGCTCGATCTCTACGGATGCGATCGCGGCTTGTCGCCGACGCTTTGGCAGCGATCGCAGTTTCCCCCGGAATATCACGCCAAAATTCAGGTGTTCCACGATGGGGTAGATACGGCCTACTTTGCGCCGGAGCCGGGAGCCAAGCTGGTCTTGCCCGATCGCAGTTTAGATCTTTCCGAGGCCAGCGAAATCATCACCTACGTCGCTCGCGGCATGGAGCCCTACCGCGGATTTCCCCAATTTATGAAAATGGTGGAAATCTTGCAGCAGCAGCGATCGCGCGTTCAGGTCGTCGTTGTGGGAGAAGATCGCGTAGCCTACGGGAGACCCTTACCCGATGGCAAAACCCATAAGCAAAAAATGCTAGAGACTCTCTCCCTCGATCTCTCGCGGCTGCACTTCACCGGCCCCCTACCCTACAGCCAATATCGACAGGTGCTGCAAGCCTCCTCGGTCCACGTCTACTTGACCCGTCCCTTTGTGCTGTCGTGGTCGATGCTGGAGGCGATGGCGACGGGGTGTCTGGTCGTGGGTTCGGCGACGCGCCCCGTCATGGAAGTGATCCAGGACGGCGACAACGGCCTGCTAGCGGACTTCTTTCAGCCCGAGCAGATCGCCGATCGGGTCGAGGCCGCCCTGGATCATCCCGACCGGATGGCGACGCTGCGCCAGCGTGCCCGGGAGACGATCTTGGAGCGCTACGATCTGTCCCGCCTGCTGCCCCAGCATCTAGCCTGGATCCAGAGCGCCCTCTGAGAGCAGTCCGCTCGGGGGTGAGAGCCAGCCTCGCCGAGAGCCATGGACGCGGGCCAGGTGCCACATATAGTCATCTGGGCAGCACTTTTCGACGGCCCGAGTGATCCACGCTTGGGCCTGGGCGTCCTCTCCGGTCACTTCGCAGTAGAGCCCCCCATAGAGCGCGCTATAAAATTCGCCGCGATCGCCCGCCTGCTGGCCTACCTGCACCAAATCCTGAGGCGTAATCTCCCCAGCAAAGAGCCGATAGACCTGACGCAGGACCGGGCGCGGGTCGCGACCGACGGGCAACAGCGCAGCGCGCGCCGCTGCGGGCGATCGCGATCGCGCCAGACAGAGATAGCACCACACCGTCTCTTCGACGTCGCGGCCATTGACCGCCAAATCTGCCTCAAACTGGGCCGCTCCCGCCTCAAACTCCCCAGCGTAGTATCGCGACAGACCCCGCTGCCAGAGGTAGGGAGTCAGCGCGGGCCGCACCTGCTCAGCCCGGTCGAAAGCAGCGATCGAGGCTGCCACCTGCCCTAGGCGAAAATGGGCCATGCCGCAGCGGACCCACGCCCCAGCGTCATCGGGGTGGGCCTGCACGGCGGCTTGCCAGTGTGCAAGATCCTCAGAGAGGGCAGTATTGAGGGCGATCCAGTCCATGGTTAGCGAGGCCAAAAACGCGCGATCGCCATTCTACGACGAACGCGATCGCCCTCCAGAGCGCAGGCTCAGCTTCCGAGGATCAGTTGTCCTCCGTTCCCAGAGGCGCATTGATCACCCGAGGACGATTCGGGGCAATGCTCAAAAACCCGTCTAGCTGCTCACCCTCCGGAAACACCGTAAAGGAGCCGCTGACGCTTTGCAGAGGGCTCAGGAAATTACGTAGTTCCCGCCCTGCCAGGGGTCCCGGCAGCAGCAGGTTGTAGATCATTGACAGAGTCGAGCCCGCATTCATGTAGAAATAGCCGTGGTTGGGATCCGGCAGCAGGTCCGTTGCCTGACGGAAAGTGTAGAACTCATTGAGGGGCTGGCCATAGGGTTTAGCCAGCAGCGAAAAGTCCTCAATGCCGCTTGTGAAAGCCAAGACGTCATTCGAGAGCCAACCCCGCGCAGCCAGACTGGTCGGCGCACCATCGGGTCCCGGCACCTTCCACAGGGTGACCGGCGTATTGTCTACATTCTCTTGCACCACATTCACCGTCGACCCAAACTGTTTGGCGATCAGCTCGTCGATCTTTTGGAACGTAGACTCTGCCCGCGCGCGATCGCTCGTTTGGAACATCACCCCAATGCCCACCTGAAGTTTCGGGTCAATCTGGGTCAGCAGTCCCTGGCGACTGGGATAGAGGAAAGTCCCAAACTCGCCATCCATCCAGCCCACGACGTCCTCATCCAAATCGAGGCCTGTCCCGCTCTTGAGGATGCCGCGCAGCCCCTCCACGATGACCTGAGTCCCCGGATCGGCCTCAAAAAAGGCCAAAGTGTCGTTCCACTGCTGCCGAAAATCCACGCCCGTGGTCGCCATGTAGGTACTCGCTGGCAGTCGGCCCAGCAGCGCACTCTCCGCACGACCCACCGGCACAATGCGCTCGGGCATGGCCGCATCGTAATAAAAGCTGCTCTGAACCCGCATTCCCTCCGTCTGCGGCCAAACCGTAAAGTCCACCGTATCGTAGGGCTCGAGCAGCCGCTGAAGCGTCGACTGAGCAAAGTCTGGCGATAAAAACGGCACATCGGGCACCGATGCCGCTGGGGGCGGCGCATTGGCGATCGCCAGATCGGCCAGACCTTGCAAGCTGCCGTAGCCCACCATCAGCGCCTGGGAAAACTGTGGCTTCACCAGGGTCCGCTGAAAGCGAGCGTCCTGCACCAGACGCTGACCGCTGCCCTGGTAGGCGTCAATGAACCGCTCCACCGCGCCGCTGTCGCTGGAGTAGACCAGATATCCCGGCAAAACGGCGATCGCGATGCCAGGACGCCGCAGCGGAAACTGCCAGGGCGAGTTTTCATCCAGCGGACCAGGAATAAACCCTTCCTCTCCGGGCAGCGGCGGCAAAAATTCTTCGCTCTCCCCCGCCGGATCGGGCAGTGCACTCGGGATCGGCTCTGGCATGGGAGCCGATGCAGGGTTCGGCGCAGGCACAGCCGTCGCTGGCAAAGAAAGTTCAGGCGCAGGGGGCGTCGACTGCGATGGGCGACTCGCCGGTAAGGGTGAAATCGTAGGCACAGGGGTCGTCGACTGCGGTAAGACCACTGGGCGGTCATCCAGAAAGGGTGGAATCCTGGGCAGCACAGGCATCGGCACTTGGGGTGCAGGCACCGCACGCGGCTCACTGATGGGGGGAAGGGAAGGAAGGGGGTATTCGGGCGCTGGGGTCATCGACTCCGGAAAAACCACTGAGCGGCCAGCCGGTAATGGTGGAATCACAGACGTTGGCACTTCGGGCGCAGGCGGCTCAACCCTAGGGGGGAGTGTGGGAGCAAAGTCTGCCGGCAACGGAGGGAGCGACTCATCAGGAAGGATGGGAAGCCCAAAGCCAGGACCTTGCCACTCTTCTGGCAGATCCGGATTTAGTGGCATCTCCTCAGACGGCGTCTCGGCTTGGGCCAGCCGCTGAGTCTCAGCTTCAGATGCTTTGACCGATTTCATAGCAGCCTGGGCCGTAGGCTCCTCTGGTGCTATCTCATCGGGGCTGACAGGCTCCTCCTGAGGACTCTCAGATTCCGCTTCGGGGTCCATCGGCTCTTCTAGAGCCTCTTCAGGGGTTTCTTCCTCCAGGATCTCGGAGTCCTCCGGAAGCGCCTCCGGCGTTTCGTCTCCAGGGAATTGCTCCCTCAGTAGTTCTTCATCGATCGCGCTGGGCATCTCCTGGGACGGAGGCGGGCAGAAGAGATCGTAGCTGGGGTCAGTGTCGGGGACAACTTCGCAAGCGTCATAGGGCGCCCATTCCAAAATCTGGACTCCGGCATACTCTCGCTCGCTCAGAGTTTGCTTGGAGAGTTCCTGGCGCAGGAGCTCCAGGTAGGCGTCTCGTCCCGCTGGCTTGCCGACAGGAATGACGGTCAGCGGCTGGGCGGCGGCTGGATCATCCGAGGGCAGGAGGACCGTTGCTACGTGGGTGCCGCCGATCCAGGGCTGAATCTCCGAAAAAGGCCGGTTGGCCGGCAAAAAAGGCACTAGCGGCGGAATCACAGCCCCCGGTGGCACCATGGGATACTGGGAGAGCCGCTCCCAGGCGTCTTGGGTGGTGTTTACCAGCAGCAGCCCGGTCACATCAGCAGGCAGATCAAAGGCCACATTGGGCGGTAGCAGAGGGTCACTCGAAAAGGTGAGGGACTGTGCGAGGGCACTGGTCGGGGCGATCGCGACTCCAAGAGCAACAGCGAGGGAGATGCGAGATAGCAAGGTGAGGCCTCCTGCGGTGGGCAAAAGTGTGTAGGAGGTGAGGAAGCGAACGGGAGCAGAGCGAGAACAGGCGGTACAATTACGGTCGCGAACTGTCGAATATCCGTCAGACTAGCTGATCCCTTAGAGGGGTGCAAATTAAAGAAAAATTTCGTACAACTCCTTCAGCGCTTGGCCAGAAGCTGAGATTTGGGGGCTCGCAGCAGGAAACCCCACGGTCCCAACGACAGCCTCATGGGACGCTCGCTCAACTGGCCCAAACCGGGACTCAAGCAAGCTAGGCTCTCTAGAGGGAGGCTCTAGGACAAAACGGCGGGGCCAGACTCTACCGTTGCTTTTGGCCAAAGCGCTGGTATGTTACAGAATAGACACAGAGCCCGAGTTCCTGATCTTCGCGCCAAAGCCCTGTATGACACTTACAAGACAGACTACTCCTCCTCATTGGCTTGCGCGATCGCGTCTTCAATGGACTATAGAGCCCAAGGAGAATATTTCGTGACGGTTCATCGCTCGCTTTTGTTTTCTCTCTCGTTGCTGGCTCGCTGCCTCACTTCACCCATCATGGCAGCGGCTATTTTCGGCTCTCTCTTGCCGCTGGCTCTGGCGACTTCTCGGGGCGATCGCCCGACCCAGCCCCCACCACCTCCGCCGAGCCGCTCGGCTCCGGCTCGCAGCCTCGCCCCTGCAACTCCCTAGATTTTTCCCTTCGGCTCAGCGGCACCCGTGCGGGTGCCGCTCTTTTTTGCTTTCTCACGATTTTTTTGCAAGTTCGCTGAGACAGACTCACTCTCTCAACGCGTTTTATTTTCGCGCTTTATTTTGAAGTGTCTTAGTCGCGAGATTGGAGCGATCGCCCGGTTTCTTCAGGCGATCGCCAGTGCGGCAAATTTCTCACTTGTCTTTCTGGAGCAGTTTGGCCAGATATCTGGCAATCATCAAACGTTTGCTTAGAGACATTGCTTTTAGCGATTGTTTTGTGCGCCCGTGAGGCGATCGCCTGAGTCAGAGATCAATTTAGCTGCACGAAAAATATACAAATCTCTGTCGTCTTGATTGATGTCTTGATTGATCGCAAATTTCACGAAGCTCGGAGTTCATTTTTTGGCTTTCTTTGATTTTTAAATTTATTAAAAATTTCAAATAATTTTATAGATTGCTTGTTTATCTTTATCTCTATTCAATCTAAACTTACTCAAGCGTAATGCAGAGAGATCTTGAGGGCGATCGCCCTGTTCATCTCCAAAGCATCACCCTATTTGTGACGTGACAAAAACAGGCCCGGTCGATTGTTGAGAAAGATAAAATAATCTATTTGCTCCCGAAGATAAAACAATTCTCTGAGGCATTCACTCAGGAAAAAAGCCTTGGCTTCCGTCATACTAAAACATGAGCGAAGGTAGGGTAGATTTTCCTGTTTGCCTTGAAACCCTTAGACCCAAAATTTTGCGTTTTGATGCTCTCTTCACCCTCGAATATTCGCTTTTGACTGTCTAAAACAGGCTGCGATCTACTAACCGGGAGTCTTTAATTTTGGGGCACCGATTTTCTCCTGAGATATTGCTCAAGCGAGGTCGCGAGGGAAATCGGCGATCGCCAAAGGACTACCAACGTCGCGAGAGGTGACCATTGTGCAAGCGGGCAATCAATGCAACACGCTAGACAGCCTGTTTTCGGGAAATGGCGAAATGGCGGCCCTCATGCGCGCTCACGACTGGACCAAAACCCCGCTAGGTCCGGTGGAGCACTGGCCCCAGAGTCTGCGGACCACTCTCAGCATCATTCTGAATTCGGGCTATCCCATGTTTGTCTGGTGGGGCAAGCACTACGCAAATCTCTACAATGACGCCTACCGGCCAGTCCTTGGCGCTAGCAAACATCCCCAATTTTTGGGACAGTCCGGCAAAGATTGCTGGAGCGAGATTTGGGATGCGGTCGGCGGTATGGCCGAGCGCGTGATGACGGCCGGAGAGCCCAGCTGGGCAGAAGATTTTTTGCTGCTGATGGATCGCTACGGCTATCTCGAAGAGACCTATTTCACCTTTTCCTACAGCCCGGTGCGGGATGAAACGGGGGGAGTCGGCGGCATCTTTTGTGCCTGTATCGAGACCACCAAGCAAGTGCTAGGAGAGCGGCGGCTGCGCACTCTGCGCGACTTGGCTGCCCAAGCGGGCGAAGCCAAAGACGTTGACGTTGCTTGCAAAATTGCCGTTACGACTCTGGCCAATAATCCGGCCGATCTCCCTTTTGCGCTGCTCTATTTGCTGGATGAAAGTGGAGAGTCTGCCCACCTTGTGGGAGTAGCGGGGCTGGAGGCGGGCACGCCCGCCAGCCCGACCACCCTTGATCTATCCGGGGATCTATCCGGAAATAGAGACCTTCAGCCCCACATTTGGCCTTTGCATGAGGCGATCGAGACCAATCAGGCGGTGCGCGTGGAGCAGGTGATCGAGCGCTTTGGGGCGCTCAGCGGCGGGCCCTGGGATGAGTCGCCCCACACGGCGCTCATTGTGCCGGTGGCGTCCCACGGGCAGGCGCGACCGACGGGGCTGTTGGTGGCGGGGATTAGTCCGCGGCGGGCGCTAGATGATGACTATCAGGGGTTTTTGGAGCTGGTGGCCAGCCAAATTGCCTCTGCGATCGCCGATGCTCGGGCCTACGAGGTGGAGCGCCAGCGGGCTGAGTCTCTCGCCGAAATCGATCGCGCAAAGACGCTGTTTTTTAGCAATGTTTCCCACGAGTTTCGCACGCCGCTGACCCTCCTGCTGGCCCCCGCCGAAGACGCCCTGGCAGATACCGACGCCCCTCTGGCACCGGCGCAGCGCGATCGCATTCACACGATCCACCGCAACGCTCTCCGTCTGCTCAAGCTGGTCAACACCCTGCTGGATTTTTCGCGCATCGAGGCAGGGCGGATCGAGGCGGTGTATGAGCCGACCGACGTTGGCACCCTGACTGCCGAGCTCGCCAGTACGTTTCGATCGCTGATCGAGCGGGCGGGTCTGGACCTGATCGTCGACTGTCCGCCCCTGGCCAAGACGATCTATCTCGATCGCGAAATGTGGGAAAAGATTGTTTTCAATCTGCTCTCCAATGCCTTCAAATTCACGCTGACGGGGTCGATTACCGTGGGCGTGCGCGACCTCAAAGATCGAGTCGAGCTCACGATCGCAGATACGGGTATTGGGATTCCCAAGGATGAGCTGCCCCGTCTCTTCGAGCGTTTTCACCGCATCAAAGGGTCTCAGGGCCGCAGCTTCGAGGGATCGGGCATTGGGCTGTCTCTGGTTCAGGAACTGGTCAAGCTCCACGGTGGGGCGATCGCCGTCACCAGCAGCCCCGGTCGCGGCACCTGCTTCCAGATCTCCCTCCCCACCGGCTCAGCGCACTTGCCGGCCAACCGGATCGGCTCAACGCGAACCCTGGCCACCACGGCTCTCGGAGCCATACCCTACCTGGAGGAAGCGGCCCGCTGGCTCCCCAACGACACCCCTAGCCCGCCAACCTGGGACAGCAGCGACATGCCCCAGCAATTCGGCCCATTTTTGGTGCGGGCCGCCCCGGCGATCGCCCCCGCCTCCATCCTGGTGGTGGACGACAACAGCGACATGCGGGACTACCTCAGGCATCTCCTGGAGCAGCGCTACAGCATCAGAACCGCCCAAGACGGCATCGCCGCTCTGGAAATGGTGCGCCAGAGCTGCCCTGACCTGGTTCTGACAGACGTCATGATGCCCCGCCTCGATGGCTTCGGGCTCTTGCGAGAGCTGCGCGCCAGTCCCCAAACTCGCGAGATCCCGATTATTCTCCTCTCGGCCCGCGCCGGGGAAGAGTCCCGCGTTGAAGGTCTCGAAGCGGGCGCCGATGACTATCTGACCAAGCCTTTTTCGACTCGTGAAATGCTGGCCCGGGTCGAAGCCAACCTGAAGATGGCCCAGGTGCGACGAGAAACCGCCCGGGCAGAGCAGATGCTGCGGCGATCGGCAGAAGAGGCGCGTCACGAGGCAGAGGCGATCGCCGAACGGATGACGCAGATCCTCGAAAACATGCACGATGCCTTTGTGTCCCTGGACGCCGACTGGCGAGTCACCTACCAAAACCGGGCCGCCGAGCACATCAACAACGACATTCCCCGCAGCCAGACCCTCGGCAAAACCCATTGGGAGGTCTGGCCCGCCTCCGTGGGCAGCGAGATCGAGATCCAGTACCGCCGTGCCGTGGCCGATCAGGTTCCCATCCATTTCGAGCACCATTACTACGATCCGCCCCACTACGCAGTGTGGCTAGAAATCCATGCCTGTCCCTTCCGGGGGGGACTCAATATCTTTTTCCGAGATATCAGCGATCGCAAGCAGGCCGAGGCCACCCTCCACGACAATCAAATCCAGCTCCAGCAGCAGCTCGCAGAAATCGAAGCGATCTATCAATCTGCCCCTGTAGGACTCAATGTTCTAGACGCCAATCTCCGCTTTGTGCGGATCAATCGCCAGTTTGCCGAAATGAATGGACGACCCATGGAAGCCCATCTCGGCCGAACCCTCCGGGAAGTCCTGCCTGATCTGGCAGATACCCTCGAAGGTCTCTTGGAGCCCTTATTACAGACAGGCGTTCCACTATTTAATGTTGAGATTAGTGGTGAAACCTCCTCCCAGCCAGGGGTAGAGCGCACGTGGCTGGAACACTTTTCCCCTCTCAAAAATGGCGAAACAGTCATTGGCATCAGCACGGTATGCGAAGAGATCACCGAGCGCAAGATTATTGAGCGAGAGCGCCAAAAAGCAGCCGAGGAGCTTCGCAGAGCCAAAGAAGAGTTAGAAATTCGCGTTCTAGAGCGCACCGCCGCCCTACGCCAAAGCAACGCTGAGCTACACCAGAGCGAGTCTACCCTGCGCAGCTTCTTCAACAGTGGCGCTATGTTGATGGGCATTATCGAGCTGTGCGGAAAGACGATTTTGCATATCTCCGACAATGTAGCAGCGGCGCGCTTTCTCAAGACCACTCCCGAAGCGATGAAAAATCAGCGCGATCGCGCCTTGGGGATTCCGCAAAAGGTAACTCAGGCGTGGATCAGGGCCTGTCAGCAAGCCGCAGCTCAGCAGTCTCCCGTCCAGTTTGAGTACTGCCACAGCTTTGACAGCGAGCAGAGATGGCTGGCGGCCAGCGTCTCTCCCATCACGGTCCAAGAGCCGGATTCACCGCGATTTTCTTACATCGTGGAGGACATCACCCAGCGCAAACTCGCGGAGGCCGAGCACCGCAAAGCCGAGGAGCAAATAGAGGCCTCTCTGCGCGAAAAAGAGGTGCTGCTCAAAGAAATCCATCACCGCGTCAAAAATAACCTTGGGATTGTCAGCGGTCTTTTGCAGATGCAGGTCCGCCGCAATCAAAATCCCCAGGCCAATATCATTCTGCGAGATAGCCAAAACCGCATTGCTTCGATCGCGCTAGTGCACGAAAAGCTCTACCGGTCGGACGATCTGGCCAATATCGACTTCTCACAATATGTCCGGGATTTGGTGGTGTATCTCTTTGACTCCTATGACATCAGCTCTCGCCAGATCGCTCTCACCATCCACGTCGAAAACGTCAGCCTCGATATCGAAACCGCCATTCCCTGCGGCCTGGTGATCAATGAGCTCGTTTCTAATGCCCTCAAGCACGCCTTTCCCAATAATCAAGCAGGGCAAATCCAGATCCACTTTTCCCAGCAGCCTGCGGCTGAAACTTCACACAGTCAGCGCAAGTTCACGCTCATGGTCCGAGATGACGGTATTGGGCTGCCGGTCGATTTGGATATCCGGAGAACCAAAACCTTGGGAATGGCTTTGATTCAGGGGCTTGTTCGACAGATTGGCGGCCAGCTAGAGATCCACAACCAAACTGGCACGACATTTATCATTTCCTTTACCCAAAACTCACTGTGATGGATGCCGACACCCTCTCTCCTACCAATGCGTTAAGTCTCGTCCGTATTTTGATTGTTGAGGATGAATATATTCTGGCGGTCAATCTCCAGGAGGGGCTGGAGTCCTTGGGATATACCGTCTTGGATATCGCAGATTCGGCGGAGTCAGCGATCGAGAAGGCCGTCGAGCTACAGCCTAACTTGATCTTGATGGATATCCGCCTGCGCGGCGATCGCGACGGCATTGAGGCGGCCGAGCAGATCTGGAATTTGCTGCAAATCCCCATCATCTATATCACGGGGCACTCCGACAAAAGCACCGTCGAGCGGGCTACGCTCACCTCGCCCTTCGGCTACATTCTCAAACCCATTCGCGAGAAAGAGCTCTACGTCGCCATCCAAACCGCCCTCAACCGCTATGAGCGAGAGCAGTTTTTGGGCACTGTTCTGCGCGGCATGGGAGATGGGGTGATCGTGGTGGACGCCCAGTGCCGGGTCAAATATCTCAATCGAGTTGCCGAGGGGCTGACAGGGTGGAGTTCGGAGGAGGCAAAAGATCAAGACATTGGCAGCGTCGCTACTTTCCTAGATGAAAAAACGCGATCGCCCATCGACAATCCTTTGCTGGAGGCGATCGCTCACGAGAACACCGTTTATCTCAGCACGGGAGCACTATTGGTCCTGAAAAATGGCCGCACGATTCCCGCCTCTGACAGCGCGGCCCCACTCAGAGATAACAGCGGACGCATTACCGGCGCGGTTTTGGTCTTTCGAGATGATACCCAGCGGCGCCTAATCGAGGAGCGAAATCTTGCCAATGAGCGCACGCTTCAGATGGAAAAACAGCTCATCGAGCTACAGCGCCTCAACCAACTTAAAGATGATTTTTTAGCAACAACGTCCCACGAACTGCGGACTCCCCTCTCGAATATCAAATTAGCAATTTGTATGCTGGAAACCGTTTTAAATAATCAAGAAAATATCCCTACCATCGCAAACACCAAAGCAGAAACGGTGAGCCGCTATCTGTCTATTCTCCGAGATCAGTGCGATCAGGAATTGAGTCTGGTGAATGATCTCCTCGATATGCGATCGCTAGAGGCAGAGTCCTATGTACTCGAGCTCGCAGAGATCTCTTTTCAGGAGTGGCTCCCCCAGCTGCTAGAGGGTTTTCAGGAGCGTGCTCGCTCCCACCACCAAACCCTCGAGATCAGCATTGACGAGGATCTACCGCTCTGCACATCAGACATAGCCAGCCTCACGCGCATCGTCGCTGAGCTGCTAAACAATGCCTGCAAATATACGCCGGCCCATGAATCGATTCAGGTGATGGCGCATCTTCTACCGGCTCCCCCAGCGCCAGAATCCTGCGCGATGACCCAGGCCCAGGGTGCAGTGCCTTGGGTGGAGATCGTCGTGCGCAACTCTGGTGTGGAGATTCCAGATGCTCAGCTTTCGAAGATTTTTGATCCCTTCTACCGCATCCCCAACAACAATCCCTGGAAGCATCGCGGTACAGGGCTGGGCTTAGCGCTGACCAAACGATTGGCGGAGTATCTCCAGGGAGCGATCGCTGTGGAGAATAAAGGAGGATGGGTTGTATTTCGGGTACAGTTTCCCCTGAAAGTCCCACCGCCGACCCTATGAGCGATCGCCTGCGGAGGGACTTTGCGCATCTCTAGAACGCTCCTAGAGCCCTAGTTTTGAGCGGCGCGGGCTTGGGTGAGCTCAGCATATTTTGCCTCTGCTGCCTGGTAGGACACGAGATAGTCCTGGCCGCCAAGCATCACATCTCCGTAATACTCATAGGGCATCTCTCCATAGATGGGCAGCGGATCATCGTCTGGATAGTCTTCTTTGGCTTCTTCGACGGCGGCTTTGAGCTGCTTGGGGGTGAGGCGATGGGCCGGGAAATAGTAGAGATTTTCGGTGCTGGCGTTGAGGTAGGGCAGGTTGGGATCGACAATGACGACGCCAGGAGTATCGGGAGCCTCTGGAGCTTCGGGGACATCCGGGGCATCAGCCGCGCGATCGCCCACCTCGATCCAGCTATGCTCGACCAGCTTGCAGCGGCCACCGCCCGCCACCAAAAATCCTTGGACGTAGGTTGCTCCCTTCACCGCCAAGGCTGCTCGATAGGCGTTGTCAAAGGGCTTTCGAGACTTGCTTTTGACCTTTTGCGCCACTTCTCGAGATAGAGCCTCATCAATCCGTACTTCCATAGCAACCAAGCTACCCGCAATAGTTCATCACTCGCTGAGTATAGCGGTTTGGTGGGCTGGTGGGGCGATCGCCCCACCAGCCGCGCGATCGCTCCAGAACTAGCTCACACCCGCCATTGTCGTTGGCGTGGGCGGCTGGACATTGGCTCCCTGACGAGCGCGGTAGTAGTCACCCAAGCGCTCTTCGTGGAGCGCCAGATTCATCTCTACCTCGTCAAAGATCTCCGCCGTGATCGGGTCGGTGAGGCTGATGCTGATCTGAAAGGCATCTACCACTCCCGTCTGCAAATCTCCAAGCGCTCGCCGAACAATACTCATCTGGTCATTGTCATTGGCCTGGAGCCAGTTTTGCAGCGTCGCGTAGGCCTCGCTGGCCGTGGACTGCCAGGTCACCCGCTCCCCAAAGTCCGCCAGACGAGACTCCAAACGATGCAAGTTCCGCTCCTTGGTGACGCAGACTTCTTGTAGCACCAGGGTCAGCTCTGGATCGCGAGCCCGCTCAGCGTATTGACGAAACTCAGACAGGGTATAGCGTTCGCCAATGATGGCCGTCTCTAGGGCTCGGATGATGTCGCCGCGACTGGATCCGCCCCAGTTTTCGCCCAGCTTCCACCAGGCAAACTGGCGATCGCCCAAATCAGGCAGGTGCGTATCCTTTAGGGACAGGCCCAGCTGGCTGAGGATCACCGTCGTGAACATCGGCAGATCGCCCGGCTGACGCGACGTAATTAGGTTGCCATCCACCACCACCGCCTCGTCGATGTAGGTGGCCCCCGCATTCTGCATATCCTTGCGAATGGCGCGGAACCCTGTCGCCCGTCGCCCGCGCAGCTGGTCCGCCTCGATCAGGAGCTGCGGCCCGTGGCAGACCGCCGCAATCAGCTTTTCTTGGCCCATGGCGTCCATGATCAGCCGCACCATGTTGGGGTTGGTGCGCATCACGTCCGGCGCATGCCCCCCCGGAATCACAATCAGATCAAAATCCTCCGATCGCACCTCCGTCGCGGTGGCCTCGGGCTTGACGGTGACTTTGCCCTGCTTGCCGTGATACTCGCTATTCATGCGGGAGCCCACGACGGTCACTCGGGCTCCAGTCTCTCTCAGGGCCAGATAAGGAATCTGAAATTCTGAATCTTCAAACCCTTGCTCAATCAAAAATGCAATGTGAATGGATCGATTGCCGTTCGTCGGAGCCATTCTATTTTTTCCTCCGTGGAATGTCGGCACTACTCACCTCATCCTAGGTAAGCTGCCCAGTGCCGACGTCAATCAACGGAGATATCTCTCCCGAACCTCCAGCAGAGAATTACAGCAAAATTGCGATCGCCCTTTGTTATCAATCGGTCACTAAATGGGCTTATTAAATACACAGACTTTATTCAGAATCTTGAATAAAGACATTCAAAATACAGACCTCCCAGATTTCAAACCCGAGAGAAAGTCGAGCGTCTTTTACCTCAGCAGCGACTTCAGATCAGCGGTTTTGCCATGCCAAGTCAGGCTTAGGGAAGTCAGTTTGAATTTTTGCCTTATATAAGAAAAGTTTATTCTACAGTAAGTCGGTCGGAATAGGATTGATTTTTAGAGTATGTCTGATAGGATATTGACTCATATACATAGCATTGGTTATGGCGTTATGAGCGTTCACCCTGGACAGCCCACTCGTGTATGGGTCCCCGAGAGCCAAGCTGCTGAACCCAGCTTTTATTACTTCGCCTACGGCTCTTGCATGTGTCCAGTGGATCTGAAGCGATCGCTCGGTGAATCGACCCACGCCTACGTCCTGGGGCCTGCCAGTCTTCACGGCTATCGCCTCGGCTTCTATCGCCGCTCTCCTTTTCGGGACTGCGGCGTCCTGGATGTGGTGAAAGATGCCCGCTCGTCGGTCCAGGGGGTTCTCTACAAACTGCCCTGGCGCTTGAGCGATCGCCTCGATGAGCGCGAAGAAGTCCCCCGGGGCGGCTATCGCCACGAGACGGTCAGCGTCCAGTGCCGAGGACGCCAGTTCAGCAGCGTGCGCACCTACGTCGTCGTCAACAAGCTCGCGCGCGAACTCGCCCCCAATGACTGGTACTTCAATGTGGTGATGCGCGGCGCCGTGACTTGCGGACTGCCGGAGCAGTACTGCTGGCAGCTTTTTCAGCACATGCACCAGCTCCAGCAGCGCGAAGAGCCAATCCAGATTCGTCGCTCTGCTTAGGAATTCTTGGGCTGGGCTAGGTGGACTGGACGAGCTGAAGAATGGCGCGGATGACCGAGAGGGGTTCGACGGGTTTGGCGATGTGCTGCTGGAATCCGACGTCTCGGGTGCGCTGGGTATCGGCTTCGGAGGCGTAGGCGGTGAGGGCGATCGCCGGTAGCTGGGCAAGGTCGTCGGTGCGCGATCGCAGCGATCGCAGCAGCGTGTAACCGTCCATCTCCGGCATGCCAATGTCGCTCAGCAGGATATGGGGAGGGGGGTCTCGATCCAAGATCGTCAGTACCTCTCGGGCCGATTGGGCGATCGTCACCTGGGCACCATACTGCGTCAGGGTGCAGGCCACGACCTCCCGCGTATCCTCTTCGTCATCCACCAGCAGCACCCGAATCCCGCTCAGATCAAGCACCAGCGAGGCGTCTGGCGGCTCCAATGCCGCCTCGCTGGTGGCAGACAGCAGCGGCAGCAGCACGGTGAAGGTCGCCCCGTGGCCCTCGCCTTGGCTCTCGACCCAGACGGCCCCGCCGTGCATCTCGATCAGGTAGCGGACGATGGCCAGCCCTAGGCCCAACCCCCCAAATACCCGGGTGGTGGTGCTGTCGGCCTGTCGGAAGCGCTCGAACACGTAGGGCAAAAAGTCAGGTTTGATGCCGCGGCCCGTATCGATAACCTCGATCTTGGCGTAGGGAAGGCGATCGCCCATGGACTGGGTGGGCCACATGCCAATCACGGCCTGATCCGGCGGTACTGGGTCTTCATCGACCCGCCGGAGGCGAATGGTGACCGTGCTGCCGTCCGGCGAGAACTTCACCGCATTAGACAGCAGATTCCAGATCACCTGCTGTAGCCGATTGGGATCGCCCAGCACAGGCCCCAGGGTCGTATCTAGGTCGCTGACGATGGAGATGGACTTGGCGTCGGCGCTGAGCTGGACCGTCTCGATGGCGGCTTCGATGGTCGATGGCAGGGTGACGTGGGTCTGGTTGAGCACCAGTTTCCCGCGCAGAATGCGGGAGACATCGAGGAGATCTTCGATCAGCTGGGCCTGGAGCTTGACGTTGCGCTCGATGGTTTCCAGGGCTCGGTGGGTGGTGGCCTCGTCTAGTTTGCGCGATCGCAGCAGCTTGGCCCAGCCCAAGATCGGGTTGAGGGGCGATCGCAGCTCGTGGGACAAGATCGCCAGAAATTCATCCTTGATTCGGCTGGCCGCCTCCGCTTCAGCCCGGGCCGCCTGCTCGCTGGCCAGGAGCTGCTCGCGCTCGGCTTCGCTCTGTTTGCGATCGGTGATGTCCTCGGTAATGCCCGTCACGCGCACCACTTCACCACTTTGGGCGTCGCGCACCGGAAAGCCGCGATCGCGCACCCAGCGGATCGAGCCGTCGGGTCGGATCACCCGATACTCCACCGAGAACTCGTCTCGCACCATGTTTTCGCACAAGAAAAGCATCACGCGATCGCGATCGTCTGGGTGAATGGCGTCTAGCCACTCGTGGTAATCGTCATAGAGCGCTGACAGCGATCGCCCCCAGATCTGCTCATAGGCCGGACTGACGTAGAGCAGCCGCTTCTGGTCCTCCGCCAGCTCAAAAATCCAGAACACATCTTGGATATTGTCCGCAAACTGGCGAAAGCGCTCATCGCTCTGGCGCAGCGCCGCCTCCGTGGCCTTGCGTTTCGTAATGTCCAGGACCACCCCCATCATCTGGACTGCCTGCCCTTCAGCGTTGTAGAGGCCCCGTCCGCGAGCCGCAATCCAGCGAATCTGGCCATCGGGCTCCAGCACCCGGTACTCTTCGTTGTACTCCTGGCGCGACCGGAGCACCTCAGCCACCACCCCCTGAATGCGATCGCGATCGCCTGGGTGCAGCTTCGCCACAAACTCCGGATAGGTCATAGAGGTCTGGCCCTGAACCCCAAACAGATCCAGGCCTCGCGGCGTGAAGACAATTTCCCCCGTCGCCAGATCCCAAAACCACATGCCCAGATTCGCCGCCATCGTCGCCAGCCGCAGCCGCTTTTCGCTCTCCTGGAGCGCCAGTTCCGCCTGCTTGCGATCGCGAATCTCGCTTTCCAGGCTGCGATTGGTCGCCTCCAGCTGCGCCGTCCGCTGGAGCACTCGCTGCTCGAGGTCCGCATTGAGATGGTTGAGCTGGCTATTGGCCACCTGGAGCTCGCGCTGAGTCATCTCAAGCTGCCGAGCCTGACGCTCCAGGGCCGCCGTTTTGCGGTAGAGATCGACAAACACATTCACCTTAGAGCGCAAGATCGCCGGCTCCAGAGGCTTGAGCAGATAGTCCACCGCTCCCAGGGAGTAGCCCTTGAAGACCAGATTATTGCTAGTGCTAAAGGCCGTGACAAAAATAATCGGCGTCTGGCGCGATCGCGGCCGCTTGCGAATCAGCGTCGCCGTCTCAAAACCGTCTAGCTCCGGCATCTGCACATCCAGCAAGATCACCGCAAAATCTTGCTCTAGCAGACAGCGCAGCGCCTCCTGGCCCGAGTGGGCCTTCACCAAGTTCTCCCCCAGATCCGCCAAGATCGCTTCCAGGGTCAAGAGATTTTCTGGGTGGTCATCCACCAGCAAAATATTCACCTTCTCCTGGTGAACCTGCGGCTCACAGGGCAAGACATCTGGCTGCATGGGCTTACCTCAGCAAAGGCTGACACAACTTCATCAAGCAAGGAACAATTTCCGCTAGAGACAACACATAGTCCACCTCTGTCGTCGCGATCGCCGCCGTCGGCATCGTTGCACTTTCTGCCGTTCCCGGATCCTGCACAATGGTCCACCCCCCCTTCGCCTTAATTCGCTGTAATCCCTGCGCCCCGTCGCGGCTTGCCCCCGTCAGCACCACCCCCACCACCGCCTCGCCATAGGCGTCCGCCGCCGACTCAAACAGCACATCGATGGAAGGGCGGGCGTGCTGCACCGGCGCCTCCGTTGACAGCGAAAAACACGCTTTCTCGCCTAGCCGGGGCGACTCCACCAGCAGGTGATAGTCCGCCGGCGCCAGATACACCTGTCCCGGCGCCAGCGCCGTCTTGTCCTCCACCTCCAGCACCGGCAACGGACTAAAGCGCTGCAAAAAATTGCCCAGGTCTTCAGAGTGGCGGTGGCGATGCTGCACCACCGCGATCGGCACCGCAAAGGTCGGCGGCAGATCCGGCAGCAGGGTCTCCAGCGCGTTTAGCCCGCCCCAGGACGTCCCCATCACGATCAGCTGGATCGACATTAGTCGATCCTCCGATACAGCTTCTCACCCTTGACCAGCTGGCTATAGCGAGACTCGATCGCCTTCGTCTTCAGCGACTCGCGATGGCCAAGACCCAAAATTCCAAAGTGCGCCAGACTGTCGTGGAGCAGCCGGTGCACCTGATCTTGCAGCGTCTGGTTGAAATAAATCAGCACATTGCGACACAAGATGACATTGAACTCATTGAAAGAGCCATCCGTGACCAGATTGTGCGGCGAAAAGATGACCTTTTCTCGCAAAGAGGCCCGGAAGATCGCTGAATCCGAGTTCGCAGTGTAGTACTCCGAAAAAGAACGCTTTCCTCCCGCTCGAATATAGTTTTGGGTATACTCCTGCATCAGGCGCAGCGGAAAGATCCCCGCCGCAGCCTTTTGCAAAACCACTTCATTCATATCGGTCGCGTAGATCTGACAACGGGAGTAGAGCCCTTCCTCCTCTAGGAGGATGGCAAGGGAATAGACCTCTTCTCCGCTGGAGCAGCCAGCATGCCAAATGCGAACGAACGGGTAGGTACGAAGAATGGGAATAACATGGCGACGAAAAGCCAGATAGAAACTGGGATCGCGGAACATCGCCGTGACGTTCACCGAGACGCCGAGCAAAAATCGCTCTAGACAGGCCGGATCATGGAACAGTTTCTCTTGCAGGCCGGAGATGGTGCTTAGCTTTTCGGCCTGGACGAGGTTCCAGATGCGACGCTTGAGGGAACTGACCGCGTAGTTGCGGAAGTCGAAACCGCAGTAGCGGTAGAGACCTTCTATCAGAAGAGATACTTCAATGTCTTCTAGGTCGGGTCGTGACTTCGGCACACTCATTCCACTATGACTTTGATCTAGAAGGATGGCGCAACAAGGATAAATCAGGACAACAGCCCTGGGATCGCGCTGGAGAAACCAACCGACAGATCAAAGGTTGACCTGTAGTGTAGCGCTTTCTTTAGCAGGAGCAGTCTCTCTAACGATAGAGCCAAACTCGCAGGAGAGAAATAAGCTGCTCCGTATCGACGGGTTTGGCAATGTAGTCAGAGGCACCAGCCTCGATGCATTTTTGGCGATCGCCCTGCATGGCCTTAGCGGTGAGGGCGATGATGGGCAGGTGACGAAACTGGGGCTGCTGGCGAATGCAGCGGGTCGTCTCGTAGCCGTCCATCTCTGGCATCATCACGTCCATCAGGACAATGTCGAGATCGGGGTTCGACTTCACCAGCTCCACCGCATCGCGGCCATTCTCCGCGAAGAGCACCTCCATTTGATACTCCTCCAGCAGGCTGGTCAGAGCAAAGATATTGCGCACATCGTCATCGACAATCAGCGCCTTTTTGCCGACGAGGACGGGATCTACTTCCCGCAGGCGCTCTAGGATCTGGCGCTGGGGCCGAGGCAAGTTGGCCTGATCGCGGTGCAAAAAGAGGGAAGTCTCTTCGAGCAGGCGCTCGGGCGATCGCACATCTTTGAGAATGATGCTGTCGGTCATGCGCTTGAGGCGGGTTTCCTCCGCGCGCGTGAGATCTTTGCCGGTGTAGACGATGGTCGGCAGGGGCGGCAGCCCCCGCTGGGCCAGGGTCGCCTGAATTTGCTCGATCAGCTCGAAGCCATTCATATCCGGCAGGCCCAGATCCAACACCAGACAGTCGAACTGGTCCCCCCGCAGAGCGCCAAGGGCCTCAGCCCCGGTGCTGACCGCCGTGGTGCGAATGTCGCCGCCCCCCACCAGCTCTAGGATGCTCTGGCGCTGGAGATCGTTGTCCTCGACCACTAGCAGGTTGCGGGTCGATCGCTCCAGGAACTGGCGGATGTTTTGGAGGACGCGGGCCAAGTCGTCGGGGCCGACGGGCTTCTGGGTGTAGCGCAGGGCGCCCTGCTGGAGGGCTCGCTGGCGGGCGTCTAGGGCCGACAGGACATAGACCGGGATGTGGCGGGTGTTGGCGTCGCGCTTGAGGCGATCGAGCACCGTCCAGCCGTCGGTTTGGGGCAGGTCCAGATCCAGGGAGATGGCGTCGGGCTTGAACTCTTGGGCCATGGCCAGTCCCACCTCCCCTCGGAGCGCCACCAGCACCTTGAAGCCCTGCTGCCGCGCGCTGTCTCGCAGCACCTCCGCAAAGCTGGGGTCATCTTCGAGGATCAGCAGCACGCGATCGCCCGACGAGAGGCTATCGCGATCGTCCTGCAAGAGGTTGGCCGAAAAGGGCACCGACTCCGGCGGCAGCGTCTCGCGGAGGGCCAGCGTCTCTGGGGAGCTCTCCGCCGAGGGAGAGGGCTGGGGGAATCTGGCCTCGGGCGGCACCGCCATCAGCAAATTGCCGGGCGGAATCGCCGACGGCACGATGGTCCCGTAGATTTGGGGCAGGTAGAGGGTGAAGGTGCTGCCCTGGCCCACGGCGCTGCTCAGGACAATCTGGCCCCCCAGCAGCTGGCTGATCTCCCGGCTGATGGACAGGCCCAGGCCCGTGCCGCCGTACTTGCGGCTGGTCGTGCCGTCCGCCTGCTGGAACGCCTCGAAAATCACGCCCTGCTTGGCGGGGTCAATGCCAATGCCGGTGTCGATGACGCTAAAGGCGACCACGCATTCAGCCTGGGACAGGGTGGGGTGATCGGTGCTCCAGCCGTCGCGGGCCGTCGCGATCCGCAGGGTGACGCTGCCCTGTTCTGTGAACTTGAAGGCATTGGCCAAAAGATTTTTCAGCACCTGCTGGAGACGCTTGGAGTCGGTCTGGATCGTGTCGGGCAGGTCTTCTGCCATCTCGATGCGGAAGTCGAGCCCTTTGTCGATAGCGATTTGCTGAAAGATCCGCGTGGTCTCGTTTCGCAGATCGTCAAAGCGCATGAGGTCAATTTCGACGGACATGGTGCCCGACTCGATCTTGGCCAGATCCAAAATGTCGTTGATCAAGCTGAGCAGGTCGGTGCCTGCGGCGTGAATGGTCCGGCTGTACTCGATCTGTTTGGGGGTCAAGTTGCCGTCGCCGTTGTCGGCCAGCATGCGCGAGAGGATCAGCAGGCTGTTGAGGGGGGTGCGCAGCTCGTGGGACATATTGGCCAAGAACTCCGACTTGTATTTGGAGGTCAGGGCGAGCTGCTCGGCCTTGCGCTCGAGATCGAGCTTGGTCACCTCGAGCTCGATATTTTTTTGCTCGACTTCGCGCTTTTGCACCTCTAGCAGTTCGGCTTTTTCTTCGAGCTCTTCGTTGAGCTGCTGCAGCTCTTCGTTGGACTGCTGCAGCTCTTCTTGCTGCTGGGTGAGGAGCTCTTCGGAAGCTTTCAGGGCTTCGGCCTGCTGCTGCAATTCTTCGTTGCGCTCTTGGAGCTCTTCTTGCTGGGTTTGCAGTTCTTCGGTGAGGATTTGGGCCTGGCGCAGCAGCACCTGGGTGCGCATATCGGCGGCGATCGCCGTTAGCACGACGCCAATGGAATCGCTGACTTCGCTCAGGAACGAAAGATAGAGCTCATTGAAGCGCTGAAAAGACGCCAGCTCGATCACCCCCAGCAGCTCTTGCTCAAACAAGATCGGCAGCACCAAGATATTCAGCGGCGGCGCTTCCCCCAGGCCGGAGTTGATGCGGATATAGTCGCTGGGGACCTCGCTGAGCAAGATCGGCTGGCGCTCGAGGGCGCACTGGCCGACGAGGCCCTCACCCAGGCGGAATTCGCTGCCGAGGTGCTTGCGCTCTTGGTAGGCGTAGCTGCTCAGGAGCTTGAGGGTGGGGGCGTCTTGGCTCGAGTCCAGCAGATAGAAAACGCCGTGCTGGGCCTCGACAAGGGGCGCTAGGCGAGACATAACCAAGCGGGCCACGCGTTCGAGATCGCGCTCTCCCTGGAGGAGCTGGGTAAAGTTTGCCAGGTTGGACTTGAGCCAGGTCTGGGCTTCATTGCGATTGGCGCTCTCGCGCAGGGAGACCACCATTTGATTGAAGGTGCGCGAGAGGATGCCGATTTCGTCCTGGCGATCGCCCTCTGAGACAGACACCGACAGGTCGCCTTCTCGCAGGCGATCGGCGGCGCTGGAGATGCGGCGCAGCGGGTCAGAGATATTGCGCGCCAAGACGAGGCCAACGATACCCAGCAGCGCCAGGGAGGTGGGCACGCCGTAGGTGATCGTGTTGATAGTTTGGCGGTTGGCGGCCTCGGCGGCTTCGAGGCGATCTTGCAAGGCTTCGGTTTCGGTAGTGCGCATGGTTTCTGCCAGGGCGCGCACTTCGGTCATGGTCTGGCGTCCGCGATCTTCACGGATAAAGGCGATCGCCGCATTGAGTCCTGACTGACGCCGCAGATTCAGCGCTGCCTCCAAGATGCTGAGACGCTCCTCGATCAGCGGCTCTAGGCGCTCGAGACGTTCCTGCTGGATCATGTGACCCTCGGTGAGCTTCTGCATCTCTTGTAGATGCTCATCAATGCTGCCCAGAGCCGCCTTGTAGGGCTGGAGATAGCGCTCCTCGCCAGTCAGGATGTAGCCGCGCTGGCCGGTTTCGGCGTCCTTGAGAGTCGAGAGGAGCTCTTCTAGCTTGGTGAGAAATTCGTAGGCTCGCTTTTGCTGGCGATCGGTTTCGATGCTGCGCATTGCATCGCGATAGGCAGAGATGCCAATGAGGGCAAAGATAGTGATCCCGAAAGCAAAACTGAGGCCAATTTTGCTGCCAATTCTCAGATTGTTAACCATGGGCGCTCTCCGCGCGATCGCCCTTCGATTGTCTCACGGGAGATCCTTTTGGGACCGGCATTTATTCACTGCTGGGAAGGGGTTTGCGCACTTTTTGCGAGTTGGCGCACCGACTTTACTTTTTTAAAGCTTTTAGGGCCTCAAAAGAGTGAATGCTTTCGCCGCTCCTTTGGGGAAAAGTAGAAAGATTGCGCAAAGAAAACGCCCCTAGGTTATCGTCAAGGTACAATTTGGGGCTGCGAACTCATGCCAGAAGGACAGGGGATTCGGCCTTTTCTGGAAAGGAGCGTGACGCAACGGCGATGGGGTTTGCTATGGGTGAACCTGCTGACGCTGACGGCCGTTGTGCTCGGCGCCCACTACAGCACTCGGCAGTTGCTCCAGGTCTTGCACGAGGAAACGCAAACCCAAGAAACGCTGGCTGAGCTCCAGACGGTGCTGACCTTGGTCACGGATGCAGAAACCGGGGGGCGGGGATATCTGCTGAGCGGCGAGACCAGTTTTTTGGAGCCCTATACTGCTGCCCAGCAGTCCCTCACTGCCTCTCTAGAAGGGCTGGCCGAGCACCTCAGGGGCGATCGCCTCCAGCAAACTCGCTTTACCCAGCTCAAGGCCCTCCTGCGCGAGCGGCTTGATCTGCTGGAAGTCTCTATTGCGGTTTACAAGACGGGAGCCAACCAAGCGGTTCAGGCCGACTTCTTGCGGGAGGGCAAACAGGTTCACGATCGCATTCGTCAGACGATTGACGAGATGGCCGACCATGAGCAGCGGCAGCTGCGGCAGGTGATGGCCCGCTCTGAGGTTCTCGCAGACCGAATGAACTGGATCTTGCTAGGCGGGTTTGGCCTGAACTGGGTGATTTTTTGGGTGACCTATGGGCTGCTCGATCGCCAAATCTTGGCGCGGCAGAGAGCGGAGCAGGAGCTCCAGCAGGTCAACCGGGCGCTCAAGGCGCTGAGCGCCTGCAATCAGCTGCTGGTGCGGGCGGAGCGGGAAGGGGAGTTTCTTCAGCAGATCTGTCAGGCGATCGCCACGGTGGGCGGCTATCCCTCAGTTTCGATCGCGCTAGCGATTGCCGAAGCGCCTTTTTGGCGGGCGATCGCCCACGCCGGGGTGGAGACGGCGCTGCCCGACAATCCCACTCTGCCCACCGGCCAGAGCACCCGGGGGACAGCCTCTCACACATCCGGGGAGCAGACCGCTGCGATCGCGCTGCCGCTGTCTTTTGAGGGCGATCGCGGCTGTTTGCAGATCTCTCACCCTCCCGACAAACCCTTTAGTCCATCGGAGATCCAGCTCCTAGAGGAGCTGGCAGGGGACATCACCTACGGGGTGGAGATGCTGCGGACCCGCCGCGCCCGCGAGCAGGCCGAAGAGGCCCTTCGTCTGGCCAAAAGCAATCTGGAACTGCGGGTGCAGGAGCGAACCGCAGCCCTCACGATCACCAACCATCGCCTAGAGCAGGAGCTGCTGGAGCGCCAGCGCATCGAAGAAGCTCTCCGGCAGAGCGAGAGCCGGTTTCGCAGCGCCTTTGATGATGCGGCGGTGGGGATGGCCATTGTGGATCTAGACGGCTTTTGGGTGAAGGTCAACAGCAAGGTGCAGACGATCTTGGGCTACTCCGATGCGGAGCTGCTGATGACGACTTTTGCGGCGCTGACCTACCCCGAAGACTTGGAAATGAGTCTGCAAAATATGCACGATTTGCTGTCGGGAAAGATAGACGCCGTAGAGGTCGAAAAGCGCTATTTTCACAAGCTGGGACATATCGTTTGGGTCTTGCTGAGCGTCTCTCTGGTGCGCGATCGCGCGGGGCAGCCGCTCTATTTTGTTGCTCAGCTCCAGGACATCACCGAGCGAAGGGCGATCGAGAAGATGAAAAGTGAATTTATCTCAGTGGTAAGCCACGAGCTGCGCACGCCCCTAACCGCTATTCACGGCTCGATCAGCTTGCTAGTCTCGGGCGTTCTCGATCACAAGCCCGACAAGGCTCAGCGCATGCTGGAGATCGCCTCTGCGGAGACAAAGCGCCTCGTGCGCCTAGTGAATGACATTCTCGATTTGGAGCGGCTGGAGTGTTCGACGGTCGTTTTGGAGCGGGAGTGGTGCGACGCGGCAGGGCTGATCATGCAGGCGATCGAGGCGATCCAGGCGATCGCCGACAAAGCCGGGATCTCTCTCCAGCCAGAAACGGTCTCGATGCAGATCTGGGCCGCTCCCGATCGCGTTATCCAGATCCTGACCAATCTCCTGAGCAATGCGATCAAGTTCTCGCCCGCAGACAGCACGATCCGGCTCGGCGTAGAACCCTCAAGCCAAGACGGTCTGGAATACGCCCGCTTTTTTGTCAGCGATCGGGGGCGCGGCATCCCGGCGGACAAGCTAGAAAGTATCTTTGGCCGCTTTCAGCAGGTAGATGTCTCGGATTCTCGTCGCCGGGGCGGTACGGGCCTGGGCCTAGCGATCTCTCGCAGCATCGTGACGCAGCACGGCGGCCGCATCTGGGCCGAAAGCACCCTCGGCGAGGGCAGCACTTTCTATTTCACAATTCCCATTCCGATTGCACCGGAGAAGGCGCAGTCTCTCTGCGAAGAGTGAGAGAGAAGCAATTTAAAGCTAGATCCTACTGGTGATTCAAAGATTCATTAATAGGTAACAGAGAACTATATAAGTTTGTAGTTCTATACTTTCATAAAGTACAGAATTAGCCTTGCCAAATCGGACCTTGCCTCAGTCAGGATCGAAAACATGGTTTTGAAAAAAGATAGTTTTGATTTAACTTTTAGGGGCGATCGCGTCATATCACCCAGAGAAATCTCCGGGTGATATGTTTGGGCATAGAGCCAGATTAACAATAATAGAAAGGGATTCACGCCCTAGTAGCTATCCTCACCCCCTGCGCTGCTGAGGCCCAGCATTCGGTTGGCCTGGTAGAGCTGAGTGGCGATCGCCAGACGTCGTCCCAAACTCACACTCCCATCAGCCAAAACCTCCTGGGCCAGCTCTCGATAGAGCGCTCCAGTCGCACTATCCACTTGATCAATATTTCTCAGATTGGCGTAGATTGTATGGGTCGAGATCGGCATGATGTAGCCTCCAAAAAGTCGATCGCAGTGAGAGCAGCCAGCAATCTTAGGTCAAGGTGAGGGTGAAGGGATAAGCCGCAACCTCTAGAATGCTCGTAGCGAAGGCTGCTGTACTCTCATCGTGCCTTGGTTCAGAGCCCCACAACCAATTTAGTAACAAAGTTTGATACAAAACCGCAGCCCATTCTCCAGCCCTGTGGCCCTAGCAGCGCCAGCACCGCCCCCAGAGCCACCCCTAGCGCCAGCACGACAGCAAGCATTGGGTCACGAAGATGGCAAAGACACCCGCGCAGAAAATCACAAAAAGAAGAAAAAAGAAGGATAGTACACAGACTATCCCCCTCTCAGACACTATTAGAGATCTACTCAGACATTCATTAAGAGTCAGGGTTTCAATCCCCATACTCCAGACATCAGGGATTGGGGGCCATCTCCTCAGCCACTTCTGGCGTTGTGGGAGCCTCAAACAGCGTGTAGTAGAGCCACCCCGCCGCGATCGCCCCCAAAATCGGGAACACCCAAAAGACCCAAAGCTGACCGATCAGCTCCACCCCCGCAAAGAGAGCCGGACCCGTGCTGCGCGCCGGATTCACCGAGGTATTGGTGACCGGGATGCTGATCAGGTGAATCAGCGTGAGCGCAAAGCCAATGGCAAGGGGCGCAAACCCACTCGCCGCCAGCCGATCCGTCGAGCCAATGATGATCAACAGGAAAAAGAATGTCATCACAAACTCAGTGACGATCGCCCCCAGCAGGGAATAGCCCGCCGGAGAGTGCTCGCCAAAGCCGTTTGTCGCGAAGGGATTGGAACCAGCCAAGGTAAATTCTGGCTGGCTGCTGGCGATCAAATACAAAATACCCGAAGCGGCGATCGCCCCCACCACCTGGGACGCGATATAGGGCAACAGATCCGCCCCCGGAAAGCGCTTCGCCGCAAATAACCCAAAAGAAACCGCCGGATTAAAATGTCCGCCGGAGATATGGCCCACCGCATAGGCCATCGTCAGCACCGTCAGACCAAAAGCAAGGGAGACCCCCACCAGACCGATTCCCAGGGGGTTAGCCTCATTGCCGTAGGGGAAACCGGCCGCGAGCACCGCGCTGCCGCAGCCCCCGAGCACCAGCCAGAATGTGCCAAAAAATTCTGCAATACACCGTTTCGTCAAAGTCGCTTTTGCCATGGATTCTCCTATAAACGCCTATCAGTTAGGTCGTTGGCCAATTTGCCAGGCTGTCGTCAGGCGTGACTCTATAGAGTCAATGCAGTCGAATGCAGAGCTAGGATGCTCGAAAAATATCTTGCACCATGGACAGTTTGCCGAATCTCTCCAAGGAGAAACCGGCAAAATTTGTCACTCTTCGGCATCAGCCACCCGCCATCAACGTATCTTGTCGAAACAAAAGAAGCTGAAAACAATGCCATGAGAAACAAGCAGGTACGCCGGTTTTAGGGCAAACCAGGGCACCAAACAAGGGCCAAAGCCAAAGAACTAGCAGCGATCGCCGTGAGAGACTGGATTGCTAGCCAGCACACAATAGATCTCCCGAGAGAGATCTCAACTTTGTAAAATTGATGACGGGTGAGATCCGTCACGTTGAAAGAATACAAAGAATATTAGGAGATCTCTGCTCAAAGATCTCACCAAGCGCTAGAGATTTATCTTTCCTTAAGAAACGGTCCGCTACCGCGCAAAAGCGGCGATCGCCCGTTCGCGCCTCAGGCTGCCGCGCCCAGAGCCGCCACAGTCCGCTGGATCAGTCGCTCCGTCGACAGCGGCCCCCCAAAAAACCAGGTATCTTCTCCCAAAGAATAGGTGCGCTCTTGCGCCACAAAGTCCAGCTTTTGCCATAGCGGGTTGCGCTGGATCTGCTCGAAATTGGCGTCAGCAGCAGCAATGTAGAGAAAGTTGGCGTTTTGGTTGGCCGTGGTGAGCTCTTCGAGGCCCAGGCTGTTGTAGCCGTAGGGATCGACAGCGCCCTGCCAAGCATTGGTGAGGCCCAGGGCAATCAGGGTCTGGGTCGCGAGGGCTCGGTCATTGAAGAGGCGAAAGGGCGGCGTCGCCGACAGTACCTGGGCCAGCAGAAAAGGACGCTCCATCGCGCCAGCCTCCCGGAGGGTAGCCGATCCCTGGGTCAACGCAGTTTGTAGCCGCTGCACCACCGCTTCGCCTTCGGCCTGCTTGCCCACGGCAGCGGCGATCGCCCCCAGGGTCTGCTGCATCTCCGTCAGGGGATCGGGGCCATTGGCCGCGTAGGGATCAAAAATCTGGGTCGGGGCGATCGCCTCCAGGGTCGAGGCAATGGCGCGATGGCGAAAAGCCACCCCCAAGATCAGGTCTGGCTTCAGGCGAGCAATGGTCTCCAGGTTGGGCTCTTGGCGCGTGCCCACATCCACCACCTCAGGTCCCAGCTCCGGCGACACATTCACATAGCTGCGATAGTCCTGGATGTCTGCCACCCCCACCGGCTGCATCCCCAGCGCCAGCAAGTCCTCTGCATAGACCCACTCCAGGGCCACCACACGCTGGGCCGGACCCGTGGGAGTTGGCGCGACGGCCTGAGAGTCGGGGCGGCGACCGCACGCAGTCGCCACCGCCGCCGCCCCAGCCGCCAACAGAAAATGACGCCGCGTCCAGGATTGCATGATCATCTCCGCCTTCGATTCCCTCTGATAGCGATTCTTCTGACTTTTCACGACGCCCTAGCGCTTCTCCCAAGGGAAGATTGCATTCCCCGAAGCTAGTTGAGAATACTTCTTCTAAAGCAGGCTAATAGCATTGAAAATACTTGTCAAGCCTGACTCATTTTTGTAGCAGCTTTTTCTGCAAAGTGCGTTGAGCACTTGACTCAATAGAATCATCAAAGATCCTCAGAGTGGGCTTTTTAGACCAGGCCGGATCATAGATCTGACAAATTTATCTTGACACAAGCTGCGAAATCTTCTAAATCTGGATTGCTCAGTAATTGCAAATTAGTTTCAATAAGCTAGAGCAGCAAGGCAAAACCGAGTCGGTTTTGACCGGAAATTTTGGGCGCGATCCCTTGGCGCGATCGCGGGTTGTTGTTGTTGCAAAAAGGGTTGTGAGGAATGACGGTTCGTCAGTGGATACAGGCTGGGATGATTTCGGGGGCGGCGATCGCCGCTCTGGTGCAGCCCGCATGGGCGCAGGAGGTCAGCATCACGGCCATTGACCTTGAGCAAGCCGCCGATGGCGTGCGGCTACAGCTCGAAACCAGCGGCGTGCCGGAGATCGTTCCTAGCACCGAAGGGAACGCTTACATCGTGGAGATCCGGGGAGCCCAGCTCCGTCTGGCAGAAGGGAGCACCTTCGAGCAGGCCAACCCCAACACGGCGATCGCCTCGGTTCAGGTCACCGCCGTTGACGACAGCACCGTTCGCATCGTCATCCAGGGCGCCGCCGAGCTGCCCGCCGGGGAAGTGGTCTACGTGCCGGGCGGCGTGAACGTACTGGCAACCTCCCCCGCCGCCTTCACTTCAGTGGCCAGCGGCCTCTCGACCGGGGCACCCGTGCCGACGGCTGACGCAGGATCAGAAGGCGACATGGCCGAGGGGGACATGGCGGAAGGGGACATGGCCGAGGGAGACGCTAGCTCCGAAAGCGCTCAGCCCCTCACGGTGATCGTCACCGCCACCCGCACCGAAACGGAAGCCGATCGCGTCCCCCGCTCGGTCACCGTCATCTCCCGCGAGCAAGTTCAGCAGCAGACCCGCCTCTCTCGCGACGTGGGCGAGGCCCTCGGCAAACTCGTCCCCGGCTTCGGACCGCCGACCCAGAGCAGCAGCGGCTTCGGCCAGTCCCTGCGGGGCCGCAGCGTCTCGGTGCTGATCGACGGGGTGCCCCAGTCCGTCAGCCGGAACGTGTTCCGCGACCTCAACACCATTGACCCCGACGCCATCGAGCGAATCGAGGTGCTGCGCGGACCGACGGCGATCTACGGTGACGGCGCGACGGGCGGCGTGATCAACATCATCACGCGGCGGGCCAGCGAGGACCGCCTGGAGGTGACCACCGAGGTGGGCGTAGACACGGCGGCGGGCGGCGATGCCTTCCTAGAGGGCGACAGCATCGGCTATTCCTTTGGCCAGTCGATCTCGGGAACCGATGGCGGCTTTGACTATGTTTTGTCGGCGACCTTTGCGGGGATTGGCAGCTTTTATGATGCCCAGGGCGATCGCGTGCCGCCAGACCCCAACGCCCAGGGCGGTCTTGCTGATGCCGATCGGATCAACCTGCTGAGCAAGCTGGGGGTCGAGCTGGCCGAAAATCAGCGGCTCCAGTTTACCTTTGAGCACTTCGAGGACAACCAAAACACCGACTTCACCAGCGATCTGAGCATTGACCAGATCCCCGGTCGCCAGAAGGCTCGGGCGCGGCGGGGCCTGGTGCTCGAAGACCCGGCGGGCAGCGAAAACACGGTGCTCAACCTCGACTACACCCACCGCGACTTTCTCAATGGCCGCCTCCACGGTCAAGCCTACTACCGCAACTTCAAGGGGCGCTTTTTCCCCTTTGACGCGCGCAGCTTCGCCAGTTTGGGCAACACGATCTTCCAGTCGGAGCTCCAGTCCGAGAAGTGGGGAACGCGCCTCGATCTCGATACGCCGCTAACCCAAGATCGCTCTGTGCGGCTGCTGTGGGGCCTGGACTACAACAACGAAGACGTCAGCCAGCCCCTGGATATCTTTGATCCGGTGACCCTCGAAAATAGCGGCGGCCTGGTGTTCCGGAAGATCGGCGATCGCAGCTGGACGCCGCCCTACACCCAAAAAGCCCTCGGCCTGTTTGCTCAGCTCAACTGGGACATCAGCGATCGTTTCTTGATCAATGGCGGCGTTCGGCACGAGCGCGTGGGCGTCGATGTGGACACCTTCACTACGATTCGGGGCGACAACATCGGCGGCGGCGACTTAGACTACAACGCGACCCTATTTAATGTGGGAACCGTGGTCGGGATCACCGACGAAGTGAACGCCTTTGCAAACTTCGCCCAGGGCTTCTCTCTGGCGGATGTGGGCTTGGCGCTGCGCAACGCTCCGGCGGGCTTCTCGGTCGAGACCCTGCGGCCCGAACCCCAAAAAGTCGATCACTACGAGATCGGCCTGCGGGGCGACTGGGACAAAGTGCAAGGCTCCATCGCGGCTTTTTATAACCAGTCGGACCTGGGCACAAGCTTCACGGCACCGGGGGAGGTTCTTCGCGATCCCCAGCGGATCTATGGGGTCGAGCTAACGCTGGATGCCCAGCCGAGCGATCGCTGGCAGGTCGGGGGCAACCTCAGCCTGTCCGAGGGCGATCGCGACAGCGACGATGATGGCGACTACGAGAGCGATCTGAACGGCTTTAGCATTTCGCCCCTGAAGATCTCGGCCTATGTCGAGCACGCCACCACGCCGGGCTGGAGCAACCGGCTTCAGGCGCTCTTCTCCGGATCGCGCGATCCAGAGGGAGACGGCTTTGGTCTGGGTGAGGTAGAGAGCTATTTCACCGTGGACTATCTCAGCAGCATTGAGCTAGGCCGCGGCACTCTCACCCTCGGGGTCGAGAACCTCTTCAACAACCAGTATTTCCCAGTGGTTTCTCAGCTCCAGTCTGCTGACTCCAGCTACTCTGCTGCTCGAGGCCGCACGATCCGCGCGAGCTATTCTTTCTCCTGGTAGTTTTCCACCACCACACCTGAGTTTTATCACCACACCTGAATCAATAGAGGCCCTGGGCGATCGCCTAGGGCCTTTTTTTAAATCTGTGGAAGAATCTACAAAGGAGATTTGTTCTCCCAGAGAAAAGACTTAGAATCAGTTCAGATTCTCTGAAAGTATGCTCGGACAGCCAGAGCCTTATTAAAGAAATATAAATTTTCGCGAAGATGTGCCACAGAAAAGACGGCGATCGCCGGTAGATTGGGAGCTAGGCCACCTGACTCAAGGATACTTAGAGAAAAAGGTGATTTCTAACACGTTTCGTACCCCCGTCCGAAGCGAATTCAAGGGTCAATAAAGCGGTACTCTCCTCGATCTAGACATCAAGAAGCTTTCTGCATGGTCATGAGTCAATTCCCCAATGCCCATTTGACAGACGGGGATTTCGCCTTACCAGTGCCTGATTTTGCGGCTGTGGCGCGGGTCATGCAGGCGATCGCCCGGGCCTCCCATCGCCCAGCGCTTTTCAAGACGCTTCTAGAAGCAGCGCTTCAGGAATGGGGAGCTCAGGAAGCCGGGCTGGCGATCGCGACCCCCATCGGTCTGAGCATCGTCGCTCAGCTGCCCGAGGAACCCTCGGAGGCGGCCCGAGGCTTTGCCCATCGATCGGAGGGATTCGAGGCTTTTTTGCAGCGGGTCCAGACCACCCGGCGGCACCAGGTTGAGGCGATCGCAGATTCGGGTGTCCGCGCGGCGCTGGTCGGCGTTCCCCTCCTTGACGGTGAGCGCTGTGAGGGGGTTTTGTGCTTTCGGCACGAGCACGGTCTGGCGTTTGGGGAGGCCCAGTGGCAGCCGCTGCTGGCGATCGCAACTCAGGGGGCGATCGCCCTCCATCAGATCCATCGGCACAGCCAGACCCACCAGCGGGTGCAGCAGCTTGAAGATCAGCTCCAGAGCCAGCTTCAGCAGATCCATCACCTGATGAGCGATCGCCTCCAGATCACCGAGAAACTCACCTGGCTCTTTGAGGGTTCTCCCTACCCGATCTTGTTATTTTCGCTACCGAGCGGCCAATATCGCGACGTCAACAATAGCTTTTGCCAGATGCTCGGTTTGCAGCGAGCGGAGGTGCTCGGACAGACCGGCAACACCCTAAATATCTGGCTCGATCCTGGCGATCGCGATCGCCTCGTGGCGGTGGCCCGCACCACCGGCACCCTCGACAACTATGAGTGTCGCCTGCGCACCAAATCCGGTGATATTCGCACCTGGCTGATTTCTCTGCGCGTGATCTTGCTAGAGGGCCAGCCCCACGGATTTGTCGTCGGCAATGATATCACCGAGCGCAAGCGAGCGGAGGAGCTTTTTGGGCTGGTCTTTCGGGCCTCGCCGGGGGCGATCGTCTTGGCCCAGTTTTCGACGGGCAGGATCATCGATGTCAATCAGAGTTTTTGCGATCTGCTGGGCTATAGCCGCAGCGAGGTTCTGGGGCGCGACGGCCAAACCCTCAACCTCCTGGTCAACTCTGAGCAGCGGGAGTCCTTGCGGGAGTATCTCCAGCACCAAGGCGTCTTTCGAGATATCACCCTGGAGTGTCAGACCAAGGCAGGCCAGGTTCGCACCTGTCTCCTTTCAGCAGAGCTGATCCAGTCCCACAACCTCGATCTTTGTATTGTAGCGATCAAAGATATTACGGCTTGGAGCCAGACAGAGCAGGCGTTGCGCCAGAGTGAGCAGCGCTGGCAGCTTGCCATCGGCGCTAACAATGACGCCATTTGGGACTATGACTTTCTTACCGACCAGACCTTTCGATCCGATCGCTGGTTTGAAATTTTGGGCTATACGCCCGAAGATCTCACCAGAAGTGGAGAGTCCTGGTTTCAGCGTATCCACCCCGACGATCGCGATCGCATTCTCCAGCACCGTCAGGCCTTTCTCGATCGCAAAGTCTCGACTTATCACGTGGAATATCGTCTGCGCGCCTCGGACGGCAGCTACAAGTGGGTGAGCGATCGCGCCCAGTGTCTCTGGGATAGCGAAGGGCAGCCCCTGCGCCTCATCGGCTCCATGAGTGATATCACTTTGCGCCGCCGCATGGAGGAGGCCCTGCGCCACAGCGAGGAGCAGTTTCGCCGTCTCGTGTTTAATATCCCGGGCGCAATCCATCGCTGTCGATATCTCCACTGTGGCGCTTCTACAGAGTTTATCAGCGACTTTATCGAAGAAATGAGCGGCTATCCAGCCAGCGACTTTATCCAAGAGAGAGTTCGATCCTATCTCGATATTGTCCATCCCGATGATGCGCAGCACTTTTTAGAAGTCTGCTATCAGGCTGTCCAGAGCCAGGATCCCTTCATCATGGAATATCGCATCTGCCACGCCGATGGCAGCATTCGCTGGATGTATGAGAAGGGTCGCGCCACGGTGGATGAGGCTGGAACGACCTATGTCGACAGCGCAGTGTTTGACATCACCGATCGCAAGCTGGCCGAAGAAGCTCTCCGAGAGAGTGAGCAGCGCTTTCGGACGCTCATCGAAGAATTGCAGGTGGGAGTTTTGCTTCAGGGAGCCAATGCTGAGGTACTGGTGGCAAACCGCGCCGCGCTCAAGCTCCTGGGCCTGACCGAAGCCGAGATTACCCATCTCGATATCTATGATCCGATCTGGCAGGTGGTGCACGAAGATGGTCGCCCGTTTTGTGTAGAAGAGCAGCCCACGCCGCTGGCGATCGCCACCCGCCAGTCGGTGCGCAATGTGGTGATGGGAGTGGGGAGACCCGATGGCACCCTAGCCTGGCTGCTGGTCAACGCAGAACCCCAGTTCACCCAAGAGGGAGAAGTTTCCCAGGTGATCTGCACCCTCAGCGACATCACAGAGCGCAAGCAGGTCGAAGAAGCCCTTCAGCAGGCCAAGGACGCCGCCGACGCCGCCAACAAGGCCAAGAGTGAGTTTTTGGCCAACATGAGCCATGAGCTGCGAACGCCCCTCACAGCGATCTTGGGGCTCTCAGAGGTCCTCGCCGACCAGGTTTATGGCTCCCTCAACGAGCAGCAGATTCGCTATCTAGAGACGATCGCCCAGAGTGGAAAACATCTCCTAGAGCTGATTAACGATCTTCTAGATTTAGCCAAGGTAGAAGCCGGCAAGATTGATCTCCACTTGGTGCCCACATCCGTGCAGGATCTGTGTGAATCCAGTTTGATGTTTGTGCGGGAGCAGGCTCACCAGCGAAATATCACCCTGAGCCTGGAAATACCGCCCGAAGCGTCTCTGGTAACCGTTGATGAGCGCCGAATGCAGCAGGTGCTGATCAATCTTCTCAGCAATGCCGTGAAGTTTACCCCCGCTGGGGGAAAGGTTGCCGTGGAGGTACAGGTCGATCGCGATCGCGGACTGCTGCGGCTCATGGTCACCGATACGGGTATTGGCATCGCCGCCGAAGATCTTCATCAGCTTTTTCAGCCCTTTGTCCAGGTCGAGAGCTCTCTGTCTCGGCGCTACTCCGGGACGGGCCTGGGCTTGACCCTTGTACGACGAATTGTGGAGCTCCATCAGGGGAGCGTCTCGGTAGAAAGCCAGCCCAACGAGGGTAGCTGTTTTACGGTCTCCCTTCCCTGGCCGCTCACGCGTTCCCTGCGCGAGATCAGGGCCTTTGAGGGAGGCTTTTACGCTGCTCGGGAAATCTCTCTGGAGGAGGCAGAGCCACAGATCCAGCGATCGCCCTGCCCAGACGCGCACCTTCGGCCGCTCATTTTGCTGGCAGAGGACAACGAAGCGAGTCTCACAACGCTGCGGGACTATCTCCAGTCCTGCGGCTATCAGGTGATCGCCGCCCGCAACGGCATCGAAGCGGTGCATATGACCAAAATGCAGACGCCGGAGCTAATTTTGATGGATATTCAGATGCCCCAAATGGACGGCTTGGAGGCGATGCGCCACTTGCGGCGAGACGTGAATTTTAGCCATATCCCAATTCTGACCCTCACGTCTCTGGTGATGCCGGGCGATCGCGATCGCTGTCTGAGTGCTGGAGCCAATGAATATCTCTGCAAGCCCATCGTGCTCAGAGAACTCCATCAAATGATCCAGCACTATCTTCCGTGCAATCGAGAGAGACCTCCGAGGGAATCTAGGACGCCCTAGAGGCCCAGTTTTTCACGAATGACTGGCTCTTTTTCCCGAAAGCCCACCAGCACGGCTGAGCCATCTTTGACAAAAAGAGGACGCCGCAGCAGCATGGCATCTTGGGTGAAGGCGTCGATCCACTGCTGATCGGTCCAGGTATTTTTCTCGTCACCTAGGGCGCGGTAGGATTGGCCCGAGGTATTGCGCATGGCCTTGGCGCCCAGGGCCTTGACCCAGTCAGCGATCGCGCTTTTGGTGGGCGGGTGATCTTTGGTGTTGATAAATTCATACTCAACACCATTATCCGCGAGCCACTGAAAGGCTTTCTTGCAGGTGCCGCAGTTGGGAATTCCGTAGACTTGGAGAGACATAGACTCTGATATAGATTCTGACTTTGATCAAGCGCTTTGTAGCATAACGCCGCAGCGCGATCGCCATTGTCACTCAAATTGGCGCGCGGGCGATCGCCCTTGAATTTTCGCTAGGGAGATTCGGGATCTGCGAAAACCAGTTTTTATCTCAATCCTTAGACGCTAGTGAGACCTTCGCTGTGTCAGCAGCCAATGGCTTCTAGCATTTGCCAGTGCTGGGCGATCGGCGCTAGGGTGTTGGCCGCGATCATGCCGCTGGCCGCCACAGCCGGCAGACCGATGCCGGGAAAGGTAGAGTCCCCGCAGCACAGCAGGCCGGGTAAGGGCGTCTTGGGGCCGGGAAAGAGCGCCTGACCCGCCCGCAGAGCAGGGCCGTAGGAGCCGCGATGTCGCCGCAAAAAGCGCTCGTGGGTGAGGGGCGTGCCGACCAGGGTGACTTCGCAGCGCGATCGCACATCGGGAATCACGCGCTCGAGCGATCGCCAGAGAACTTCGGCCCGACGCTCTTTTTGCTGGCGATAGGCCTCACTGCGCCGGTCCAGACCCTGCCAGAGATCGTAGGGCTCACTACCGGGAGTATAGGCGTGAATCACCTGCTTACCCAGCGGCGCCAAGGTGGGATCGAGCAGCGAAGGAATCGAGATCAGGGCGAGATTCTGGGGCGACGCAATGCCCAGGTTCCAGTCCTGCACGACGATGTGGTGGCAGGCGAGATCGGCGGGCAGATCGCGCCCGTCGATCCCCAAGTGGAGATGCATAAAGCTCTCGCACTCGGGCGTAGACTGGCGATCGCTGACGAATCTTTGCGGCAGGGCTCCCGCCGGAATCAGCGACAGGGTATCCCACACCGACGCATTGGAGACCACGGCGCGGCGCGATCGCAGGATCTCTCCGCTGCGCAGGTGCACCCCCGCCGCGCGATCGCCCTCCACCAGCACCTGCTCGACGTGAGCACTGAGCCGGAGCTTGCCGCCAAAGCGCTCGAGCCCCCGCACCAGGGCCGCCACCAGCGCTCCGCTGCCGCCCACGGGATAGTCTAGCTGCACCCCGGGCCGATACCAGTCTGCGAACATAAAGGCTACCTCAGCGGCGCTCGTTCCGTCCGCAGGCAGGCCCGACAGCAAGAAGCACAGCATATCCAGCCAGCGATCGATAAAGGGATCCTGGATCACCCCTTGCATCACCTGCCGAAATGATCCCGTCAGCTTGGAAATATGGGGGAGATGCTTGAGCAGAGAGGGGGCGTAGCGACCGGCGGTCACCACAGCGCCCCAGTCAGCCCGCAGTGCCGCTGGTGGAAGGGCGATCGCAGCTTCTGCCAGCGGCTCCATATATTTCTGGAGACGCCGCCACTCTGCGACGGCGCTCTCCCCTCGCAGCCGCCGCAGCACCTCACAAAACTGGTCCGCCCCCACCGAAGTTTCGAAGTCTCCCTCCGGCAGGCAGCATCCCCAGGTGTCATAGGTGATCCACGCTAGATCTTCGTCGAGGGCATCCAGCACCTGACGCAACGGATTGGGAGAGGGACTATAGGAGAGACCAGAATAGAGAGAAGGCCCAGAGTCAAAGCGAAAACCCTCCCGCTCGAAGCCGTGGGCAGCCCCACCCGCTAGGCTATGGCTCTCGCATACCGTCACCTCGAAGCCGTAGCGCGCCAGCAGTGCCCCGCAGCACAGTCCGCCAATGCCGCTCCCAATCACGATTACATCTGTCTCTGTCATGCCCACTTAAATTAATCTCGATGTCCTACGGCGATCGCCCTGAGAGGATGTTTGAGAAGCCAAAGAATTGCCCTCATCCCCCAACCCCTTCTCCCAAAATTGGGAGAAGGGGAGTGAAATCTCTCTCCGAATCTCTCTCTTTCTCTCGCATCTTGAGAAAAATCCACCTTCGGAAATTTAGGTTGCAGAGCTCTAGCGCAAAGTTTCAGTTCTCTCTTTTCTTGCCTCTTTTGTTAAAAAAGGAGATCTTTGACTTGGTGCAAGATCTAATCTTTCTGTTTCTTCCACAGGCTAGCTCTGCTAGTCACCCTAAAGCTGCCCACCCACTCTCTCGAACAAGAAATAGAAAGTAGATAGACAGCTTGAGGGATTTAGAAAGAAATAGAGGCCACGCCCGGGAGAACGGTTAGCGCTCGAGGTCGGCGATCGCCTTGGGTACCGCCGCCGTCAAGACTTCGTGGCCCGTGGCCGTCACCAGCACATCATCCTCAATGCGGATGCCGATGCCGCGCCACTGCTCCGGTACCTCCGGCTGTCCCTCCACCGGCTGGATATCCGGGCCAAGATAGAGACCAGGCTCCACCGTCACCACGTGACCCGCTTGGAGACTTTGCCAAGTATCCCCGTGCTTGTAGACCCCCACATCGTGGACGTCTAGGCCGAGCCAGTGACCGGTCCGGTGCATATAAAAAGGCTTGTAGGCTTCCTGCTCGATCAGCCCGTCCACGTCGCCGCACAGCAAGCCCAGATCGACTAGCCCCTCGACGAGAATCCGCACCGCTGTGTCGTGAAACTGGTTGTAAGGGTTGCCCGGTTGGACTTGGGCGATCGCCTTTTCCTGGGCCTCCAGGACAATGGCATAGAGCGATCGCTGCTCCGCCGTAAAGCGGCCGCTAATGGGAAACGTGCGGGTGATATCCGAGTTGTAATAGTCCACTGCGCACCCCGCGTCGATCAGCAGCAGCTCGTTGTCCTGCATTTGGCGCGTGTTTTCGACGTAGTGGAGAATGCAGGCATTAGGCCCGGAGGCGACGATGGAGGGATAGGCCGGCCCCATGGCTCCGTGCATCCGAAAGATTCGCTCGATCTCGGCCTGCACCTGATATTCGTGCTGTCCCGGCGCCGCAAACTGCTGCGCGTGGATGTGGGCCTCAGCCGCGATCGCCGCCGCGCGGCGCATCTGCTCCATTTCCGCGTCGCTCTTGATCTGGCGCATGGCGTGAAGGATGGGGCCGGGATCTTCGAGGGCGACGGGACCGGTCCCGGTGCGCGGATACTGGGCGATGCAGCGCTGCCAGTGGCGCAGCACCGTGTCATTGAAGGCGCGATCGCGCCCCAGGTGATAAAAAATGCGATCGGCTCCCCGGAGATACTCCGGCAGCTTGGCGTCGAGCTCCTCGATCGAATAGGCCTCATCCGCCCCGTAGCGCTCCTTGGCGCCCTCGACCCCCGCCCGATAGCCCGTCCAGACCTCCTGGCGCGGATCGCGCGGCTGCACAAACAGCACAAACCGGTGCTCATCGTGGTGCGGCGCCAGCACCGCGACCGCCTCCGGCTCATTAAACCCCGTCAGATAAAAGAAATCGCTGTCTTGGCGATAGTTGTACTCAACGTCGTTGTGCATCACGGCCATGGGAGCACTGCGAATAATCGCGGTCCCCGAGCCGATTTTTTGCATGAGCTGTTCGCGGCGGTGACGGTACTCTGGGTGCATAGGGTGGAAACGGAAATTAGCAAAATTAACGGGGCCTCAGGTCGGCCAAAAACAGCGCGATCGCCGTATTTCAACCTTATCCCAAGCGCCCCAAAATTGGCCGTTTCGCCGTGCTTTCAGGTCAAAAGCCCCTAGAAGCCGTAGCTAAACACCGTGATCACCGGGCCATTTTCAGGAATATCGGCCGAGCTGAGACTCATGGAGCTGCCAATGCGCCGCACCGGCGTCCCCTCCATCAGCGCCAAGAACTCTTCTACCGCCACGATGTCGCAGGCGTTGGGATCGGCGGCCTGACTGCGGAACTGCGTCGGCACGATCATCTTGGGATTGAGGACTTGGATAGCCTCCTTGGCCTGTTGCGGATTGTAGGCCTTGGGGCCGCCGCCCACGGGGATAAACAGCACGTCGGGCCGCCCCATCAGGATTTGCTGCTCGAGGGTGACCGGAGCCGCTGCGCCGCCCATGTGCAGGATCTTGACGCCGCCCTGGGTCCACTTCCAGACGATGTTACTGCCAAAGCGGCGGCCATTGAGCCGGTCGTGGTCCGTCAGCAGCCCCTGGACCTGGAAGCCATCAAACTGGTAGACGCTGGGCTCAAACAGAATGCGCGGCGATCCGGGCACCTCTTCGACCGCGCCTTCATCTAGGAGGCGGCTGCTGATCAGCACCAAATCGGCGTCGACCTTGGGCGATCGATAGTTAGCGGTACAGCCGATGGGCTGGAAGGGATTCACCAAGATTCGGCGACCGCTGCCGCTAAAGAGGAAACAGGTATGGCCGAGGTACTGGATCGACAGCGGGCCGGTGGACTGGGCCTGACCGCGATCGCTCGATGCCAGGACAATGCCGCCGGTCACCAGGCTCGCACCTGCGTAGCGCAAGAAATTCCGTCGCTTCATGTTTTGTGAATCATCCCCTCAAAAGTTTGGTGCTGGACTCCAAAGAGCCGCGATCGCCCGTCGCTACCAAGCCTTGCCCAAGGCCCAGCCAAACGTCAGGCACGCTATAGCCATTGGAAGTCCTGGTCTCGGTTTTGTTCCTGTTCGACCAGGGGTGCTAGACACACCAACTCCCTATGGTGACACACTCCTACCCCGATGCTGACGCGCAAAGGCCAGCTTCCCGACCTCCCGCGCAGACAGAGGCGTTTGCCAAGCCCGGGTGCCTGCCAGTCGACAAAATCCCCTGCCCATCCCCCGTCAGCCTAGGAGGCGCGGGGCCGGCGACGGGTGCGCAGCCACATGAGCAGCCCCGTGATTAGCAGCGTTAGCAGTCCCAGCGCATTCAAAAAGGGATAGATCTTGGACAAGTTCACGACGCCGAAGTTGCCTCGATGGAGCTGGATCAGCCAGAAAAACTGCGATTCTTGGCCCGTCAGCTCCGCAAACTGAAACAGAGATCCCGTCACTAGGGTCAGCAGCAGCGGCAGAGCCATGATGGGCGCTAGGGCCATGTGGAGGTGGCGGACCTTAAGGGGGTTAATGCGTGGCATGGTGGTATTTTCTCTTTGTTTCTTAAAAATTTGGTGGGAGGTGGCGCGACGCTGGGCAGCTGCGATCGCGCCTCTCATCACCCTCCGCCATTGTCCCCCAGGGAACAGGCCACAGCCCGGGCCCAACCATGACAAAAGGGAGGCGATCGCCTCCCTTTTGGACGTGAAACTCGATGCTACTTTGGCACAGGAGCACCGCCCCTAGCGCTGCATAAAGCGCCCCGCCAGATTCAGCGCGTCTCCCACATCAAAGCTGCCGTCTCCATTGGTATCTAGGAACGAATGCAGCACCGGGTTAGAACCCTGGGCAGACTGCGTCGGCGCCCCCGTCTTCAGCAGATTCAAAATAATGGGCACCACCACCGGCAGCAGCGCCTGCACGGTCTCCAGATTGAGGCCTGTGCCCTGGGAGGTTGCCTGAGCCACTTGCTGCTGCTGCTGAGGCGAGAAAAGCGACTGCACCGCCGCCGGGCTGGGCTGGGTTCCCCCAAACTGATTCACGATCGCCTGGGCCTGGGCCTCGCCCCCCGCCTGGCTTTTTTCCTGGAGGGCGCTGCGCACAAAGCTTCCCACCAGCGAGATCATGGCCTGGGTCGTGTTGGCATCCAGGTTGCGGCTGCCCGACAGCTGCTGCACCGCGCCCAAGATGCTGCCCAGCTGATCGGGGCTGGCCTGCTGATCGGGGCTGTTGATCGCCCCCACAATGGCATCAAAGAGTCCCATAGTTTTCTTGGTTATTTTTCTGATTAATCAAATTTTCAGATTCACTGGATAGATCCTTCAGGCCCAGAGAAGAGCCGTGGCGTTTCTCTGGACCTGAAGATGGAGTCCCAAACGCTCCTAGCCGTCTCTAGCCAACTTCAACTTGGCTGGTGTCAACGCTGGTTGCCCCCCGGACAGTGCGGGCAACGTTCACCATCTTGTCCAAGATGGCCTGGTTGGGAGCTTTGCCCTTGAGGACGACGGTGCCGCCGGTCTGAGCGACAAACACGGTCTCGATATCGTCAATTTCGGCGTCCTGGTCAAAGGCCAGAGCAACGCGCTTGGCCAGACCGCTCTGGTCGTACTCGCCGGTCAGGCCCATGCGCTCTGGGGGGATGGTTTCCTGGGCCGTGGTGTTGGTGGCTGCGGTAGCAGCAGGCGCTGGGCCAGGATTGGGCGAAACCTGAGCATTTTGAGGCTTATTAATCCCAAAGAGTCGTTGTAGCCAAGCCATAGTTTTAGATTCCTCTTGATTGAAATGATGGATGAAAAGCGTGAACGAGTCTTGGAGAAGATTTGTGCAGCTACCAGAGTATTTTCGGAGGAAATTCCGGGAAGGTGCGGTATTTTTTAGGCAATCCTCAGATTTCGCAGATCGGGTGGTTCCAAAGTTGCCAGTCTGATAGGGCGGTGGGCGATCGCGCTTCTAGCCGAAGGGCCGGACCGGTTTAGACCCGCTAAACTCGCTCCTCGCTTCTAAGGGGATCAAGCGATACTGGCAGTAGGTCCTAGCCGCGATTTCACCGAATCTCAGAGGACTTCGGAAGCACTAGTTGCGATCCGACTGTATTTCAGGCGCTGCATCTCCTTTACTCTGACCCCATGGTCGAGAATGTTGCTCAGGGTGACCACTGTCGATTGATATAGATTCCAAGGCTGAAATGGGAGAGATTTTCGCTAAGATTTGCGATCGCCCTCGATTAGAGCCGATTTCTTAGAAGATCCTGGAAGGGCAAATCTCTTCGTGGGACAACCGCAAAATAGCTGAACCATTTCAGTCCACCTGCGCAGGGAAATGGTGGAAATTACGGGGCAAACCTGCGATCGCCCGCTTGTTTGGGGAACTCTTAGACAGAATGGGGCGATCGCCGCGGCGATCGCGCCAAACTTGAAAGACACACCGTCGGTTGGATGCCCACGGTAGAGCACCCCAGAGCACCACACGGGCCTGAAAATGGCCCTTGCCGGACTTCTTGCCGGCCTCAAACCAAATCTTGAATGGGTCTTGGCTGTCAGCTTTCCACTATGGAATTTCAACACTATCCAGAAGAAATTGACTTTCAGAAGTACTGGCTGATCCTCAAGCGCCACTGGCTCCCCGCCACCGGAGCTTTTCTGCTGGCGGTCTGCGGCGCTGCGGCCATGGCGTTTACCGCTGAGCCAATTTACGAGGCTCAGGGCAAGCTGCTGCTGAAAAAGAAAAATACCACCTCGGCCTTGGTCACCGACGCCAGCGCCAAAGTCGGCGAGCTCGACACCCTCAGCGACAAGGACACCCCCCTCGACACCGAGGCTGAAGTCATCCGCTCGACCCCGATCGCCGAAGAAGTCATCACCTCCATGGGGCTCCGCAGCAGCTCTGGCAAACCCATGAAGCCCGAAAGCTTTCTGCGGGGGCTTGAGGTCAAAACCATTCGCGGCACCGACGTTTTGCTGATCACCTACACCAGCGACGATCCCCAGGAAGCCGCCAACGTGGTGAACGTGCTGATGGAGATCTACATCAAGGAGAATATTCGGGCCAACCGCGCTGAAGCCACCGCTGCCCGGAAGTTCATCACGGAGCTGCTGCCCAAGACCGAAGCCAGTCTCCGGCAGGCTGAGGCCCAGCTGCGCGACTTCAAAGAGCGAAACGGCGTCATCTCCCTGAATGAAGAAGCCCGCACAGCCGTGGAGTCCATCGCCACCCTCAGCACCATGATCGCCCAGAGCGAGGCCATGCTCCAGGACGCAACGGCGCGATCGGGCCAGCTCCAGCGATCTCTGGGCATGGATGCTCGGCAGGCGATCGCCATGAACGCCGTCGGCGAATCGCCCGCCGTTCAGCAGGCCCTGTCGGAGCTACAGCAGATCGAAGATGAGCTGGCCGTGGCGCGGACCCGCTACCAAGAACAGCACCCAACGATCGCGGGCCTCCGCCGCAAGCAGGCCGCCCTCCAGAGCCTGGTCCAAGAGCGGGTCGGCCAAGTCCTCAACGGCACCCCCGCCAGCGACATCAACCCCAGCTATCAGTCCGGCGAGCTGCACCGCACCCTCACCAACAACCTCGTCGAGACAGAAAATCAGCGGCGCGGCCTACGAGAGCAGGTCACCGCCCTGCGCGAGTCCCAGGTACAGTATCAGCAGCGCGCCAACGTCCTGCCCCAGCTCGAGCAGCGACAGCGCGACCTAGAGCGACAGCTGGCCACCTACCAGTCCACCTACGACATCCTGTCGCGCAACCTCCAGCAGGTTCAGATCATCGAGAACCAAAACGTTGGTAACGCGCGCATCGTCAGCTCAGCCTCCTTTCCCAGCAAGCCCGTCGGCCCCAACAAAAAAGTGGTGCTCATGGGCGGCATGGTCGTGGGCGGCATGCTTTACCTGATCGTGGCGTTTGTTTTCGAGCTGATCGATCCGACGGTCAAAACAGCCAAGGAAATTCGCAATCTGTACCAGTACACGCTGCTGGGCATGATTCCTCGCTCCAAGAAAAAGCGGTGGTGGTTCGGCTCCGGCAGCAACACCAGCGTCCCCAAGGTGGTCGTCCAGGAAGCGCCCCACTCGATCATCAGCGAAAACTATCGGATGCTCCAGGCCAACCTGCGCTTTTTGAGCCCCGATCGCGAGCTGAAAGTGATCGTGGTGACCAGTCCCGTCCCCCAGGAAGGCAAGTCTACGGTGTCGGCCAACCTCGCGGCGGCCATGGCCCAGCTGGGTCGGCGGGTGCTGCTGGTGGACGCGGACATGCGCCATCCTATGCAGCATCACGTCTGGCACCTCACCAACTTGGCGGGCCTGAGCAACGTGATCATGAAGCAAACGGACCTCTCCGAGGCCGTCAACCCCGTGATGGACAATCTGGACGTGCTGACCTGCGGCGCGATTCCGCCCAATCCCCTGGCGCTGCTGGACTCCCAGCGGATGCAGTCCCTGGTTCAGGAGTTTGGGCAGCAGTATGACTTTGTCATCATTGACACACCGCCGATGGTTTTGATGGCGGATGCCCTCAGCCTGGCCAAGATGACCGACGGGATTTTGCTGGTGTCGCGGCCGGGGGTGATCGACACGGTGACCGCGCGGGCTGCTAAGGAGCTCCTCAATCAGTCCGGGCAGCCTGTCTTGGGCCTGGTGATCAATGGGGTCATGCTCGACAACGAGCCAGACAACTATCTGCACCACGCGCAGTTCTACAGCGGCTATGACGAGTCAGCAGCCACGCCAACTTCGACGATGGTGCCGCGCTAGATGCAGTCAGTTTTGCTTTGCCGGTCCCCCAAGGGGAGTGCTATTGCTATGTCTCAAAAGGTTTTTTGCGGGGCGATCGCAGGCGTCGCCCTGATGTCCAGTGTGCTAGTGGCCCCTGCAGGGCGATCGCAGTCTAGCCTGCCGCCCCTGGCCCCTGACCCGACCACCGGTCCGATGCCGAGCCCCAGTCCGGCGCCTCGTCTCGAGCCCAGTCCTAGACCATCAGAAGGGCGATCGCCCGCTGAGGTGACGCCTTTTCCCTCCGAACCCCTTCCCCGCCGCCTGAGCGCCCCGGCGGCCAGTCCCTCTCCTATCCCTGACACCAGCGCGGTCAACCAGCTGACGGGCCTCAGCTCCGGCTATCTGCTTGGCCCCGGCGATCAGGTCGATCTCAATGTGTACGAGTATCCCGAGTTCACGGGACCGCGCGTCGTGTTGCCCGACGGCACGATTGCGCTGCCGCTGGTCGGCAGCGTCATGGCCGCCAACCGCACGCCGGACGAGCTAGCTCAGGATCTGACTCAGAAGCTCAGCGCCTGGCTGGTCAACCCGGTGGTGAGTATTGGCTTGACGCGCCTGCGCCCGGTGCGGATCAATGTCTCGGGCGAGGTGCAGCGGCCCGGACCGGTGCAGCTGCGCAGCCCGACGGATTTTGAGAACAGCACCGTCATTTCTGAGCTGCCGACGGTGGGTCTGGCGCTGCTCCAGGCAGGGGGTGTGACCCGAGAGGCCGACCTGCGGAGCATCACGGTGCAGCGCATCTTGCCCGGAGGCCGGGTGAGCGCCGTCAACGTGAATCTGTGGGAGGCACTGATCTCGGAGGAAGCGCCTTCTAACTTGATTTTGCAGGACGGGGACTCGGTGTATGTGCCGACGCTGGCGGAGGGCGATCCCCTCGATCGCCGCCTGATCGCGCGATCGAGCATCGCGCCGGAGCGGGTGCGGGTGCGAGTGGTGGGAGAGGTGAAGCAGCCCGGAGAGGTGCTGGTGCCGCCCAATAGCTCCATTTCTGGGGCGATCGCCATTGCAGGCGGCCCCACGGACAAGGGTTCTCTAAAACACGTTCGCTTTGTGCGCATGGAGGACAATGGCCGGATCAGTGAACAGGAACTCGACCTGCGGCAGCTGAACGACACCTACCAAATCCAGGACGGGGACGTGGTGTATGTGGCCAAGAAGGACGGCTTCCGAGCGCTGGATGTGGTCGGTCCCCTGGTCTCCCCCCTCAACTTTTTGCTCAATCTGCTGCGAGGTTCCTAATCCGGGATTTCTCGGCTAAAAACAGGATCAGGCAATAATTTTATACAGAGGCATACGCACATATGGCTGAAGATCGCCCGTTAGGGCTCCCGGCGATCGCCACTAGAGGAGGGCACCCCCGATGAGCTTGCGGTCCCAGGTGATGCGCGGTGGCGTCTACCTCGCCCTGCGCCAAGGACTCGGCATGGTGATCAGCCTAGGGGGCGTTTTGCTCCTCACTCGCACCATCGGTCCCGACCAATACGGCATTTACACGGCGGTTTACAGCCTCTTTTGGTACCTCCAGACCATCAGCCAGCTAGGCATCAGCGTCTACCTAGTCCGGCGCGAAGGCCAAGAAGAGCAAAAATTTATCTACGACCAGGGCTTCACTTTGCTCCTGCTGATGGCCCTCAGCGCCGTGGCGATCGCCTTTGTCGGGTTGCCCTGGATCGGCCAGTGGGTCCGCCTAGAGTCCTTCCAGCCCGTGGCGCGCACCATGCTCTTCACCCTGCCCCTGGTGCTGGTGGGCCAAGTCGGCATGGCCCAGCTCGAGCGAAAGCTGGACTATCGCCGAGTGGCCCTGATCGAGCTCGCCAACCAGCTGATGTTTTATCTGGTGGGCCTGGGCTGCGCCTTCCAGGGGATGGGCGTGTGGGCTCCGGTGGCAGGCTGGTGGGCGCAGCAGGCCCAGTCGGTGATCTTGCTGCTGTGGGCGGCTCGCTACCGCCCCCAATTTCACTGGGATCCCAAGCTGATTCGGGAAATGCTGGGCTACAGCGTCGGCTTTTCGGCCTCCTACTGGATTTGGCAGGCCCGAGTCCTAGTCAACCCGCTGATCGTCGGTCGCTACGCGGGGGCCGATGCCGTCGGCTACATTGCGCTGGCGATCCGGATGGTCGAGGTGCTGGGCTTTGTCAAAGGGGTCACTTGGCGCATCTCCATTGCGGCTTTGGCCCGCCTCCAGGATGACACCGAGCGCCTGCGCAAGGCCGTCAATGAAGGCATGGGGCTGCAAATTTTGGCCATCGGGCCGCTGCTGGTGGTGCTGGCGATCGCCCTTCCCTATCTGCTGCCGGTCATGTTTGGCCCGGAATGGCTGCCCGTCTTGAGCGTTTTCCCCTTCATTGCCCTCAGCTCCCTCAGCAACTCCCTGTTCAACATGCACTCCTCGGTGCTGTACGTGCTCAAGCACAACTGGCACGTGAGCCTCTTCCACCTGGCCAATATCGTCCTGTTTGGCGGCGCGGCTGCCGTGCTGGTGCCGCGCTTGGGCCTGGTGGGCTATGGCTGGGCCGAGATGGTGACATTGCTGAGCTATTGCGTCATTCACTATTCCCTGAGCAAGGCCGTGGGCAGCCCTGACTACCGCCTCGCCGGCGTGTGGTGGGCCGGGCTCAGCCTAGGGCTCTTTGTCTATCAGCTGGGCTGGTGGACCCTGATCGCCGTCGGCGCGATCGCCCTTCTCCCCCAAACCCATCGCCAAATCAAAGCCTACATTCACAGCCTGAGGAGCAGCAAAGCGTGACTCCCCCTCTCGTCAGCATCCTGATCAACAACTATAACTACGGGAATTTTTTGGCCGAGGCCATCGAGAGCGCCCTTGCCCAGACCTATCCCCACACTGAAGTCATCGTGGTAGACGACGGCTCCACCGACAACTCCCATGAGGTCCTAGCGGAGTACCGCGATCGCATCCAGGCCATCTTGAAGCCCAACGGCGGCCAAGCCTCCGCCTTCAACGCGGGCTTTGAGGCCAGTCGCGGCGACCTGGTGTGCTTTCTAGATGCCGACGATCTGTTTCAGCCCACCAAAGCCGCCGCGATCGCCCAGATCTTCACCGATCACCCCGAAGCGGAGTGGTGCTTTCATCCCCTTAGCTTCCAGGGCGCCAACCTCGCCAGCGCCACCGCCACCGCCAAAACCGGCCTCGCTGGCGTCTATGATCTGCGAGAACCCATGAGTCGCGGCAAACTGCGCGGCTACCTGCCCATTCCCGGCACCGCCACCTCCGGCATGGCTTTGCGGCGATCGCTCTTGGCGCGCATCCTGCCCATGCCCGAAGAGATCAACATCACCAGCGATGACTACATCAAGTACATCGCCCTCGGCATCACCCCCGGCTACGTCAGCCTCGACGAGCTCGCCATCCAGCGCATCCACGGCAACAACGCCTACACCTTTCGCGCTGACAAGCGTCCCCTGCGCGCTCGCATTCACATTCTGACCGCCTTCTGGATCAAGACTCACTTTCCCGAGCTGACCACCTTCGCCAATGGCCTCTTCGCCTCGGGCCTCAGCATGGCCTGGGGCCGCAAAGATCTCGACCCGGGCGTCACCCCTATCATCGACAAATACCTCGATGCCGCCAGCCTCAGCGAAGAAGCCAAAATCTACCTGCGCGCCCTCTACTACCGACTCAAGCGGTAACTGCCATGCTGGCCTACTTTGAGAAACGATTTGCCATCTTCGGGCTGATCTTCCTCAGCGACGTCATCGGCGTCTATAGTCTCTTTGTCGATCCTGACCCCGCTGCCGACAGCGGCGGAGCCTACAACCCCCTGTACCCGGTCTTGTCTTTGATCCAGTACAGCGTGTACGGCATCACCTTCTTTTTGCTGGTCGCGAGGCCCCACGGCTCAGTTCGCACGGTGCTTCGCGACCCGCTGGTTTGGTGCTTGACCCTGCTGGCCCCGCTGTCCTTCCTCTGGTCTGATGTCGGCACCGACTCCCTGCGCAAGGGGGTCACCCTTTTCCAGACCAGCACCTTTGGCCTCTACTTGGCCACCCGGTTTACGCCCCGCGAGCAAATCCGGCTGCTGACCTGGGCCTTGGGACTGATTGCGCTTTTCTCATTGCTGTTCACCCTGGCAAAACCGGGCTCGGCCATTGAGGCGGGCGCCAATGCTGGCTCCTGGCGAGGCCCCTTTGTGCAAAAAAATATCTTTGCGCGGGTAGAAGTGCTCTCCGCCGCAGTCTTTTTGGTCGAAATCATGCTGGCTCAGCATCCGTCGCGCTGGATTTGGGGCGGGTTTTGGCTCTCGCTGCTGCTGGTCTTCCTCACCGGCTCCAAAACAGCCCTGCTGGTCTTCATTGCGCTCCTGATTCTGGTTCCCCTTTACCGAGCCCTGCGCTGGAATACAACCATTGTGATTCCCATCATCATCACGGTGCTGCTAATCATGGGCAGCCTCACAACGGTGGTCGTCGGCAACTGGGAGGGACTCTTGCTGGGGCTAGGAAAGGACCCGACCCTCAGCGGCCGCACTCACCTGTGGGAAATCGCCCTGGAGAAGATCGCCAACCGGCCCTGGCTAGGCTATGGCTATATGGGGTTCTGGCAGTCTCGGGGCGAGGCGTTTGATATCTGGAAGGCGGTGGGCTATCGGCCTCCCCATGCCCACAACGGCTATATCAATATGGCCCTCGATTTTGGCTATGTGGGCTTTGGGCTGTTTGCCATGAGCATTATCGTCAATTTTCGCCGCGGCATCGAGTGGGTGCGCTCGGGCACAACGGCTACAGAGATCTGGCCGATTCTCTACGTGACCTTCTTTTTTCTCTACAACTACAGCGAAAGCACAATCGTGCAGCATAATTCGCTTTTTTGGGCACTGTATGTGGCAGCAGGGCTGACGATGCGGCGGGTGTCGCGTCATCGAATGGCTGAGGCTCCGCCGCCGCCGGTCGTGAGGCGATCGCCGGTTTCTCAGGAGAGCCAGTTCAACCCTGAAGCATAGAACACCGGTGGGGGGAGGCCCATGGCAAAGTTTGCGTTTTTCTTGATGGATCTGCGGGGTGGCGGCGCGGAGCGGGTGATGCTGAATCTGGCCCGGGGCTTCGGCGATCGCGGCCATGAGGTCCATCTGGTCTTGGTGCGGGCGGAGGGGCCGTATCTGAGCCAGGTCCCGCCCCAGGTGAAGGTGGTGCGCCTGGAGGCCCGGCGGCTGCTGCTGAGCGTGTTCGCCCTGGCCAACTATCTGCGGCGGGAGCGGCCAGCGGCGCTGATCTCGGCCCTGGAGGACACCAATATCATCGCCCTATGGGCTCAGCGGCTGGCGCGGGTGCGCACCGAGGTGGTGGTGACAGTCCACAACACGCTGTCTCGGGAGGCGCGCAGCTCGACCCAGCTGAAGCGACGGCTGGCCCCGACCCTGGCTCGCTGGTTCTATCCCTGGGCCAAGGCGGTGGTGGGGGTCTCCGAAGGGGTGGCCGCGGACCTGCGCCAGATGGGCCTCCGGCGGGCGATCGCCATCTACAATCCCATCGTGACCCCGGAGGTGCTAGAGCAAGTCCACGCGCCCCTGGATCATCCGTGGTTTGGGGCGGGGGAGCCACCGGTGATCCTGGCGGTGGGCCGCCTGGAGGCCCAAAAGGACTTCGATACGCTGGTGCGGGCCTTTGCGCAGGTGCACCCGCAGCGGCCCTGTCGGCTGATGATCCTGGGCGAGGGAGACGAGCGATCGCGCCTGGAGGCCCTAATTGCGCAGCTGGGCCTGACCGAGGCCGTCGCCCTGCCCGGCTTTGTCGAGAACCCCTACATCTACATGCGAGACGCTGGGGTGCTGGTCCTGTCTTCGGCCTGGGAAGGCTTTGGCAATGTGCTGGTGGAGGCAATGGTGGCGGGCACGCCGGTGGTCTCCACGGACTGCGAGAGCGGCCCGGCGGAGATTTTGGCGGGGGGAGAGTATGGCCGACTGGTGCCGGTGGGCGACGCGGACGCCATGGCCCAGGCGATCGCCCTCACCCTGGCCACGCCTGACCCGCCCGAGCGCCTGAAGGCCCACGCCATGACCTTTTCTCTCGATCGCGCCGTGACGGAATATCTGAGAATTTTCGGAGAGTCTTCGGTGTGATTTTACGCTAGGATGTGGGCGATTTTACGGATTGTCCCTCCTCGGCCCCGAGCTGCTTTTATTGCTGCAACTATCTATGAACAGCCCCGTAAAAATTCAGAGCCCCGCTGAGATCTGGCACGCCTGGCAGGCAGACCTCGATCGCTACGTCTACATAGCCGGGGGCAAATATCCCCCGCTGCTGATCGTGCTCACCGACCAGGGCATGTGGATGAGCACCCAGTACCGCTTCAGCTACTGGGTCCATCACCATCTCAAGGTGCCGGTGGTGCGGCCTTTGATGAAAGTTTTCTGTGCGATCTGGCAAAAGGTGATTGAGATTGTCACCTCCAGCGAAATGCCTAACCGAGCGGCCATCGGCGGCGGGCTGCTGATCTCCCACGGTCACGGTATCTTTTTACACTGCAATGCAGTGCTGGGGGAGAACTGCAACCTCGGTCATGATGTCACCATTGGGGTCGGCGGTCGGGGGGACAAGCGGGGCACACCGGTCTTGGGCGATCGCGTCTATGTGGGGCCGGGCGCGAAGATTTTTGGGGCGATCCGGATCGGCAATGACGTAGCCATCGGAGCCAACGCCGTCGTGACCAAGGACATCCCTGACAATGCGGTCGCCGTGGGCATTCCGGCCAAGGTGATCAGCTACCAGGGATCGCGGGACTTTGTGGTGTACCGGGGCCACGAGCTGGACCTGCTAGCCGACGAACTGATCCAGGAGCAGACCCTTGAAAATTAGCATTGGCATTTTGGCCTACAACGAGGCCGACACCATCGCCCCGACGCTGCGATCGCTCTTTTCCCAAAGCCTGCTCACCGATCCGAGCCACCCCTGGCAAGTGGAGGTGGTGGTGGTGCCCAACGGCTGCCGAGACGCCACGGCGACGGTCTCCGAGGGGCTGCTAGCTCAGCTCACCACCAGCTTGGGCCATGGCCGCGTCACGGCGCGGGTGTGCGAGGTGACGCGCCCCGGCAAATCCAACGCCTGGAATTTGTTTGTTCACGAGTTCTCGGACCCGGCGGCCCAGTACCTGCTGCTGATGGATGCCGATATTCTCTTCATCGAGCCGGAGACCCTGGAGAACGTGATCGGCACTCTGGAGACGACCCCCGAGGCCTGGGTCTCGACGGATCGGCCGGTCAAAGATGTCTTTTTCAAGGCCCAGAAAACCTGGAGCGATCGCCTGTCTATGGCGGCGTCTCGCGTCTCTGGCGGCAATGCTTCTTGGATTTGTGGCCAGCTCTACGGCGGGCGGGCGGAGGTACTGCGCCGGATCTGGATGCCCCTGGACATCCGGGTGGAGGATGGCTTTTTGTGGATGATGGTCGTCACCGACGGCCTGCGATCGCCCACCGACCTCCGCCGGGTGCGCCGCGCCGATCGCGCCTCTCACCAGTTTGAGGCCTACACCGGCCTAGAGGGCCTCTTCAAGCACGAGCGCTGGCAGATCGTCGGCAACACGATTAATTCCCTGATCTATGAAGAGATTCAGCGGGCCGTCGGCCAGGATCAGCCTGCCGGGGCCTACGTCGCCCAGCGCAACCGCGACAATCCCCGCTGGGTGGCCGAGCTGACCCAGGCCGCCGTAGAAAGTCGGCGGTGGCGGGTGATTCCGCGATCGCTGGTATTTCGGCGCTTCCGCAGCCTGCAAAACCGATCGCTGCCCCTGGCGATCGCCCTGTTTCCGGTGGTTTTGGCGGCTTTTCTGCTGGATTTGGTGATTGTCTTCCAGGCCCTGGGGGAACTCTCTCGGGAAGGCGATCGCCAGTTTCGGCCTTCTTCCCAGCTGTCCTAGTTCTGGCGAAGGCAGCATCGATCTATTAAGCGGCAAGGATTCTCCAAACTATGGCCAGAGCAGTCAAGGCAGCCCCCCGAGCCTCTGTCTCCCTCAAAGACAACCTGAGAGAAAAACTTTTTTGGGTTAAGGTATACGCCCTGCGAAGCGCCCGCTGGCTCGCCAGTCTGGTCTGGCGCAAGGCTCTCGATCGCTCGGCTTCTATGGCGCTGCTGCAGCCCGACACGGTCTATCAGGTCCAGCCGACCCCGGTGGACACGGTGCCGTTTTGGTCCGAGGACCGGCAGGTTTCGCTGACCCTAGAAGACTTGCAAAACCCCGAGCACCTCGGGGAAGAGGATATTTATTTTGAGCCGGACTCGGTGTGGCGCTTGACCACGGGCGATCGCCACCGCAGCTTGGCGCTCACGCGCTCCGGCATCGCCCTGATCAACCAGCGCTTGCTGCTGGATCTGGACTTCGGCAACGTGGCCGGCTTCAAGGAATCGCCCTTCAAACGCCAGATCGTCGAGTACCCCCTGGTGGTCGCGCCCTGGACCCACCTGACGTCCTTTGCCTACTACGGTTTCGTGGCGCTGGTGCTAGGCAAGCTGTGCCGGATCGAGAAGGCCCTGGGGCCGGAGATTTGGCAGCAGGCCAAGGTTTGCTATCCGCTGTTCAACACGGCCTACGAGCGGGAATACCTGGCCAAGCTGGGGATTCCGGCGGAGGCGATCGTGGACACCCGCCAACAGGGCGTGCAGATCCGGGCGCGTCAGCTAATTCTGGCCAACAGCCAGACCAAGGTGAATCGCGTCAGCCCCGAGGACGTGGCCCTGGTGCGATCGCGCTTTTGCCTGCCGGGGGTCCAGCAGGGAACGCGGCGGCTCTTTTTTCCGCGACGGGGAAAGCGCGTGATCACCAACCAGGACGCCGTCTGGGAGGTGCTGGAGTCCTTCGGGTTTGAGGTGGTGGACGATCGGCGGCGCACCGTGGATGAGCAGATTCGCCTGTTTCAGGAGGCGGCCTTTGTCGTGGCTCCCCACGGCGCTGGTCTGACCAACCTGATGTGGTGCCAGCCGGGAACGAAGGTGCTGGAGCTTTTCTACGGCGGCTACAAAAAGGCGGGCTACTACTACCTGTGCAAGCTGCTGGATTTGGACTACGGCTGCGTGCTCGATCGCTCCAATGCCTCCGAGCATTTCGTCTACCAGTACCACGACATGACCATTGACCCTGGGGAGCTGCGCCACGAGCTTCAGCGGCTGCTGGCAAGCTGATGGCTAGATCAAAAGCGCTTTGGGGCGCGATCGCTGCTTTGGGGCTGGCGGGGTGCGGAACCTGGCAGGTTTGGGCTGAAAGTCGCCCACCAGAAGCCTCCCAGGCGTCTTCGCCCGTCAGCCGCGATCTCGTGCAGGCCCCCTACGAATGGCGCAACGTGGCCATTGGCGGCATGGGCTTTGTGACGGGCATTGTGATCCATCCCCAGGATCCAGAGGTGGTGTACGCCCGCACCGACGTGGGCGGCCTGTTTCGCTGGGAGGAGGGGGAGCAGCGCTGGGTCGCCCTGATGGACGGCCTGCCGCGATCGCAGCGATCGCGCTATGGCATCGAGAGCGTGGCCCTCGACCCCACCGATCCCCAGACGGTTTACGTGGCGGCGGGCATGTACCTGCGCCAGGACACCAGCGATATTTTGCGGTCCCGCGACGGCGGCCGCACCTGGGAGGCTGCTGGCCTGCGATCGCCCACAGGAAAGCCTGTCCGCATGGGCGGCAACGAAGAGTGGCGCTGGGCCGGAGAGCGGCTGGCCGTCGATCCCCAAAATTCCCAAAAGATCTACTTCGGCTCGCGCCTCGATGGCCTCTACCGCAGCACCAACGGCGGCGACTCCTGGCAGGCCCTAACCGGTTTTCCGGCCCTGGACGAAAAAGCGCAAATCGCCTTTGTGGAGGTGGGACCCGAGGTTCTCTACGTGGGGGTGATCAACCAAGGGATCTACGCCAGTCGCGACGACGGCCAGACTTGGCAGCGCCTCGCTGGCGGTCCTCCCGAGCCCCAGCGCCCCCAGCAAAGCGCGATCGCCCCTGATGGGACGCTCTACGTGACGTTCTTTCAGCGCAAGGATCGGGGGGGCGGCGTGTGGCGCTATCGCCAGGACCGCTGGCAGGACATCACGCCCAAAGCCAACAAGGACTACGGGGCGATCGCCCTCGACCCCACCAATCCCCAAACCCTGCTGGTGTCCCAGTTTCCCCTCAGCCCCAAGGCCCTCCACCGCTCCCAGGACGGCGGCGACTCCTGGCAGCCCGTCGCGCTCCAGGCCGAGCGGGTCGCTTGGTGGCCTGACTGGCACCTGTACACCCTGATGGGCGGGCTCGCCATTGATCCCCAGCGGCCCCAGCGCGTGTGGCTGACCAATGGCTTTGGGGTTTTGCGGACCGAGGATATTACTCAGCCTCGCCGGGCCTGGCAGCCGATCATGCAGGGCCTTGAGGAGCTAGTCACCTTCGTGATCAAGAGCCCGCCGGTCCCCGGCGGCGCTGATCTGCTGAGCGGGGTCGCGGACATGGACGGCTTTCGCCACCTATCCCGCGATCGCCAGCCCACCCACACCTACGATCGCGGCACGTTTGGCGATACGACGGGGCTGGACTTTTCGGAAGCCGATCCCCGGATCGTGGCCCGCGTCGGCAGCTTCCCAGGCCCCGGCGGCCGCGAAGACAGCCAGTCTCGCGGCGCCTACTCCTCGGACAATGGCCGCACCTGGACGCCCTTCGAGCAGCCGCCCCCCGGCGCGGTCAATGGCAAAATCGCCCTTTCGGCGACGCTCCAGGCCAACGGCAAGCCGGTGATGGTCTGGGCGCCCCAGGACGACGTGTATCCCCACCGATCCCTCGACGGCGGCCGCACCTGGCAGCCGGTGAAGGGCGCTCCCAACCGCACCACCCTCCAGCTCTGGTTTCCCAGTCAGGCGATCGCCTCGGACCGGGTAGACGGCCAGGTGTTTTACCTCTATCACTACGGCCAGGGCGGCACCATGTACCGCAGCGACGACAGCGGCGCGACCTGGCGACCCGTGGCCAAGGGTTTGCCCGATTCGCACAAGCACCATTTGCAGGCCCGACCCGGCCAGCGGGGCGATCTGTGGCTGAGCTTCGAGGGGGAGGCGCTGTACCGCTCCACCGACGCTGGTGAGACCTTCGAGAAAGTGGCCCAGATCGCCGAGGCCGATAAGTTCGCCTTTGGCGGACCTGCCCCCGGACGCACCAACCCGACGATCTTTGTCTACGGCATCATCAACGGCCAGGAGGGCCTGTTTCGCTCCGACGACGCGACCAGTCTGCCGGGTCCCGCCACCGGGGCGACCTGGCGGCGCATTTCCACCACCGAGCAGACCCTGAGCAAGGTGAAATTTTTGGAGGGCGATCGCCGGGTGTTTGGCCGGGTCTACGTGGGGACGGGGGGACGGGGGATTTTTTATGGCGAGCCTAGGGCAAGGCAGGCACCTCGTCCGTGACCGGCTCATCGTAGAGCTTGAGCAGGGGCGGCGGGGGCGCTGGGGTCAGGGGCACCACGTAGCGGGTGTACACCAGATGATCGAGCTGCCAGGGAGTCTGCCAGTAGACGTCTTGGCAAACGGCTTTTTCGCCCTCGGCGGGCCAGCGGACGGTGACGATGCTGATGTTGTTGAGGCCGACGACTTCTCGGCCCTCCTGGAACCAGCGGTTGCGCCAGGGCCAGGTGAGCCACTGGCGCAAGCGAGAGGGCTTTTGGGTGAGGGGCCAGCGCATCCAGGGGACGTCTTGGGCCGGGGGGCGGGGAATCCACTCGAACTGGTACTGCCAGTCGGGGAGAGAGTCGGGGTCCTGAATGGCGATCGCCCAGGCCAGGGTTTCATTGCCCCGAAAGCGATGGATCTGGCGCAGGATCGGCCCTTCTGCGGGCAGGTCGGCCTTGAGATAGCGCACGCCCTCGGGGGAAATTTGCACCTCGACCAGACGGGGGGGCCGGTGCCAGCCCGCCCACTGCTGGGGCACTTCGGGGACGAGCGCCTTTAGCTTGGTGTGGACCAGGCGCGTTTTGGTCTCGGCGTTTTTGTAGGCGCTGGCCGTGAGCTGGGCAAGGACGCAGGCGCGGGGAGAGTGGCGGTTTTCGTAGGACCAGTAGTGGAGGAGCACGGCGCTGCTGTAGTGGATGTCGCCGGTGAGGATCACGACGCGATCGCGCTGGCGAAAGAGCTCCGTTAGCAGCCGGCTAAAGGCCGCCGCGTTCAGGTTCCAGGAGTCCCCAGCGTCGGTGCTGAAGCCCCGGCCCTGGTCGAGGGCAAATAGCTGGATTTGGTCAATTAGCTCCAGGCTGATCAAATTGGTAGGCAGCACCACCAGGGTCAGCGCGATCGCGGGGGGTGTCTGGGCGAGGGGGTCCTGGAGCTGCTGCCCAAAGGCCGTGGGGCTGAGCAGGCGCGGCGGGCTGAAGCCGTCGCCGTCGGTGGGGTAGCCGCGCCAGGTGCGCGTGTCCAGCACCAGCACTTCGTGGCGCGGGCCGCGAACGGTGTAGTGCCAGTTGAGCACCGCATGGTCGGCGATCGGGGGGCGGCGCAGAATTTCGACCGCTTCGTCGGTGATGTAGGTCTGGGCATGAAAAGCGCGATCGCGCTCTGTGACGCTGTCGGCGGTGACCGTCGGTGGCAGGCCCAGGATCTGGCTGATGTCCTGGAGCAGCTCGGGGCGGGTGCCGCAGCTCGCCGACCAATGGCGCACCAGGTCCAGCAGGCGATCGCCCGGTTGACCCGCTTCAAACTGGCTTGGCGTGTTGCCCCAGGCCTGGCACAGCGCGTAGCCCAAGATGGCGTTGGTCAGCACCCGCCGCCCCAGGGGCTTGCTCAAAACGCGATCGCACCATTCCCGATTCAGATACCAGTCATCGGTGACGTCGTGGTCATCGCAAATCATGTAGGTGGGGACATTGGCCAAGGCCCGTCGCACCCGCCCCAGATCGCGGTAAAAGTCCTTGAGCAAGCGGCTTTCCTTGGTCCAGCGCTTGGCGCGCTGGGAGCTGGCCTGACGAATATCTAAAAAAGGCGGCAGATCCTCCGGCCACAGCACCGGCGACCAGACAAACAGGTACATGGCCAGGTATTCGGCCAGGGACAGCAGATGGCTTTTGGCCTTTTCTTCGTTGCCGTGGGCCATGGCCGTGAAGCCCGCCTGACGTTCGGCGATCGCGCACCGCTCCCCCGGCAGGATCTGCGAGGCCAAAAGGGTCTCCTCGGGATGGCGATCGCTGGGCAGCAGCGGCAGCACCTCCTGCCAGCCCAGCAGCGTCTCTCCCGCATCGGTGAGCATCCACAGCAGCGGGTCCGCGACGTCGTCGCCGTAGATCTGGTCGCCGGTCAAAAAGAGCTGGTGGGGACGACTGCGCCCGCTCGTCGCGTGGTGACCAATGAAGTCATCCAGCATCACCAGCGCATCCCGGCCTTCTCCGTGGGGCTTGCGACAGGAGCCATGCACAATGCACAGGTCGTCAAGATCCCCAGGCGGCAGGCTAAAGGTGGGCAGCTGGTGGTCAAAGTAGCTGATGGGTGCAGGCGGCAGGGGATTGGTTTCCTGGGGGGGCGTCAGAGCCGTGATCAGGTCGCGATCGCCAAAGGTCAGATCATAGGCATAGACCTGGTCCGGGGCCAAAACCTGCTCTCCCCGGGGCCGCGCCGTCACCGCCACCAGATGCAAGTACGGCCCCAGCGCCGTCGTGGTCTGCGTTCCCTCCAGCACGACGGCTTGGGGCACGATGCCCTGGCCCGCCTCGGTGGCCAGCACGCTCAGCCGGACCTCGTGGGGCTCCCGCAGCACTAGCCATACAGTCACAGCATCCGGCTCGACCCGACGGAGAACCGGTCCCGTCAAGACCAGCGGCAGGGTCGAGAGGCGATCGCGCAACGGAGTCCAGGCCATGGAGCAAGTTCCCGAGAAACGAAGCAGCAGCGAGGAAAACCCTCAGATGTCTCGATTTTGCGCAACTTCTTTTGGCGCTGCAAGTTCTCCCAGGGGGGATTTGCGCCCGCTCTGGCCCTGGCCAGGACCAAGGGCGATCGCTCCATAGATTCAAGGTTATGAAGTTTTGATTTTGTCAGTCGAAATTCAAAGTTTCTCGACAAAGGTTTGGTTTAATTCAAAAATCAAACCTGCCATACTAAATACTGCTTTATCGCTATTTAGTTAAGATCGCGATTTTCCAATGATTGATCTCCTCCCCTCTCTCCAAATTGGCCCCCACCGCGTCCGCTATCCAATTCTCCAGGGAGCCATGGCGGTGCGCGTCTCCGGGGCCAATCTGGCCGCCGCCGTGGCCGAGGCGGGAGGAGTGGGGGTGATCTCTGCCTTTGGGCTGGGGCTGACGCCTCGCGGGCGATCGCCCCAGGGAGGGTCCTTTGGGGAGGCCACCCAGGCCGCTCTGGTCGCCGAGCTGGCCAAGGCCCGTGCCCAGAGTCCCCAGGGCGTGCTGGGGGTGAATGTCCTGGCCGCCGCCCGAGGCTACCGGGCGATCGCCCGCACCGCCGCCGCCGCTGGCGCTGACGTGATCATCATCGGGGCCGGTCTGCCCCTGGATCTGCCAGAGCATTTGGCCGACTATCCCCAGGTCGCCCTGGTGCCCATGGTGTCCAACGCCGCCGCCGCCCGCACCCTCTGCCAGACCTGGCAGCAGCGCTATCAGCGCCTCCCCGACGCCCTCATTGTCGAGAACTGCCGCACCATTGGCGGGCACTTCAGCCAGTGCGAGCACCTCGACGACCAGGCCCAGCCCCTCCAGGTGGCGATCGCCCAGGTCCGGGCCGCCCTCACCGAGCTCAAGGTAACGCTGCCCCTGATCGCGGCGGGGGGCATCTGGGACCACAGCGACCTCCGCCACGCCCTCGCCCTCGGCGCCGACGGCGTCCAGATCGGCAGCCGCTTCATCACCACCCACGAGTGCGACGCCCACCCCCGCTACAAGGCCTTTCACCTCCAGGCCCAGGGGCAGGACGTGATGGTGGTGCCCAGCCCCGTCGGCAAACCGGGCCGCGCCCTGCGCAATGCCTTCGCCGAGCGGGCGATCGCCGGTTCTCTTCGCCAAGAGCAGCGCTGCATCGCCAACTGTTTAGAATCGTGTTTGTGCCGCGACCACCGCCAGACCTACTGTCTGCTCCAGGCCTTGGCGATCGCCGCCCAGGGAGACATCGAGAACGGCCTCATCTTCGCCGGGGCCGCCATCAAAGGGAGCGATCGCCTGCTCTCGGTCGCCGAGCTGATGACCGAGCTCACCCGCCCCGCCGACTTGTGCGTCCATTCCTAGTCCCCTTGCACCCCGACGACCCGCAGAAATCACCGTGACGATCGAAGAACTCTTGCAGCAATACCTTCAAGGCAAACGACGCTTTTGGGGCGCAGCCTTGCGGGAAGCCGAACTGATGAATGTCGCCCTCGGCGGCATCGACCTGAGCTATGGAGACCTGCGCCACATCCGCATCGGCAAAGCCAACCTCAGCCGCGCCTCTCTCCGCCAAACGGACCTCAGCGAAGCCATTTTGTGGGGGACCGACCTCAGCGAAGCCGACCTCTACCAGGCCGTGCTGCGCGAAGCCGACCTGACCGGCGCCAAGCTGGTCCAGGCCCGTCTTGATGAGGCTGTCCTGCTCAAGGCCAGTCTGGGCGGCGCCAACCTCACCCGCGCCAAGCTCGCCCAGGCCATGCTGATCCACGCCGATCTGCGCCCGAGCTCCGATCAGCGCACCGACCTGGGCTGGGCGGACCTCACCCGCGCCGACCTCAGCTACGCGGACCTGGGAGCCGCCACCCTGCGCCACGCCAACCTCACCCACGCCAAGCTGTGCCGCGCCAACCTCAGCCGGCGATCGCAGTGGGGAGACGTCGTCACCGATCTCAGCCACGCCTGCCTGCGTCACGCCGATCTCAGCTACGCGGACCTGCGGGGGGCCGCCCTGCACGAGGCTGATCTGCGGGGCGCGGATCTCACCGGCACCCTTCTAGAAGGCGCCGATCTCCAGGGAGCCACAATGCCAGACGGCACCGTACAGGGCTGAACAACGGTCCTGAAAAACAGCCCTGCAAGACAAAAACCGGCAGGGATAAGCACCCTGCCGGACTCTGAAGCTGAGGATTGTTGCGATCGCAACAACTGCGCGATCGCGCAGTTAAAGATCAACCATTCAAGATCAAGCGTTCAAGATCAATCTTTACGGTTGCAAGATCCAATACTGTTGGAAGCGCTGAAACTTCAGCGATCGAGCGCTTAGCCGCGCTGCGTCGACCAGGGACCCCAGATCGCGAAGGTAATTCCAGGATTTTGAATGTTCACAAACATGGTGCGGCCCGAGGGCGAGAAGCAAACGCCAGCCACCTCTGAGTCGTTGATGGCGTTGCGGGCAAAGGGGTAAAGCTCGCCCCGAGCATTGACGCCGACCACGTAGTTCGAGCCGTCGCCGTCTTCGCACAGGAAGACATCGCCGAAGGGAGACACGATCACGTTGTCGGGGTTTTCCAGCACCGAGGCGTCGTTGGGCTCCGCGAAGAGCTCCAGATAGCCGCCTTCCTGGGCGATCCGTCCGGGAATATAGCGCCACACCTGGCCCTTGCCCAGCGGTCCACCGCTGGTGCAGGCAAAGTAGATTTCACCGTTGCCGTAGGCGATGCCCTCACCGCGAGCAAAGGTGGCTGCTCCTTTGGAGATGCCTTCGTAGCGGACGGTGTCCTGAGCGGGGTCGACTTCGTCGATGCGCACCCACTCGACGGGCAGGCGCTGGCCGATGCTGAAGCCGCGAGCGGTGTTGACGCTGCCGCTGCCTTGGATCTTGAGGGCTTCGAGGACGCCGCCTTCGGTCAGGACGCTGGACCGGTTGGGCAAGAAGCGATAGAACAGGCTGTCGCCCCGGTCTTCGGTTTGGTAAATGATGCCGGTGCGAGGATCCACGGCGATCGCCTCGTGGTTGAAGCGGCCCATGGCCACCAGGGGCACCGGGGTTACCGGACCGGTCGCCGTTGCCGGAACTTCAAAGTTGTAGCCGTGGCGCTTGGTGACGCGGGGGTTGGTTTGGGGGGTGGAAACGTCTTCTTCGCAGCTAATCCAGCTTCCCCAGGGAGTAGCGCCGCCAGCGCAGTTGCGGAAGGTCCCGGCCAAGGAGACATAGTGGCGCACCAGTTCCCGGTTCGGGCCGACCACGAGGGTGGTCGTACCGCCCATACAGGCCGGGTCGTATTGGTTGGTCGCGATCACAGGGGCGCTGGCGCTGGTGCCCAGCTCGTGGTTGCGCACCAGGATCGTGTTGCCCTGAGAGCCTTCGAAAGCCGCCATACCGTCGTGGTTGCTGGGCGCTGGCGTGCCGTCACTCATCAGATCTTTAGTGCGAGAGAAGGCGCGATACTGAAATCCCCGTGGCAGCTCGAGCAGGCCCTTAGGATCGGGCTGTAGGGGACCATAGCCAGCGCCCCGCGTGGGAAGGCCCTGGGCTTCCCGGGCGTAGAGCTTGCGGAGAGGATCGGCAAGGATCACAGAAGCGGTGGTGGCACCGGCGATCGCAAAGAAGCGGCGACGAGAAAAAGACATGGTTCTCTGGACTCACTAGACTCACAAGGATCGGCGTCTTCGCTGCTGACAAAAGCCGAGCAAGACGTTTCCCAAGGGCTCAGCCTAGAAGACAGAGATCAAGTCCAGAACAACGTTTGTTTAACAATTCATTAAAGATTAATCTGGTTTTCAACGAAAAACGTAAACTTACCATTTTTTAATCCGTCTTTAATAAAGGGTTCGGCGGGCGAGTTTGGCAGCCAAACACAAAAACCCCCAGCAGATCGCTAGAGGTTTCGGCTCCGATTTCACTGGCAAAGGCGATCGCTAGACCTGAGCTGCCGCCAGATGCTCGACTTTGGTGCCCATCACCTGCAAAAACTCCGCTAGCCAGCGCGGATGGGCCGGCCAAGCCGGAGCCGTCACCAAGTTGCCATCGGCGATCGCCTCCGTCACCGGAATATCCACATATTCTCCGCCCGCCGCCTTCACCTCCGGCGCACAGGCCGGATAGGCCGAGCAGCGCTTGCCCCGCAGCACATCCGCCGCCGCCAGCAGCTGGGCCCCGTGGCAGATGGACGCGATCGGCTTATTCGCCTGGGCAAAATGCTGCACGATGGCGATCACCGCTCCATTCAGGCGGATATACTCGGGCGCCCGTCCTCCCGGAATCACCAAAGCGTCATAGTCTGCGGCCGAGATCTCTGCAAAGGTCGCGTTCAAGGTGAAGTTGTGGCCCGGCTTCTCGCTGTAGGTCTGATCTCCTTCGAAGTCATGGACCGCCGTCCGCACAAACTGCCCCGATCGCTTGTCTGGACAGACCGCATGGACCGTATAACCCACCATTTGCAGCGCCTGGAAGGGGACCATCACCTCATAGTCTTCGACGAAGTCACCCACCAACATCAAAATTTTCTTCGCCATAGCATTTCCTCAAATCATGACCTCAAATACGAGGTGCGAATGTGCAACTACGAGCCCTTTTTTCAGAGTACCGAGGGAAATTTCGCGCAGGGCGATCGCGTTTCAGAACTTTAAGAAAGTTCCTCCGACAGAGCCTCTCTCTCGGGCAAAAATGTCCAGTTCGCAAAGGTCGCAGCCTGCCCGAGGCGATCGCCCCCTTCGTCCACCACATTCCAAATCAGCACTCGCTCAATCCCAAAGCGCCGCCCCGTCCGGGTAACGCGAATGCCCCGATAGTTCTCAAAAAAGCCCTGCTTTTGGCACGCCTCCAGCATCTGCTGGCGCTCGGCTCGGCGATCGGGCTCGACGCTTTGATTTGACGGCATCTGCACAAAGTCCTCCCAAGGGACTTCCCACAAATCCAGAGCCGTTTGATTGCCGTAGTTAAAAATCGGGCTGGCCTGGGTCCCGTGGGAAACCACCACAAAGGGAGCCAAAAAAAGCGCCTGGGACTGGGCGATCGCGTCTTTTTGGGGAGCCATTAGATCTCGGCCCACCCAGCGCCGATAGCTCCGCAGCAGGTGCTCAGTCCACGCCACCACCTCAGGATGGCTCCAAATTGCCTCAGCGTCAGGCTTCAGCGTCATAGCTTTCCCACTCATAATGATTAAACAAGACAAAAGTTTTCATAGAACACTATGACCGCCGTATCAACCGTCCTCTCAGCATCCATCGAAAAACACGACTGGCTCTGGAACGGCCACCGCATCAAGTACACCATCCAGGGGGAAGGGAGTCCGCTGGTGCTGGTCCACGGCTTTGGCGCCTCCATCGGCCACTGGCGAAAGAATATCCCGGTGCTCGCAGAGCGGGGATATCGCGTCTATGCCCTGGATCTGCTGGGGTTCGGTGACTCTGCCAAGCCTCCCGAGGCCTACTCCCTTGACCTGTGGCGATCGCTGCTCTATGACTTCTGGACCGAGCACATCCAGGCTCCCACGGTCTTTATTGGCAACTCTATCGGCGCCCTCTTGAGCTTGATGATGGTGGTCGAGCATCCCGAGACCGCCACCGGCGGGGTCCTGCTCAACTGCGCTGGCGGTCTCAATCACCGCCCCGAAGAGCTGAGCCTGCCGCTGCGGGCCATCATGGGCAGCTTCGCAGGCCTCGTCAACTCAGAAGCCATTGGTCCCTTTTTGTTCAATCAAGTTCGCAAAAAGCACCGCATCCGCAACACGCTGCGCCAGGTCTACCGCAACCCCAGCGCCATCACCGACGAGCTCGTCGATCTGCTCTACGAGCCCTCCTGTCACGACGGCGCCCAAAAAGTCTTTGCGTCTATCTTGGCAGCGCCGCCCGGCCCCCGCCCCGAAGATCTCTTGCCCAAGGCCGAGCGCCCTCTGCTGGTGCTGTGGGGAGAAGATGATCCCTGGACGCCCATCAAGCGAGGCCGCATCTACGAGGAATTTGTGGGCGATCGCGATCTGCTGCGGTTCGTGGCGCTGCCCAAAACCGGCCACTGTCCCCACGACGAGCGCCCCGAGATCGTCAATCCTCTCATTCTCGATTGGCTCGCCACCATCTCTCACTAGTCCGAGATCTGGCCAGATCTCTCCTCTTCTATACAAAAGGGGCGCGATCGCGCCCCTTTCTTGATATCAAGTTAGTGCCACAGAAGGGTTAGAGAGTCGGGTTAAATTCCCAAAAATCCCTCTTACCACTTCTTGTAAGGCAAGAACTTGCCGCACATGGTTACCTTCACGCGATCGCCCTTGGGATCTTCTTCTTTCTCGATATCCAAGGTGAAGTCGATCGCGCTCATAATGCCATCGCCAAACTTTTCGTGGATTACCGCCTTCATCGGCATGCCATAGACCTGCATGATTTCATAAAAGCGATAGATCAGCGGATCTGTCGGAATCACCGGATCGAGCGAGCCCTTCACTGGGAAATCCGTCAGCGCGATCGCCACCTCTGGCCCCAGTCCCAGCGCCTCTACGATCTTCTGCGCTTCTTCTTCCGAGGCGCTGGCCTGACGATAGATTACCGACGCGATCCACACCTCATCTCGACCGAGAATCTGCTCAAGATCGGCAAAAGTCATATCCTTTGCTTTCTTAGCCGCTAGCAGCTTCTCGGTAATTTCAGGAATAGACATCAAATACTCCTCACCAACGCTTCTAATTGCCAACCCAAGACTGCCATCATACCTTCTCTATTTGTCAGCTCTTGCTCAAACCACGCAAACTCTGCTCATAAATTCAGAAAAAATCCGTGGAAAATCATTAGAGCGGTTTTACGAGAGTTCTTTTGTATAGATTCATACAGATTTTTGAGCGATCGAGGGCTGGTCGTTATTTCTTGCAGTTTAGCATTAGTCATGTTTTGCAAGAATGACGTTGACTTACCAGCCATCCACAAAACAATTCAAAGGAATAGTTCAAAAATCAAAAACATCTCTCAAAGCAGCATTACGGTTTCATCGCCTCTTAGACTCGTTTTCATAAGAAGATACAATATAATTACAGCTCATATTTTCTGTTCTGATCAGATAACTTCTTCAAAGATCAGAATCCATTCAGTGAACTCTTAATATAAACAAAGTCATTTTTCGATCTCTTAGAAGCTTCGAGATTGACTCTCCTTAATCTTCTTAATATCATCATAGATACTGCAAGGAGATCGGACTCGAAATAAGTCTCTTTATGGACTCTCTCTTAATATATTAAAAATACAGATAACATCCACGGACAGTGTCAAACAAGATATCATTCAGCATTTTAATGATTTGACTTAGAAATCAAAAAACCAGAATATCTCTCCAAGAAAATGCGTGAAACCATCATCGTAGTCGGGGCAGGCATCGCCGGTTTGGCCGCAGCCCGCCATCTCCAAGATCAAGGGCAATCGGTCATTGTTTTAGAGGCGCGCGATCGCGTGGGAGGACGCATTTTCACGAGCCGGTATTGGCCAGGGGCACCGGTAGAGCTAGGGGCTGTCTGGATCCACGGCGCCAAAGACAATCCCCTAACAGCGCTGGCCAAGCAGTGGCATCTTGCCACGCAAAAAATAGACGAGGAGCAGCACTGGCTCTACAACACCGACGGCACGCTGATCAGCGATCGCGATCATGACGCCCTAGAAGCGAGGTTTGAAGATCTTCTCGAGCTCTGGGAAGCGCGCCAGTACGAGCGATCGCCCGCGATCGCCACGCTGAGTGAGGGTCTCACCCCAATTCTCCAAAGCTGGCATCTCACCCCCCAGGAGCAGAAGCAGATCAACTATCTCATCCACTCCGAAATCGAGCAGGAATACGGCGCAGATATCACCGAGCTCTCTCCCTGGTACTGGGACAGCGGGCGGGAATTTCGCGGCAGCGATCGCTTTTTTCTCCAGGGATATGACGCTCTCTGCGATCGCCTCTCAGCCGGGTTAGAGATCCATCTCTCTCATCCGGTACGGGAAATCAAAGGCGAGTCTCAGGGCATTAGAGCGATCACCGATCAGGGAGAGTTTGCGGGCGATCGCGCGGTGGTGACGCTGCCTCTCGGCGTTCTCAAGCGCGGATCGGTGGCCTTCTCGCCGCCCCTGCCGCCGGAGAAGCAGCAGGCGATCGCCAAGCTCGGCATGGGCACCCTCAACGCCGTTGCCCTGCGCTTTCCTCAGCGTTTCTGGCCCAAAAAAGCAGAGCTTTTGGGGTATGTCTCTGCGCGCAAAGGGGTTTGGAGTGAGTTTTATAGCTTTACCCACCACGCCCCCATTCTGCTGGCGTTTAATGCTGGATCGGCGGCCCGGGAGATAGAGCTTTTGCCCGACGGGGAAATTCTCACCCAGGTGATGCAAACGCTGCGCCAAATTTTTGGTCCCAGCGTTCCCGATCCCGTCGGTTGGCAGATTGCCCGCTGGACCCAGGACCCCTGGAGCTTGGGCGCCTATTCCTTCATTGCCGCTGGTGCAGCGCCAGCGGACTACGACACGCTAGCAGCGCCCGTGGGCGATCGCCTTTTCTTCGCCGGAGAGGCCACATCCGGCGATTTTGCTGCCACCGTGCACGGAGCCTACCTGTCGGGCCTGCGAGAAGGCGATCGCATTTTGGCATTACAGTCTCGCTCTTGAGCTTTAGAGTGAAGACTGAAGAGCGATCGCCCCCGCGACCAGCGTCCTTAACACATCTCAAAGCGAAGCAGGTGCGAGTTGGCAGGCACTACGCTACCCTAGGAGATATGGAGTTACACTCAGTCCCGGGATTGCCCCCAAAGCGGCGATCGCCCCTTGCAGCCCAGGACCCATCCACAAACCCTATCGAATTCAACAAGAGGACAAGATTATCGCTAAGAAACAACTGATTAATCGACAAATCAAATCTCCTCAGGTTCTTTTGATCGATCACGAAAACAACAATCGTGGCCTGACCGATACCCGCGACGCGCTTCAGCTTGCCGAGGAAGTGGGACTTGATTTGGTCGTCGTCTCAGACGGCAAAGAAGTGCCCGTTGTAAAGATCCTGGACTACGGCAAACATCAATATCAACAAAAGAAACGTCAGCGCCAAACCTCGCAGCCCACTGTCAAAGAAGTGAAGCTGCGACCCAACGTCGGTGAATCTGACTATAGCCTTCGCATCAACCGGGCTGTGGAGTGGTTGGGCAAAGGCGACTCTGTGAAATTCCAGATTCGTCTGCGAGGCCGCGAGCACCAGCACCGCGATCGCGCAGCCGAGCTGCTCGACCGGGTGGTGGCCGACCTCGGTCCCGCCGGCAAGGTGCAATCTCTTGATAAACGCGCTCTGATTGTGCAAGTGACTCCCGGCTAACGAGTCCGCACCCAGGGATCGATCCGGTCATCTTGCACAAAGAGTCCAGGCGATCGATCCCTGCGCTCCTAGCAAAAGCGGCCCAGCGACCGCACGCTGAACCGCTTTTTTGGTTTGTTCTCCTTCAGCCGCTGTGCGCAGCCGTCGCCCAAACCCTCCAGAGACGCTGCCCAGGCGCGCTAGGCAGAGGCGATCGTGACTCGGCCCTCCACGCGACCAAACTGAAGATAGTGCTGGAAGCCGCTGGCAAACGCGCCGCCGTCCACCGCCGCCGCCACATCCCCATAGCGCTGGAGATAATCCGCCTCACTAAAGCCCGCGCTGGGATTGCGGCCCTCGTACTGACCAAACTCCACGTAGTGCTCGAGGGCGTTCTCGAACACGCCACCCAAGATTGCCACCGCCACATCTCGGTAAGCGCCCAGGTAGTACGCCTCGTCAAAGAGCATCACCTGGGGACCGCGCCCTTCTGCCTGGCCGAACTGGAGATAGTGCTGGAAGCCGCTGACAAACACGCCTCCCGTCACCGCATCCGCCACGTCTGGGTTGGCCGCGAGATAGGTCTGCTCATCAAACACCGCGCTGGGATCGCGGCCTTCTGTCTGGCCGAAGTAGAGATAGTGCTGGAAGCCGCTCTCGATCGCGCCGCTGGCCACCCCCGCTGCGATATCCGGGTTTTGGCTCAGGTAGTAGTCCTCATCATAGAGAACGCTCGGATCGCGGCCCTCCCGCTGCCCAAACAGCACAAAATGCTCATAGCCACTGCGAAACGTCCCGGCCCCCACCGCGGCCGCCACGTCTGGATTGCCGGACAAATAAAACGTTTCGTCAAACAGCTTCAGCAAAGGCAGCGGCGTCGCCGGGTTGGGCAGCACCGTCGTGGTGGTGGTCGTCGTGGTCGTTTGGGTGACCTGGGGCGCACCAAAATTAGTGCCAAACAGCACCAAATCTCGGAAGCTCACCGGAGCAGTGGTTTCCGTCGTCTGGGTCACCCCCAGGTACTGCGTCTGGAAGAAGGACTGCTCGAAGTTAACATTCGCCCCGCCCAGGTTGAAAAACTGGGTGTGCTGAACATAGTTGAAAAAGCCACTCACCAAGGGCGTCGCCCCAGGGGTCGGCAAGGGAGTCGGCAGCGGCGAAGGCCCCGGCAAGCTCCCCAGATCCTGGTAGGGCAGCAGGCCCGGATCGCGAATTTCAGCGCTGGCGGTGATGCGGGCCACGTCATTGGGATCGTTGGTCAGCGGTCCGGGGAACTGGATATTGCCGCCGCCCTCCAGCAGTTGGCGCGTGGTTTGCTGCTGGACGTTGTAGGGATTATTCGCCGTGTTGTAGGCCACGACGGACCCTGCCAGGGTGATCGCCTGGGAGCCCGCCGCGAAGCCGCCCCCGTAGGCTCCTGCTTGGTTGTAGATGACGTCGGTGTCGCTGATGTTGACCGGATAAGTGCTGGTCGCCACGAAGATGCCGCCTCCGAGGCCGCCACCCGCCGAGTCGTCCGCCCGATTTTCAGAAAAGGTGCTGCCGCTGATGGTGACGGGGGAGGCTTCGCCGAGCCACAGACCGCCGCCTTGCTGGAGGGCCAAGTTTTGGGAAAAGACCGTGTTGCGCAGGATGAGTTCGCTGTTGCCGTGGCGCAGGCCGCCGCCTAGGGCGTCCCCGCTGGCGTTGCGCACGACGGTGTTGCCCACGATGACGCTGTCTTCGACGGTGATGCGATCGGGCAGGTAGGCGTAGAGAAACAGGCCGCCGCCCTGGCCCGCGCCGATGTTGTCCTCGAAGCGGCTGGTGCGAATGGTGATGGTGCGGCCAATGGAGCCCACGGGCGCTGCTACGTTAGCCCCGTCGGTGAAGACGGCGCCGCCGTAGCCGCTGGTGGCGGCCCCTGCGGCACCGGGGGTGGTGTCATTGGCCAGAAACGTGGAGCCCTCGATCAGCAGCTGGCTACTGACGGAGTTGATGGCGCCGCCGTTGATGCCGCGGTTGCGGGTGAAGGTGCTGCCCTGGACGGTGAGAATGCACTGGCTGTCGGTGGCGATCGCCCCGCCGCCCCGCTCCAGGTTCGCCAAGGAGCCATCGTTGCCGGTGAACTGGCTGTTGATGATGGTCGCCTGGGTGCGGAAGCTGATGTACACACCGCCGCCAAAGCCCGCCGAGCTGTTGTTGACCTGGGTGTTTTCGAGGGTGAGCACAGCGTTTTCGCCGGTCCAGATGCCGCCGCCCGCACCCGTCGCTTCATCAGCGCCGCTGACTCGGCCATTGGCCACGATCAGGTTGCGCAGGGTGGCGGTGGTGCCGCCCGTGATCTGGAAGACGCGGCTGGCGTTGTTGCCGCTGATGGTCAGGCCCGGAGCGCCAGCGCCGTCTAGGGTGAGGGTTTTATTAATCGTGAGCTGGCCGCTGGTCAGGGTGATGGTCTGGTTGGCCAGGGCCGGAGCAAACTGGATGGTGTCGCCGGACTGGGCGATCGCCAGGGTGTCTCGCAGAGAGCCCGGACCGCTGTCTGCGGTGCTGGTCACCGTCAGCACCGCCATCAGACCCGGATAGCTGGCCATCGCTTCGGGCCGGAGAATCTGAGGGGCGATCGCCCCCGAGAGACGATCTTCGAGGTCCCAGTTGCCGCCGCGCGCTGCGCTGCCCGTCGGGCTCGTAGACGCAAAGACCTGCACGCCGAGGCGCGATCGCAACTCCTGCACAAAGGCCGAACCGAGGGCCGTCGCCGCCACGTTGCAGCCGTACAGCACCAGGACCGCTGAGGCCGTCGCCCGCTCGAAGCTCCGCCGCAGGCGATCGCCCCAGAACGCTTCATTCTCCAGGCTCAGGACCGACGTCCCCAAGAACAGCCGCCCCGGTGCTCCGTGGGAAAAGATATGCACAGCCTCGACCCGCTCCGCCTGGTCGAGGACCTCCGCAATCTGCTCAACACCATCGCGATCGGGCGTCAAAAATGTCACATGGCCCTTGGGCAAGAGTCCCTCGACCAAATGCTGAGGAGCGTCAAGGGCCGCATCAACAAAGACGAAGTGGGTGGAAGGATAGGAGTTCATCGGGTGCTGGGTGCTGAACATTGAGGTTGCTAGCTACCCTTACGAAGACGACAGAAATTGTCCGGAGTTCGAAGAAAAAATCCGTATTCCTACGTCTTCTGCAAATCCTGCCAAGATTTTTCAAAGAAGTTGACAGCTTCTTTGCGTATAAACCAGTAATTAATCGTAAGAATACGGGTTTTCACGGTGTCAGACGGCACCGCGCCGCCGAGGTCTGCCTCTAGCCCAGCAGCGGCCCTAGAATAGACTTCAGCGTGAGGAATATCTCTAGTGAGCGATCGCCTAACCCGGATCTACAACTCCTTCGATCCATCTCGTCCCCTGCCCGCTGGCGACCCCCAGTACATCGACTGCCGCGAGGTGCGGGGCGACGAAGACATTGTCAGCGACCTCGGGAAGCGCATCCGCAACTCAGACCAGATGACCTACCAGCTCTACACCGGTCACCGAGGCAGCGGCAAGTCTACCGAGCTGCGACGCCTGCAAAAAAGCCTCGAAGAGCACGGGTTCTTTGTGGTGTATTTCGAGGCAGACGAAGAAGATATTGATCCCCAGAATGTCGAATATATCGATATTTTGCTGGCCTGCACCCGCCGATTTCTCAAGGAGATGCACACCCTCGGTGATGCTGGCCCCATCCGGCGCTGGCTCCAAGACCGCTGGCAAGAGCTCAAAGATCTGGCCCAGATGGAGCTATCGGTCGAAAAAATCAGCCTCGATCAGGCGCTCTCGGTCTTCACCAAGCTCACCGCCAGCATTCGCGCCGAGCCCTCCCAGCGCAGCAAGATCCGCGAAAAGGTGAATCCCCACACCACGACTCTGTTAGCGGCCCTGAATGAATTTATTGCCGATGCGCGCCAGCATCTCCCCAACGGCAAGACAAAGCTAGCCATGATCGTCGATAACCTCGACCGAATCCCCATTGATTTTCGGGACAATGGCCGCAGCAATCATGAAGAGATCTTTCTCGATCGCAGCGAGCAGCTCCGGGGCCTGGACTGCCACATGGTCTACACGGTCCCCATTGCTCTGGTCTACTCCCGCTGGGCCAACGACGTACAAACTATCTACGGCAAAACCCTGGTTCTCCCGATGGTGATGGTCCAGCATCTCACGGGCGGCCCGCACTCAGTGGGCTTGGGCAAGCTGCGAGAGGCGATTCAGGTGCGGGTGCAGCCCCACGCCGCCGATCTCGACCTGGAAACGGAGGTTTTCGACAGTGCAGAAACGCTGGAGCGGCTTTGTCTGGCCTGCGGCGGCCACATCCGGGAGCTGATGCAGATGATGCAGGAGGCGGTCAACCGGATCGATGAGCTGCCTATCACGGCAAAGGCGGTGCAACGGGCGATCGCGGAATTGCGCCAAGTCTATCAGCGGGCTGTGGAGGAGTCGGAGTGGGAGCGCCTCGCCCAAGTTGCCCTCAGCCACAAAATCCCCAATGACAATGAGCATCGCGGCCTGCTCCAGCGGCGCTGCATTCTGGAGTATCGCTGTCTGGACGAGGAGGGCGAAATCCTAACGTGGTATGACGCCCATCCGCTGATATACAAGCTACCCAGGTTCGCGGAGGAACTCGCTAAACTAAAAGCATGACGACAGATTCCTTTGACTGGGATGATGAGCTGCCTCCGGAGACTGAGGAGGAGGTCTATCGAGCACTGCTGCGGGCACTGCGTCGCAAGCAGGGTTTTGGCCTGTTTTTTGTGCAGTGCACCCCAGCCCAAGGCAAAAAAATCGTTGCGAATCTGCGTCGAGACTTAGCCCAGCAGCGGATCGAGGAGATGCACCTCGAGGGTGAGGTTTTGACCCTCTATGATCGGTTGACTGCTCTGTGGAAAGCCCAGCCCTTTGATGTGCTGATCGTGGAGGGGCTGCAACATTCTCTCTACGCCTACGAAGATACAAAGCGCTTTAGCGGCTGGAGCAGCAGCGAAATTTATAACTACAGCTGGAAAGGGGTTCCCCAAATTTTGAACCACCTGAACCAGCAGCGCGAACGTCTACGCGATGAGTTTCCAGCGCGCTTTGTTTTCTTAGTGCCGCCTTTTGTGGTGGACTATTTCATCCAGCGCGCTGCGGATTTTCTGGACTGGCGATCGGGCCTTTTTCGCTTTCCCCGCGATCCCCAAGACGTCCTGAAAGAAGCTAAATTTTTAGTTGATGAGCATGATTTTGAACAATACTTTAAGCTGAGTTTTCAAGAACGAGTTGCTAAAACCTTGGAACTCAAAACCTCTTTGCAAGCCCTAGAAGATTTATCAGATAGAGCCCCAACAACTCAAAGCATATCATTACTTCCTACACTAGATTACCAGGTCGATATTGCATTTGATCTCAGTCATCTCTTTATGCTAGAAGGAGATTATAAGAGCGTAATTACTAGTCTAAATAAAGTTTTGCATTTGAATCCAAACTCTTATTTAGCTTGGATCAATCGAGGAGTTGCTTTTAGCTATTTAGGTCAGTATGAAGATGCACTTGTTAGCTTTGGTAAAGCTATAAAGCTAGACTCTCATGATAGCGCAGCTTGCTTCAATCAAGGAGTTGCCCTTAGCCATTTAGGCCGATATGAAGATGCACTTATCAGCTTTGATAAAGCCATAAAACTGGACCCGAATGATAGCGCAGCTTGGTTCAATCGAGGGTTTTCGCTTTACAGACTAGACCGCTATGAAGATGCAGTTATTAGTTTTGACGATACATTACGCCTGAATTCAAATGACTATCTAGCCTGGACTATTCGAGGAATTTCTCTTGATACATTAGGATATTATGAGGATGCGATTTTTAGCCTTGATAGTGCTTTGAAAATTAAATCAGATTTCCACATGGCCTGGATCGGCCGGGGAATTTCATTTGACAATCTAGGTCATTATGACGATGCAATTAGTAGTTACGAGAGATCTCTTGAATTAGATCCAGACTTTCACCCAATTTGGTTTTTAAAGGCTGGCTGCCATGGATTGCAAGCTCAGGCTGATTTGGCGATCGCCTCTCTACAAAAAGCGATCGCCCTCGACACTAAATATAAAGAGATGGCAAGAACCGATAGTGACTTTGATGCCATCCGAGAAGATGAGCGATTTCAGGCGCTACTGAGAGAATAATCTTAACTAGCAGCCTGTAGTCGAGATTTAGACTTTGAGCTGGAGTCTAGAGGCATATCATATCGAATGTGCCCTTGGCCCGGCGCGCAGCCACGGCGCAGTGTAGATCCAGCATAGAAGGCAGAGTATCGAGTATCACTCCGAGGCGTGCTGCAGGATCTTCAACGCGATCTGACAGCACGCCCGAGCATCACCAAGTCTCCTCTGCTCCCGCCGACTCTCGCCAGATCTCTAGATCTAGATCATTTAAATAGAGCAATCCACCCTGAATTTGATCAACCGTGCCGTTCAGTTCTAGATCAAACCATCCGTCATCTCGCGCATTGGAGCTGAGCAGCGCCGCCGCAATATTCACCGTCAAACCGTGCTGGGTAATCAGATTGGAAATAATGGGCTCCTGCTGATACTGCTTGGGAATGCGCAGCCGAATGCGGGTATGACCGTGGCGATGGGTTTCTGCGGAAAAAGACATAGGGGCCTCCATTAGGCTTATTCGACATCATTGATCCGAGTTTTGCGTTCGAGGATTTCCTTGAGGACCAGCGTTACCACCGCCAGCAGCGCCAGCAGCACCGCCGCCGCGTAGGCAGACTGGGTTTGGTATTGTTTGTAGGCTTCCTCCACATACAGTGGCAGCGTTTGGGTTTTGCCGGAGATGCTGCCCGATACCACCGCCACCGCCCCAAACTCCCCCATGGCGCGGGCATTGGTCAAAATCAGCCCGTAGAGGAGACTCCAGCGGATCGAGGGTAGCGTCACGCGCCAAAAGGTCTGCCAGTCGCTGGCTCCTAGGGTTTTGGCAGCTTCCTCTTGGTCGTGGCCGATCTCTTCGAGGACGGGCAGCACCTCCCGCGCCACGAAAGGCAAGCTGACAAAGGACGTCGCCAGCACCATCCCCGGCAGCGCAAAGATAATGCGCACGCCTGCCTCGTCGAGGAATGGGCCAAACCAGCCGTTGCGGCCGTAGAGCAGCACCAGCATCAGGCCCGCCACCACCGGAGACACCGAGAAAGGCAGGTCGATCACGCTGATCAGCAGGGCACGGCCGGGAAAGCGGTGGCGGGCCAAGGCCCAGGCCGCGCACAGCCCAAAGACGGCGTTTAGGGGGACGGCGATCGCCGCCATCAAGACCGTCAGCTGAACGGCGATCGCGAAGTTGCGGTGGCGCAGCGTCTCCAGAAACGGCCCAACCCCGCCACGAAACGCCTCCACAAACACATTGAGCGCTGGTACAAAGAGCACAAGTCCCAAGTACAGCACCACTCCGATGATCAGAGCGGGCTTGATCCAGGTCGCGGTCTCTGGCGGCTGAGTCAGCGAGCCGCGCCGAAATTCTCTAGGCGTCATAGCGTCGTCCCCAAGCTTGCAGCAAATTAATTCCCACCAGCACCACCAGCGACACTAGGAGCATCACCGAGCCAATCACCGTCGCCCCCGCGTAGTCATACTGCTCAAGCCGCTGGAAAATCAGCACCGGCGCAATCAAATCTTTGAAGGGAAGGTTGGCCGCAACGATCACGATGGAGCCGTATTCCCCGACGGCGCGGGAGAAACCGAGGGCCACCCCGGTCAAAATGGCGGGCATCAGCGGCGGCAAGATCACGCGCCAAAAGGTCTGACCCCGAGACGCTCCCAGGCACCAGGCCGCCTCTTCAATTTCGGCCTCCAGTTCCTGGAGCACGGGCTGCACCGTCCGCACCACAAAGGGCAGCGAGATAAAGATCATCGCGACGCCCACCCCCAAGCGACTAAATGCCACCTTGATCCCGAGGGGCGCAAGCAGGGAGCCGATCCAGCCATTGTCGCTGTAGACCGTGGCCAGGGTCAGGCCCGCCACCGCCGTCGGCAAGGCAAAGGGCAGGTCAATCGCAGCATCCAAAATGCGGCGCAGAGGAAAGTCATAGCGCACCAGCACCCAGGCCACCGCGACTCCGGCCACGCCATTGATCAAGGCGGTGACTAGGGCGGTAACAAAGGTGACTTCGTAGGCAGATAGGGCGATCGGATCTGTAGCGATGCGCCAGATCTGGGCAGGGGGGAGGGTGCTGGCCTTGATCAGCATGGCGGTCAGGGGCACCAGCAGCATCACCGTCAGGTAGAAGCCGGTCACCTGCCAGGGCCAGGAGAGCGAGAATTTCCGCGCGATCGCGCTGGGCGGCGACGCGCTCGCGGTTGAAGCGTGGGTCATGGGCGTTATTTCTCTGGTTCAGAGTCGAGGGGCGATGCGCAACAGGGAAGAAAAAGGGCGATCGCAGGCTTATTGCTTGGCCTGAATCTGGTCAAACAGCGCCCCATCATCAAAGAACTGCTGCTGTACCTTGTCCCAGCCCCCCAGATCCTGCACCGTGTAGAGCTTGGCGATTTTGGGGAACTTATTGGCGACTTCTTGCTGCACCGAGGCGTCCACGGGCCGGAAGCCTACCGCCGCAAACTCCCGCTGGGCCTCTGGGGTAAACAGGAACTGCACAAAGGCTTCGGCAACTTCCCGCGTGCCGTTCTTATCGACATTCTTATCCACGACAGCCACGGGGTTATCAATGGAGATATTGACGCCAGGGACCACGTAGGGCAGGTTTTCGCCCTTTTGATTGGCCAAAATGACTTCGTTTTCGTAGTTAATCAAGACATCACCCTGACCTTGCTTGAAGAAAACATCGGTGGATTCCCGAGCATCCTTCGGCAAGATGGGGACGTTTTGGATCACGCGGGTTGCGTAGTCGAGGGCTGCCGTTTCGTTGCCGCCGTTTTGGGTGATCGCGCCCCAGAGCGCCAGGAAGTTCCAGCGGGCGCCGCCGGAGGTCTTGGGGTTGGCGGTGATCACGCTGACGTCATCGCGCGATAGATCCGACCAGTCTTTGATGTTTTTGGGGTTGCCTTCTCGGGTGACGAGGGCGGCGACCGACGAGTGAACAATGGAGTCGTTGGGAGCTTCTGTTTCCCAGCCCGGCTCGATCAGGCCCGCTTTCTCGATTTTTTGGGTGTCGAGGGCCAGAGCTAGGGCGACGACGTCGGCTTCGAGGCCGTCGATCACGGCGCGGGTCTGGGAGCCGGAGCCGCCATAGCTTTGGTTAAACTCTACCTCTTGGCCGCGCTCGGCTTTCCACTTGGCCGCGAACTTAGGAATGATTTTTTCGTAGGCCGATTGGGTGACGGCGTAGGACACCAGGGTGAGCTGGACTTTTTCGGGAGCGGCGGCTGAGGAGCTGCCGCTGGCGGAGGCTTCGGGGGGCGTGGCTGGCCCGGAGCAGGCGGCGATCGCCCCGCTTAGGGCCGCGCCAAACACAAAAAAGGTAACGAAACGCTGAAAGGGTTTGGGTTTCAGGAGATCAATCACGGAAGCTGCCTCACAAATCTACGGTAAACCGATCAAGTTAATGGAGTTAACCGACGTATGAGGAATCACGATATCCGAAGTTTTTCAAAAAGTACAGTAACCCGATGAGTTTTTAGGAGTTTAATTTTACCTAAAACCGTCAAAGCCTGATCAGCTCAGGCATCTGGGCGATCGCTGGTCGCCCTCAAAGAGTCTTTTCACCCTCATCCTCGGCCATCAACCGGAGATTTACTTGTAGGCGATCGCCCTTTGCCTAGAAGCTTTGGCTCAGAAACCCGATCAGCCCACCGGCCAATACCAGCCAGACCGCGTTGATTTTGAAGCGAAAGACCAGCACGGTGCTGAGGATTGCCAGGGCGATCGTTAGGCCATCCACCAGCGCCGCTCGGCCCAGGGTGTAGGTCACCGTCGCCATCAGGCCCAATGAAGCGGCATTGACGCCATCTAGAAAACTGCTCACCCAGGGCGATCGCCGCAGTTTGGGCACCCAGGGATTGACCAGGCCCACCAGCAGGAATCCCGGCAGAAAAATGCCCACCGTCGCCGCGATCGCCCCGCGGTGGCCCGCCAGCACATACCCCACAAAAGTCGCCGTTGTAAAAAGCGGCCCCGGCGTCACCTGGCCAATGGCGATCGCGTCTAGCAGCTGCTGGGAGGTCAGCCACTGGGAGCGCTCCACCAAATCCCGCTGCAAAAAGGCCAGCAGCACGTAGCCACCCCCGTAGAGCACCGAGCCGATTTTCAGAAAAAACCAAAACACCTGGTGCCAGGCGATCGCCAGAGCTTCGCTGCTCGCCGTCATTTGGGCCAAGGGCAGCGGCAGCCAGAGCAGCCCCGAAAAGCTCCCCGGCAACCGGCGATTTTTGATCACCATGACCGCCAACCCCGCCAGCACCAGCAGCAAAATCTCATCGATCTGGACAAAAAACGCCACCATCACAGCCACGCCCGCCAGAGTCGTCGGCCAGTCCTTGGCCGCCTTTCGCCCCAGTTTCCCCAGAGCCTGCACGATGATCGCGATAATCACCGGCTTGATGCCGTACATTAGCCAGCCCAGGGCAGGCACGCTCTGGTAGCGGACATACACCATCGCCAAAACCCACACGATCAGGGCCGCTGGCAGGATGAAGCACACCCCGGCGATCGCCAGTCCCCGCCAGCCGCCGCGCTCATAGCCGATGTGAATCGCTAGCTCAGTGGAGTTAGGGCCTGGGATCAGGTTCGTGACGCCGATCAGATCCAGCAGCGCTTCGCTGGTCAGCCACCCTCGGCGAGTGACGACCTCATCCTGGATGAGGGCAGTGTGGGCCGCCGGCCCGCCAAAGGCGATCGCCCCTAGCTTGAGAAACACGATCGCCAGATCTCGCAAACGCTGGCGCTGCTCGGCGGGCGGCAGCTTAGCAAAAGGAAGTGAAGCAGGCGCATGCGGGGACGTCATAGGTTCTCAGCCTACAAAAAGAACAAGAGGGCGATCGCAGGAATTGCTTGATTTCTCGTTAAACCACGGTTAGTCTATCAAGATACCGTATTTTACAATTCTCTCCTCAGCGCTCCCCTAGGGGCGAATTTTGCCATGCTGCTTTCCCTCGCAACCACTCAAGGCGCGATCGCACCCCCCGTCCGCACTTTTGCTCGCCGCTCTAACCTGCCCCTCCTGCCCAATCAGCTCTGGCAGATTCACAGCGGAGTCGTCCGCACCCTCACCTGGACCGAAGCAGGCGAGGTCGTCACCCTTGGTCTTTGGGGGCCGGGAGACGTGTTGGGAATTCCTCTTTCGAGCGCCGATCCGCTCCAGGCCGAATGCGTAACAGAGGTGGTCGCTCGCTCGCTCCAGCCGCAGGATTGGCCCCAGGTGACCGACGCCCTGCTCCGCCACGCCCGCCAAACCGAGGAGCTGCTGAGCATGGTGCGATCGGGCCCTGTCCAAGCAACGCTGATCCAAGTGCTGAACTGGCTAGCCCAGCGCTTCGGCAACGAGCACGACCATGGCCGCCGCATCGCGCTCCGGATCACCCACCAAGAGCTGGCCGATCTAGTCGGCTCCACGCGCGTCACGGTCACGAAGCTACTCAGCACCCTCGAGCGCCAGGGTTTCATCCACCGACACCAGCGACAGATCGTCGTACGGCCCGATCGCACCCCCTTCTGGCACTACGAAATCTAGCCCCTGAGTTAGGGTTTTGAAGTTTAGCTTCTAAATTAGACCTTAATTAAACCCTAATTTTTCCTGTGTTCGCTTTGACTTCCGCAGGAGACTGCACATGGTTTTCCCAATCGTTTCTCGCACCCAAGTCCGCGTACAAGTGCACATTCCTACGGACTATCGAGGTGAGCCAATTCTCGCTCGTCTTGCCCTGCGCCATGGCCTCACGTTTAATATTCTGGCCGCAGCGCTTGACCCCTCATCCCGCCCTGGCATTTTTGATCTAGAGCTGCGGGGTAGCGTGGAGCAAATTCGGGCAGGACTGGAAGAATTGCGATCGCTCCATCTGGGCATCATGGGCAAGGCAAATCCCGACGGTGACAGCTGGCACTACTAAAAGGTAGGGTTCAATCCTCCAACTTCTCGGCGATCGTTGTTAATCACACATAATCTGGGCGGAAAACCGGTATATATTGAGCCGAACAATATAACCCGATGCTCATGGAACTCTCTTCAAAGGTCGAATATGCGCTGATCGCGCTGATGGAGCTATCAAAAGGCAGCGATCGCGGTGAACCAGTACAAGTCAAGCAAATTGCTGCTCGCCAAGGAATTCCCGATCGCTATCTAGAGCAAATCTTTGCGGCGCTGCGTCACGCAGGCCTGATTCAGAGTCAGCGCGGCAATAAAGGGGGATACCTACTGGCGCGGGAAGCATGGCAGCTCGCTTTGATCGAGATCCTAGATGCACTAGAAGATCATGGACATAATAAGAGCAGACAAGACATAGAGCCAGGCGATCGCGCCATCGTACGAGAGATATGGCAGCAGGCCCACCATGAAGCTCGGGAGGTGCTGCGCCGTCATACCCTCCAGGATCTCTGTAGCCAGCGAGATATTCGGCAGCGCCTAAGTGATATGTACTATATCTAGGCAAAGCTTCAGCGAAGCCGCTACTGATCTGTCATTAAGACTTGATTGAAAGACACATATCTAAGCGTTGGCCTCAGAGTTTAGCTCGCTGAACTAAAACCCATTTGGTGAGGTGTCTTTGATAGGGTTTGAAAAATCGGGATGACTGGATTCGAACCAGCGGCCCCTTCGTCCCGAACGAAGTGCGCTACCAAGCTGCGCTACATCCCGTTGCTTGCGCTTTACCAGGCTAGAATAGCACATTTGTTGAGATTTGTTCAAATTTCGCAAGGAAATTCTGGGGCATTGTCTGCAAGCTCAAGGCGCTGCATAGTGAAGCTGGGAGCGGAGTAGCGAGCGATCGCCCAGAGGAGACGAGATGGTGGCGGAGAAAAGCGCAGCAATGGACGTGCTGATTTTGTCGAATGGGCCAGGGGAAGTGACTACCTGGGTGCGGCCCGTGGTGCGAGAGCTGCGGCGACAGCTGGGAGACGATCGCGATCGCCTGCGCATTTCGGTGATTCTCGCTCCCTGCAACAACGCCAGTGGCCAAGAAGCCGCGATCGCCCGTCGCTTTCCCGAAGTCGATCGCGTCCAGGGAGCCGAGCACTTTTTTCCCTTTCTGCTGGCAGGCAAAACCGCCGAGAGCTGGGACTGGCGCGATCGCGGCGTTGTGCTGTTTTTGGGCGGCGACCAGTTCTTTCCGGTGGTGATTGGCAAGCGTCTGGGCTACCGCATCGTGATTTACGGCGAGTGGGATGCGCGCTGGCCTCGCTGGGTCGATCGCTTCGGCGTAGCTCGGGAAGACATCGCCGCCCGCGCGCCCAAAGCTTATCGCCACAAGTATCAGGTGATCGGCAACCTAATGAGTGACGCCGCAGCCGTCCTGCGTGATCAGTCCGAGTCTCCCCTTTCTCCAGAGGCTGAGTGGATCGGGCTGCTGCCGGGGTCCAAGGCAGCGAAGCTGGCCCAGGGCGTGCCGCTGGTGCTGGCGATCGCCGAGCATCTCCACCGCGATCGCCCTCAGACTCGCTTCGTGCTGCCGGTCGCCCCGACCCTCAGCCTGCCAGAGCTCGCCCGCTTCGCCGATCCTCAGCAAAACCCTATCGTGAAGCTCATTGCAGGCTCATCAGCCCAGCTCATCTTGCCGCCGGAGGGCAGCGGCGATCGCCCCCGACTGAGAACCGAAAACGGCCTGGAAGTCGAGCTGTGGACCACCTCCCCCGCCTACGATGTCTTGGCCAATTGTCGTCTTTGTCTGACCACCGTCGGCGCCAATACCGCAGAGCTCGGGTCCCTCGGCGTGCCAATGATGGTGCTGCTGCCCACCCAGCAGATCGACGCTATGCGCTCTTGGGATGGGCTACCGGGCCTGTTGGCGAATCTGCCAGGAGTCGGCACCCTCTTTGCCGTTTTGATCAATCGCTGGTTTCTGCGGCGATCGCGCCTGCTCGCCTGGCCCAATATCCTGGCCAGCGAAGAGATCGTGCCAGAACTCCTGGGAGAGCTCAAAGCCGAAGAAGTCGCGGCCAAAGCAGCGCACTATCTTTCGCACCCAGAAACCCTAGCCACCATGCGCGATCGGCTTCTCCAGGTGTGGGGTCAGTCCGGCGCCGTCACTAAGCTCGTGCACATTGTGGCCGAGGAGCTGGCGCAATCGACAGCATCAGGCTGATATCGTTGACGCTGGCTCGACTCCAGCGTTATCCTATAGTTCGTTCCAGGGGAATTAGCTCAGCTGGTAGAGTGCTGCGATCGCACCGCAGAGGTCAGGGGTTCGAATCCCCTATTCTCCATTCTCTCAAAGCCATCAAGTTAGGAATTAGATCACCTATTCACCAGGACACTCAGGGCGTTGCCTAGCTTCTAGCGGCGGGGGGTGCCATCTTTTTCATAGTCATTTGGGTTATCAGCGACTACCCAGGTCTTCGGTATCCCTTCCCCCGATTGCCATCGGAAGTTCATCCGCCACCCACCAGCCTCACCATTCCCGGTAGAGTTTTTCCGCATGAACCATGATCTCCTCGTTGGGTAAGCGAATCTTCGCAGGCTGGCGCGGATAAGACGTTTCGATCGATCGCGTATCCTGTTCCACAACCGTTGCCACCGCACTCAATATCGATCGTTTTAGCAGCGGTTTCAATACGGGATAATTCAATTGGGCAAAAACCAAAACGAAGGCTTTTGTATGGGTCTCGGTTTCCGGATACAGCACGTGTACCTGCAAAATTTCGCCCAATGCAAAGCGAGTTTTAAAGGTCGTCAGAGATGGAAACGCATACTCTAATGTGCTCGTGTAAGTCTTGGGTGCGGAAAGAATCACCGGGTTGCGACAAATATCTGCAAAGGTCGGATCATTGCGATCGATTTCCTGCACAACCTTTGCCCAGTAACCCTCCTTTTCAAAGACAGGAATGCGATTGGCTTTGATGCCAAATAGCTCTCTGTGAGTCCCGTTCTGATGGTTGTAATCGTAATTGATCAGCAGATTATGCAGAAAGGGACCCCGGATGCTTTTTTCTCCAGCAACGCCGACAAAGGTCATGTCCTGACTCACTCGTTCAATCAAGTCAGAAACCGGAGTTTTGGCATCCATGCCGCCGTACGTCCAGATACAATCCCCCTGAATCACGAGTTTCAGCGGAGCGATGAGCGGCTGCGCTCCCACTTTTCCGGCTTGATGCAGCCGTCCCTGTCCATCAAACTCCAGCGCATGAAACGGACAGGTAATGGTATTTCGCTCCTGACAAACCCAGCCCTCCGACAGCGGAGCCTGCAGGTGAGGACATACATTATTGAGGGAAAAGACCTCCCCTTGAGAATTCTGCCAGAGGACGTAGTCCTGGCCATTCAAAGAGAGTTTGTAGGGTCGATTAATGCCCAGCATGGATCGATGAGCGATCAGCCACGGTGCGCCCGGAAGGATGAATGACATAGTAAAATTATGACGAAACTTTCATATTCGATTTTGAAAATACGACGGATTATTCATCTTTGTCAAGACGTCTTTTAGTCACCCATGGTCAAACCACAGCCGCCTTCTATGCCCCTGAGACGACAGCCCAAGCAGCAGCGCAGCCAAAAGCGGGTTGAGCAAATTTTGCGATCCGCAGCCGAGGTGTTTGTAGAGGTCGGCTACGAAGCCGCAACCACTCACATGATTGCTGCCAGGGCAAAAACGGCGATCGGCTCGCTTTACCAGTTTTTTCCCGATAAACTTGCCGTTTTTCACGCTTTAGAAGCCCGTCACATGGAAAACGTGACGGTCCTTAACCAGGAACTATTGCAGTCTGCGGATCTGAAGCGACCGTTTGCGGAGTTTGTCGATCGCCTGGTAGAAGCGCATGTTGCCTATTTCCAAGACCCGATTCCCCAGGTGGTCTACATTCAGTATTTTGTGGCGCCTCAGCTATTTATGCTGTTTGACGAGACGTTTAATCGTCAGTTGATTGAGCAATACGCGAGCTTCTTGCGACAGTGGAATCCAGCATTGCCCATCGAGAAGAGCGAGCGCCTCGCTGAAACGGTTCATCAGTGCTACAACGCCCTACTGCTGCAGGCGTTGAGGGGAGAGGAACATCAACGGCGATCGCGCTACGAAGAGCTCAAGGCTTTGCTAGTCGCCTATCTAGCCCCCCATGTAGAACCAAAGTCAATGGATGAAAAAGCAACAAAAGTAATGAAGTGTCATTACTGTCACTCTGACCGCTTGTCGAAGAACGGGCATCGCTACAACAGGCAACGCTATCTATGCAAGGACTGTGGCAAGCAGTTTTTAGAGCGCGCTGACTAGCGAACTCATAGGAAGCATTTGGGAAAAGCCTGCACCCCGTTTGAAATAAGAGTGATGGAGCTTAGATACCTGCGATCAAAAGTTAGGAGTTCAAATTGCCTATTCTCCACTCTCTTAAAGAGCTAACACTCTCCCATATAAAAGAGTTAATCATCTTCCAGCAAAAGAGTATTTAACAAGTTCATCTCACTGGACGCCATAAAATAGCGATTATCAAAAATGAGATCTAGCTGACTCATCGTTCGTTGTCCAACAACCGCTGCCCATGGAAAATCCTGGTACTTGGCAACAACCGGCATGACCGTTCCTTGGGAAGCCAGGGCACGTCCTAGAGCATCGCGCCAAGTATTTGGATCCTCAACTTCTTGTTGTCTGATTCCGTCCTCTAGACTCTTTTGCCAAAAGTGAGGATAGTCCAGAGGCAGGGCAATCACAAGATTATCTGTGCGAGTATCTTGCAAAGTAGAATATTCTCGCGTAGCGGCATCCTTTTCACGGATAAGCAATCGGTATAACTCTTGTGCTGGACGTCTAAGCTTAGATGGCAAAGCTTTATTCTTCTTTATTCTCTGAAAAATCTCAAGCAAACTACTACTGCCTTCTTTTACTCCTTTTCGCCAGGTTTCGAAACTAAACTTCTCTTCAGAATTACGACCCTTCCAGTCTTCCATCCAAAAGGGACCAATACACGTTACTTTTTCTGGAATGACCAATGTCTCCATTTCTGTTGGAGTAGATAGAGCCAACAAACGACTGGCAGGCCGAGTAAGCGCCTTTGCTAATCTTTCAGTAGTGCCATAGTCTACGTAGGAGATCGCACCTCTCTCAGGCGACATGCCTCGGAGATTAAAGTGGCCAAAGAGGCGCTCTGTCAGCTGAGCAGCTTTCGCAACCAAGGCTTTATCGTCTGGGTGCTGGGCGTCACAAATAAATACTTGAGCTTCTCGCAAAAAATCACGCAGGTCGCCAGACATCAAGCTGAGCAGTTCTTCATCACCGACAAAGCCAACTGGGACAAAGGCTATTCGCTGACGTCTGAGACCGGCATCTCCCTTGATGCGAGTGTGAATCGTAGACCGCAACATGAGCAGCAGCGTCAAAAGGTCGCTGGCTTGGCGTAACCAGCGGCGGTCCCTATCATCAGTCCCCTCATCGATAACAAAATCATTGATCAGCATGACCAGTTGCCTGGACTTATTATCTCCAGGAACTGGCTCGCCCGTCGTTGCATCGGTATACGAACCCCGACCCCGATAAATGAGTTGGGCAACCTCCATCAAAGCTGCTTCAATGTTGAAGCGAGGAATAGATGCGATAATCCAATCCGTTTTGGGGAAGGAAACACCTCTTGCTCCAGAAGAGGTCATTAGGAAGACACGCACCTGATCTCGCTGAGGTTCTTGAACCAACTTTAATCGCTCTGCTTCAGGAACACTCTGGTCGATCACTTTGACTTTTTCAGGAGCAAGTACAGGCCGATCTCCCAAAGTCAAGTTTTGGCAGAGCTGTCGCAAAAAAGCTTTATCTTGAGCAAAAAAGATGAGTTGTTCTGCTCCATTAGCCAAACCTCGCTCAATTTCTATCCGAGCATTGTTCAGCAGCTTTTCCGCTGATTGATCTCGTATCGCTTGTCGAATGGATTGGGGTAATCCATCGCTGGTTAAGCCAGGAGTGATAGGAGCCAGTCGAACACTGTAGTCAACTTTGAGCTGAGATGCTGGGTAGCTATTCGTCATAACATGCAGCACCGGATGTCTCCCTGGCCCTACTTTCATCCGAGTGCCAGTAACGCGAAAAGCTGAATTGCCCTGAGTAGGGCTGATGAGAACTTTGTCTGGAGCCCGTTCACCTGAATTCAAGTAGCTGTTCAATACCACCTCATTGCTGAGAGAGGCATCTGAAATAATAAGCACTACTCGAAACGGACAAGGCTCTCCTTCAAACGGCTCAAGAAATTGCTGATGGAGCCATTCGGCTAACCGATGACAAAATAGAGCCCCTGCGCCATCGCCAGCCACCTCATCGACCATGGCAATAATAGTGGGAATCTTTTGGGCGAAGATTTGCCGTTCTCGCTTACCCTCCTGGAGATTGGCCTTTTTAGTAAAGAGATTGCTGAGAGCATCAATCGTTGTCCGGTTTTGAACACCACGATAGCCCTGAATCGCCGCTGTCATCACAATTCGGTTAATGGCTGGATTATGTTCCAACAGCTTACGAGCGGAGGTTGCTAAAGTTCTCAAAACCCCTGGTCGAATTTGGGACTGAACGCTATCTTCCCGTTCATTGCGGGAGCGCTTGTATCGACGGGAGGTGACAATACTGGTATCAATGTTTTGTTCATCTTCGGGTGATACAAAGATAGTGTTGCAGGTGGGATAAACCAAGTTTGAGATACCATCAACCACCACCGCACTGTCAACCCGACGCGATTTCTGTCCAGACTGGGCTGATTGTTGGTCATACCATTCAGGAGCCGCATCAATTAGTTTGGCATTAGATGTCATGGTCAAAATGCCGGTGGGTCTGCCTTTGTCTCGCGCCAACTTGTTGGTAACATCTCGGTTAATCACAACTCGAGGGCTGACATAGAGAAAGCAGTAACCCTCCTGTTGAGCCAGAAATTGAGTGACTGCCGTCGTCTTACCAATACCGGGGTTACCTTCTAGGGCAAGCACATTGAGGCGACCGGGCTGAGCCGCTTTCAAGCCTGCCACCACAGCGGCGGCGTGAGCATCTCGCAAGGTCACCTGTTCTTGTGAATCCTGTCGCGAAATAAGAGCCTGACGTAGATTAGCTTCAGGGGCGTTGCCAAGTAATTCGATGAACTCATCGCTTAGCTGTACTCCTGAGATAACATCTTCTACCGAAAAAAGCTGCGTGGGATTCGAGAAGTCTCCAATCTGTTCCTGAAAATTGAAATGTAGCAGCTGGCCTGGATCTGGGCTTTTAAGAAGAGGTTTGACCTGGTTTTTCAACTCAGTCGGCAAGGATCCAAGCAGTTTCCGAAAGACCAGCTGGATCTCCTGCTTCAAAGCATCCGGGGCATCATCGGAGAGGCTCCGAGCCTTCCGATAGGCTTGACCCAAAGTAGTCATCAACCGGGCTCGCGGATCTGGTTCAGGCTTCTGGCCGTTGAAGTGAGCCGCTAGGCTTTCTAAACCGTTGGAGGTAACCGCGATCGCTCGAACATTACATCCCTGGGAAAATCGTCCCATTGCTGACAGTTGGCGTACTAGCTTCTCTGTGTAGGAGGCAGCTTGACAGAGTTTATAAAGTGGTTTGTCAGAGCCACTAAAAGCCACTAAGTGATCAGCCAGTTTATGGCTCAGGGTCAATGTTTCGCCTTCCACTTCGGCGCACACTCGTGCAAAGACTCCGCGGGAATCGAGATATCGGGCGTAGCGATTGACCTCAGCGCAGTGAGGGGCTTCAGTCTTGAAGTCAGCTAGTTTTGCCGGGGCGTTGTAGGAAAACTCTAGACACAGCAAAAAATCTTTGGACCGTTTACTGCGTCGCCGATCAGTGGCATCTGACTTAAGCCACAACAGAAAGTCAGCTTTGCCCGGACTGCCCTTTTGGGTAACTGCATCCGGGGGTCCGGAAAGCTGAAAGGCTTGGTGGAATGCGATCGCAGTTTTTTCCTGTTCCTCTTCAAACTTATCTTCCTTACCCGGTAAAGTCAGAGGGCACCAAAGGGCTTCAAGCTTAGGGTTTTTCGGGGCATCGTGCTTCAAGCACTCCCGCATCGTCGTCCAGCCCAATCCATAGCCAAATATCAATAGATGGCGGACTCCGGATTCCAGCCAGTCTCTGACATTGTCATCCGTAACCGATAGAGCTTTCAAAGCTCCTTTGGTGACATCAGAGACTCGGCCAGTATGCCAGGGCTCCAAGGCAGGATGGGCCGGAGACAGAAGTTTCTGATAAATCAGTTGGGCAATTACTCCCCGCTGTACAGCAATTTCAAAGATTCGCCCCCAAGTGGACGCTTGCACAAGGAAGTTATCTTCCATGCAAATTTCTCCTGTGCAGCACTTGAGCAATATGGGTCAGGACAGCTGGATAGATGAGATGGACTCGCCCCCGCCGCCGGGAATGAAAAATTTCGATTTCTCCCGCAGCTTCTTTTGTTGTAGGGGAAATCCAGCTGAATGGATCTAGAACAGGAATCAGCTGTCCGTTCTTGACACCCCGTTCAGCTTCAATGAAGTGTAGCCCTCTAAGCACTGTCAGCAAACATGAGTGTTCTGGAGATTGCCCTTGGGGGTTGAGCAAATGTTGGCGAGCCCGTTCAGTCCAGTTAATGTTAGTTACTCTCTGATCTGAAACCAAGAAGTACATACAAAAGCCCGATTGGGGCTGTTTATCTTCTTCTACAACATGGAGGGTGGCAAAGGTGTAAACCGGAATAATGTCCCGCACCTGCTCCATACCTGTATTACGCAGAAACGTACTGTGGTCACCAGCACTGGCAATTTCAAACGCAGTTTCTCCTGTTTTCCGTTTGCGAAATCGCGTTGCCGGAAATACATCCCGCAAGAGAGGATAAATCGTCAGATCTGGGAATGTTTGAAAGACTTCTTCTAGAAAATTGGCGGGGGCGAGTGCCGAGTTGTGATCAGCAGTGCGGTTGAAATGGCGGCTGCCATAGGAGTGAGACAACAAAATAATGTGCTGACATCCCTGGCGCTTTAGGTAACCAATTTCTTCTCGAACAATTCTTTGTTTTTGTAGATCATCTGGGGAGGTCACAATATCGGACTGAGTCCGCTCAGCTCTTAGCTCATATCCTGAGAGCGGTTGACTAACGGCTGAGGCAATATAGCTTTGGGTAAGAAATAGGGTATTGCGATCGTCCGGATCTAGCCCTGGTATCTCATCAGCAGGACGAGTAGCATAGGATATCAGTCCAATTCGCTTAATATCAGGGGAACGATCGGTTTGAATCACCAGAGGGAAGGCACTCACCAGCGCATCAAAGGTGCCTGACTTTACCCACGGGGTGGAGCGGTTGCTAGGAGCTAAATTGTCTAAGGCAATACCTTGCATATGTACAGAGGTATCCTGTGCCAGGATCGCTTCAATGGATTGGGAAGCAGCATAGACACAATCATCTCCCGCACTTTTGCTATTTTTGCCAGTTTCCTGGAGACGAAGTATCAAGGTAGTGAAGTCAACAGCCGCTTTATCATCCAGGCTTTTCAGCCGTTTGATAATGGCCCATAGGCAGCAATAAGCCAGAATCGTAAAGGCTGTTATGGCAGCAGCGTGCAACTGCCTGGTGCTATCGTCACCTTTTTCCTGTCGTCGAGTTAGAGTGCGGGTTTCATACTCTAGCTGAATGGCCGATGGTAAGGCCCACGATCTCATTTGAATTGCAGACTCAGAGGGCTTGTATAACTGATCTTTTTCGGATTGATGGGGAACCCAAATGACTTGTAGCAGCTTGCCCTGGTATAGTCTTTGTGCTTGAAGCGATCGCCCCCCCGTCTCCTTCAGCACCAGGTCATACTCTGTCAAATAGGTAGTGACCTTCACAGAAAACAAGAGTTTAGGAACATCGGGTGAATCAGCAATTTCAATGTGCTGAAACCACTCCACCTGTTCTCGGGACTTGTTTTGAGACCCGACCAGCAGGTCTTTGACACCGGGAGCTGCATGCTCTAGGCGTGACCAGGCCACGATATCTCGCTTTACGCAAATGAACTGCTGAGCAGTGCGCCGTTGGGCCTGAGCGAAAATCTGGGTGCCTTTGCGTTTGAGTAGGTTAACCAGAGCATCAGCGATACTCTGCATAACGTGGGATCGCTCTCGCAATGACTGGATTAACTGTTGAATCCCGGGCTTTCCTTGATGGCGCAACGCTTCAGTACGGGCCTGAATAGTTGTAGAGAGTTGTTCAGGAGAAATAGACTCCGCAGAACCAGAGAGAGACGGCACAACTACATCCAAGACGATCAGTTCGGCCAAACGTCGATAAAGTCCTGATGGGGGCGGTCCAGAATCGTCGTCTTGTAGAAGTATTTCTTCAATCACATCCAGCCGGGCTTCATAAGCGGGCTTGCTGTGCTCAGGATTCTTACCATTGATGCGAAAGCGATAGCTGACTTCCCGCTTCACTCCATAGCTATTCTGGTCCCGCACCTTTTCTTCAAAAATTTGGGTTTGCCAATCTGGCCAAACTGACAGACAGGAGAAGAAAGTGGCTTTGTTTAGATAATCTAACAAGTCAAATTCCGCATTCTGGCCGTAGTGAGCAGTTAGATCAACATACAGGTTTCCAGTTTTGGCGGCCTTTAGCAGGGCCAATACCCGGTCTACATATTCTACCAACCGCTGATTTTCAGCTTGGGTACTGCTGCGGGCATTTTCTGCGATCGCCTCCATGATGCGGAAGGTCACACTGAGCCTGACCCGAGATAGCGCTTCATCATCGAGAAAGCGGAGGAAGCGATTGATTTGGCTATCGGCTCGGTGATGCTCCTCTTCAAGACTCTTGATGGCATCATCTATATCATCTTCATCACAATCTCGATTTTCTAGGTGAGTCCCAACAGCATCGATCATGTGCTGGAAGTAGTCGTTTACTTCCACCTGTTCAACAGCGGCCAACACCTTGGCAACAGCTGTTTTTGGCTCTGATTTGCTGGGAGCGCTAGAGTCAAAGGCGAGAGGCTGAAGATTCGCTTGAAAAGCCTGGTCCTTGAACGTTGCACCGGCAGCTTTAGCCAACTTTGTCAGATGCTGAGCCGGATCGTTGAGCAGCAGAGTAGATAAGGATTCCGGAGTTGGCAGAGCCTGGTCTAATGCTTGGTTGATTGCCTCCATGAGTTTGTCAACATCGGTGGGCAAATGGGAAGGGTTTCCTTCTGTCAGTTGCCCGCCTAGCTTAGCTCTGAGGCCAAAGGGGGGAGACTCGAAGTCTCGAATAAAACTACTAGAAGCGTCAGTCTTGAAAGCTTGAAAGCCTGGGGAAGAGAAGAGCCGAATCAGCACTGCTGAGGTACAAATCCTTAAGCGGCTTCTTTCAGAGTCAAACCAGAAAAGGGAGCGCTCTTTGATGGTTCTAGAATCAGAAGGCGTCTGGCTATTTTCGACAGCCTCTGCCAACAGACCAACGAGCTTTGCTAAATCTACAGACGGCTTGAGGGAAGGTGCCTGAATGCTGGCACCCCGTTCTTGGGACGTCATATTGTGTGGTCCTCCTTTTTCAGCCTTGCGGCTGCTTCACCTCTTTTAGCTGACCAAGCTAAAGAAGTGGGTTTCATTTCCTACTTACGCTTATTATCGCTCGAAAGTCAAGTCTTTTTTCTCAGGGCTGATTCAGTACGTTCAGTCTCAAAACTTTACTTTTTCCTGAGCCGCTCTCACTGTCCAAGCAGCGATTTAAGAATTTATCTGCATATTTCGGGTGGCAACCATTAAACCCTACTTTAGGAGATCGCGATCGCCCGGTAGCAGGGGCTGGGTCGGCAGATCTTCGAAAACGATGCGCAGCCACTTTTCCTGAAGCTGGGCCATCTGGCCTGTGCGGCGGACCGTTACCAAGAACTCATTGAGGAAGGCCAGCAGATCTGCATTTCCCTTGCGAACGGCCCAGGCGGCGTAGGAGCGGCGCCCCACGCGATCGCCCATCTCAAAGAGATCGAGCTTTTCGTCTACCAAGACGGACAAAGAGACAACATTATGGAGAACCGCGTCGATCTGGCTATGAATTAGATCTAGATAGGCCGCGTCAAAATCTCGATATTGCCGAATCTCTACCAAAGCCCGATTTTGGCTTTGTAGATACTTCTGGAGCTCCGGCACCGTCGCGAGAGATAGACCTCCCTGCTGCACCCCAATGCGCTTGCCAGCTAGATCCTGAAGATTGCGAATCGACGCATCGGCTTTGCGCTTGACGTAGGCGATCGAGGACTCGGCGATCGGCATCGTGAAATCTAGGGTAGTTGCCCGCTCATCGGTAATACCAACGGCGCTGAGAGCCAGATCAAAGCGTCCTGACTCAACCCCCGGCAAGATCTCCTGCCAAGGCAAGATCTCCTGACGAATCTCAAAGGGTGCGACCTTGCGCAGCAGCTCTAGGAGATCATAGTCATACCCCGTCGGGCGATCGTTGACCAAGAACTCAAAGGGAGGATAGTGATTTTCGGTGGCCACCACCATGTAGCCTCGCGCTTTAATCGCCTTGAGAGAGCTGCGGTAGACCGAGGTAGCGGGCGATCGCCTACAGCTGTGAGTCAGCAGTGCCAGTGCCGTCGTGCCCCCCGCCTGCAAGAAGAAACGTCGATTCATAGCCATCTCTCAAGGGTAATACTCCCAGGGCAAATCTCTCTCAGCATGACTAAGCGTCAGCACACGCCCGCCGGGACGCCAGCGCGAATGGGAAGCGAGATCTCAAAGGTTGCTCCCTCTCCTGGCTGGGAGTAGACATTGAGCATACCGCCGTGCTTTTCCAGCACAATTTGGCGAACGATCGAGAGACCAATACCGGTCCCCTGACCGATGGGCTTAGTCGTAAAAAGATGATCAAAAATTCGTTCTCTGACCTCACTGGACATGCCAGCACCGTTATCTTGAATGCGAATTAGAACCTGGCGATCTTGCTCCAGGGCTTGGGTAGTGATGGTGATCTGGCCTGGGTTCGCCGCGATCGCCTGATAGCTGCGATCGCGATTGGCCTCCTCAATAGAGTCAATGGCATTCGCGAGGAGATTCATAAATACCTGGTTCAAAGAGCCAGGAAAGCACTCCACCAGCGGCAAATCACCGTATCGTTTTTCCACCAAAATCGCGGGATGATTGGGTTTTGCCTTGAGGCGGTGGCCCAAAATTAAAATCGTGCTGTCAATACTTTCGTGAAGATCACAAATAACGCTCTGGTCATTATCTGCGCGGGAGAAACTGCGTAGACCATTACTCAGATTACAGATGCGGTTCACGCTCTCGCGCATTGAGTTTAAAAGCTTAGGAAGATCGGTGCGGACATAGTCTAGATCGATCGCGTCGCGCTCATCGTCGATCTCTGGGTCCGGCTGAGGATAGTGTTTTTCGTAGAGAGAGATCAGGTGAAAGAGATCGCCAACATAGTCCTGGGCGGGCTGAATATTGCCCACTAGACAGCCGATGGGGTTGTTGAGCTCGTGGGCAATCCCCGCGACTAGCTCTCCCAATACCGACATTTTTTCTCGCTGAACGAGCTGGAGTTGGGAGTGTTTGAGCTGCTCAAGGGCGCTCATGAGAGCAGCCGTGCGCTCGGCGACGCGCGCCTCTAGGGCTTTGCTCTGGTTGCGCAGCCGCAAATGGGTGTGGACCCGCGCCAAGACTTCCTGCTCCTGAAAGGGCTTGGTGATATAGTCCACTGCTCCTAGATCAAAGCCTTTGACGCGATCGCTCACCTCTGAGAGCGCCGTCATAAAGACAATGGGAACTTCGGCAGTCGAGGGAGATGCTTTCAGGCGGCGACAGGTCTCAAAGCCGTCGATTCCCGGCATCATGACATCCAGCAAGATCAAGCTTGGCTGGATATTGGGCATCAGCTTGAGTGCTCCCTCGCCCGTCGTTGCGATCGCCACTTCAAATCCAGCATCCTCAAGTACCTCAGACATGACGTCTAGGTTGGCTGGGGTATCATCCACCACCAGAATCAATTCGGCGTCTCTCATCGGTTATCGTCCTTTTCAGCGGGTATATTGTCGGATAAAGCGTTCGATCTGCTCGACTTGGAAGCCTTTGGCGAGGCGCTGGATCTCTTCGGTGAAAGCGAGATATTGAGAATCTCGAGCCGCGATTTGCTGAGCCGCCTCCCGCAGACGCTTGAGGCGTCCCTGCTGCAACAGCTCTAAGAGAGGGGAGAGATCTTCGGGCGGGGGCGCAATGATGCAAGCAGGGGTAGCAGGAACCTCCGAGGCGATCGCCCTTTCGGCTTCCGCTTCCAGCCGCCACTCCAATTGCAGCTGTTTGGCAAGTAGCCGAAACAATTCCTCAGCCTGGACCGGCTTGGGCAAAAACGCGTCTCCCCCCGCCTCCAAACTCTGTTGCTGATCGGCCTCTGACACCGAAGCTGAAGAAACGATAATACGCACTGACGCCCATTCAGGCTCAGCGCGAATTTGCGTCATCAAAGCATAACCATCGAGAACGGGCATTAGCAAATCCGTAATTATCAGGTCGACAGCCTGATTTTGAAGGATTTTGAGGGCTATTTGACCATTTTCAGCCTCTAGGATCTCGAAGCCCAGCGGCGTGAGGAGGTGGGCCAGCACCGAGCGATTTTCCCACTTGTCATCCACGATCAGCAGCGTGCGCCGGGATCCCTGATAGCCAACCACCTGGTGACCCGATAGCGTCGCCACGGCATAGTGCCAGTTTTCCACCGCAGCGGCGCTGATTTCGAAGAAAAAGGTACTGCCTACGCCCACCTGACTCTCGACCTGAAGGCGGCTCTGCATCAGGGCCAAAATGCGATCGGTGATGGCCAGTCCTAGCCCCGTGCCTTCTCGCTGATGGCGGCGATCGCCCCCCTGCTCAAAGGGCTGAAAAATCGTCTGGAGGGACTCCGCCGGAATGCCAATCCCCGTGTCGGCCACCTGGAAATGCAGGCGGTAGGATGTCGAGCTGCGATCGCTCACCTTCACCGACAGCGAAACGCTGCCTTCATCCGTAAACTTGACGGCATTGCCCAGCAGATTGACCAAGACCTGGCGCAGCCGCTTTTCATCGAGTTCTAGGCTCTCGGGCATCTCCTGATCGACGTCATATATAAAGCGCAGCCCCTTTTGATCAGCCCGAATGCGGATCATCTCCACAATGCTCTGCAAAAAAGAGAGCATATGCACCGGATGGGGAGATAGCTCGAGCTTGCGCGCCTCAATCTTGGAGAGATCGAGCACATCATTAATGAGCGTTAGCAGGTGAGAACCGCACTGATAAATCACCTGAATCCCCTTGCGCTCCTTCTCGCCCCAGCTCTGGGATCGGCTGAGGATCTGGGCATATCCCAGCACGCCATTGAGGGGGGTCCGCAGCTCGTGACTGATATTGGCCAGAAATTCGCTCTTTGCCTGGTTAGCGGCGTCGGCGGCTTCTTTCGCCTGATCGGCCGCTTCCTTGGATTTGCGGAGCTGAAGCTGCTCTGTAGTGTGAAACTGCCACAGCATCGCCAGCATCGCCAGAGACAGACCCACCACCATGGCGGCAATCCCATCGAGGAGGCGCAGCTTATTCTCGATATTTTCCCGGGGAATCACCATGGCCATGGACCAGTTGGTTTGGGGAACCGGGAGATAGGCGACGTATTGCTTTTTGCCGTCGAGGTCCAGGAGATCGATGCCCCGCTGATGGTGTTCGATATGCTGGGCGATCGCCACTAGCTCTGGATTTTCTGAGTCGAGCCAGCTTTTGTCCTCATCTGTGATCGTCGCGAGGAGATCGCGATTGGGATGGGCGATCGCGCGGCCCGTGGCGTCGAGGGCAAAGGCATAGCTGTTTGGGCCGTAGCTCAAGCCATCCACCACCGCCTGTAGATAGTTGAGGCGCACGGTGCCGCTGAGGACAGCAGCGGGGTCGCTCTCGACATCCCAGCGCGCCTGGAGCGGCACCGACACAAAGATAATTGGGCTGCTGTGCCCCGGAAAGGCGACGGGGTTACTAATATTTCGCTGACCGGCGATCGCCTGCTGAAAAAAACCGTAGGTCCGCAGGCTGAGGCTGTCACGATGGGTGCTAAAGCTGGGGCCTTGACGGGGCGTAATGGTGAGAGACGAAAGGCCTTTGAGCCGGACGGTTTCGCTGCGAAGATAGTCGGCCTGCACTTCGGCATCTAGAGGCCGCGTGGTTAAAATTTGGGCGAGCGACTCCATGTCTTCGAGCAGCACCACTAGCCAGCGCTCAACGGTTTGACTGCCCTGCTCCACCTCCAAAAAGGCGTTTTGCTTGAGGCTGTCGAGCATCAGATTACGCACAACCTGATAGCTACCGTAGGCTGCAAGGCCAATGACGACGCTAAAGAGGCCAAGGGTCAATCGGGTGATTTGACGCCGGTAAAAAGGCGATCGCGCCCCAGCCCAGCTAGACAGAGAGGGAGTGCTGGGGCTCTGCTGGCGAGAAATATCCGGGACAACCATGGGGAACACAAACGAAGAGTCTTGGAAAATTTCAGCAGAGACGCATTGAGAACGAAACCAAAGGCGGCGATCGCCGGTTATGGCTCATGAGTGGGCGATCGCTCCTGAGTCGCTCCGAAAATTTCAGTGTTTAAGCCCCGTCAACTCATATATCACTTACCTAGCGTACGTTGCTAAAGTTTTTGATTAACCTATCACGACAGTTGCATGACCATTGCTGGGAGTCTACCGCTTTTGGTCAGCGATTAGCCCATAGTCGAAACTCTCTAAGAAGAAAACAAGCGAGTTTTTACCGATTTAAGCTTGAGCACAAAATTCAAAATGACCGATTGGAGAGGCTTTTCGTCGAGATTTTGGGCAACTAGGAGAAGGCTAGACCCTAAGCAGCTTCGGGGAAAATCGCGATCGCCGCTAATGAGGTTAGCGTTGATCGCCAATCAGAATTTATTAATATTCCAGTTAATGAACTTATTATGAAGCGATTAATAATTTTGCGATCTTCTGGTTGATCTGAGACTCATCTCAAGCCTATAACCAGCTAGCTGATAGTCTTTTTAAAGACGAATTCATAAAATTTTCAATCCAATTTTCTAGAGCGAAAAATTAGAACTTTGGGTAGCAAGGCTTGAGCCAATCTGTCTCCTTAAGTTTCTCGATCGACTTTTTAGGGTCAGCGGAGGGGCTAGCGACGGAACAATTGACAGATCAAGTTGCCGCCGTTTGGTATTTCAGGTGTCTCAAAGGAAATCTGCTTGCCGTCAGCCCGCGTCCAGAGGCGATCGCGGCAGTTGTAGATCTCGATGGGGCGTTCTTTTCCATCGACCCTTACCTTTGCTCGATATTCCCAAAAATACTTGGCGCTGCGCTTGAGGCTCAGGACACAAATTTGATGGCCCTCAAGGGTGCGGCACAGAATTGGGGCGGCCTGGAGCGGCAGGGCGATCGCCAGCCATCCCCAAAGAACCCCCAGGAGAATCACCACGCCTTTGATCATCGTGCCGCCTCTATCTTGTTTGGCATGTCTCAAAGTTATTTAAAACTGCAAAGCCCCAAGCGATAGAAATAGATTTCACCAGCCCTCGGCATAGAGTCTAGGCGCGGTGTCCGGGTTGTATCGACGACGAATTTCACTGAATTTTTGGGGGTCTGTGAGATGGAGATATCCTTCGGCATCGAGGGCGTAGAGACCCGCCTGGTAGCTAGCGGCGATCGCCTGCATCATCGCCGTCAGGCTGGAAAACGCTCGCGTTAGCGCCCCGTCATCGCAGCCCACGTGAAAGACCGGCGCTGCTGGCACCGCAGTCTCTGTCACCGGCACCACAAAGTATTCTCCATCAAAGTCAAACAGCGGGAACACGTGGGCGGGCTGCTGTTCCTGGGTGCGGGCCTGGACCCAAACGTCATCGTTGAGCAAGGCCGCATCGGTGAGGGCAAGATCAAGATCTAAAAAATGGTGATAGACAAAGAGGCCCGCTTCTTCACCGGAGCCGTTGCGCCAGAGATATAGGTCATAGACTTCTTGGGGCAGCGCAAAGGGAAAAGATCGCAAGTGTGATTGAATTTCTGTCAGGGAGAGACCTGGCGCCAAGCTGCTGGCCTGTTGGGGAGCATGCTCGAGGAGCCAAGCGCGGATTTCTTCTAGGGCTGTGGTGAGGGAAGACATGGCGCGATCGCCCGGAGGGACTCTCAGATTATCTCCTGTTGGCAGGAGTTCGACCCAGGGCAAACCAAGAGAGATTTGCGCCAAGCAACCCAATCAATCCTTCATAGATTTTTCAAGGACCAACAGAATTAAGATTCAGAAAACTGAGAGGGCGATCGCTCAGAAATTTCATCCTGGTTTCATCGCGCAGTGCCATGCTGGCGACAAGGCCAACGGCGCTTGAGCAGTTGCTTTCGCTTCCCGTTGCGCCGAAAAACGTTGGTTATGGCTTGGTGTGACGCTCATGTCTGTGCATCGACGGCCCCTGATAGTTTCTAGCTGGGTCTTAGCAAGCTTGCTCGCGATCGGCGCTCCCCAAAGGGCGATCGCCCACGCGGGACACGGGAATGAATTTCAAAGCGCTCCAGCGGCTAGCTCCTCGGCGATCGCGGTGGATGAGACCACCGCTGAGCGCCTCGGCATCCAGATCGAAAGCGTAACTCGCCGTCCGATGCCGGTGGGGCTCCAGGCCACCGGCCAGGTGGAGACGCTGCCCAACGAAACCGTCAACGTGACCAACCCCGTCCAGGGCAGCGTGGTGCGACTGCTGGTGCAGCCCGGAGACACCGTGGTGGCGGGTCAGGGGCTGCTGGTGATGTCCAGCCCCGAACTGGCCGAGCTGCGAGTCAACTCTCTAGAAAAGCGGGCCGAGGCCGAGGCCGACGTGCGTCAAGCTGAAGCAGAAATGCGGCTGGCCGAGAATAATCTCGATCGCCAGCGCCAGGTGGCCACCGCCGAGCTGCGGGAGGCCCAGAGCGCCCTCCGGACCGCCCAGGACCGCTACGAGCGCGATCGCGAACTGCTCGACAGCGGCGCGATCGCCCGGCGTCAGTATCTCGAGTCCGAGTCCGCCTACACCCAAGCCCAGGCCGCCCTTACCAAAGCCAGCAGCCGCCTGGAAGTCCTCGAAGCCGAGACCCAAGTGCAGCGGGCCCGCTCAGATATGCAGGTGGCGCGCGATCGCAGGGTGCTCAGCGACGCCGCCTATCAGCTGCGCCTCGAGCAGCTCGGGGCCAGCGCCAACGCCGACGGCACCCTCACCCTCACTGCCCCGATCAGCGGCACCGTTGCCGACCAGGCGGTGTCCCTGGGCTCCTCCGTCGAGGATGCGGGGACCGTCCTATTGACCCTGGTCAACGGCAGCGCCGTCAGCGTCACCGCCAACGTCTACGAGCAAGATCTCGCTCAGCTCTCGGTGGGTCAGGCCGTGCGGGTCCGCCCTGCCAGCGGCAGCAGCCAGGTTCTGAACGGGCGCATTGACCTGATCGGCGCCGTTGTGGCCGACACGCGCACGGTGCCAGTGCGGGTCGCCCTGAGCGATGACGCGGGCCTGCTCAAGCCAGGCCAGTTTGTGACGCTGGAAATCCTCACGGACCCAACGCCTCGGGCCGTGATCGCCCTGCCGAGAGCGGCGATCGTGGACGCCAATGGCCAGCCGACGGTGTATGTCCAGAATGGCCAGAGCTTCGAGCCGGTGAGCGTCACCCTGGGGCGCGAATCGGGAGAGCAAGTGGAGATTACGGAGGGCCTGTTCGAGGGCGATCGCGTGGTGACCCAAGGCGCACCGCTGCTCTATGCCCAGTCTTTGCGGGGCGGCACCGCCCTCGAGGAAGCCCACGATCACCCGCCAGAAACCCCAGCCCCTCGCTGGATCGCGCGATCGCAGCCCTTTGGGCTGGGGGCGATCGCCCTCGGCGGCCTTGCCCTGGCCTTCTGGGTGGGTCGGCGCAGCGCCATTCAGCGGGCGATCGCCGTTCAGCACGCCCTCGACGCCGCCGAGCCCCGCCCCCAAGACCTGTCCTCCCGCATTCCCTAAGGCCACCGCCCAACAACCGCAATGCTCAACACCCTTCTGAAGTGGTCCATCCTTCAGCGCTGGCTGGTGGTCATCGGGGCGATCGTCGTCACGCTGCTGGGCTTTTATTCCCTACAGCGCATGCCCCTGGACGTTTTCCCCGACTTTGCGCCGCCCCAAGTGGAGATCCAGACCGAAGCGCCGGGCTTTGCCCCGGAGGAGGTGGAGTCTCTGGTCACCTTGCCCATCGAGAGCGCTGTCAATGGCACTCCCGGCGTCGAAACCGTGCGCTCGAGCTCGGCGGTCGGCCTGTCTGTCGTCAAGGTGATTTTTCGGTGGGGCACCGACGTCTATCAGGCCCGCCAGCTGGTCACCGAGCGCTTGCAGGAGGCCCGCGAAAAGCTGCCTGAGGGCGTCGCGCCGCCCCTCTTGTCACCCGTCTCCTCCCCCATCGGCACTATTTTGCAGTACGCCTTCACCGCCGAGGAGACCTCGCTGATGACGGTGCGACGGATCGTGGACCGCGACATCACCAATCGCCTGCTGGCGGTGCCGGGGGTTTCCCAGGTGATCGCCTACGGCGGCGATGTGCAGCAGTATCAGGTCTTGGTCGATCCGGCGAAGCTCGTGGCCTTCGATGTGTCCTTGCAAGAGGTCACGGAGGCCGCCGCCGGCGCAAACGTGAACGCGGCTGGCGGCTTTTTGACCGGGCCGGACCAGGAGCTGATTATTCGCGGCATTGGGCGGCTGGAGTCCCTCGACGATCTGGCCCAGTCGGCGGTGACGGCTCGCAATGGCGTGCCGGTACGCCTAGCCGATGTGGCCACGGTCACCCAGGGCGCTGCTTTGCCCCGGGGAGACGCGAGCTGGAATGGTCAGCGGGCGATCGCCGTCATGGTCAACAAGCAGCCCGACGCCGATACGCCCACCGTGACTCGGGCGGTCGAGGCGGCCATGGAAGCGCTAACGGCGAGTCTGCCTGAGGACGTCCAGGTCGCGGTCACCTTTCGCCAGAGCGACTTCATCGATGCGGCGATCGCCAATGTCCGCGACTCCCTGCGCGACGGCATCGTGATCGTGTCAGTGGTTTTGCTGCTGTTTCTGATGAATTGGCGCACCGCTTTGATCAGCCTGTGCGCGATCCCCTTATCGCTGCTGATCGGCCTGATGATTCTCAAGGCCTTTGGGCTGGGCATCAACACCATGACCCTGGGCGGTCTGGCGGTGGCGATCGGCTCGGTGGTGGACGACTCGATCGTGGACGTGGAGAACGCCTACCGGGGCCTGCGGCGCAACCAGCTTGCGGACAATCCCCTGCCGCCGGACCAGGTGGTCTACGACACCTCGGTGGAGGTGCGGGTCAGCGTCCTGTTTTCCACGGTGATTATTGGGGTGGTGTTTGCGCCGATCTTCACGCTGACGGGGATCGAGGGCCGGATTTTCGCCCCCATGGGTGTGGCCTACCTGGTGTCGATTTTCGCTTCGACCCTGGTGGCCCTCACCCTGTCTCCGGCCCTGTGCTCGATTTTGCTGACGCGGCGATCGCTGCCCACCGATGAAACCTGGGTCACCGCCCTGGCCCAGCGCCTCTACCGGCCCGCGCTGGGCTTAGCGGTGGGGCGGCCTTCCCTGATTCTGGCGATCGCCGGGGGCGCTCTGGTGGCGTCCCTGGTCCTGCTGCCCTCCCTGGGCCGCGTCTTTCTGCCCGAGTTCCAGGAGCGATCGCTGGTCAACGCCATGCTGCTGTATCCGGGCGTGTCTCTGGAGACCACCAACCGGGCGGGCCTAGCACTGCAAGCCGCCCTGAAAGACGATCCGCGCTTTAGCTCGGTCCAGCTCCGATCCGGGCGGGCACCGGGGGACGCGGACGCGGGCGGTGTGAACCTCGGGCACCTGGATGTGGAGCTGAGCGACGTCGGCATCGCCGACCGCGAAGGCAGCATTGCCAAGCTGCGGGCGGAGTTCGCCAAGCTGCCAGGGGTCGCTCCCAGCATCGGCGGCTTCATCAGCCACCGTATGGACGAAGTGCTCTCGGGGGTGCGCAGCGCGATCGCCGTCAAGATCTTCGGGCCGGAGCTGCCGGAGCTACGCCGCCTGGGCCAGAGCGTCCAGGCCGCCATGGCAGATCTCGAGGGCATCGTCGACCTTCAGCTCGAGCCCCAGGTACCCATCCGGCAGGTGCAAATCCAGTTCGAGCGAGACGCCGCCGCCCGCTACGGCCTCAGTGTCGGAGAGCTAGCGGAGGTGGTCGAGACCGCCCTCAATGGCCGCGTCGTCTCCCAGGTGCTCGAGGAGCAGCAGCTTTTTGACCTGGTCGTGTGGCTGGAGCCCGAGGCCCGCCGCGACCTGGACACCATCCGCAACCTGCTGGTGGACACGCCCGCCGGTCCCAAAATCCCCCTCGGCCAGCTCGCCCAGATCCGCTACGGCACCGGCCCCAACACGATCAACCGGGAAAATGTCTCGCGCCTGATCGTGGTGTCGGCCAACGTGGCGGGGCGCGATCTGGGGTCGGTGGTCGATGCGCTGCGCGATCGCCTCCAGAGCAGCATCAGCCTGCCGCCGGGCTACTTCATTCAGTACGGGGGGCAGTTCGAGTCGGAGCAGCGGGCCACCCAAAACCTGCTGCTCTTCGGCGGGATGGCGATCGCCGTGATTGGCGTCATGATGTACTTCGCCGTCAAATCAGTCCCGGCCACGATCATGATTCTGCTCAACCTGCCCCTGGCCATTGTGGGGGGCATTGTCTCCGTGGCGGTGGGGGGCGGCATTCTGTCGGTGGCCTCTCTGGTGGGCTTCATCACCCTGTTTGGGGTGGCCGTGCGCAATGGCCTGTTGCTCGTCGACAACTACAACAGCAAAATTGCCCAGGGCCTCTCCCTGCACGAGGTGATTACCGAAGGCTCCATGGAGCGGCTGGCGGCCATCTTGATGACGGCCCTGACCTCAGCCCTGGGCATGGCGCCCCTGGTGCTGGGCACGGGAGCCGGCAAGGAAATTTTGCAGCCCCTGGCGGTGGTCGTCTTGGGGGGCCTATTTACCTCAACGGCCCTCACGCTGCTGGTCCTGCCTGCTCTGTACGCGCGGTTTGGCCGCTGGCTGATGCCCCAGCGATCGACCGTTGAGATCGACACCCGCAGCGCCTCCGTGCCTGAGACCTCTTTTTAACCCCTTCGACTTGCCAGTTTTTTTGATGAGGATGTCTGTGATGCGAAACTTTGTGATGCCAAAATCCGGGATGGGCAAAACTGTTTTCAACGTCTCCTGGGCAGGGGCGATCGCCCTTCTGCTGGCGGCGTGCAGCAGCGCCCCCACCGCCTCGACCCCAGAGAGCGGCGCGGCCCCCGCGGCTCCCGAGGCCAGCGCGATCGCCTCTAGCCCCGCCCCCGACGACCACAGCCAGCCCCAGCACGGCGGCCAGGTCATCGAGTCCGGCCCCTACCACCTAGAGCTGGTGCCGCTGTCTGAGCCCGAGCAAATTCACCTCGATTTTTATCTCCAGCGCGGGGACACCCACGAGGCCATCCCCAACGCCACGGTCACCGCCGAGCTCCAGTTTCCCAACGGCTCCCAAAAATCCGTGCCCCTGACCTACGATGGCCAGGGAGCCCACTACGTCGCCGAGATTCCTGACGCCCCGCTGGGAGAGTACAAAGTCGCCATTCTGTCCGACGTTAACGGCGAAAAAGTCAACGGCCGCTTTAGCTTTAGCCATCGCCCCTAGGGAGCCCAGCCTCATCGGTATGCGGATTCTGCTTGTCGAAGATGAGCCCGACTTGGGGGAAGCCATTCAGAAGACGCTTCGCCGAGAAAAGTACATCGTGGACTGGACCCTCGATGGGGAAGAGGCTTGGCACTACCTCACCAACCCCTGGACCCAGTACACGCTGGCGATTTTTGATTGGCTGCTGCCGAATTTGTCGGGGCTGGCGCTGTGTGAGCAGCTGCGGGCGACGGGGAGCACGCTGCCGGTGCTGATGCTGACCGCCAAAGATGCCATGGCCGACAAGGTCCGCGGCCTGGATGCGGGGGCCGATGACTACCTGGTTAAACCTTTTGGTATGGCGGAGCTGCTGGCCCGGCTGCGGGCGCTTCAGCGGCGATCGCCCCAAATTCAGCCAGCGCGCATTCAGGTAGGCCAGCTCATCTTGGAGTACGGTAGCTCCACGGTCACTCTGCCCTCGCCCCAGGGGGAGCAGGTGATTCCGCTGACCTCCAAGGAGTTTCAGCTCCTGGAATATTTCCTGCGCCATCCCCAGCAGATTTTGACCCGCGATCAGCTGCTCAACCAGCTCTGGGACGTGGAAGCGGAAACCGTGAGCAACGTGGTGGCGGCCCAGGTGCGCCTGCTGCGCCGCAAGCTGGCGGAATATGGCTGCCCAACCCTGATCGAAACTGTCCATGGCCAGGGCTACCGCCTGATTCTCCATGAATCGCCATAGGCTGTTTCGCCGGACCTACTGGCGGCTGGCGGGGCTGTATACCGGCGTGATGGCGCTGATTTTGCTGGGCTGCGGCGTCACGCTGTACCACTGGCTGGCCTACGCTCGCCACCAGACCCTCGATCGCGAGATCGCGTCGGTGGCTGGCACCCTCCACGACAGCATCGAGCCTTTGCTGAAGCGGGCCGATCGCCTCGAACCCGAGATAATCGCGCTGGTGCCGGGGCTGTGCGTGGTGGCGGCGGGCTGCCCCCAGCCTGCGGCCATCGAGCGCATTCACATCTTGGGCACGGTGCCCCAAAAGGGGTACTACGTGCGATTTTTCGATCGTCAGGGCGCGCTGCTGGCGATCGCCGGTCTCACTCGCGAACAGCTGCCGGTCCAGACTCCCGACACTGGCTGGCAAATGCAGCGGTCCGCTGGGGGCGATCGCTACCGGCAGATGACGCTGCTGCTCAAGACGCGCACTGGCCGATCTTGGGGCTACATGGTTGTCGGCCGCAGCCTCGCTGAGGTTGAGCGAGACATTATCACCCTGCGCACTTGGCTGCTGCTGGGTCTGCCAGTGGGGCTGCTGCTGATCGGCAGCGCCAGCGTCTGGCTGGCGCGGGTGGCCATGCAGCCGGTGTATCGCTCCTACGAGCAGATTCAGCAGTTCACAGCCGATGCGGCCCATGAGCTGCGCACGCCCCTGGCCGCGATCCGCGCCACGGTGGAGTCGACGCTCCAGACCCCCGACCTTTCGGGGGAGAGCCGCAGCGCCCTCGAGACGGTCCAGCGCCAAAATCGACGCTTGGCGCTGCTGGTGCAGGATTTGCTTTTTCTATCGCGCCTGGATTTGCAGGGGCTGCCCGTCAAGGTAGAGCGGTGCCATCTGTCCGAGATTTTGGCTGATTTAGTAGAAGAATTTGCCGAAATGGCGATCGCCGCTGAGGTGGAGCTCCAGCTCCAGTCCCAGACTTCAGAGGCCGTGGTGATCGGCAGCGCCGATCAGCTCTATCGCCTGTTTACAAACCTGATCGTGAATGCCATTCAGTACACGCCGCCGGGGGGCCAGGTGACGGTCAGCCTCGAAACCCTCGACTCCTGCGCCCTGGTGCAGGTGCGCGATACGGGCATCGGCATCGCCCCGGAGAACCTGCCCCACATCTTCGATCGGTTCTATCGGGTGGGGGGCGATCGCTCCCGCAAAACCGGCGGCGCGGGCCTGGGGCTGGCGATCGCCCGCGCCATCACCGAGCTGCACCACGGCACTCTCCAGGTCCACAGCCAGCCCGCTCAGGGAGCCACCTTCAGCGTCCGGCTCCCCCTCGCCCCGGCCTTGGAGCCGTAACTATTCCGGTCGCCCTTTCAGCAGCTCAAGGCAGCGCTGGAGAGCTGCGTCGGGGTCGGCGGCGGGAACGAGGGTGCAGGGAATCGGGCTAGCCTGGGCGCAGTCTGCGATCGCGCTAGAAGGCTGAGCGGTCAAAACCAGGCAAGCAGCGGGGTGGGACGCCCGGTAAGCGGCGATCGCCTCGATTTCGAGCTGAAAGGCCCCCGGCGAAAAGTGCGGATTGAGGGCGCCGTCATACTCGAACTTGCTCAGCATCAGCTGAAAGGCCCGCACCCGATCGGCAGCAAGCGCCCCAAGCTGAGGCTGGGTTTTGGCCCGAAACACCGGCACCAGTTCCCGAAAGGGCAGACGCACCTCGCACCACTGGCCCGCCACCGTATCAAAGGACGCGCAGTAGGCCACGCTGTCCCAGCCGCCCTCGGTGCGCAGCATAAACTTGTAGCGCTGGCCGTCTCCCCGCACCCGCAGCGCCACGCCGTCGTAGGGCGACAGATTCAGGGGCGGCTCGAAGTTGCGGGTGCGCACCGACGCAAAGCCCCCCGAGTTGGCGGTGGACACGACCCCTGTGAAAAAGGCGGAATTCGGTCCCAGGCGCAGGCCGCTTTCGCTGACGCCGCCCATCACCACATCGTCGATCGCTCCCCAGGTCTCCGCCAGATTCCCCGTCGGCTGCCCAAAGTCAAACAGCGATCGCTGGGGCGTTTTGGGCGTCCAGTGGGTCAGCAGCGCCTGAAGAAAGGCCGGCGGCAACGCATCATCACAGACGATCACGTGATCCACCTGGGCCAGCAGGCTACTGGGCAAAGAGTCGGGATTGTGAAAATCCACCGGGATGGCCGTGACTCCCGCTGGCAGGGTGGGGGTCGGGGCCTGGTGGACTGAGATTAGCGATCGCACCTGGTAGCCCGCCGCCAGGGCGCTTTGGGCCAGGGCATGGCCCAGGGGCGTCGCGCCATTGAGCAGTAGCAGCACTTGAGAAGACGCAGTCATAGCAGAATCCGGAGCCAAATCATCAACAGACAAACGGGGGTGGGAGCGGCTGCCTAGCCACTGCTGAAACCAGTCCAGCTCGCTGAGCAGCGGAATCGCGCCAAAGTAGGCCATGGTCTTGAAAAAGCGGCCCAAATCCCAACGGGAAGAAGTCGACTGAGACATAGCAACATCGCACGGGGACTTTTGCTTGATCCTAGACAACTCCTGCCAGAAATTTTTTCTCGGGCCTGCGATCGCGATCGCCCAAAGCCCAGGCAACCGCCCCAGGCAAAGGGGGGCGAGATATTCCCTCAGCGCTGATAATGGCTTAGAAGCTCCTGTAGGCGTGTGCTGAGGAAATGTATGGCTGATGGTGTTGCAAAGATGGGATGGTCCCTGACGGAGCGCGATCCCCAGGTGATCGATCGGCTGATGCCCATTTGGGAATGGCTGTATCGTTACTATTTCCGGGTGGAGACCGACGGCTGGGAGCATGTTTCGTCCCAGGAGAAAGTGCTGCTTGTGGGCTCTCACAATGGCGGTCTGGCCGCGCCGGACATGTTCATGATGATGTATGACTGGTTTCGGCGCTTTGGTACGCGGCGTCCGGTCTATGGGCTGATGCACCCGACGGTGTGGCAGGTGGCGCCACCCGTGGCCCACTTCACCGAAAAGCTGGGCGCTGTAATGGCCCACCCCAAGATGGCGATCGCGGCCTTGCGCCAGGGGGCCAGCGTGCTGGTGTATCCGGGCGGACCGCAGGACGTCTTTCGGCCCCACAACGATCGCTTCAAGATTCACTTCGCCGATCGCCAAGGATTTATCAAGCTGGCGCTGCGGGAGCAGGTGCCCATTGTGCCGGCGATTTCGGTAGGGGCTCACGATACCCTGATCGTGCTGACGGACCTCTACGACTGGGCCAAACAGCTCCACGCCTGGGGCATGCCCTGGCTGTTTGATGTGGACCCCCAGGTGTTCCCGATTTATCTGGGGCTGCCCTGGGGGCTGTCGGTGGGGCCGCTGCCCAATATTCCGCTGCCGGTCCAGATCCGCACGCGGGTGTGCGCGCCGATCGTGTTTGAGCGCTACGGCCCGGAGGCCGCGCGCGATCGCGCCTACGTGGAGGCCTGCTACTGGCGGGTGCTGACCCAGATGCAAACCGAGCTCGATCGCCTGGTCATGGGCCTGCCGGGGCTGCCCGCTACGCCCGCCCAAAGCCCTGACCCGCAGGTCCCAGCGCCTCCAACCGCCGCAGTCTAGCCCTCGAGGAGCTGCCAGAAGCGATCGTCGTCCGCGATGGCGTCGAAGTCGGGGTCGTTGCGGACCTCTTCTCGGTAGCGCGGGTTGAGGGCGATCGCCTGGGAAAGGCTTTCGAGGGCCTGCTTCAGGCGGCCCTGGAGACCAAAGCAGGCGGCTTTGTTGTAGTGGGCGACGGCGTAGTCTGGTTGGATGGCCAGGGCCTGATCAAAGCAGGCGATCGCTTCGTCATCTTTCTCCTGCTTCACCAGCAAGTAGCCCTTGTAGTTCCAGGCCTTGTACAGATCCGGGTTCACGGTCAGGGCCTGCTCATAGGACGCGATGGCGTCGTCAAAACGCTCTAGAACCTCCAGCGCCAGTCCCCGGTTGAGCCAGGCCACCGCGTCTCCAGGGGTCACCTGGACCGCCTGATCAAAGGATTCAAAGGCTTCCTTGTGGCGCTGCATCTTGCCGAGGGCCACCCCCCGATCCACCCAGGCTTCGTGGTAGTCCGGCTTCAGCTCGACCGCTTTGTCAAAGGACGTGACCGCCTCTTCGAGCTGGCGCAGGCGGCCCAGGGCCATGCCCCGATTGAACCAGGCCCGCTCATTTTCGGGCTCCAGCTCGACCACCCGATTGAAGGCAGACAGAGCGCCTTCGTAGCGCCGCAGCTCCCGCAGGGCAAGGCCGCGCTGGAACCAGCAGCGGCTGTCCTCGGGCTCGGCCGCCAGGACTTGGTCCCAGCTCTCGATCGCGCCTTCGTACTGCTGGAGCTCCCAGAGGGCATCGCCGCGCTGCCGCCAAACCTCGGGCAGGTCCGATCGCACCGCCAGGGCCTGATCGTACTGGGCGATCGCCTCCTCGAAGCGGCCCTCCAGGAAGAGGGCGTCTGCCTCGGTGATGTGGTCGTCGGGCGTCAAGAACAGCTCTGGATGGTTGGTGCTCAGGCGCTCTAGGCGCTCCGACAACTCCTGAATCTGCTCCAGCACATTGGCCATGGCCTCAGCGGCGATCGCCGTGGGCGTGATGTCGGCCAGCTTGCCGAGGATTTCGGCTTTCTGGGCCTGGGCGTCTTCTTGGACCAGCTTCATCTGGTCGGCCAGGGTCTGCTCCAGCCGCTCAATGGTTTGCAGGGTCTCGTCTTTGCGGGCCTGCACCATGGTTTGCAGCTCGCCCAGCTGCTGGGTGGCTGCCGTCTCCAGGGTCTCTACTTGGTCCAGAGCAGCACTTTGGCGCTCGGTGAGCGATCGCTGCAGAGTCTCAAACTGGTTCGAAACTTCGGCTTTGAGGGTTTCGAGGCCCTGATAAATGCGATCGGCGCGGCCCTGCAGGTCGGCCTGGGTGGCGGCCAGCTTCTCGCGGTAGTCCGTCTCCAGCTGCTGGAGGCCGCTGAGAACGTCGCCTTGCTGCCCTTGCAGGGCTTCCCGCCAGCCCGCGATCTGGCCGGAAAATTCTGCTTGCAGATCGGCCAGGTGCTGGGAATGGGCCTCGCGCTGCTGGGCGATCGCCTCTCGATCCGCCTTCACTTGGTCGGCAAACTCCGCTGCGACCGTTTGCAGATGCTGAATCTGGGCCTCGCGCGCCTGGGCGATCGCCTCCCGATCCGCCGTCGCCTGCTCCGTGAGGGACTGACTGAGGGCCGCTAGGCTCCCCAGGACGCGGTTTTGCTCATCACTCGCCTTTTCGCGGGCCTGGGTCTCCAGCTCCGCCAGGGACGGCGCAAAACCAGCCTCCACTTCCCGCAGGCGCTGCACAGCGGCCTCGCGCGCCTCAAGAGCGCCGGTTTCGAGGCCGGACAGGTGCTGCTGATAGTCGGCCTGGGCCGTTTCGAGGCCAGACAACACCTCGCTCTGGCGGCCTTTTGCCTCCGTCTCCAGGGCGGCTAGGCGCGTCCCAAAGGCTGCCTCCGTCTGGGCCAGCGCCTCCAAGATCACGGCCTGCTGGCGCTCGACTTCCGCCTGCAACGTCGCCAGCTGGGGCGAGAAGTCATTGGCCAGGGTCTTGAGATGCTGAATCGTAGATGCGCGATCGCCCTCCGCGTCGCTGCGCAGGGTCTTCAGGTGCGCGCCAAAGGCCGCGGCGGCTTCAGCCAGCGATCGCACCGTGGCCTCTTTTTCTTGCACCACTTCGGTCCGCAGGGCCTCCACCGCTGGCCCGAAGTCGGTCCGCACCTGCTCCAGCTCCGCCAGGACCACCGTCCGCCGCTCCTGGGCCATGGCCGTCAGCGCCGCAATTTCGCTGCCAAAGCTCTCTTCGGCTGCCCGCAGCTTCTCTAGCAGGCTGGTTTTTTCTTCGATCGCTTCGTCTTGGAGATCCGACAGCTGGGGCCGGAAGTCCGAGGCCAGGGCCGTCACGCTGGCCAAAATGGTTTCTTTCTGGGCCTCTGCGTCCGCCTGGATGGCCCGCAACTTTTCTGCGAAGGCGGCTTCCCGCTCCGCGAGCGTAGCCTTCGCCGAGGCCAAGATTTCTTGCAGCGCCTCAATTTGGGCTTGCTTGGTGGACTGGACCTCCTGGACAACTAGCTCCAGGGTTTCGCGCTCCACCCCGACGACCTGCCGGAAAGCAGCCGATTCTTGATCCACCGCATCGGTGGCGGCTTCGGTTTCCCGCAGCATGGCCTGCAGCTCGGTGTTGGCGCTGGTAATTCGGTTTTCGAGGTCGTGCAGCTCGTTGAGGTGCGCTTTGACGATGTCGGTGACTTCGTGGATCACCGCTCGCCGCAGCAGGTACAGAGCCGCGATCGCAGCCGCCAGCAGCAGGGCCAGCACCCCCAGCATGATGTTAAACAGCGTGGTCGTCCGGCTAAAGGCCTGATTGGCCTGGGCCTGGACCTGGGCCTGGACTCGCTGCTCGTTGCGCAGACGCTCCAGCTCTTGGCGCTCGTCTCCCCCCAAGGCCGGGGCTTCGTCCACGGCTTCGGTAGTGGGCGCTTCGGTCTCCGGCGTCTCGGTGTCTTCGGTCTGAGCGCGTCCTACCCCCACCGACAGCCCAAACGATAGCAGGAAGGTCGAGAGAATCAGGCCGCTCCGCAGTGATAGGGCCGAAGCCGTGGATGGTTGACGCTTCATTCGCACTTCCTTGAACGCTGATGGACGGGGGGGAGGGCCAGCGGTGGCGATCGCCCCTAGGCCGCTCTACAGACAGCTAGTATGCCAGTTTTCCGCCGAATCGCGGGCGCGATCGCTGTCTCTACCAATCTACAAGATCCGTTGCCGTGCGCCGCTGACCCCGCAAAGCGGTTGGGAGATGGGCAAGGGGAGGGGCGATCGCAGCCAGCCATTTTCCCGCCCACAGCCAAAAGCCTCGCTCCAAAACTCGCTCAGAGAGAGGCTTTTCACTTTAGGAAGGCGCAATTTTCCAATCAGCAATATCTGGTTTAGCAATTTCCGGTGGAAAGTCCTGGCGCTGGGGTAAAGCCTACCAGTTGCTTTGCAGCTCATCTAGCGCTTTCAGCGCGCGCTGGGTCGTCTGGATCGCGCTGCGCCGAAACTCTTCCCAAGTGGCTTGCCCGGTGCCCGTGCTTGCAAAGGCTTTTTTCTGATCTCGCGGCCATTCGTAGTCCTGCCAGCGCTCTTCTTCGGAGCCCGGGATGCGGCCCGTTTGGTCGGCGTATTCCTGCACCATCGCGCTCATGGGACCAAAGTCGAAGATGTGAAAAATCATGGCCCTAACCCTCGCAGATTCTAGGGATAAATGCTCACTACCCTAAAGATGCCTCGCTTTTCGGCAAACTCATCAGGCAAAGGGCTAAACGATCCAGTTCTTGATAAGAGTTAATTATGTGAAACATGGGGCTGGGCGTAAAATCCCAGATGATTGGCGACGGGCCGCTCGCGGGTGGGCAGTTTGGTGTGATTGGGAGCGTTGAGGAGGGTGGGGCCGGTGGGCGTAGCTACTGCCAGGGTCGCGGAACCGCCGCCGTCGAGGTTGAGGGCGTCCGTCGCGCCCAGATCTTTGAGCACTTGGGCCAGATCTGCCAGGGTGATTCCTTCGCTGTAGCGGGGCTGCTGGTGATCGACGACCACGAGCCACAGGCGATCGCCTGCTGCGTTCAGGCCGGCGGCGGTGCGGGCGTAGCGTGTGCGGTCTTCAAGCTGGGACGCGATGCCCTGGGCCAGCAGGATCTCGTCCCCGGCGATCGCCTGCTGGGTCCCCGCTGGACAGTCTCCGTCTGGGGCGATCGCCCCGCGATGGCTAGGGTCAAAGCACAGAGCAGGCCAGCTCGGCTCGGGCGCGGAGTAGCGCACCCCATTGGACATTCCCAAACCCACCGCGTTGACGGCCTCTCCGGGGCGCGGTCGGTAGTCCCAAGGGGTCTCGGCCCGAAAGGGATAGAAAAAGTTGCCGTTGATCGCCACCTGCACGTCGAAGGTCTCAACAAAATCTCGGGTTGTGCGGGCCTGGAGCTCAGGCGTCCCTGGCTGTCCCGGGGTGACGAAGGGACGCACCCCCGCCGCTAAATCCACGGCTACAATGTGCATCACGACTGGCTGGGGCGCAGGCTGGATGCGGCGCTCGTAGCGGATTCCCTGAAACAGGTCCCGTTGTTGCGGGGTGACCTCGGGCCGCTGGAAGTGCAGGCCCCCGTATGCGATCAGGGGCAGGCTACCGGCGATCGCCCCGACCCAGCGCCACCGGTTATTTGCGTGCTGACCATGGCTGACTCTCGCGATTTTTCCCATCAAGACCTCCGCAACCGCTCCTTTCGGGGCCAGGATTTGTCCTTTGCCACTTTTACCCAGGCAGACCTGCGGGGCTGTGATTTCAGCCACGCCGATCTGCGCCACGCCGATTTTACTGGGGCGCGTCTGGGAACGACCGGGCGGCGGTGGCTGGGGGCGATCGCCCCGGTGATTGTTGCGACGAGCGTGATGGTGGCAGCCCTCGGCCCCATGATTTTTGGTGTCCTGGGCAGCGCTCCGGAAGCGCCTGCCGCCGCCTACGCCTCGGCGTTGTACAGCAGTCTGGCGATCGCTGGCCTGCCACCTGCCTTTTTGGGCAGTCAGTCGCCCCGCTGGCGACGAGTCTTGCTGGTCCTGTCGGGGGCGGCCTCCGGGGCGCTGCTGGGGTTCTTCCACGGCGGCAGCGCGGCGGACAACTCTCCCACAATGGCGATCGCCGGGGCCGTGGTGGGCGGACTGCTGGCGGGCGGCTGGACGAGCTATTCTGCTAGCCCCCTGACTCAAACAGTGGTGCTCACGGCCAGCACGCTCTGCGCCTACGGCCTCGCCTTTTTGCTGGGGTCGGGGGCGATCGCCCACCTGACCCCCCAGCTGGACGGCAACGCCCTCAGCTGGATGGTGGCGGCAGGGGTGGCCTTTTGGGCCAGCGTGCAGTCCTTCGGTCACCTTGGGACCGTGGTCAATCGGCGCGCGGCCACCTGTTTCTGGAAGGCCGATCTGGAGGGCGCTCAGCTACCGGACTTCGCCGCCGCAGATACCACAGAGGCCCGAGGAATTCCCCGGGCCTCTGCCAGCGATTCTTGACTGTTTGCTCACAATGGCTTTTATGTCGACCAATGCCATCTAGCAAATGCTGTGGCTGTCAATTCGCTCTCGCGCTTCGCTCTCGCACTTAGTTATCAGTTGAGGGCTGCGTTTGGCTCTGGGCCATGGTTTCCTGCATTTTCGGCGTGTCGAGGAACATCTTGGCCTGGTTGAGTAGCTTGGCGCCCCAGAGGTTCTCTTCTAGAAACTCCAGGTTGCCGTAGCGGCCATCGAGTTCGAGGGCGGTCTGGCCGAGGGTGAGGCCCTGATCGCGATCGCCCTTGGCGTAGAGCGCGACGGCGATCGCCAGTTGAGGCTCTGCCGCCTTGGGATCGAGGAGCACCGCTTCGCGCCACTGGGCGAGGGCACCCTCGACATTGCCCTGCTCGTACAGGACCAGGCCAATGTTATTGATGGCGGGCCAGAATTTGGCGTCTTCTTTGACCGCCCGCTCGTACTGGGCGATCGCCTTGGGAAACTGATTGAGCTTGTAGTAGGCGTTGCCGAGGTCAAACCAGCCGCCAGCGGTATCGGGCTTGAGTTTCAGGGCCGCCTCCAGATACTCAATGGTCTTGGAGTAATCTTCTTTTTGGAAGTAGGCCGAGCCCAGGGCAAACCACACCGCAGAGTCCTCGGGGTCGAGGGCGCGCGATCGCTCTAGGGCTTCAATACCCGCATCGTACTCGCTCTCTTCTAGATACAAGCTGCCCAGGAGCGCCCACACTTCGGCGTTTTGGGGGACTAGCTGGGTTGCCAGCTTGGCCCTCGGCACCGCCAACTCATACTGCTGGAACTGGGCCAGTTGGGCCGCCTCTTGGGCCAAAATGAGCCCCCGCTGCTCCAAGTCCGCAGAGTCTGGCTGGGCGGTGTGCGTGATCACGGCCTGCGCCAACACTGGGGAAACTGGCATCAGGCCCAGCAGCACAAGAAGGGGTAGAAAAGAGAGACGTTTGAACACAATACCGTTCCGTTTCAAGTACGAGGGGTTGTTCAGTCAAATTACAGCAGGTTTCGCGGAGGTTCACCACTGCGCCTTGCTGGGGCTGGATTGGCTGGCGATCGGCGATCGCAGCACCCCTATCCTGGCAAAAAATTGCGGGTCTGGCGCGGAAGATTCCTTAAAGGATTGCGGGAAGCTCAAGAATCCGCGATCGCCGGGAGGCTGGCTTGGGCATTGCGCCGCAGCATTTCCGGCTTGATGCGCCGGAGGGCGGAGGCAGGAAATCGCGCTTGCCAATCGTCCTCGGAGATCTGAGCCAGTTCTGCCAGGGTCGGCCCTACATTCCAGGAATAGGGTTGGAAATCCTCTATATCTGATGGTTTTGCGAAGCGTTGGTTCCAGGGACACACGTCTTGGCAGATGTCGCACCCAGCGACCCACCCCTGGAGGTGGGAGGCGATCGCCTCGGGCAGGGCGGGGCTGCGATTTTCGATGGTGTGGTAGGCGATGCAGCGGTTGGCGTCGACGACGAAGGGCGCGGCGATCGCCCCGGTAGGGCAGGCCTGCAAGCAGCGATCGCAGGTGCCGCAGTGGTCCGTGTGCGGTTTATCCGGCTCCAGCACTAAGTTTGTGACGATTTCGCCCAGAAACACCCAAGAGCCGTACTCACGGGTGATCACATTGCCGTTTTTGCCGATCCAGCCCAGGCCTGCCCGCTGAGCCCAGACCTTGTCCTGGACGGGGCCGGTGTCCACGTAGTAGCGAGCTTCGACCTCTGGCGCTTGGTCTTGGAGCCAGAGGGTCAGGGCCTTGAGGCGGCGCTGGAGCACCCGGTGGTAGTCGCGGCCCCAGCCGTAGCGAGAGATTTTGGCGTACTCAGGGCCCTGGGGGCGCGGGTGGGGGGTGTAGTAGTTGAGGGCCAGACAAATCAGCGATCGCGCGCTGGGGAGGACTTGGGTGATGTCTTGGCGGCGCGGATCGGCCATCCAGGCCATATCCGCCTGATAGCCCTGCTCCAGCCACGCCTGGAGACGCGCTTCGGCCCCGTCTTGCCAGGGGCCGACGGGCGCGATACCGACTTTGTGAAATCCCAGACGCTGGGCCTGGTCTTTGATCTGAGCTGCGGTGAGTGTGCCCACGCTGATTTCTTCCTTCTCGCCTAGCCAAATTCTCCCCCCAGAAGCAGGTGTCTGAGCAAGGGGGTGGCCTACAGTGGGGGCGTTGTTTGTCCAGAGGCCGCCCGCGTGACCCAGTCCCTTGTCCCCCAGCAGCCGGTGACCCAGCCGCTCTCGGCGGTCGCCTCCCAGTTTCCGGTGATCCAGCAGTACTTTGACGCGCTTAATGGGGAAACTTACCCGGAGGCGGCCAGCCTGTTTGAGGAGGCTGGGGTGCTGCGAGCGCCCTTTGAGCAGCCAGTGCAGGGCCGCGAGGCGATCGCCGCCTACCTGAGCCAGGAAGCCCGAGGCATGGTCCTTCAGCCGGATCAGGGAACTGTCGCCTCCACAGCTTACGGCGCTGAAATCACCATCCAGGGCAAGGTTCAAACGCGCCTGTTCAAGGTGAATGTGGCCTGGATCTTTGAGGTGGTCTCTGCCAGGAGCGCCCTAGCCTCAGTCCAGGTCAAGCTCCTCGCCTCGCCCCAGGAGCTGCTGAAGCTGCGCCGTTAGCGGGCGAATTTGTCACAATGGGCACCAGGGCGACTCTGATGTAAACTTTTGGCCCTGGGAGTCACGCTATGACCTCTTGTGATCTGTTGCTGCGCCGCTGTCGCCTGTTATCCCCCGCCCCGTCGGTAGCAGTAGAAGAAGTCGAGATCGCGATCGCCGATGGCAAGCTGGTGGCGATTGCCCCCCGCCTGGACTACACAGCCTCCCAAGAGCTTGACTTGCAGGGACGCTTGGTCAGTCCTCCTTTTGTGGAATCCCACATTCACCTCGACTCGGCGATGACCGTGGGCGAGCCCCGCTGGAACCTCAGCGGCACCCTATTTGAGGGCATCGAGATTTGGGGCGAGCGCAAGCGGCACCTGTCCGCCGAAGAAATCCGAGAGCGGGCGATCGCCACCCTCCGCCAGCAAGCTGCCCAAGGCGTTCTGTTTGTTCGCTCCCACGTGGACGTCAGCGAGCCCAGCCTGACCGCGCTCCACGCGCTGCTGGCCGTGCGCGAGCAAGTCCAGGACTGGATCACCCTGCAACTGGTCGCCTTTCCCCAAGACGGCTTCTACGGCAGTCCGCGCAACGTCGAGCTGATCGAAGAGGCCCTAAGGCTAGGGACCGACGCGGTGGGGGGCATTCCTCACTACGAGTTCACCCGCGAAGACGGCGTCAACTCCGTTCATCGGATCTTTGAGCTGGCCCAAAAATATGATCGCCTGATCGACATCCACTGCGACGAAACCGATGACGATCAGTCCCGATTTCTCGAAGTTGTGGCCGCCTGCGCCCTGCGCTCGGGCCTGGGCGATCGCGTCACCGCCAGCCACACCACCGCCTTTGGCTCCTACAACAACGCCTACGCCACCAAGCTGCTGGGCCTCGTCGGGCGATCGCGCCTCAACTTCGTTGCCAATCCCTTGATCAACCTCACCCTCCAGGGCCGCGCCGACACCTACCCCAAGCGGCGGGGCCTCACTCGGGTCAAGGAGCTCTGGCAGCACGGCCTCAACGTCAGCCTCGGCTATGACTGCATCCAGGACCCCTGGTATCCCCTGGGCACCGGCAACATGCTCGATGTCGCCCACATGGCCCTGCACGCCTGCCACATGACCGGCACCAGCGAGATCGACGCCTGCTATGACATGGTCACCTGGAACGGCGCCAAGACGCTGCATTTGGGCGATCGCTACGGCCTCGAGGTCGGCAAACCCGCCAACCTGATTGCCCTAGACGCCCGCGATCGCTTTGATGCCCTGGGTCGGCGGCCCGTCGTCACCCACGTGATCTCTCGCGGTCGCCTGCTCGTGGAAACCACGCCCCCCGTCACCCACTGGCACAGCGGCCCATCCGGGGGCGATCGCCCCTCGCCTAGCGCCCATGAGAATCTTCGGATTCCACAGTAAGAATGATGGGCAAGTCGACCAACCAGAGTCTTCGAATTCCTCAATCGGCTGGTGGAGAAAGAAGACTTCTTCCCCTTTATTTGGAATCTGCCAACCAGAATCTTCAGATTCTCTAGTCAGGCTAATAGGACAAAGAAGATTTCCTCATCTTTTTCGGAATCCGCCGACCAGAATCTTCGGATTCCCCAGTAGTGCTGGGACCGTAAACCCTCGTACAATAAGCAGTCGTGCCTTCCGTTGATCGAGGAGATCTTCTATGCCCGTTGCCGTTGGCGTCATCCAAACCATCGGCTTCCCAGCCATCCTGGCAGCTGCCGACGCCATGGTGAAAGCCGGACGCGTTACGCTCGTCTCCTACGACATCGCCGAAAGCGGTCACTTTTTTATCGCCATTCGAGGCAGTATCTCCGAGGTCAAGCCCGCCATGGAGGCCGGAATTCGGGCCGCCGAGGAAGTCTTTGGAGGAGAAGTGGTCACCCACTATACCGTCCCCAACCCTCCCGAAAACCTCGAAAGCGTCTTACCGATCAGCTACACCGAAGAAGTCGAAATGTTCCGGCTGTAGCCGATCCCGTCCGCGCAGCCCCCAGACTGCGTAAAATACTTGCACATGTCAGAAACAAGGCAGGAGAAACACAATGCCAGCCGCGGTTGGAGCAATTGAAACAAAAGGTTTTCCAGGAATTTTGGCAGCCGCCGACGCCATGGTGAAAGCCGGACGCGTCACGCTGGTTGGGTATATCCGCGTGGGAAGTGCCCGATTCACCGTTCTGATTCGGGGCGATGTCTCCGAAGTCAAGCAAGCCATGGACGCTGGGATTGACGCCGTCGAGAAGACCTTCGGCGCCGCCCTCGAGTCCTGGGTGATCATCCCCCGGCCCCACGAAAACGTGGTCTGCGTCCTGCCCATCGACTACAACGAAAAAGTGGAGCAGTTCCGCCTGGAAGTCGAGGGCATCAGCGTCCCTCGTCTGGGCAGCAACACCTAGGATTCAAGCACCCTTGCAACACAAAAGCCCCAGGCGAAGAACCTGGGGCTTTTGTTATAAATCTTGGGACCGGGGCAGGGCCAGCATTAGAAATCCGCAGCACTCAAGTCCGACTCATCCGGCTTGCCCACCACCATCTGGACCACCATCGGCTGACCACCAGGCTGATGATAGCGATCGGCCCAGGCCCGAATCACCTCATCGAGCTCTTCTAGCGCCTGATCGATCCGCTCCTCTGGGACATCCAGCTCTTCTAGCACCCGCATCACCTGGTCTTCTTTATCCGCCCAGGCCCGCATCAGCCGAAAATAGCGCGCCGTATCCTCGACCATGATGAACGTGCGCTCTTCTTCGTCAGCCGGAGAGTAGGAGGAGCGCGTCAGCGCGTAGAAAGGCATGCCCCAAGGCGAATCAATCCGGGTCACGGTACCCGAGTACAGCAGCCGCCGCTTGATATGCTCGGCAAGGGCCTCACTGAGCGGCAGACGGCGCTCCGCTGGCACATCTTCCTGCGATCGCGCGTGCAAAAACTCAATCAGCTCCAAAAACTGGAACGAGTTAATGAGCTGAGCATCCGGCAGCAGCGAGGGCAGCTTTTCCTCGATTTGCCGCTTTTCTTCGGAGGTGAGGCTGGTGCCCGGAATCCGGGGACGTCCCGGCATCCAGGGGTACTGCTCTAGCCACACATAGGGAAACTGAATCAAATAGCGCGGCTCCTGGGAGCCCAGCATCTTTAGGAGTTTGCCTTCCGTCAGGGCCTGCCGAACTTCCTCAACAATGACCTTGACCCGTTTAGGCTCGATGTGGTGCAGATGCCCCGTCATGCGGAGGTTTTGGCCCTGCTCCAGGTAGGTCATGTAGATGGCGCACTTGGCCGCCGTCGCGGCTGCATCCAAAAAAGCACCATGGCGATGACCACCAGTGCGCATTGCGCTGAATGCCAGATAAAGCATGATCTGATCCATTGCGCTAGGGCTGAGGCGTTTGATCAGATCGATGTCATTGGTCATCATTAGAATGTTGTGACTCAGGCTTGCTACACAATCTTCGAAAAAAAACACACTTGCTGCTGACAGCAATGTCCCCTAGATGCAAGAACCAACTAGGTGTAGAACATTGAAATCAGCAGAAGTACAGCACATCTAGATTAAAGCACTCAATTTGACGATGTATAAGGGGTAATTGCGGTTTTCCGCTAAATAGCGACTTGAGAATCCGCAATTCTTACGGAAATAAAGATGTACCTAATCTAACTTAATTTTTCCTTTGAAACTGCCAATTCGCAGCAAACTTCGATTCACTTTGAACATCAATCAGACAACAACAGCTCCACTCTGCAAAGTGCGAGTGGAGCTGTTGGAAGAGCGATCGCGAACCAAGCTGAATCACCCAGAAGCTGGAAGGACTGAGACCTATTTTGTAAGTAAGCGGCCTAGAGAAATGTTGCGAATTTGACTAAACATGGTGACATCGAGCTGACCCTAGGTTCAACCTCAGCATCCATACCGAAAGATTTAAGAGACTCTAGGTGGCTAATAGCCGCAGTCCACCGGCGATCGCTAGCTTAGGGCCAGATAGTGAGACGGGGTCGAGGAGCTGACGCGGCCGCTGCCGCGGTGGTCCATTTGCTCCGAATCAGTCGAAGCAGTGAGGGACCGACGACCTTCGGGCTGCCAAGGAGCCAAAACTGTAAGCAGCAGCAGGAGGCTCGACAGGGCGATGGTAGCGTGAGTGCTCATGGGAAGAGGTCCGTAGCAGAGTTTCTATTCCCTGTTACGGATCTTCTCGATGGTCATCAGGACAAAACCAAAAACCCCCAGCACTGGTTTGCCCGATGACAGCAAGAGAATACTGGGTCTCCGGGCAAAACGCAATGCGTGCGATCGCTTTAGCTAGTTCAGCCAGAAGCCTCAAGTCCATAATCTCTGATTTGGCGTGAGAGGAAGGCGCGTTCATGGCGGGGCAGTCAGTGAACCATGTTTGACGCGAGAGGCGACCAGCCCCGTCATGAACCCCCTCTTCTGCCCCAAGTCAGAAAGTCCTACTCTCCAGCTCAGGGAACGGATGCTGAAAAATCGCACCCAGTAAAATGCTCAAATGAGAACTGCCTACCAGTACCGATTGCGTCCAACCTCCAGTCAAGTCGCCTTGATGAGCGAATGGCTGGAACTCTTGCGCAGACAGTACAACTACCGTCTCGGTGAGCGGTTCTCTTGGTACGAGCAAAACCGCTGTGATATCAACGCTTGCCCGCTAATTTGCCACTTGCCAGAACTGCGAGAGAATCCCGACTTCTACTCCCAAAAACGAGACCTGGTGAACTCCAAAGCTCTGTTTCCGGAGTACCAGCAGATTCATTCTCAAGTGCTGCAAGACTGCATTGGCCGGGTGAAGAAGACCTTTGACCGCTGGCTCAAAGGAGACTGCAACGGCAAGCGAAGCGGCAAGCCTCGGTTTAAGGGAGTAAACCGATATCGCTCATTTACTTTCCCGCAAGTTAAACAGGACTGTATCCAAGGCAAACAGATCAACCTGCCCAAGATTGGCTGGGTGAAGCTGATCCAGCATCGCCCCTTACCAGAAGGGTTCAAGATCAAGACCGCCACCGTCAGCTACAAAGTCGATGGCTGGTACGTGACTCTCAGCCTAGAGGATTCATCAATCCCCGTTCTCACTCCCGACATCCCCAATACTGAGAACACGACTGGAATTGATCTGGGCTTGAAGTCGTTCCTAGTGGACGACTCAGGGAAAGAGGAACCCATCCCCCAGCACTACCGAAAAGCTGAAAAGCGTCTGAAGCGGTTGCAGCGCAGTCTATCGAGAAAGAAGAAGGGGTCGAATCGCCGGAAGAAGGCGGTTAAACGCGTTGCCAAGGCGCATCTAAAAGTCTCGAATCAGCGCAAGGACTTTCACCACAAAGTCGCAAACAAGCTTTTATCCAAAGGGAAGCATGTCGCCCATGAAAAGCTGAATATTCGAGGTATTGCGAGAACGCGACTCGCAAAATCGACCCAGGATGCTGGCTGGGGCCAGTTCCTACAAATTCTGGCAATCAAGGCTGAAAGAGCCGGGTTGTGGACGATTGCGGTGAATCCCAGCGGTACGTCTCAGAACTGCTCTGGTTGCGGGGTCAAGGTGCCAAAAACACTTCAGGACAGGGTTCACGCCTGTCCTGAGTGCGGGCTGACGATTGACCGTGACCACGATGCAGCGATCAACATCAAGTATTTGGCGGTAGGGCATTCCGTCAATAAAGCTCAGGAAACGCCCGATGGGTTGCCAGGGGTCACTGAGAAGCCGACACCGGATACGTCAGTATCGGTGTAGGAGTATGTCACGCGACAGACTCGGCGACCACTTCGGCAGAGCGATCGTCCGGGATCTCATCCCCAAAGCAAATTCCCACGCCCCGCGCCGTCTTCACCAGCGTGCCGTCGGGCTCGACGGCGCAGTAGCGCGAGATCGCCTCGGAGATCGGCACCCCGATAACCTGGCGCTGCTGCCACGTCACCATGTGGTCAAACCGCCCCTCGGCGATCAGATCCACCGCCGCCACCCCAAAGGCCGTCGCCAGCAGCCGATCGAGGGGAGACGGCGTGCCGCCTCGCTGGGTATGGCCCAGGACCGTCACCCGCGTTTCGGCGCCCGTGACGCGACAGAGCTGCTCTGAGAGGTACTGGCCGATGCCGCCAAAGCGACACTGGCCCGCCGGATCGGTGCAGACCACCGGCTGGTTGGTTTCGGTGCGCACCGCCTCCGCCACCACGACGATGGCGTATTTCTTGCCGCGCTCCTGCTGGAGCCGAATAGCCTGGGCGATGTTGTCGAGGGTGTAGGGAATCTCGGGAATCAAGATGATGTCTGCGCCCCCGGCGATGCCTGCGCTGACCGCGATGTGGCCAGCGTCGCGGCCCATGACCTCGACGATCATCACGCGGTTGTGGCTGGCGGCGGTGAAGTGGAGGCGATCGATCGCTTCGGTGGCAATATTCACCGCCGTGTCAAAGCCGATGGACCGCTCGGTGATGCCCACATCGTTGTCAATGGTCTTGGGGATGGCTACGAAGTTGAGGCCGCCCTGGCGAGCGATCCGCTGCAAAATGGCCAAGCTACCGTCCCCGCCAATGCCGATGAAGGCGTCTAGGCCGAGCTCGCGGTAGCCGTCGATGATGTCCTGGGAGCGATCGCCCAAGGTGCCGTCGGGCATCGGAAAAGCAAACGGATTGCCCTTGTTGGTGGTCCCCAGCATCGTGCCTCCAGCCGTCAGCAAATGATCGACCAGAGCCGGTTCCAAAATCTGGGCCGCTGGCGGGCGGCACATCAGGCCCTGGGTGGCCTGACGAATCCCCAGCACTTGCCAGCCGTAGGTGCCGGTGGCGCGATGCACCACCGCTCGAATGGCGGCATTGAGGCCAGCGCAGTCACCGCCACTGGTGAGAATACCGATGCGCTTTAGTGTTTCCATAGGAGGTTTCTAGAATAGGGCGTATGGAGGTCAGAGCCTCGACTAGACTGAATCAGGGGAGCTTTGGCTCGGGGCGCGATCGCCCACCTTCTGGATCAGGCACAAACCGCAACGCTGGCAGCGCCTGGACACCAGAGGCTTCTCGACACCATAAGGACGCATAGCAACGACGATGACAGAGCATGAGAATGAGTTTTTGGGCCTAGGAGAATCGATGATTCCCATGGCTCCCGAAGGGTTTCGGGCCGGTTTCGTCGGATTGGTGGGACGTCCAAATGTGGGGAAGTCAACGCTGATGAACCAAATGGTGGGTCAAAAAATTGCCATCACCTCCCCCGTTGCTCAAACAACGCGCAATCGACTGCGGGGCATTTTGACGACGCCCCAGGCCCAGATGATTTTTGTGGACACACCGGGAATTCATAAACCCCACCATCGGCTGGGAGAAGTGCTGGTGCAAAATGCCCAAATTGCCATCCAGTCTGTCGATGTCCTGTTGTTTGTGGTTGATGGCTCCGTGGCGGCAGGCAGCGGCGATCGCTACATCGAAGAGTTGATCGCCCAGAAAGGACAAGGGGTAACGGTGATCGTTGGACTCAACAAGATTGACCAGCAGCCATCAGAAAGTGAAGCGATTGATCACTCTTATTATTCCCTTGCCCAGGCCCACGGTTGGCCCATCGTGAAATTTTCAGCCCTAACGGGTCAAGGCCTCGATAAGCTTCAAGAATTATTAATCAATCACCTAGAGCCCGGGCCTTACTACTACCCGCCGGACCTCGTCACCGACCAGCCCGAGCGCTTCATCATGGGAGAGCTGATTCGCGAGCAGATTCTGCTGCACACCCGCGAAGAGGTGCCCCACTCGGTGGCGATCGCCATTGATATGGTGACCGAAGAAGATGCCCTAACCCGCGTGCTGGCCACCATTCACGTCGAGCGTCCCTCCCAAAAGGGCATCGTCATCGGCAAAGGCGGCGCCATGCTCAAAACCATCGGCTCGGCGGCCCGCCAGCAAATTCAGAAGCTGATCGAAGGCAAGGTCTATCTGGAGCTGTTCGTCAAAGTGCAGCCCAAATGGCGGCAATCGCGGCTGCGCCTCTCAGAACTGGGCTACCGGGTCGAAGAATAGGCTCGACTGATTTGTTTTTCCTATCGCGATCGCCCAAAAAATTAAACTGTTTGCCGCTATCCCATAGAGTCCTCCTTTGCCGACAATAGACAAGGGATCGATCGCTTCGGTGGCGGCAAGGGTAAATTTCTCCGGATCCCCTGGTTTCATCTCTCTTAGTAGGCCGCTTGGTCATGGAAAAACTCATTAAAGGGCTGCAAGATTTCCGGCTCGGATATTTCACAGCCCATCAGGCACTGTTCGAAGAGCTCTCCCAAGGGCAAAACCCCCGGGTCCTGTTCATCACCTGCTCGGACTCGCGGGTCGACCCGAACCTGATCACCCAGGCCCAGCCCGGAGAACTCTTCGTGATCCGCAACGCCGGGAATATCGTGCCTCCTTTCGGAGCCGCCAACGGGGGAGAGGGAGCCGCCATCGAGTATGCCGTGCATCACCTCGACATTGATCAAGTGATCATCTGCGGCCACTCCCACTGCGGCGCGATGAAAGGCCTGCTGAAGGTGGAGGCGCTCAAGGCAAGCATGCCCCTGGTTTACGACTGGCTGAAGCACACCGAGGCCACGCGGGTCCTACTAAACGAAAACTACAGCCACCTGTCGGGCGAAGAGCTGCTGGAGGTGGCGATCGCCGAGAACCTCCTCACCCAGGTTGAGAACCTGCGGACCTACCCCTCCATTCGCTCCAAGATCCACCAGGGACGACTCACGATCGCCACCTGGATCTACCACATCGAAACCGGCGAGGTCCTGGCCTACGACCCAGCCAGCCATGGCTTTGTGCCGCCCCGCAGCAGCATTGGAGATGTCGCCGCCCAGGAGCGTCTCCCCCATGCGATCCCCACCACCGTCTCTTTCTCGACGCCTCCGAGCCCCAGCCGCTCGGCCCGCCTCTCTCCCGATCAGTGGGAACGCATCTATCGGGGCTCAGGAACCCGCTAGATGCGCCTGAGCGCTCTCCCCGTGGCGACTTGACGGGTTCTCTTCCACGGCTGCCCAGAGAGAAATTCCTATCTCAAAAGCTTTTGGCCCCTCTTCCCGGTCGGGAAGGGGGGTTTTTGCTGTGTGGGGGCTTGGGCTAGGCGGGCTAGCGAGATTCCCACGGGTACGGCTAGTGCTTTTTCCTGCTCCGGTCTACGCAATTACCGTATCCGTAGCGATCGCTTTTTATAAAGCTTCTATGAAGATGAAGCCGAACTTTATAAGCAAAAGATAAAACAATATTCTTATTTAGATAGAAAAATTAAGCTAGCCTTGTGAATTTCTAGGCTCTAGATTGCTGCTGAAATTTTAGAGAATTGACGATTTTTTTAGACGATTTTATTTTTTCTATCAAGAACTCTGATGTTCTCTACCTAATAGATGAAACGCTCGACTTTTAGGTGACGAGATTCGCTAAAGCTAAGACATCAAGCTTTAGAATTCTGAACCATCATACAGGGCAAGATAGCCAGCATTCAGAATTCTTGTAATCATACTTAAAAGACACAATTAACGATTGCTTGGACAGCGCAAAAATTTTTGCCGTTCAGGTAAACCTGGGCAAAGCAGCGCTGATATCAAAGCGTTAGAAGATTCAGAATTTTTGACGTGCAGGATTCACTTATTGCTGAGGGATGGAGACTTCCATGATCCAAGGGCATAGGCCTCGCATTTGTATTTCTCTGTTGGGCAGCTTGGCTGAAGGGCGATCGCCCCACTGGTCTCGAACCGCGCCGATTTTGCCCTACCTGGCCGAGGACTTTGATCTGACGGTGCTGTGGGATGTTCAGCCAGAGCGAACCTGGAGCGATCGCTCGTTTCATAGCGATCGCACGCTCTTCTCAGGCGAGCCCAAGGGGGCAAAAAACGCCGCTGCTAAGGCCAAAGCATCCTTTCAAAGGGCCAGACTTGAGGCAAAGTATCGTCGCCAGCTTCAGCAGTTTGCCAACCAAAATTCTGAGCAGTTTGACCTCATTGTGGAGCGAGACTGGCTCTGGCGCGGGCTAGTGGCTGAGGCTTTCCAAGCGATCCAGTGTCCCACTCTCGCTGAGGTTCATCAGGGCGTCGAGAGCGCTTCTATCGTCCCGCTAGCCCGTTCTAGCAAAATTCTCGACTGGTTCAAGGCGCGGCATCAGCCCCAATCCCAGAACCCGCTACCAGCGAAGGGTTGGGAGTCAGCAACGGGGATTTTGGTGTCGTCGGTGCAGGCGCGGCGGGCTGTGCAGAAACAGGACCCATTGACCGCTTCAAAACCTATTCACGTTGTCTCAGATGGGGTGGACTTTGACAGTTTCAAGGTGCGCGATCGCCTTTCGTGTCGGCTTGATCTCGGTCTCCCGGAAAGCACGTACGTCCTTACGTACGTTAGCCAGCTTGACGACTTCCAGGAAGCGGCTCCTCTGATCGAAGCTCTGGGGCGATCGCGGCCCGCCCAGGCGGTGCTGCACGTGGTGGGAGACGGCGCAGCCCGCCCAGCCCTGGAGAAACTGGCCCAGGACTATGGGTCCGCCGTGGTGTTTCACGGGGAACTGCCAGCCGCCGATGCCGCTCGCTACATGGCCGCCGCCGATCTGTGCCTCGCGCCCCAGAGCGCCGACGCTGGCTGGCCGACGGCTAGCCAGACGCTGCGGGAGGCGCTGGCGTGCGGTCGGCCCGTGGTCAGCACCCCCGAGGATGTGCTGGCGCCGGACCTGGAGGCCCGAGGATGGGGCTGGCCGGTGGAAAACAGCGTGGCGGCCTACAGCCGATTTTTCTGCGCGCTGCCGAGCCGCGATCGCCTCCACGCCATGGCCGATCGCCTGGAAGACAACGTGCGCCGGGGCCAGCTCCAAGCTCAGGGAATTTTGCTGAGCTGGCGGGAGGTGGCAGAGCAATACAAGCGGATTTTTTGGGACAGTTTGCTGCCCGCCGCCAGCAAATTCGCCAGTGGCCAGGAAGCCGTCTGCGCAGGGTTCCCAGGGCGCAGATCGGCCTCGGTAAGGCGATCAGCGTAGCGCTTCGAGGACGGGCCGCAGGACCTCGCGGGTGACCTGGTCGGTGATCTCGGCTTTGCCGAGGCCCTGGGGCAGCGCGAACCGCACTTTACCAGCTTTGACTTTTTTGTCGGCGGTCAAGGACTCCAGCACGGCGTCCAGGTCGAGCTCGGCGGGCAATCGGGTCGGCAGGCCCGCTTTTTCGATCAGGCGCTGCTGGCGATCGCACGCGTCCTGAGACCACCAGCCCAGGCGGACCGCCACTTCCCCAGCGGCCACCATGCCGATAGCGACGGCTTCGCCGTGGTTGACCTGGGTGTAGCCGGTCAGGCTCTCGACGGCGTGGCCCACCGTGTGGCCATAGTTGAGAATGGCCCGCAGGTTGCCCTCCCGCTCGTCCTGGGCGACCACGTCTGCCTTGGCCTGGGCGGAGTGGGTCAAGATCATTTGCAGCAGATCGTCGCTCAGGTGCTCGATGGCATCAAGGCGATCGCAGGCTTCGAGGGCCTCAAACAGGCCCTGATCCCAAATCACGCCGTACTTGATCACTTCGGCCATGGCCGCCCGAAACTCTCGCACCGGCAGCGATCGCAGCACCTGGGGATCGATCAGCACCAGGCTGGGCTGATGAAACGCACCAATCAGGTTTTTGCCCTGGGGATGGTTCACGCCGGTTTTGCCGCCGATGGAGGCATCCACCATGGCCAGCAGGGTGGTGGGCACCTGCACCACGGCCAGTCCGCGCATCCAGGTCGCCGCCGCAAAGCCTGTCATATCCCCAATCACGCCACCCCCCAGGGCCACCAAGCAGGAAGAGCGCTCCAGGCGGTGGGCCAAGGCCGCATCATAAATCGTCTGGAGGGTTTCAAGGGTCTTGTGCTGCTCGCCGTCGGGCACCAGGTGATGGGCCACCTCGAAGCCAGCCTGCTCCAGGGAGGCGATCGCCCGCTGACCGTAGTGGCCAAACACGACCGGATTGGACACGAGCAGGACTTTTTTGCCCAGCTTGAGGGGGGCCGCCGCCTCTGCTTCGCCCGTCATCCAGGCCCCCAGGTAGTCGAGGCCGCCGGGCGCAATCACAATGTTGTAAGCCCGCTGGGGCAAGGGAACCGTAATGACAGATTTCATGGTGCACACACCGCAAAAACAACAGCCTTTTCATCAGCCTATCGAGTTTGGTGCGTTTCAGGAATGCCCGAATTCTCGGGGATTTTCGGACGTGGGCGATCGCGCGAACTTCCCCAGGCGGGCTGTATTCGACCCCGGCAAATGATTCAATAGTTCTGTTAGCTAGTGTTAGGGAAACCTGTATGTCCGGAATTATCACCTACTTCCTGTTCTTCGGCGCCATGATCGGTGTGGCCGTGACCCTGTTCTTTGGCCTGCGCGCTGTCAAGCTGATCTAGGTTGCTTTTGGGTGAAGGCGTTCGGTCAGAACGTCTTCACACCTAGCTGCTGCCAAATTGAGTTCTCACCAGATTTATTTCACCAGACTTATTTTCGATTCGCTCCAGATTCGTCCCTAGGGATGAGGTTCCAAGGCAGCTCTTGCGCTGTGATATTGCCTGTTTTGTATGGCTCTCTTGACGCTAGCGGAATTCCTGCTGCTGGTGGTGAAGTCGCCTCTTTGAGCCGCTCTCTTCGGCCCAAGCCCTCTATTCGGCGATCGCAGTAAGCAACCAAACCCTATGGAATCGATTCTCGGTGATGCCCTCCAGTCCTTTGACCGCCACAGCGGCTGGATTGTCTGGAATCTCTTTCTCGCTTTTATCCCTCTCGCGCTGAGCTTTTGGCTCTATCGACGCCGCAGCGATCGGCGATCGCCCTTTTGGTGGCTCGGCTTCTTGGTATTCATCGCCTTTTTGCCCAATGCGCCCTATCTCCTCACCGACATCATTCACCTGATTCGCGTGGTGCGCTCTGGCTACTCTGCCTGGATCGTCACTCTTATTTTTATTCCGCTCCATCTTTTCGCAATTCTCAGCGGCTTCGAGGCCTACGTTATCTCTTTGATCAATCAGCGACACTATCTGCGCCGCCAGGGCGCTAAACCCTATATTCTCGCCTCTGAGCTGCTGACCCACGGCCTATGCGCCATCGGCGTTTACCTGGGCCGCTTTCGCCGCTTCAACAGCTGGGACTTTGTGACCGATCCGGGCAATATCCTCCTGAGCGCCCTCGATGACCTGACCACCAAGCGTCCTCTCTTTGTCATTGTGATTATCTTTGTGGTGATCTCAATTCTCTACTGGATTTTCAAAGAGATTACCCTCGGCCTGGTTCTGCGCTTCCGCTATGCCCACCTAGACGAAGATTGTTAAATCTTGCCATTGAGAAAAATTTGAGGATTTTTTTAATAATTGACATAAGAAGACAAAGCTTCCTATGTCAATTTTCACCAATCAGACAAAGAGTAACTATCTACTTTCAGGCAAAAATTTTCATAAACAATCTTGACTTTCATGATGAATATAAAAATATTTAAATTTTTAGATTTTGCAAATACCATAGGTAGATAGGATCTTTGATTCTATTTAACAATTCATTTTTTAATGATTTAAGATTCAAGGAGTCAATTGTTTCGGAGTTTAAAATATCAATCAAAATCAAAAATTTGCTTAGAGGATATAGCTCGCTCTTGGATTGATGCAGTATATACAAAATATCACCTTTTGAAAGAGGCCTTGCTCTAATTTCATTCAAGTTGTATAAAATTCTTAAAGATTCTAATTGTCCGGTCTCTGAGAATATTTTTTCCATATCCTTATACTTTGAATCTCTAATTCTTGGAATAGTTGCTGCAACCTGCCTAGAAAGAAATCCAGAGTATTTCCAGACATTGACATTGGCATCTAAAATTTTGCACAATTCTGATTCACTACCATATTTTGCCAGCAACCAAATACTTGAAAGTAAGTGAGATGATGAGCGATTTGAAATTTTAATTGCTAAAGAAACGATTTTATTTTTAATTAGAGAATTAGGCGTTATTTTCCACTCCACAAGAAGCTTTGCAACCGAAAATGGAGCAACATCATCTAAGCAGTGATAGCTTTCCAGAAAATTTTCTAGGTGATGAAATCGCTTCTCACTAACTCCTAGACTGGCATAATAGCGGAGTATATTTTCTCTCAAGCCTGGACTGCTCTCAAGTAAATCAGGAACATATTCTTCTAAAAATTCATCTTTGGTCTTGCATGAAATGGTGAAATATCGCTTGTAGACCTTCTCCCATCTACCAGCATTAGATAAATCTAGAAATTTTTTAAATCTACCTCGAACCTTTCTCTTTTCATCTTCAATATTTAGTTCTTTTTCTAAGTGTTCATTTATTCGTTTCGACATAATGGTCAGATATCTATTTTCATTTGGAAGAAAGTATTTTTTCGCATCTTCCGAGGACAAAATTTTTGTTTTCCCTAAATTCAATCTAAGACCTCTTGTAAGCAACAGTTCATCAAGCCCTCTCAAAACTTTTTTCGCTGACTCTATATCTTGGACTCCAAAATCAATGTCATCCATCCAGCGAACAAAATTTCCATCAGTCTCTCCATCAAGATATTTATCTATCTCAAACAAAAAAGCATGGGCTAACAATCGTGGAGCATCAAAATTAATCTGCGGCAATCCGATACCTGACAATGGTAAATAGTCAGGTTTCCACATAAAAAAGTCGAGCATAAAAAACAGAAAATCCAGCAAGCATTCATCAAACCTTGCGTAGCTTGCTAAGACATTTCTCAGGCGATCAAATGAAATGGTATCAAAATAATTAGCCACATCAGTGACAACTACGTAGTTGAAGGAAGTAGAAAACTCATAGATTTTTTTCTGAAATTCGGGCCACAACTCCCACCATTGATAGGAAAAGGAATCATCTATATCCTCTTCTGTTTTAAGGTTGCTATGACTTCTACTATAAAAAGCTTTTGGAGAAGGCTGGTTATTTTTAATATGGGAAGAAAGACGCTCAACAAGAGTCTGCAAAACTACTGCGTCACTTGGAGCTGGTATTTGAATATGTCTACAGACACCATATTTTTTCTCGAGTCTGATCACATGGGGGGGTTTAGGCCTATACTCATGCCGTAGAATTTGATCCCTAATAACTAAATTAAGAGCGGCATAGTTTCTCTGATAGTCAAAGTAATCATGCAAGCACAGTAAATTTTGATTTCTCATGCCTTGTTTAACGATTTTTCGCCAAACTTTATTCATTAATCCTGGCTCAAAACAAGTCTCCAGAGTTAAAATTCTTTCAGTAAATCTGGGCGTGCTTATTGGAGACATAGTTAACAAATTGATTTTTGAGAAGACTTTTTTATTGTAATTTATTTAAAGAAATCTGCAAGACCAACTCAAATTAACTACATCTAATATTTAAATTTTCATGTTGATTTTAAATATTGATTCTGTAAGCAATCAATATCTAGAAAAATCATTAAAAACTCATACTTCTATTTTTTGCCATTCAAGTTTTGCACTTGATCACCTCTTATTTAGGTGTGGAGGTGTCTTTATGCCTGTATATGACAAGAGTCGTGGTAATAAACTGAACTTTTAATTTTCCTCAATCTCGTTGGGCAAGCTGAGGATAAAGTGGGTCGCGTTTTCATCGCTGGTAACTCGAATATGGCCGCCGAGGTGTTCGACGAAGCGCTTGACCAGCGCCAGTCCTAGCCCGGTACCGCCATATTTCCAGGGATCTTGATTGGGAATGCGATAGAACTTATCGAAAATGCGATCGCACTCTTCTGGCGGGATCGTCACCCCAGAATTGCTAATTTCAATTTCCACGCGATCGCCCTGCATCTGGGCGCCCAGAGTAATGCTTTGGTGAGATGGCGTATATTTGCAGGCGTTGTGGAGCAGCTCCGAGAGAATGCGCTCTAGATAGGAGAAATCCGTTGAGATATTCACCGGGCGATCGCCCGGACACCGCAGCACCAGATCTTGGTGCTGAGCCCGCATTCGCTCCGCAAAGGGCTCTGCCACGTGGGGAATCCAGATACACAGATCCATCGTACCCACAATTAGCGGCTCCGTTCCGGCATCGAGGCGAGTGAGATCCAGCAGATCATTAATGAGATTAATTTCTCGCTGACCTTCATCTTTGAGCACCTGGAAGTAGCGAGAGATATCTCCCATGTTGAGCACATCCAGAGACTGGAGCTGCAGCTCTAGCATTTGAGTGGCCATTTTGATATTCGCCATGGGCGTGCGCAGCTCGTGGGAAACGGTGCTCAAAAAGTCATCTTTGAGCTGATTGAGACGCTCCAGTTCTCGGACCTGGCTTTGGGCGGCCTGATAGAGGCGCGACTGGCGGAGGGCGATCGCGCACTGATTGGCCACCTGCTCCACGAGGCGCACCTCCATCTCGCTAAAGCGCTCCTGCTTGTAGCGGAAAAGCCACAGATTTCCCAAGATGCCGCGATCGTCGAAGATCGGGCATACCAGAATGGCGTAGCGCTCTAGGGTGCCGCGCAGCAGCGTCCCAGAGGTGAAGCAAAACTGGCAGCACTGCCCCGTCAGAAGCCGCTCATAGATCTGCGCCTCCATGGGATCGATGAGGGAAGACGATCGGCCCAGGGAGGTCGGCAGAGAGACATTATATTCGTGGGTCACCGTGGAGAGCGTGAAGTCTGCGTTGTAGAGCGCCGTGTCGCAGCACTCGATGCCCAGGGTTGCGCCCAGGGCATCCACCGCCGTTTGGAGGATCTTGTCTTCATCGAGGGAATCTCTCACCGAGTCCGTAATTCCCTTGAGAACAGACTCAAAGTAGAGAGACTGTTCTAGCTCGGCGGTGCGCTCTTGGACCTGCTGCTCCAGGGTGCTGTTGAGGGACTGTACCTGGGCATAGAGCTCCGACTGCTGGATGGCGATCGCCACCTGGGCCGAGAGCTGCTTCATGAGATTGACCTCCCAGGACTGCCAGCTGCGCGGCGCGGTGCAGTGATGGGCGATCAGCAGCCCCCAAAGGCGATCGCCTTGGAGAATTGGCACCACCAAATTGGCCTGAACCTGCAAATTTTTCAGCAGATCGACATAGCAGCTGCGCAAGTGGGGCGCATTGACATCATTGAGAACGCCGACGTGCCCCTGCAAATAGGAGAGATGCCAGTTGTGACGAAAGCAGGGATCATGGATAGTCCAGCCCATGATCGCCAGGTCAGGAGAGATCACAGACTCCGCTACCACATCCCCACTCCAGTCCGGCTGGAAGTGATAGATCACCACGCGATCGGTATGGAGCAGCGCGCGGATATCGGCCACCGTCGTTTCGAGGATCTCTTCGAGGTTGAGAGACTGGTGGATGCGCTGGGTGATCGCCCCCACGAGCTGCTCCCGCTCGGCTTGCTGACGCAGCACTCGCTCAGCCTGCTTGAGAGCCGTCACGTCCCGGCTGACGATCAGCACAGAGTCCACGGTCCCGTCCCCTTTCCACTCCGGCACCAGGCGCGCTGACCACTCTCGCATGCCGCGGGGAGAGTAGAGCTCAAACTCGTAAGACTGCTCTTGGCCCGTCTCAAACACCCGTCGCACGGCTTGGTACCAAGGCGTCAGCTTGTCCGCAGAGTGGCCCATCTGCTCATCGGTCCGGCCCATCAAGCTAGCGGGCGAGACGCCGGTCTCACGCTCCAGGCTGGGGTTGACGTAGACGTATCGCATCTGGCGATCGATCCGGGCGATGATGTCGGGGGAGTTTTCCACCAGGGCGCGAAATTCCCGCTCTCGCTGGCGTAGCTCGGCCTCTGCTCGGTTGCGGCCTGCGATCTCTTGCTGGAGCTGCTCAATGGTCGTAGCGAGGTTGCGCGTCTGGGCCTCGACGGTCAGCCCCAGTTCGGCGATCGCCCGCTGCAACGCCGTTTCGGCCTCCTTGCGATCAGTGATATCGATGGAGATGCAGATCATCCCCGCCAGCTCATGATCTTGGTTGAACAGGGGCGAATGGGTCACCAAGGCCCAAAACACGCTGCCATCGCGTCGCAACAGCTGCTTTTCGGCCGTCCAGCTTTCGCCTTGAACCATCGACAGCAGCAGCCCCTCGGCCTCGGCTTGATCCTCCGGCCTCAGGAGCAGCTCTAGCACCTTGCGATCGCGCACTTCCTCAAAGGTCCAGCCGTACAGCCGCGCCGCGAAGTCATTCCAGTACAAAATGCCGCCCGCCAAATCCGTGGCGATCACCGCGTGATCGACCATCTGCAGCAGCCGCGCCTGGAAGTGGAGGGCCGCCTCAGCCCGCTGGCGCTCCGAAACTTCTTGCTCAAGCTGCTGATTGGTTGCGATGAGGGCCACAGTGCGCTGATCGACCAAGTCCTGTAGGCGATCGCGATACTGGTAGAGCTCTGCTTCTAGGCGCTTGCGCTCGGTGATGTCACGCACCACCCACACCACCGATTCAGCGTCCAGGGGAGAGACATTGGCCGAAAACCAGTGCTCGCCCCGATCCGGCAGGTTCAGCGCATACTCGGTATGGATGGTCTGGCCCAGGTCCAAAGCCTGCTGCGTCACCTGGATAATGTACTTCGCCTCATCCGCAGGCATCACGTCCGCCACGGCCAGCCCTGACAGAGCCGCTGCGCGATCGTAGAGGTAGCGCGGATCGCTGGTGACGACCTTGCGGTAGCGGCCTTCGCGATCGAGGATCACCACCAGGTCCGACATGGCCGCAAAGACGGCTCGCAGCTCCGACTCCGAGTTTTGCAGGGCCAGCTCCGCCAGCCTGCGCTCGGTGATGTCGCGCCCGACAGACTGGATCTCCGCCACGTTGCCCTGGCGATCGCGGATCGCCTGGTCCGTCCACTGCTGCCAGCGCACCGATCCATCTGCAGCGATCGCCTGGTGCTCATAGGTAATGCTGTTTTGCCCCGCCAGCAGCGCCGCGATGTGCTGCTGGGGAATCGCGCGATCGCCCTCCGGAATCAGCTCCAAAAAGCTGCGCCCCAAAAGCTCCTCCGGCGATCGCCCAAAATAATCGCAGTAGGCCTGGTTGACGAACGTCAGCGTGCCATCCGGCTGAAAGCAGCAGATAAAATCCGGAACCCGGTTCAAAATGTGGCGATACTGCTGCTCCCGCAGGCTCAAGCCAGCCTCATCTCCCCACACCGTCGCCCCAGCGAGCTGCGGCTCCGCCAGAGCCGTCACCGCGTTTTGCAGATCCTCCCACACCTCCTGCAAGCGCTCCGTTCCCAGCAGTTGCCAAATATCCCCCTGGCTCACCACCCCCACCAGATCTTCTTGGGCATCCACAACCACCAGGCGACGGACATTGTGGGACTGCATCTGCCCCAGAGCCACCAGCAAAGACGTCTCCAGATCCGCCGTCACCACCGGCCGCTTCATCACCGCCTGGGCCGTCAGCTTCTCGAGGTCCAGATTGAGGGCTTGGAGCTGCGCAACATCCTGGCGCGTGAGCAGCCCGACCGGGCGCTGGGCCTCCGTCAGCACCAGGCAGCGATCGGCTGAGCTTGCCATGAGCAGGAGGGCCTGGGCGACACTCACCGACGGGGAGGCCTGGACCATCTGCCGAGGCCGCACCAAGCGCACTTGGCCATAGCGCAGCAAGTCCATGGGCGACAAGGCCGTCCGCAGGTCGTCGAGGGTAACCACCGCCAGGGGATGCCCCTGGGCATTGACCACGGGCAGGTGCCACAAACTGTACTGCTGCAACAGGTTCAGGACCGTTAAGGGGTTTTTGACCTCTTCTAGAGAAATCGCGATCGCGGGCTGGAGCAGGCAGTCTTGCAGGGTTTGAGCAGAGGCGGGTTTTTTCTTGATGGCCTGGAGAATTTCAGTATCTGTGACCAGCCCCACCAAGCGACGGTGCTGGGTGACCAGCATGACATTGCGCTGCGTCTCCTCCATCACCGCGATCGCCTGCTGAAGAGAAGTCTTGGCGTCGCAGGTGAGGAGAGGGCGCTGAATAATTTTGTCAATAAATGGCTCAGAGAGATTAGAGGAGTTTGGCATAACCTTAGGACACAGGCAATCCACACTATCAGATCAAAAAATTCTCTCTATACAGAGTACCCAGTCTAGAGAAGAGCACTGTTTAACTGTTTGAAAAAGATAGATTTCCTACTTTAGGTGTAGCCTATTTTTTTCGCTAAATGGACGCTCCACAAAGAGGACAATTTAGCAAGCCCCCAAAGTAGGTTAATCGCCTGATTTTCTTGATCTTTTGCAAGTTACAGTAAAATCATTGACCTCTTTCTTCTAGAAGAAACTTAACGAAGGAGTAATTTGAGCGAGCAAAAGACGGCTTTTTGAGCCAACACCGGCTGGACTTTGTCCGTCACTCTCTAGGCCAGTGAGCTTTTCATTCTGTTCTTTTTGACGGTCGTCTTCAGCAAGCAGGTTCAAACTGCTTTTCTAGCTTTTGTTTACCTTTCTTTGCTCAATTTTGTTGATTTTAGTCGCTTAGGCCGCGCTCTCTTTCGCCAAGACTTCGTCAAGACATAGATCTCCATTTTCGAGTTTAGTCTCGAGCCTATCTTTCCCGAACGAGTCATTCGCAGGAGATTTATACGATGGTTAGCCGAACTTGTGGGGAGCGATCGCTCCCTACCGGCTCCCAGGCAACCCTCAAAAGCCTTTCAGGCCACCGATCGCGCGATCGGTGGCCTGAAAGGTTTTTAAGAAATTGAGATAGCGAAGCCAGCAGTCTTTTTTAATTCAGCCCGTCATCGATCATAGAGTCGTCGACCGAGGCAGCGGGCACGGGGCAAGCAATCTGGGAGCCCAGCTCGCGCCAGGTTTTGGGGCCGACCATGCCATCGTCAATCAGGCCGTGGTTGGACTGGAACAGCCGCACCGCGTTGCGGGTCTCGGGGCCAAACACCGCATTGAAGGGGATCGAGAAGCCGTAGCGCAGGATCAGGATTTGCTGCAAAAAGCGTACCGCTTCGCCAGTGTTGCCTTCGCGCAGGGAGGGGAGGCTGATGATGGAGGTAAAAGCAGTCATGGTGTTTCTCCTGAAAGGAAGTGAGTGAATGTTGCTAGGGAGTACTCCAGCCCAGGCGAAACGGATTTCTGGGGGCAGGGGGTGCGAAAAGGGGTGATTTCACGGCGGGGAACCGGGGCTAGGGCAGCGGCTGGGCGATCGCCCTATGATAGAAAGGTTTCTTTTGCTGACCCTGGGCGCTTCCCACCATGACCGTTTCTCCGACCCCGAGCTCCGCTGCGGCCAAAGCCTCTCGCGATCGCCCCGAACTGCTGGCCCCCGCCGGGTCCTGGGACTGCGCCAAGGCCGCCGTCGAAAACGGGGCCGACGCGATCTACTTCGGGCTAGAGCGGTTTAATGCGCGGATGCGGGCCGAGAACTTTACTGAGGGAGATTTGCCGGCGCTGATGGCCTATCTCCATCGCCGGGGCCTGCGGGGCTACGTGACTCTCAACACGTTGGTGTTTCCCCAGGAGCTCGCTGAGGCGGAGCGCTACTTGCGCAGCATCATCGGGGCGGGCGTAGATGCCGCGATCGTCCAGGATGTGGGCATTTGTCGCCTGATTCGCCACTTATCACCGGATTTTCCCATTCACGCTTCGACCCAGATGACCGTGACCAGCGCAGCGGGGGTGGAGTTTGCGCGGTCCCTGGGCTGCCAGCTGGTGGTGCTGGCGCGGGAGTGCTCCCTCGCAGAGATCCGCAAAATTCAGCAGCAGACGCGCGATCGCGGGGTGGCGCTGCCGCTGGAGGCTTTTGTGCACGGCGCGCTGTGTGTGGCCTACTCGGGCCAGTGCCTGACCAGCGAGGCCCTGGGCGGGCGATCGGCCAATCGCGGGGAGTGCGCCCAGGCTTGCCGGATGCCCTACGAGCTGATCGCCGACGGGAAAGCGGTGGATTTGGGCGATCGCCGCTATCTGCTGAGTCCCCAGGATCTGTCGGGGCTGGCGGTGCTGCCGGAGCTGGTGCAGGCGGGCATTTGCTCGCTCAAGATCGAAGGGCGGCTCAAGACGGCGGAATATGTGGCCAACGTGACGCGGGTGTACCGGCAGGCCCTCGATCGGGCAATGGCTGAGCTGCCCACCCCAGCGGCAACGGCCCAAGAGGAGCGCTATGCCCTGGAAATGGCCTTCTCGCGGGGGCTGTATACGGGCTGGTTTGAGGGCATCGACAATCAGCAGCTAGTCCACGGACGCTTTGGTAAAAAGCGGGGCGTCTACGTGGGCGAGGTGACGCGGGTCCAGGGCGATCGCGTGACGGTGCGCCTAGAAGTGCCGGTCAAGGCCGGGGATGGGGTGGTTTTTGACGGCGGCCATCCCGAGGCGGAGCAGGGCGGCCGGGTCTACACCGTGGACCTCCAGGGCCGGGAGGCGGTGCTGACCTTTGGGCGGCGAGATCTGGATTTGCGCCGGGTGCGGGTGGGCGATCGCCTCTGGAAAACCAGCGATCCCGAGCTCGATCGCCAGCTGCGCCAGACCTACAGCGGCGACACGCCTCAGTTTCAGCGGCCCATCGAGATCGAGGTCCACGGCGAAGCGGGGCTGCCGCTGGTGGCGATCGCCCGCGACGAGCTGGGCCACTTGGCCCAGGTGGAGTCCGCCATGGCCTTGGTAGAGGCCCACACCAAGCCCCTCACCGCCGAGCGACTCCAGGAGCAATTTGGCCGCCTGGGCAACACGCCCTTTCGCTTGGCGGCCCTGACCAGCGCGGTGGTCGGCGAGGTGATGCTGCCGGTCAGCGAGCTCAATCGCCTGCGGCGATCGCTGGTGGAGCGCCTGGAAACCCTGCGATCGCAGCCCCAGCGCTGGCAGCTTCGCCCCGAGGCCTCCTACCGCGACCTGCTGCCCGCTCGCCCGCCAGCTCCGGACACTGAACCTGAGCTAACCGTTTTGGTGCGGCGCTTTGATCAATTGCAGGGGGCGATCGCGGCGGGCATCGAGCGAGTGTACTGCGAATTTGAAGATCCTCGGGCCTACCGCGCCGCCGTGGCCTGGGTGCGCGACCACGCTCCCCAGGCCGAAGTCTGGGTCGCGCCGCCCCGGATCACCAAGCCGGGCGAAAACTGGATCTTGCAGCAGGTGCGCCAGAGCAACGCCGACGGCTACCTCGTTCGCAACTACGATCACCTGGCCTTTTTCGCGGGCGATCGCTGTCTTGGGGACTTTTCGCTTAATATCGCCAACCCCCTCACCGCCGCCTACTTCCAGCAAACCTTTGGCCTGGAGCGCCTCACCGCCTCCTACGACCTCAACATCGATCAGCTCAGCGCCCTGCTGCAAAGCTGCCCTCCCAGCTGGTTTGAGGTGACCATTCACCAGCACATGCCCATGTTCCATATGGAGCACTGCGTTTTTTGCGCGTTTCTCTCCGAGGGCACCGACTACACCAACTGCGGACGCCCCTGCGAGAAGCACGAGGTGAAGCTGCGGGTGAATGAAATTCGGCCCAAGGGCGTCCGCGCCGGCACCGAACACATCCTTCAGGCCGATGCGGGATGTCGCAATACCGTCTTTAATGGCATCGCCCAAACTGGAGCCGAATACACCCAGCGGCTAATTGACCAAGGCGTGCGCCACTTCCGAGTCGAGTTTGTAGACGAGAGTCCGGCCCAGGTGGACCAAACCCTGGCCCGCTATCGTCAACTACTGCGCGGGGAGATCACCGGTGCCCAACTGTGGCGATCGCTCCGTCTGCAAAGTCAGCTCGGCGTCACCCGTGGCACCATCGGCCTCGGAGCCCACCATCCCTCCTGATGTCACTGCCCTCTCCCATGCAAACGCTGCGTCCCCATCTGCGCTGGTTACTGCCCCTGGCAGCCGGAATTCTGTCTCTAGTGCTCACCCTGGCCTTTCACTATCGTCACCAGCTGCCGCTCCTGGCCGAAGTCGAGCCCGCAGTTCCCCAGGCATCCCTCTCAGTCGCCGTGCCGACTCCGGCCCCCGTGGCTTCCCCGGCTGCCGTACCGGCTCCGCCCTCAGCGACGCCCTCACCCACTCCCAGCCCCAAGGCCCCAGCATCTCCAGCCCCAGCCAAGCCCCAGCCCGTCGATCCGGCTCAGTACACCGCCGAAGAAAAGGCGCTCAATGAGCAGGCCAAGCGGCGCTTCAAGCAGTCCATTCCGTCCGTCGATGGCATGGTGGAAATGCAGGTGGCGATCGCCTCTGGCAGCGTGGTCACCGTCGGCAGCCCAGACGGGGCCACCCTCCACGACGAGAGCGGCGCGCTCTTGGCCGAGATGCCCGCCAAAGAACTCTACACTGCCCAAATGGGCGCGTCAGGGATTGCTTTGGGCTCCACGGAGCTCCCCAGCGTTGTGTGGCTGGAGCCGAGCTTTGGGGGACTGCTGCAAGTGGGCGATCGCCTCTATCGCGGCAGCCTGATGCTAGCCGTGCACAAAGGCGAGATCTGGGCGGTCAACTATATCAATCTGCGCGAATATCTCCACAGCGTTGTGGGCAGCGAAGTCTCACCCAGCTGGCCCGCCGAAGCCCTCAAGGCCCAGGCGGTCGCGGCCCGCTCCTACGCGCTCACCTACTATTTCCGGCCCGTGAGCAGTCTCTATCACATGGGCTCCGATGAGTATTACCAGGTCTATAGCGGCATCGGTCGCGAAGCCCCCGAAACCAGCGCCGCCGTGGACGCCACCGCAGGCGAATTTGTCAGCTATCGGGGCGGCATTGTGGAGTCTCTCTATGCAGCCTCCGATGACATCGTGGCGGAGGCCTTCGAGGGCAAGGGCATGAGCCAGCTCGGGGCGCTCGACCTGGCGAAAGGCGGCTATTCCTATCACCAGATTCTCAGCCACTACTACCCCACCACCGGCGTCGCCCGCTTTGAGGCTGATTTTGAGTAGCCCTCGAAGCGCGATCGCCCATGGTAATCTCGACAGTAGTTTTTGAGACGCGATCGCCCATGGGTAGCCAATCCACCGCCAAAACTATCTTTCTTCTCACCTCCATGGTGGGCTGGCTCATCGTCGGAGCCGCCATGATGTATCTCTTTCCCCAAGTGGCGGACTGGATCGTCTCCTCCGAGCTCACCCACCGCTGGATGGAGAACCTGGGGCGCGGCGGCTACAACCCCACTCTGGGCTGGGCTGGCGGCGGGATCGCCCTAGGAGCAAACATCGTCGGCAACTGGGTTTGGTATCAGCGCTTCGACGACAAGCTCTAACTCTCTCTTTGTTCTGCGCTCGATTGGTAGTCAAGGAGTGCTTGGACTCAACCACTGTCCCAAATTGGTGCCTGCTGGTCACCGACAAACAGAGAAATTCAGTTGTGAGATCAAAGGGCGATCGCCCTCAGTGGCCCGCAGAGTCAGAGCTTTAAGCAGTTATTTCAAGCAAGGGAAAGAGACACAATTTCGATGGCCCAGCATGTCCTGATCGTCTGTGAAGCCTGCGGCAGCGACAAAAAAACCCCAGGAGACACCCCCGGCAAGCGCCTGATGCGACAGCTCCAAGTCCTGCATCAGCAGTGGCCCCGCCGAGCAGAGCTGGATCTCGAAACCACCGGCTGTCTGTGCGTGTGCGATCGCCCCTGCGCCATCGCCTTCGTCGGCACCCACAAGCCCAGCTTTCTGTTTGGCGATCTCTCCCCCGAGACCAGCGCCGAGGACCTGCTGATCGCGGCTGAGCTCTACCTGGACAAGGCCGACGGCATGGTTCCCGCCTACGACCTGCCCCTCCCCCTGCGATCGCGCCGGATCGCCCGGATTCCCGCCGCTCCCTGACCGGGGATTCAAATCAGTCTTTAAACAGCGCTTCAGCGATCGCCGGAGACTGGGCCAGCGTCTCGGCTCCCTGGCGCATCCGCTCAATGTCCTCCGCAGGCCAGGGCCGCACCTGGCTGTGGTGGGCGATCAGGAGCCCCCAGAGATTCCCGGCCACCAGCACCGGCACCACCAGATTGGCCCGCACCCCCAGATCTCGCAAAAAGTCGCGGTGGCAATCATTAATCGGCTCAGTCTCGATATCGGCGATCGCCCGCACCCGGCCCGCCAAATACAGCGCTGCATACTCGCCATTGAAGCAGTCATCTGGTCCGGTCGAGCCCAAAATTGAGCAGTCAGGCGATCGCAGCGCCTCAAAAGTCACCTGTCCCCGCCACGGCTGATAAAAGTAGTACAGCACCACCCGATCGACCTGGAGCCCCTCACACAACTCTTGGGTCGTGCGCTGCACCAGCGTATCTCGCTCAATCGTCTGAGAAAGGCGGTCAAGAATATTTCTCAACCCCAGATTTTGTGGGGCACTGGGGTCAAAACGAAACTGACGCTCAAAGGGAACCGTCACGGGTCTATCGCCAAACTGCTATATCAACCATTCATGGTAGAGTCTGCCTGGCGTGTTAACGCTTTTGTTAAGACCCTCTGAAGAAATCTCCCATCAAAAAGCTGCCCATGAAACCATGGGCAGCCAAAACTTGATCGAGCCGAACCCATAGCTAAAAGCTAGAGAATTCAAGGCCTAGGATAAATCCCAGCAAATTGTTTCCCGTAGAAACAACGTGTCTCTCCCAAACCGGCTTAAGCCTTGCTAGAGTCCTTGCGCTGGCGCTGAGCGATGACCGCAGCACCCGCCACCAACAGCCCCGTCATCAAACCGGGCTCAGGAACTCTGGCCGGAGGATTGTTTTCAGGGACATCCCGATAGTAAACGCTGATGTGCGAAACATCCTTGGCAAAGGGAGAATTCCAGGTGCCAGACGTCACGCCGTCTTTCAGCATATAGCCGGTCAAAGTTGTACCATTGCCGCTCTTAAAGATCAGCATGACGTCATCCCAGGCACTTTGCACTACGCTGGAGATATCCCAGGCTCCTGATTTGCCTGAGCCTTTGCCCGCGTAGCCAGCGTTTTCGCCGATTTTGCCGCCAAAGGACCAGTCCGTGAAGTCAAAGAACGCTTCAGAATTGACGGTTATCGGACTGGTATTCAAAAAGTCTTGCTTGGCTGTGTCGCTGTATTCACACGCCGAAGCACCGGAGACTCGGCCCATAAGATTTGAAGGGCATGTAAACGTAGCAGCTTCTGCGGCAGGAGCGAAAGCGGCAGTTCCTGCCAGCAAAGCAGATCCTAGCCAAATGGGAGCAGCTTTCAACAACGATGTCGCTTGACGCATGATTTTCAGTCCCTCTCAGGATGATGTGTTGGTTGCCCGTCTTCTGAACCCAGGAATCCTTGCTTGAAGCGTTGCCCAAAAAACTCTGTTGAAATTGGGAGAGTAGCTCTCAAGAGGTTTCTGACGGGCCAATGAGAAACCGCGCAAGCCATCTAGACAAAATTTGTTTGAGCCGCGCAGCAGGAGTGAGCGTAGAACTCAGCGATTGGGAACAGACAGCAGCGATCGCCCTACAATGGACTCAGTAGAAGATGACCCCTATTTTTGTATTTCTATACACATCCAGCATAAGTTGCCCATCCCTGTCCAGACGTGAAGCTTCTGCAAAGGGAAAGGCTTTTATCAAGAAGTTTTTCTTGAGTTTTGCGGCTTAAATTGAAGCGAGATCCGCAATTCCCAGAGCCTCCGTAGGGCACGGGTAACAGCCCCCGGATAAAGCCATGTCAATTTTACGGTCTCCGGCAAGGGGGATGGAAAAATTGTCAGCCGCCAGCCTCGCAAAGACCGCAAAAACTGGGAGGCTAGACTGATACCATCTCCGTATTTTGGCGCTTCGACGCTCATCCAGCTAACGCTTCGCGTACAGCTGGAGATTCTCCGTTCACAGACCCGTGGCTTGGCGCTGTAGAGAGCAGGAGAGGCGAGGGGAAGCAGCTAGTGACTGAGGCTCGGCAGGGTAGCAGGGTGCGGCCGATCGACGGGGCGGTGATCGAGCTGGCAGTAGGGGCGCGAATAGCTCAGGGGACGCTCTAGGGCGTGCTCCTCGAGGAAGGCATCGTTGGTCATGATGGCTTCGGTGGGGCCGTCGTAGACGATGTGGCCCCGGCTCAGGACCACCGTGCGATCGCACAGCTCCAGGGCCATGTCGAGATCGTGCGTGGCAACCACCTGGGTCAGGGGGAGCTGGCGCAGGAGCTGAATGAGCTGGCGGCGCGATCGCGGATCGAGCTGAGCCGTCGGCTCATCGAGCACCAACACCTGGGGCTGCATGGCCAAGACTCCGGCGATCGCCACCCGCTTTTTCTCACCGCCCGACAGGTGGCTGGCGCAGCGAGGCCCGTAGTGGGCCGGGTCGAGGCCCACCGCCATCATGGCGTGGTGAGCGCGGTGCTTGAGGGCATCTCCTCGGAGTCCCTGATTCATCGGCCCGAAGGTGATGTCTTCCCACACCGTCGGCATGAAAAGCTGATCGTCTGGGTTCTGAAAGACCAGGCCCACAAAATTGCGCACGGCCTGGAGGTTTCGAGGCTCAACGATCTGCTCTCCAATCACCATCTCTCCCGATTCGGGCAGCAGCAACCCGTTGAGATGCATGAGAAGGGTTGATTTGCCTGAGCCGTTGGCCCCAATTAGAGCCACTTTTTCACTGGCGGCGATCGCCAAATTGATATCGCTCAGGGCGTTGGTGCCGTCCGGATACGCATAGAAGACATTCTGAATCGAAATGGGATTGTGATGCATGCGAAGACCGCAATATGGATGAGCAACAAAAGCCTAGAAACACTCTAGAGAGAGACTCGAACCCGAACTCCCCAAAGACCCCAAAGCCTAAAAAAGATAAATCATCTGACCAGCCAGCATAAGAAGGGCCACCAGCGTAACCATGACGATATCTAGACGCCGCTCCTGGGGGACGCTTTCGCGGGGCAGGCTGCCGGTATATCCTCGCGCCAGCATCGCCTGGTGAATGCGATCGCCCCGATCGTAGCTGCGAATAAAAAGTCCCCCAATCATATTTCCCAGCACCATCCGCTGCCAGTGTCGCCGCCCCAGCAGATTGCGGGAGAGCGCCGCCCGCTGCATCGCCTTGAATTCATCTATCAGCACGCCAATATAGCGATACATCGCCGCCATAATTGCCACCAAGAGAGGAGGCATCCGGAGTGCCCGAAAGGCATGGAGCAGATCCGGAATCGGCGTGGTGAGAACCAATAGATTGACCATCATCAAAGACAAAAGCGCCTTGAGGGCAACGCTTCCCAGCACCGTTAGACCGCCTGTCGTGATCTGGAGAAATCCCCACTGCCAGAGGATCTCTCCTGTCCCCTGAAACAGCGTTCCCAACAGGATCATGCCAATGAAGACAAACTCCACGGCCACCCGACGCGCCAGCGTCCACAGCGTCACGCGGCTCAGCAGCAGCGCGATCGCCAGTCCCGCCCCATAGACAGCCCAGGTCCACCAGCGACCATTAGGGGTGAGAGCTGTCGCAAAGACAAATAGCACCATACAGACTACCCGAGCGCGCGGGGTTAGACGGTGCCAAAAACTCTCACCCCGACTATCTACGGCGAGCTGAAATACTCCAACATGTAGCAGTGCCATAGATTCTTATTCGCCTAAGATTGGCGATCGGATAAATCAGACTCAGTGGAGGAGACAGAGGCTCCTTTGACAGACAGCTTGCCAATTCCCCACGCCAAACCAAAGGCAACCAACGTGCCAACCAAGCCTGCCAGGGGGGTTTGTAGCGTTTCTGGCACCCCTCGCAGCGAGTACTCCTCAAACACTCGGTAGAAGGGAAGCTTTTGGGAGGGAGCGTCTTCTACCGCTGCTGCCTCAAATCCGAGATCCTGAGCCACGCGATCGAGGCCATCAGGATCAGAGCTCGCGAAAGGAGAGACAAAAACTGCCACAAGGAGCGCCACTCCCAATCCTGTGATGACTAGCGCTTGCGTGCGCTGACGAGATACTTTGCTCATGCCATTCCACCCGCGAAAAGAACCGAACTCAAAACGCAAACACGATGGGACTGCGTACCTTTTAACTAGCGTGAATTCTCGGTCGGCGATCGCCCTACATGGCCGAGCGCGATCGCATGCTGCTGCGACGAGGCGGATCAAACATCATCTCGGGTCGTGTACGCCAGACAAAGCTCACGGCCAACACCGTAATAATGGCCTCACCCACCCCAATCATGAAATGCCAAATCGCCATCGCCGAAAGTGCCAAATTCAGCGAGACCGTGCCCGAGAGGGCTAGCTGGATCGCGCACAAGACCGCTGCCACAAAGACACTCGTCCAGGATGCGACTACCGTCGCGATCGCCGTGCTGCGCCACCGATGGAACCCCAGCGCCGATCGCACAGCTTTGTAGAGGTAGTAGCCTGCGAAGGTTCCGATAAGGCCCATGTTGAAGATATTAGCGCCCAGCACCGTGAGACCACCATCTTGGAACAGGACCGCCTGCACGATGAAAACCACAGTCATCACCAGCGATCCGGCCCACGGCCCCAGCAGTACCCCGGCCAGGGTGCCGCCCAGCAGGTGCCCCGACGTCCCCCCCGGAATGGGAAAGTTAATCATCTGCGCCGCGAAGATAAAGGCCGCACTCACCCCCATCAGGGGGACAGCCCGCTCTTGATAGTCAGCCTGCACCTGGCGCAGCGACAGCACGACCAGCGCCACCGCAAAGACCCAGCACGCCCCGCTCACCGGCAAGCTGAGATATCCGTCTGGGATATGCAGCGCTAGATGAGGCTGAACGATCCACTGAGACTCTAGCAGCGTTGGAAAGCGAAATAAGAAAGCGTCAGCCATGCAGTTCCTCAAAGTTTAGATTGCACGTGTTAGTAAACTTCAGTATTCAAAGTGAATTCAATCCCCAAGGGGGGGATCTTTGACCTTAAATTTATCAATGAATTGAGACTTTTTTGTCGCCTTATAGATTTTGTGACGCAGCGCAATAAATTGTTGAAAACCCATGCCCTACAACACAAAAGCCTTCCAAAAATTAAGGTTTTCTTTGGTTTCAAACTGTTTGTAGCGAACACTCAGAAGTTAAGGTTTTCTTCCCTTTTGGCGATCGCCCTACAGTTTTTCCAACCTTTTTCGCCGAATTCACCATCTCTCCAAAAATCAATACATCTCAGCACACTTTTCTAGAGCTTACCTCCCAGCACAGCCCATTCCTCAATAATTCACTTCTATCTTCAGAAAGAATCTTTGTTGAGCACGTTTCTGTCCTTCTGTAGGGCAAGCGCTGCAATCCAAGATTTCAATCAGTTTAGACGCTTTTAATTGAGACTTATCCCCAAAAATTCTGAATCCTTTCCCTTCACAAATCGATTCATCGCTTCTTCAAAGATCCCAGCCCGCAAGTCCTAATCTCTCACAAAGATCCAGAAAGCTTTAAGGTCTAGCTCTCGACGGTCGCTCAAGAAATTTTCAGAAAGTTGCAGCAACTTTCTTTTAAGATGAATTATTTTGATGAAAGGTGCTAGTCCTAGCAACGGGAGAGTAAGAAGCCGTGGCGTTTCAAGCGACTTTTTGGGGCTCATTACTAGCAGTGTTGGGTTGCGGCCTAGTGGGAGGCGTCTTCTTCGCTTTCTCTAACTTTGTCATGAGGGGTCTGGGCCGACTGCCAGCACCTGAAGGCATTGCTGCCATGCAGGCCATCAATATCACCGTGATTAATTCCGGATTTATGGGCATCTTTTTGGGGACAGCAGCGCTGAGCCTCTACATGGCGATCGCCGCTATCCGGCAGTGGGGCCAAGCAGACGCGATCTATTGGCTGGCCGGGAGCTTACTTTATCTGATCGGTAGCTTTGGCGTCACGATCGCCTGCAATGTGCCCCTCAATGACGGTCTGGCGAACGTAGATCCGCAAAGTGTCGAGGGGGCGAAGATCTGGTCTCACTATCTAGTGTGGTGGACTGTCTGGAACCACGTCCGCACAGTGGCTTCTATCGCTGCTGGCGGGTGCTTTTTGAGATCTTTGATTTAGAGAGTTTGATTAGAAGATCTCTGGTTAAAATCTCTCAGAGAGTCTTTTAGATAGATAGTTAGAGGTGCTTAGAGGCGATCGCCGCCTGATCAAAATTTATCTCAAAGAGACTTTATATGAATGCCGAAACTCTATCTGTGCCTCGATTCTGAGGCACAGATAGAGAATTTGCGCAGCTTAGTACAGCTCATACTTCATGAGCTGACAGGGCAGAGCGCCGTTATAGACCGGGATGCGCTGGGAGGACTTGAGGCCGATGGACTGCGCTAGCTCTTTATTGCCGCTGAGGATAAAGGCGGTCCAGCCTTTGAAGCGCTGCTTGAGGACATCTCCCAGGAGCTTGTAGAAAGCGGCCATCTCGCCAATGCGGCCAATGCGCTCGCCGTAGGGCGGGTTGCACAGCAGGATGCCGCTGTCGGCGGGAGCGACGACGTCCGCTAGCTCAGTGCAAGAAAACCAGACATGCTCCTCGACGCCGCAGTTTTCGGCGTTGGCGATCGCCTGTCGGATGACATTCTCATCGCGATCGCTCCCCCAAATCGGCGCTGGCAGCTCATGCTTTTGGCTGTCTTCTGCTTCTTGCAGGAGATCTTCGAGCAGCGGCAGGTCAAAGTCTGGCCATGTCTCAAAACCAAAGCGCTCGCGAAAGAGGCCCGGCGCGATATTGAGCGCTCTGAGGCTGGCCTCCAGAGGCAAAGTCCCTGACCCGCACAAGGGATCGTAAAACATCTGGTCCGGCTGCCAGCCCGAAAGCTGAATCAGCGCGGCCGCCAGGGATTCCTTGAGGGGAGCGGCTCCCATGGCAGGCCGGTAGCCCCGGCGGTGGAGGCTGTTGCCTGAGCTGTCGAGGCTGACGGTGCAGCCGCTGCGATCGATGTGCACATTCACCCGCACATCCGGAGCCACTGTATCTACATTGGAGCGTTCTCCAGCTCGCTCTTGCTGCTGCTCGACGATCGCCTTTTTGACCTGGATGGCGGTGAAGTGGGTGTGGTTGAGGCGATCGTTTTTGCCGGTGGCGTTGACGGCGAGGGTCAGATCCGGCGTCAAATAGTCAAACCAGTCAATACTGTGGATCCCGCGATAGAGATCCTCGGCATCCTGGCAGGGAAAGTGATGGATCTTCATGAGGATCCGAAAGGGCAGCCGAGCCCACAAATTCACGCGGTAGAGCAACGCGCGATCGCCCTCAAAGCTCACGCCGCAAAACTCTGGTTTCACGGCCTGGGCGCCTAGCTGCTCTAGCTCTTCGGCGGCGATCGCCTCTAGTCCCCGCGCCACCGTTGCAAAATACTGATTCATTCTCGCTCCTATTGCGCAACGGTCTTTCTGCCGTTCCTTTGCACTATCGCCCCTGTTTTGGTTCCAAGGCTCAGGGCGATCGCCTTCGCGCTGCCACCATCTCTGCATCAGGTCTGCATCAGGGCAGACAGCCAAGTCTACCGGAAAGATCTCCCTAACTCAATCAAGCCTAGAGCGTCTCTTCTGGGGACATGCACCGCCAAGGGAGGGGGAGCCGCTACACTCAGGGAAAAGGGAAAGCAGAATCTCAAACAAATCCCATGGCTGAGCCCTATTCCTTTGGCTGGTTTGATCGATTTTGCCTCTGGTATCCGCCGGGCTGGCTGATTTTGTTTAATCGCCACTGGCAGCACTACCACCCCGACACGCCGGGATGGAACTGGCTGGAGTATTTGCTGTTTTTGGTGCCGGGGGGATTTTATCTGGCGCTGCTGCTGCGCTGGCTGCGATCCCTCGGGCGATCGCCCCAGGCCGCTCCTGAAAGCTTTCACCCAGACTATCAGCGAGCCTTTCGGGAAGAGATCCTCGGCCCCATCGTTACGCGCTACTTTCGGGCAGAGCTGCACCACTGCGATCGCCTGCCGCCCGACCAGCCGCTGATCATCACCATGAACCATGCGGGCATGTGCTTCCCGTGGGATTTTTTGTGCTTGGCCTATCTGCTGGGCCACGAGCGCGGCTGGACCATCCAGCCCCTAGCGGGGGTTTCCCTGTTCGAGCATCCCTGGGTGGTGTGGTGGCTGCCGCCGGGCTGGTCCCAGGCCCTGGGCGGGGTGCGGGCCGAGGCCGACGCCTTCGAGGCTGCCGTCGCCCACAACGCCGTTCTGCTCTACGCTCCCGAGGGCTTGCGCGGCCCCCGCAAGGGCTGGTCCCAGCGCTACCAAATCCAGACCTTTCATCCCAGCTTCATTACCCTCAGCGATCGCTACCAAATCCCGATCTTGCCGGTGGTGTGCCTGGGCAATGAGTTTTTGCATCCCTGGGCTGAGCACCAGGCCTGGCTCGCCAAGCCCTTTGCCATGCCTTTTTTGCCGCTTTCTCCCGGCATGATTTTCTTTTTGCTGTTTCCGTCCCTGGGCGTCTGGGCTTTGCGCAGCAAGCTGCGATACTATGTCCAGCCGCTGTACACGCCCCAGCTTCAAGCTCAAACGGGTAACGGGCGATCGCGCCCCTACGACGCCGCCCAGGCCCTGCGGGACACCCTCCAGCGCGAGCTTCACAGCCTGCGCAAGTCCCCTAGGACAGCGTCAGCCGCCCAAAGCACTCCCGCAGCAGAGCCTCATTCAAAGAGTTGAATTTGGTTTGACCCTCTCGGCGGATTTGGAGCAGTCCGGCTTCTGCCAAAATCTTGGAGTGGTGGCAAAACAGCGCCAGACTGATGCCCAGGTGGTGGGCAACCTCCGAGCCGCTCATCTCCGCCCGGGTGGTCAGCAGCTCCACAATTCGCAGGCGCGTCGGGTCCGACAGAGCCGCAAAGATTTTGGCGCGCTGCTCTAGGTCGCTGAGGTCAACCGAAGTCGGGGATTGGCTTTCTTCGAGGGCAGACATAAGGCATCAACAGGACAGTGTCCCACGGGGTCTCTGGTTTCCATTGTACGGACTGGTCGTCCTTAGTGAAATTGTTAAATAACTACTTGACTTCTAAAGACGCCTTGCCTAGGATCTGTAGTTAAATACTTGTTTGACTACTTAAACATAGAGTTTGCGCGACAGATTTTGGGCGATCGCTCAACTACGCACCCTGGGCGATCGCTCCTGATTTTTCTCTTTATCGCGCTTATATCCCTAACCCTGACGATTATCGTTCTGCATTTCGGAGCTTTACACCCGATGACCGATCTACGCTTACTCACCCCCGTTCAGGTTGGCCCCTACACCCTGCCCAACCGCGTCGTTATGGCCCCCCTGACCCGCAACCGAGCCGGTGCTAACCTCGCGCCGACAGCCCTAAACGCGGAGTATTACACCCAGCGAGCCTCTGCGGGCCTGATCATTTCAGAGGCCAGCCAAATTTCGCCCCAGGGCATGGGCTATCCCAACACCCCCGGCATCTATTCCGCCGAGCAGGTGGAAGGCTGGAAGCTGGTCACCGAGGCCGTTCATCAGGCGGGGGGCCGCATCTTCTTGCAGCTGTGGCACGTGGGGCGCATTTCACACTCGTCTCTCCAGCCTGGCGGAGCGCTGCCGGTCGCTCCCAGCGCGATCGCCCCAGCGGGAGAAGCGGCCACCTACGAGGGCATGGCTCCCTTCGAGACGCCGCACGCCCTCGAAGTTGAAGAGATTGCGGGCATCGTCGAGGACTACCGCAAGGCCGCCCAAAACGCCATGGACGCGGGCTTTGACGGGGTCGAAATTCACGCCGCCAATGGCTACTTAATCGACCAGTTCTTGCAGGACAGCACCAACCAGCGCACCGACGCCTACGGCGGATCCATCGAGAACCGCACCCGCTTTTTGCTGGAGGTGACGGAGGCGGTGGTGAGCGTGTGGGGCGGCGATCGCGTGGGGGTGCGCCTGGCTCCCACCGGCACCTTCAACGACATGGCCGGTTCCCAGCGGGCCGAAACCTTCAGCTACGCGGTCCAGGCCCTCAATCGCTTTGGCCTGGCCTATCTGCACCTAGTGGAGCCCCGCGCCGACCTCAATCCCCCGGCACCGGAGCTGACCAGCGGCTACTTCCGCTCTCTCTTTGAGGGCACGATCATCTCGGCGGGCGGCTACGATCGCGACTCTGGCAACGAGGTTCTAGAGGCCGGTGATGCTGATCTGATCGCCTATGGCCGCTGGTTTATCTCCAACCCGGACCTGCCCCAGCGCTTTGCCGTCAACGCAGAGCTCAATGAGTACGATCGCTCCAGCTTCTACGGCGGAGACGAGCGGGGCTACATCGACTATCCGACGCTGGAGCTGCAAACGGCGTAGACTCATAGACGCACCGCGCAGCTAGCACTTTCTCTGGGATGACTGTTTAATCCCAGAGATTTTTTGTGGCTGGGTTCAGGAGCAGTGGTAGAGGCGGTGTTTGTAGCCGTTGAGCTTGGGCAAAGCCTCGCGCGATCGCTGGCAGCCCTGGATCTCCGGCTCCGGCGTCGGGAAGAAGTTCACCACCCACAGATCAAAGGGCTTCGGAAAGTCGTCCACCACCTGTTGCAGCACCGTCACGGTCCGGGGCTGATCTGGGCGATCGTGGTGGGCCAGCAAAAACTGCGGCTCCGGGGGCAATGGCGCTCCCGCCGCTGCCTGACGGCGACGAAAGCGGCGAAACTCAAGGGCCAAGCCCATCAGCTCGCGGGTTTGCTCATAGTTTTGGTGGGCTCCGGCAATCAGCGCCGGCCTGGAGGCCGAGACGCTCTGGATCAGCGGCACCAAGGCATCAGGGCGATCGGGCTTTTGGTAGCCGTAGTTGGTCACCACCGTCAGGCCGCCCAGCAGCCCCAGCACCAGCGTCAGGGCCGCAATTCGCCGCCCGATGGGCCGCGATCGCCCTTCACCGCGCCAGTTCGCCGCCAGGATTGCCCCCATCAGCAGCATCAGCGCCGGGAAATAGACAAAGTGATAGCGGGCCGCCAGCGACATATCAGCTCCTAGGCCATAGGTGATCACGGCAAACAGCCCCAGCACCGCCACGATGAAGCCGCCCAGCAGCGCGATCAGCGGCTTGGTCCGGGGAACCCCCAGCCAGTGGCGGCCGCCCGCGATCCACTGGGGCAGCGCCCACCCCAAAAAGCCGAGGGCGATCGCCCCGCTGGCCACCGCCACCCCCGTCGGCACCCCCTCCACCGGCAGCATCACCACCATGGTCACCACCCAGCCCACCGTGCGCCCGAGGATCGCCAGACTCTCGGTCAGGGGATTGGCGTCAAAAATCCACTGGGTGAGCTGATGATCCGGGATCTGGTTAACCAGGGGCAGCCAGACCAGCCCCGCCACCAGGCTTCCCGCGCCCACGAGTCCCAGGGCGATCAGGGTTTGTCGCGGCACCCCTCGGCCCCGGTGCCAGGACACCAGCAGCTGCGCCGCGATCGCCAGGGCCTCGGCCGCGATCGCCAGGGCAAAGAAATAGTGCACCGCAATGCCCAGAGCATGGACCGCGATCCATAGGAGCACCACGCTCCAGGGCAGCGGCCGCAGTCCCTTGCCGGCGCGGTCTGGCCGAAGGGCGATCGCCGCGCAGCCCAGGGATGCCAGCACGCACAAAATCGCCAGCGTATAGTGGCGGGCTTCTTGGGCCTGGTAGATCCCGTAGGGCGACACCGCCATCAGGGCCGCGCTCCAGTGGCCGACCATCCGCGATCGAAATAGCCGCCACCCCAGGCCAAAGCACGCCGGAATCGCCATCACCCCAAACAGCGCCGAGAGCGATCGCGCAGCGCCCACCGACACCAGCTCTCCATCCGGCGGCAGCCAATCGAGCCACAGGTGCGTCAGGGCAAAGTAGACCGGTGGATGGGTGCTTTCGGTAAAGAGGCGCTGCGCCACCGTCGCCACCGTCGCCGCCCCATTGGGCCGCAGGGGCGCCAGCAGCGTCTCTAGGGCGATCGCCTGGTCCAGGGGCACGACCTGGAAACTATTGCCCAGGCTAAACACCATCGTCGCCAGTTCATCATTCCAGGGGGGCTTGGCCGCCAAGTTCGTGAAGCGCAGCACCGCGCCTACCGCGATCCACAGCAGCAACAGCGCCCCGTGAAATCCCCAGCGATGACAAATCTTTTTGAGCCCCATTCTTTAGGCCTCTCTCCCAACCACCTGCAATGTCTTCCTATTTTCACCTCCAGATCTCCTCCAACCAATTTCTCTATCATCTAGAGAAAAAGAAAGCGATCGATATTTCTCTCTCCAAAGCGATCGCCGACTAGCGCCCTCTCCCTGCGCCATCTTCTTCTACCAAGCCAGACAACATCAGGCTTTCACGCCTCGAGCGACTTTCTATCATCCGACTGGGTGATAGGCGAATCTCACCATTGGCGGGTACAATCCAAACGTTCAGCATATCTCTCAAGCAGTTCCTAGAGCCCTCAAAATCGCTCAAAAACATCTCAAAAGATGGACAACAGTGCCGCAGGAATAGCATTAGCGTAGAAGGCTCATTCCTCAGCTTTAAATTAGTTCAGTTTAGTGTCGACGAAGTTGTCGTCAACTTAGCGCAAGGTAATCATGCGAGAGGCAATTTTGATGAACAACTTCTGGATTTTATAAGCGCTATGGGCGATCGCATCTGGCAACTCCAAGACCAGATTTCTGCCCGAAAAGAGCAATTTTTGCCTAAATTTTTTCTTAGTTTCCACAATTCCTAGAGCGCAGCAACCGGTATCTTGATCTCGCGCTCGCTGTCAACCTCTCAGCCTGCCAGATGATCCCCACCGACCCAGCGTCACCGACCTCTGTCTGTGACCTGCGTTTTTTTTGGACCCTCCTGCCAACCTCCGGACCACCATCCTGGTTACCTTCCCCATTGCCAGCTTTGCTGCCCCTGACCTAACCCATCCAGTCAAGACAACTGAAGCGACTCTCCCTCAGCCTATGGATATTTCTCCTTCCCAAACCCCCGCTCCGGAATCTTCACCCGGTCCTGCCAGCCCATCCCCCGGCGGCAAGCGATTGTGGGCCTGGATTCTCTTTGGGCTCTTGATTCTCGCTGGAGGCGGCTTCGCCCTGTGGCGGCTGATCACCCCGGGCAGTGCCCCCGCCCAAGAGCAGATGAGCGGTCCGCCGGGGATGCCGGTGAAAACCCAGGTCGTTGAAACCAGCACCGTCGAAGACAGCACCAAATTTGTCGGATCCCTAGAAGCCCAGCAGGGCATCGCGCTGCGGCCCAAAACCGAGGGTCGGATTACCCAGGTGTTTGTCTCGGCCGGAGATACCGTCGCCGTGGGCGATCCCATTGTGCAGCTCAGCCCCGATCGCCGCCAAGCGGAGGTCAACGCTGCCATCTCCAACGCCAACGCAGCCCGCGCCTCCCGCAACAACTCCCAAGCCCAGCTCCAGGCAGCCCAGTCGCGGCGCATTGAAGCCGCCGCTGATGCGGAGCTGCAAGAAACCGAGTACGAGCGGATCTCTGGGCTGGTCGCTGAAGGGGTGCTGCCGGAGCAGCGCCTAGACCAGGTGAAGCGCGATCGCAATGCCGCCCGCGCAGCCCTTGCCGCCGCCGAAGACCAAATCCGCGCAGCCCGCGCCAGCCTCGATGAGGCCAATGCAGGACTAGCGCAGGCCCAAGCAGAGTCTGCGGCAGTGGTTGAGGACTTACAGGACACCCGCGTCACCGCTCCCATTGACGGCGTCGTCGGCGAGCTCGAAGCCAAGCTAGGCGACTACATCACCGCTGGGGACGTGATCACCAACATCACCCAGAACCAGTCCCTAGAGCTCAATTTGCCCATTCCCCTAGAACGCCAAAACGACCTGCGCTCCGGCCTGCCGGTGGAGCTACGGCTCTTCCAGGGCGACCAGCCTTTGGTCACTGGTCGCATTAGCTTCATCTCTCCCCAGGCAGACGCTGGCACCCAGACGGTTTTGGCCAAGGCCACTTTCCCCAATCCGGGGAGCCGACTCCAGGACGGTCAGCGGGTCGAGGCCCGGGTGATCTGGCAGCGAAATCCGGGGGTACTGGTACCCACGGCGGCAGTCTCGCGCCTGGGCGGCCAGACCTTCCTCTACGTGGTGGAGCAGGGCGAAAATCCCCAGACCAAGCAGCCGGCCATGGTGGTCCGCCAGACCTCTGTCAAGCTGGGGGAAATCCAGGGCAACAGCTATCAGGTGCTTGAGGGAGTGAAAGCGGGCGATCGCGTGGTGGTTTCCGGCATTCTCAATCTCTCCGACGGGGCTCCCGTCATCGAAATGGACCCCAGCCAGCAAGCTGGGGGACCCCCTGGCGCCGCCGCCCAATAAGCCTCGCCTGTCCTCGTCCCATCGCCCACGGCTGAGCGTATGTTTGTTGAATTTTTCATTAAGCGACCGGTTTTCACCACCGTCTGTGCGCTGATCATCCTGCTCATTGGCATTGTCAGCATTCCTGCGCTGCCAGTCGCTCAGTATCCTGACATCAGCCCCAAGCAGGTCACAGTCACCACCAACTATGGGGGAGCAGACGCCCAAACCGTCGAAAACGCTGTCACCACCATCCTGGAGCAGGAAATCAACGGGGTGGAAGGGCTGCGCTACATCACGTCGAGCAGCAGCAACGACGGCACCAGCGCTATCACCGTCACCTTTGACTCCAGCCGAGACCAAGACATCGCTGCGGTCGATGTCCAAAACCGAGTCTCGATCGCCGAGCCTCGACTCCCCGAAGAGGTGATTCGGAGCGGCGTGTCGGTCAGTAAGCAGTCCAGCAGCCTTTTGCTGGGCTTTGGTCTGTACACCGACAACAACGAGTACGACGACATTTTCCTCAGCAACTACGCCGATCTCTACTTGGTGAATGCCCTCAAGCGGGTCGAGGGGGTTGGTAATGTGCAGATCTTTGGGGAACGGACCTACGCGATGCGGATCTGGCTGAACCCCGATCAGCTCGCTAGCCGCAATCTCACGGCCCAGGACGTGGTCAACGCCCTGCGAGAACAAAACATCCAGGTAGGAGCAGGCCGCATCGGTCAGCCGCCGGTCCCCGATGATCAGCGCTATCAGGTGGACCTGCGGGCTGTGAGCCGTCTGCGGAACGTGTCAGAGTTCGAGGATATCGTGGTGACCACCGGCGACAATGGCGCGCTGGTGAAGCTAAGCGATGTGGGTCGAGCTGAGCTAGGGGCCGAAAACTACGGTTCTTTCCTGCGCTTCCGCGGCAAACCGGCGGTGGGCCTGGGCATCAACCAGATTCCAGGCAGCAACGCCATTGATGTGGCGCGGGCGGTGAAAGCGGAGATGGCCACGCTGGCCGAAGATTTTCCGCCAGGAATGAAGTACGACATTGGTTTTGACACCACGGACTATGTGGAGCAGTCGCTGAGTGAGGTTATTTTGACCTTGATTCAGTCGGTGCTGCTGGTGGTCCTGATTATTTTCATTTTCTTGCAGGACTGGCGAACCACGATTATTCCGGCGGTGACAATCCCGATATCGCTGGTCGGTACCTTTGCCTTTATCAAGATCTTTGATTTCTCGATCAACAGCCTGACCCTGTTTGGTCTGACCTTGGCCACGGGGATGGTGGTGGATGACGCCATCGTGGTGGTGGAGGACATCGCGACCAAGATCCAGGAGCGGGGGCTCAAGCCACGCCAGGCGGCGATCGTTGCCATGCAGGAGCTGACGGGAGCGGTCATTGCGACTTCGCTGGTGCTGATGGCGGTGTTTATCCCGGTTGCCTTTTTCCCAGGCACGACGGGGGCACTCTATCGCCAGTTTGCTTTGACCATTGCCTTTTCGATCGCGATCTCGACTTTTATTGCACTGACGCTGACGCCAACGCTGTCGGGCCTGCTTTTGCGCGCCAATGTTCAGGTGGGCGGCTGGCTCGGGCAAATTTTTGGGGTCTTCAATCGTTTCCTAGACTGGGTTCGCAATCGCTATCGCCAGATCCTAGGTTTCTTGACCCAGGTCAAGTACTTGGTGCTGGCGGGATTTGCGGGGCTGTTGGCTCTCACGTTCTGGCTTTACCAAACGGTGCCCTCGGCCTTTCTGCCGGAGGAGGACCAGGGCTATGTGATTGTCCTCATCCAAGGGCCGGAAGGGGTTTCCATCAGCTACACCAGCGATGTGATGCGCCAGGTCGAGGAGATCATGCTGGGACTGCCGGAGGTGAATGCCACCTTTGCGGTGGGGGGGTTTGGCTTTAGTGGCAGCACGGCCAATAGCGGCGTGGTCTTTACGACGCTGAAGCCCTGGTCTGAGCGGAAAGATCCGTCTCAGTCGGCCCCGGCAATCATTGGCCGAATTCAGGGGCAGCTTTTGTCGATTCCTGAGGCGCGAGTTTTCCCGGTGAATCCACCGGCAATTCAGGGCTTGGGAAGTTTTGGCGGTTTCCAGTTCCAGCTTCAGGATCAGCGAGGAAATCTCGACCTGGATATGCTGGTGCAGTACATGGGTCAGATGCTGGGGGCTGCCAATCAGCATCCGGATCTGCGGGCGGTATTTAGCACCTATTCGGCCAGTACGCCTCAGCTGCTGGTGGAGGTAAACCGGGATAAGGCGAAGGCGCTGGATGTCAACATTAATGATATTTTCGCGACGCTGCAAACTTACCTCGGTTCGCAGTACGTGAATGATTTCAACCTGGATCGGCGGACCTATCGGGTCTATGTCCAGGCTGACGCCCAGTTCCGCACGAATCCGGACACGATCGATCAGCTCTATGTGCGATCGCAGCGAGACCAGATGATCCCTCTGGGAAATTTGGTGACGGTTACTCCTGCCACCGGTGCCCAAACGATCAATCACTACAACCTTTTCCGCTCTATCGAAATCAGCGGTAGTCCTGCTCCGGGGGCTAGCTCTGGGGACGCCATCCGCGCGATGGAGTCGGTAGCGGCTAAGGTCTTACCGACTGGCGTGGGCTACGAGTGGTCGGGGACTTCGCTAGAAGAGATCGAGTCTGGCGGTCAGGCACCCCTGATCTTCGGCCTGGGTCTGGTGTTTGTGTTCTTGGTGCTGGCAGCTCAGTACGAGAGCTACATTGACCCGACGATCATTATGCTGTCGGTGCCGCTGGCGATCATGGGCGCTCTGGCAGCCCAGATGCTGCGGGGATTTGCCAATGATGTGTACTGCCAGATTGGTCTGGTGATGCTGATCGGCTTGGCGAGCAAGAACGCAATTTTGATTGTGGAGTTTGCTAACCAGCTGCGAGAAGAGGGACTCTCGATCACCAGCGCGGCTCTCGAAGCGTCCCAACAGCGTCTGCGGCCGATTCTGATGACGGCAATTTCGACACTGGTGGGCATTTTCCCGCTGGTGATCGCGACGGGAGCTGGTGCCGGTAGCCGCCAGTCGCTGGGAACGGCGGTCTTTGGCGGGATGTTTATTGCAACGTTTCTCAGTCTCTTTTTGGTGCCGATTTTGTACATTGTGATCAAGACGCTGACGGAGCCAACGCGTCCTCAAGGCCCGCGCCATACTGAAGACGATGGGGCGCAGCCAAAGCTAGAGAGCGAGAGTTCTTCTCGAAGCTATTAGATCAAGCATTGGGGGCGATCGCCCCCCACAAGTTTGAGCACAGCGACAGTGCATCCTCCGGGATGCACTTTTTTTGTTTAAGCTTCTTTAAGCTTCATAGACACAGGCGTGCAGAGCGATCGCAGTTAAACCAGCAGCAAACCTATCCAGAACGTTTTGAAGATTGCTTTGGAGCGATCGCTTTCAAAATCACAGAGCGATCGCTCTGTGTTGAAAGCTAAAGAAGTCTAAAAAAATCCAACATCCCTGCTTCAGGCTCCTTCACCCCTCCAACAATGGAGGTATCCGATACATTTCCGTTTTTGGGGTTTAAGGGGGAGGAAAAATTATGAATCGTCGTTGCGTAATGGTTTCCGCCGTAGTCACCTGCGCTATGGGCACCATTGTGGGTATGGGCGTTGCCCAACTCAATGCTGACGTTGCCAACCCTGTGACATCGCCTAACTACGCCATTGCGGGAGGCGTGATTGGTTTGCTGCTGGGCGCAGGCCAAGAAGCTTTGCGTCAGCAAGCCGAAGAGCTGGAATAAATCACCCTTCACTTAAGTTTGTAAAGACCCGAGAGCTATTCGCGAGGGCTGTTTTCGTGGGGCATCGGGGCGATCGCCTCTCGCCACGGCAGCATCACCGTCACCGTTGTCCCACGACCGACTTCGCTATCTATCTGGATAAGGCCGCCGTGCAGATCAACACACTTCTTGACGATCGCAAGGCCTAGACCAGTGCCCTGGATCTTGCCAACATTGCTGGCCCGATAAAAGGTTTCAAAAAGGTGTTGATAGTCCTGAGGAGGAATGCCAATGCCTTGATCTTTCACCTGAAAAATTACGCTTCTTTCTTGATGGAAGACTCGAAAAAAGATCTTGCTATTTTCTGGTGAATACTTGACCGCATTGGAGAGCAGATTACTTAAAATGTGGCGCAACAATACTGCATCCATTTCGACAGGTGCAGAGAAGTCATCCGACTGAAAAACAACCTGATGCGTCGTATCTACTCTCAGTTTCAGAGACTCTACCAGTTCCTGACACAGATCGCCTAAAAGCACAAATTCCGGTTCATAGCGGAGTCCGCCAGACTCTGTCTGTCCCAAGATCAGCACCTCATCTAGCAGGTGGAGCATGTGGGCGATCTCTGTTTTAATCAGGCGAAAATATTGGCTACGTCGCTCCTCAGAAAGGTCTTGATAGTATCCCTCAAAGAGCTCCACAAAGGTGCGAATCGTCGCTAGAGGATTGCGAAATTCATGGGAGACCATGGAGACAAAATTAGATTTGAGATCGTTGAGATCTCGCTCATGCTGAAGCGCCAAGAGCATTCCTTCCTCTAGGCGTTTGCGCTGGGAGATATCGCGAATCACAATTTGCTGCGCGGCTTGGTTGTGATAGACGAAGGGGGCTGCGGTTGTCTCCACGTTGATCACGGTGTCTCCGGCGATCACCCAGCGCTGCTCGATTTGGACAGCTGGACGACCTTGCTGGCTCACCTGCTCCATCCACCGCCGTGCGATCGCCCGATCCTCTGGATAGACGTAGGTTAGGATGGACTGCCCGATGAGGTCTTCTGGGGAAGAAGCCTGGAGAAGTCCCACTGCTGCGCTGTTGCCAAAGACGATCTGCTCATCGGTTGCGATCAAAATCGCGTCTGGGCAGAGATCTACGAGCTGGCGGTAGCCCTCTTCGCTTTGACGGAGCTGCTCAGCAATGCGGGCACGCTCAACGGCATAGCGCATCGACTTGATCAGCAGACAGCGATCGATGCGCCCCTTGAACAAATAGTCCTGGGCACCGAGCTTGAGAGAGGCGAGGGCCATTTGCTCATCTTCAAGCCCCGTCAGGATGATGACCGGCGATCGCACGCCTGCCGCCTGAAGGTCTATCAGGGTCTCGAGGCCATCGGAGTCCGGCAGCGAGAGATCCAGCAGGACAACATCGAAAGAGAACCGGCCGCAGGCGGCGATCGCCTCCTCCAAGCACTCCACATGACAGATCTGCTCAAGCCCCAGTACGCCATGGAGAATCTCGTGCAGAAGCCGGGCATCGCCAGGGCTATCTTCGACCAGTAAAATGTTGAACTGAGGGATGTTCATGGGAGCAGATAAGCCCAGAAGGTCAAAATCGGTCAGGACGCAGCGGCAGAGTACCAAAACTCCCTGGGCGATCGCTCAATGTTTGTGAGGGTGCGCCAGAAACCACCGCGCCAGCAACAGGCAACAGGGAACCAGCACTTACTTTAGACAACTTGTCCAGGCAGCACAGTGATCCGGCCGGTCTTAGCGCTTTTCTGACCGTTGGTGGTGCACTGTGGGATTGGGATCCTTTTTATTATCTCGAAAAAGCTTTAATTTGCCATGCGCCCTAGGGGGATTTCTCAGCTTGGCGCAGCGGCTGATCCTAATTTTGGCTCCCCGCCAATCAGCCCGCCGCAGACCAGAAAAAATTCTGTCCTTCCAACTGAATTTTGCGCGAGGTCAGGACTTCACACTGTAGATCGGCTCAGGCCAGTCCTGGCCAGATTTTCATCCATTTCACTCACCCGATCTCGTTTCACTCCCCATGTCCTACCGCAAAGTTCTTTGGCTTTTGCCCCTAGCCGCCTGCTTGAATCTCGCCGCTGCGGTTCCCCCCAGCCTCGCCAACTGTCCCGGCGCCGTGCCCCCGCTCGAAGTGAGCCAGCCCCGGGTCCAGGCAAACTGGGAAAAACTCCAGCAGATGAAAACCTATCCTTGGGGAACTCAGCGAATTTATGAGCGCCTAGAGGGCGATCGCATCACGCTGAGCGCCAACTTTGACCAGCTGCGCGGCCCGCAAAAACAAGAAGCAATTAACCTCTTGCAGCTCGGCAACTCTTCCCACCGGGTCTATGCCAGTGATGGCCGCTTGCTGTCAGCGGTCTATGACGGCTGCACCCGTTTTGAGACCTTGACGGAGAAGGCGCGCTATAGCTGGTATTACAACGAGGTCGGGCGATCGCTGCCGAGCAGCACACCGCGCGATGCCCTGCGCAACTACGGCACACCCACTTGGCGCTTCGTCCAGGTGCCCATCGGTCGGCAGCAGGAGCAGTCCATTCGCAATCTGTTCTGGAAGCGCATGGGCTACAGCCAAGTCAGCAAGGGTATGTGGATTGCCTGGGTGCCAGAGCGCGGCTATTTCGAAATCAATGTACCCAACAGCTACAACTTGCAGGAACTTTCCAAGTTCTGGCAAACTGCCCCACGCAACTATCGCTACGTCGTGCTTTCCACCGACGGCACTTTGGTCTTCGACGCCAACTTTGACACTTAGATACGGTTAAAGTCACGCCTCGATCAGGCCGGGACCCAACCAAGCGCTAATCCTGGCCTGATCGGCTCCGGTGGCGCTTCGCGCCGTCAGGGGCGATCGCTCTTTGGCTCGGCTTCCAAGACTTGAGACAGGGTTTCTGGGTCTGCTATGGGTTTTGTGCTTTCAGCGTTGAGTTTGCTTTTGGCCCCGGCGGCGGCTCGCTTTGGGCGATCGCTCGATCGGCCTGCGGCTGCCCAGGCTCGCCTACAGCGACGTCTAGTGGCCCAGGTGACCGCTAGCGACTATGGCCGAGCCCACGGCGTGCGGCAGGTCGCTGACTGGGAGCGCCTGCCGGTGGTCACCTACGACGATCTGCGTCCCTGGCTCGCGCAGCAGCGCGCCGAAGGGCGATCGCTCCTGACTCGCGAACCGGTGCTGTTTTATGAGCGGACCTCGGGCAGCAGCGGCCCCGCCAAAGAAATTCCCTACACGCGATCGCTGCGCCGCGCCTTCAATCACCTGTTTTGCGTGTGGGCCTTTGACTTGCTGCGCCACGGCCCCCGCTTCAGCTCCGGCAAGTTTTACTTTTGCATTTCTCCAAAGCTGCAAGAAGCCGATCCCGATCCCCAGGGGCTCCAGGACGATTCGGAATACCTCGACCCGTGGCTGCGCTGGCTGCTGCGTCCTTTTTGGGTGCTGCCGGAGGCGGCCCACCGGCCCCAGTCCGTCGCCCAGTTCAAGCGGCAACTGGCGATCGCCCTTTTGGCGGAGGAGCGTCTGGAGATCCTGTCTTTGTGGAGTCCCAGCTTCCTGAGCGCCCAGCTGGACTATATCCAGGCCCATCAGCACGAGCTGCGCCGCGCCCTCGCCGGGACGCTCTCCCCAGAGCGCGATCGCCTGCTGGCTGCGCCAGAGATTGCCTGGAACCGCCTGTGGCCTCACCTGCGGCTGATTTCCTGCTGGGACAGCGCCACAGCGGCGGACTCGGCAGAGGGTCTGCGGCGGCTGTTTCCCGGGGCGCTGGTCCAGGGAAAGGGCCTGCTAGCCACCGAAGCACCCATGACGGTGCCGCTGATCGCGGCTCAGGGCTGCGTGCCGCTTGTCGACACTGTCCTGTTTGAATTTGAGGATGAAGCGGGAAAAATCTGGCAAATCCAGGAGATTCAGCCAGGAATAGTCTATGAACTCATTATTTCTCAATCGGGCGGGCTGTATCGCTACCGAATGGGCGATCGCGTGCGGGTGACGCACGTTTACCGATCGACGCCCTGTTTAGAATTTTTGGGGCGATCGCGCGATACCAGCGACCTGGTCGGCGAAAAGTTGACCGTGGCCTTTGTCGCGCAGGTGCTGGCAGATCTAGATCTGGCTCCGGCCCGCTTTGCCTGCCTCGCGCCGGTCCTGACGCCCCGGCCCCACTACGCGCTGCTGCTGGATTTGGCCCCGGATTCAGAGGCGATCGCCCAGCGACTAGAGGCCGCTCTGGGGCGATCGCCCCAGTACCGCCACGCCCGCCTGCTGGGTCAGCTCGGCCCCGTCGCCGTAGCGGCCGCCGCCGACATGGCCGAGCGCCTCAGCGTCGCCCGCGCCCAGAACAGCACCCGCTGGGGCGATGTAAAGCATTCAGCCTTGCTTACCCAGCCTTTCGGAACTCTGGAGGGCCTACTTTTGGGCACCAATCTCTCCCCAAACCCCGATGAAACCGTCCAGACCTGTGTGCAAACCTCGGGTAAAGATCCCAGTTAGCGCTACGCGGCGATCGCAAAAGCTGCTACATTGTGTCGGAATCTGTGACTGAAGCACCCCAAGAAACTATATGCTGCGACGGGCCTATAACTGGGTAACGGGTTGGAGTGAATCGCGCTACGGCGGCCTTGCACTGTTTGTTTTGTCCTTTGCAGAGTCTTCGTTTTTCCCGATCCCTCCGGACGTTTTGCTGATCGCGCTCTGCGTCGGCCAGCCCAAGCGCTCGTTCTACTTCGCGGCCATTTGTGGCGTTGCCTCTGTCCTCGGCGGCATCTTCGGCTACGGCATTGGGGCCTTTGCCTTCGAGACGATCGGTCAGCCGATTCTCAACGCCTACGACCCCAACCAAGCAGTCTTTAATCAAATCCAAAATCTCTACGATACCTGGGGCTTTTGGGGAGTGCTGACAGCGGCAATCACGCCCATTCCCTACAAAGTTTTTACGATTGCGTCAGGGGTCTTTAGCTTCAACTTTGGACAGTTTGTCCTAGCCTCTGTGATTGGCCGAAACTTCCGCTTTTTCCTTGTGAGTGGACTGATCTTTTGGGGGGGCGATCGCCTCAAGGACTGGATCGAAAAGTATTTCGACTGGGTTGCTTGGGGTTTCCTGGTGGTTCTCGTCCTCGGCTTCTTGGTCCTCAAAGTCCTCTAGACAAAACAGCACTCCATCACTACCCACCCGCAAAACGGGTGGGTTTTGCTTTTTAGACAACTCTCTGCGTCATCGCCCCTTAAGGTGAACTGCTCCCTTGAGTAAAGGAGGTGGTGCGATCGCGCCGGGGGCGAAATTTGGGGTTGTTACAGTGGGGGGGACGTTTTGGACTCGCTGATGTGATTGTCATGGCCCTAGAGAGCATTGCATCTGAGGCAGCCATCCAGACAAACCTAGAGCGCTTTCTGCTCGTCCTGTCTGTCTCCCTGAGTGTTGCCACCCTGCCCCAGATCTTCGGCTGGATGCGCCAGATTCCTTATACGCTGCTCCTCGTGATTGTGGGCGCGGGTCTGGCCTTTGTAGATGTGCGGCTGGTGAATTTATCCCCAGAATTGATTCTCTCCATCTTTTTGCCGCCGCTGCTCTTTGAAGCCGCCTGGAACCTCAAATGGTCTAACCTCAAACGGGATCTGGTTCCCATCGGGCTCTACGCCGTTTTTGGGGTTGTGATCTCGGTGCTGGGGATCGCCTTTGGGCTGCAGCAGTTTACGTCGTTGTCCCTGGAGATCGCGCTGCTGGTCGGTGCGAGTCTGTCCGCCACCGATCCCGTTTCGGTCATTGCCCTCTTTCGAGAATTAGGGGTAGGCGATCGCCCTAAAACCCTTCTGGAAGGCGAGAGCCTGTTTAACGATGGGGTAGCCGTTGTCGCCTTTGGGCTGCTGGTCGCGATTCCCCTGGGTCTCGGGCAGTTTGAGCTGCGGGCAACGGTGCTGGAATTTCTAGTGGTGGTGGGCGTTGGGATTGGCGTTGGCAGTCTGATTGGTTTTGGATTGTCCTATCTCACCCAGCGCTTTGACCTGCCCCTGGTGGAGCAGTCGCTGACCTTGGTGGCGGCCTACGGCACCTACCTGATCACTGAGGAACTGGGCGGTTCTGGGGTGATCGGCGTGGTGACGGTCGGGCTCGTCCTGGGGAATTTCGGCTCGCGCATCGGCATGAATCCCCGAACGCGGGTGATTGTCAGCGAATTTTGGGAATTTCTTGCCTTTTTCGTCAACTCCATTGTCTTTTTGCTGATTGGTGACCAAATTAACTTCGAGAGCCTGGCTAAGAATCTCGACTCCATCGCGGTGAGCGTGGTGGCGATGCTGGTGACGCGGGCGATCGCCATCTACGGCCTCGGCGCCCTCAGCAATGCCCTGGCCGGCTCTCGCATCAGTCTCCCCGAGCAGACGGCGCTTTGGTGGGGCGGGCTGCGGGGCTCGGTGTCCATTGCCCTGGCCCTCAGCGTACCGGCTGCTCTGTCGGGCCGCGAAGAAATCATTGCGACAGTCTTCGGCGTGGTGCTGTTTACCCTGCTGATCCAGGGATTGACCACCAAGCCTTTTCTCAAGGTCTTGGGCCTCCTGGGCAACCAGCCGCTGAAACAGGAGTATCTGGAGGCGATCGCCCGCCAAGTCGCCCTCAAGCGAGTCCTGGAGCGCCTCGAAGAAATTCACAAGCGACCGCTCGTAGAACCGGAGTTTTATCGCTATCAGGTGGCGCTGGTTCAGGGGCAGCTAACCGACATTGAGCAAGATCTCAAAAAGCTCACCCAGGAGCATCCCGAACTGCGCGATTTTGCCATCGAGCAGATCCAGGAAGAACTCCTGGCCGTTGAGGCAGAAACCTACGCCGAATTCGTCAAAGCAGGCCAGCTCAATAAAGAACTGGTGCCGTCTCTGCCCAGTGTGCTGGGCGAAACGTCCTCGGAGCATTAGGCACTGCGGGGGCTTTTAGAGTTCAGCTAGGGTTCAGATGTCAGCGATCGCAGCGGGATCTGGAGGCTCTGGCCGAGGGTTTCGGCGAGCCAGCGCGCCTCATCGCCCGACAAATTTAGGCCAGTGGTCAGGGGGTGGCGCTGACGTGGGGTGCACAGGATCACGGTGGCGGGCACCTGGACCGGGACCCCTTCACGGGTTTCGACTCCCGGCGATCGCCACTCCACCGCCTCGAGCTCCTGCCGCCGCCACCGCCGCCGAAAGCAGGCCCAGCCGCCCAGGCGGTATTCCCAGATCAGCTGGTCGGGGGTGACTTCGAGGTGCAGGTGCCCCAAGACGAGCAGCAGCAAGCCCAGGGTCATAGCGCCGCCCGCCAGGGCAAAGGGCAGGAAAAACCCCGCCAAAATCGCCTGGTGCAGGGGCGACTGGGCGATCGCCGTCGGCACAATGGACGCCAGCAGAATGTCCCAGGCCAGCACAAAGGGCACCCCGACCCCCAGCCAGACCTTGGGAGGAGCGGGGCGGAGGGTGAGCGCGCGCGATCGCCCGGTTTCCCGGAGGCCCACTCGCCCACTGGGCAGGGCCAGCGCGTCCCCCAGAGTTTGCCCCGCGTCCAGGCGATCGAGGGCCGCCAGAGCCTCCCGAGCGCTCAAAAAGCGATCGCTGGCCTGGGGCGCTGTCATACGCTCCAGCCAGGTCCGCCAGCCAAGGGCCAGCGGGACTCCCTGCCCAAAGTCCAGCCGAAAGTCCACCTGAGGCAGATCCGCTGGATGCACCCCCGTCAGCACCTCGATCAGCGTCGCCCCCAGGGCGTAGAGATCCGAGGCTGGCACCGATCGCCCGCCAAACTGCTCCAGGGGCATGTAGCCGTAGCTGCCCACCACCGTGCGGGTCTGGCCGCCGCCGAGCACCTGCACCCCGCCAAAGTCCACCAAGAACACCCGGGCGATCGCGCCGGAGTCCCGCTGAATCAAGAGATTCGCAGGCTTGATATCGCGGTGAATGACCGGCGGCGATCGCCCGTGGAGATAGTCCAAAATTTCCAGGACCTGGCGCGCCAGCTGCATCACCTCTGACGGCGAAAAACGCTCCCCCGCCGCCAGGCAGGCCCGCAGCGACGCGCCGGTCACGTAGTCCTGGACCCAGGCAAAGCCGCGAAAATCAGCTCGCTGGACCTCGAAGTGATCCAGCAGTTTTGGAATCGCCGGATGCTCCAGGGCCGCCAGGGTTTGGGCCTCCCGCTCGCACCGCTGGAGGTCTTCCCAGCGCGTCCCCTGACCAAAGCGCAGCAGCTTGACCACCACCGCGCGATCCGCTGCGCGATCGCAGGCCAAAAAGGTCAAGCGGCCGGGAGCCTCACCTAGCAGGCGCTCAAGGTCGTAGCGATCGCCTAAACAGCTATGGAGCATGGCCCCTCAAGAACAAAATAGACGCCCACCAGCGGCCGCAGAGCCGACAAACCGGCATTTTTTTCAAGCCGGTTGGGCATTGCATTCGCCGGGGCAGAACGAAAAGAAAATGTGTGGAAATCGGCGCTTCCCGGCAGCCCAAGCGATAGACTCCCCACAAGGTTGCCCCCCTACACCATCCGACTCCTATGCGCGATCGCCCTGCTTTCTTCGCCAAATTTTCGGGTTTGGCCCTGCTGACCCTGGTGAACGCCCTCATCTACACCCAGCAGCCAGCGAGCGATCGCCCGCTGGCTGCTCCGCGCCCCGATCGGGCGATCGCCCATCGCCCTCTACTTCTCTTCGGGGAAGCGCTCCAGCGTTTTCAGGCCCTCGAGGACGCCGCTATAGAGCGTTGAAAAGCGCGCCTCCTCCGACTGCTCGGGGTTGTTCCAGGTGGCGGCCACGCAGTAGCGCCGACCGTCCACCGCCTCCAGCCAGGTGGTCAGGTTGATCACCCCCGGCTCGGAGCCCCCTTTGAAGGCCACCCGCGCCCAGTCTTTGGGGTTGGCCAGGCCTGGGTTGACGCCCATCAGCGGCAGGTCCGCCACCTGACCCATCAGATCGCACAGATCCCGCGCCGAGAAGAACCACTCCACCTCCAGGGCGCGGGGCTGCTGCACCAGGCTAGCGACGTCGGGCAGGGGCAAGCGCGCCACGTCATTGGCCAGCAGGGCTCGGCGCTGGTCAGGCGTCCCCTGGAGATAGCGCCGCAGCAGGTTGGCGTTGGCGGGGTCCTTGAGAACGAAGGCTTCGCGGGTGGTCAAAAAGGGCGTGTTGCGGGGGGAGCGGGCTGCGAGGCTGTCGCGGCCCAGCCAGAGGATCAGCTGGTCGGTGGCCGTGTTGTCGCTCTGGGAGATCATCAGCGTGGCCAGGGTCTCCAGGGTGAGGCGCGAGCCGTCGGGCCAGGTTTGCAGAAATCCTGAGGGCAGGCTCTTGGCCTCGGGCGTGAGCGCAATCACGGTGTCCCAGTCAGCCTCTCCCTGGACAATGCGCGATCGCAGCTCAGCCAGGACCGCCAGCTTGAAGGCCGACCCCACCGCCAAGGGGCGATCGCTGTTGAGAGCGGCGATTTCGCGGGTGCCGTCCGTGACCGAGAAGCTCACCTCGCCAGAGAGCTCCTGGAACCGACCGATCGCCTCCGAAAGCTCCACAGCCTTGGCCTGGGGCGTCTGGAAGAACAGCCCCGCGATGCGGCCGTCGGTATTGAGCGCCAACCACGCCAGCACCGTCCCCCGCTCAAAGATGACCCGATAGTTGCGGCCTTCGGTCTGGATCGCTTGGTAGGCCCCCAAATCTTGCTGTAGACTCGCCAAAATCTGCTGCACCTGGCTCAGGGGCACCTGCTGCAAGAAATTGTCTGAAAACCAGGCGGATTCCAGGCTGGACGCGGTGAAAAGACGCGCTAGGGCAGATTCGGGGGAAAAGCGACCTTGCATAACGGCACTGGGAGTAGGGCGATCGCCGCTAGGCTGGGCCAGAGCGGGCAGGGGAGCGTAGCTGATCCACAACAGGACCACAAGGCTAACCAAAATCCAGGGCATAGCGGTAGAGTGGCTGGGGCTGCACGCCCTATTTTAGCGCTCGGGCCGGAGCCAGGGGGCTCCGCTCTCCCCCAGAAACGCTAGGCTGAAAGCTGGACAAACCCGGGTTTCACCCCATGAAATCAGGGCAAGAATTTATTCTTCGGAGGTTGAGGATGCAAGACGGCACAGTGGACCCAGGCCGCGATCGCCTGCGTCAGGGGGCAAATCTCGTGGCGGTTTTGGTGTCCTTTGGGGCCAACACCTGGTCCAATGTGGCTCCCGTTGGGGGCATGACCGTGGGTGATATCGCGAATGCTTTTTTCACTCAGGTGTTGGTGCTGCCTGCCAACTATGCCTTTGCCATCTGGGGCCTGATCTATGTGGGGCTCGGCGCCTTTGCGATCTATCAGTTTCGGTCAGACCAAGCGGCCAATCCCCGCCTGCGGCGCTTGGGCTATCTGTTGCCCCTCGCGGCGCTGTTCCAGAGCGTCTGGGTGTTTACGTTTGAGGCGCGGCAGTTCTGGATTAGCTGCGGCTTGATGATGGGAATTTTGGTCTGCTTGATGCTGATCTACCATCGCCTGCGATCGCCCCAAGAGCGCCCGTCGCGCGTCGAAAAGTGGCTGGTGGATCGTCCTTTTAGCCTGTATCTGGGCTGGATCAGCGTCGCAACGGTAGTGAACTGGGCCGTCACGTTCTATAGCGTGAGCTGGACCGGCACGCCCCTCACACCTGCCGTCTGGGCCGTGATCATGATGGCGATCGCCGCCGGGATTGCGGGGTTTCTGACGGTGCGCTACGGCGATGTAACGTACAATCTGGTGACGATCTGGGCGCTTGTGGCCATTGCCCTGCGCCATGGCGATACGCCCGTTGTGCCGCTGACGGCTGGTGGTTTGGCCATTGTTTTGGGCATATTGGCAGCAGTTTCTCCACGATTGCGCCAATCTACGCCGGCGTGATCGGCTCCAGTTTTCCTTCGACTCTCAAAGGGTGAGTGATGCGTTACCGCTCGTTTTATCAGGCGGCTGATCTGTTCTGGCCTCGTCGGTGGAAAGCCCGCTGGCGCTGGCTTTGGGGGGCGATCGCCGCTGGCACCGTCCTGGTAACGGCCCTGCCCCTGAGCGCCGAGGACTGGATACCCGTCCGAGCCGGGATTCACCACGGCATCAGCGGCATGGCGGTCCTCGAGCACACGCCCGAAACCCTCTCCCTGCTGGTGGTCCACGACAACAAGGGGGATGCCAAGGAGCCGCGCCTAGCGGTGATCCGCCTGGGCGATCGCCCCCAGTACACGCCGCTCCCGTGGCCCGACACGGTCCAGCCCGTCGATCTAGAGGCCCTGACGCCGATTCCGGGTCTGCCCACCCCTGGATTCATGGCCCTTTCGAGCCAGGGTGAGGTCTATCACCTCGAAGTCAGCGCCCAGCAGGACGTGCGCCTGCGGCGGGTTTTTCGGCTGCCCAGCGTGGCGCGGGGGGCCAACTTTGAGGGGCTGTCTCTCCAGGTGTTTGGCAATCGGCTGTGGATGTTTTGGGGCGATCGCGGCCAAGACGATCGCCTCGCCACGCTGCACTGGGGCGAGCTAGACCCCGCAACCTACACCCTCCAGCGCCAAAATTCCACCCAGATTCAGGTGCCCTGGCCCACCAACGACGTGCGCCACCTCTCCGACCTGCGGGTGGACTCCGGCGGCGTGGTCTACCTATCAGCCGCCATGGACCAAGGCAACGATGGCCCCTTCGCCTCAGCGGTCTACATCATCGGCACTATGCAGCTGAGCGCCTACAATCTCCAGTTCAACTTGATCGATCAGCTCGTGCCCCTCTACCGGTCCGAGCACCACAAAATCGAAGCCCTAGAGCTGCTGCCCGGTCCTGAGGGCGGGATTCTCCTGGGCACCGACGACGAAAACTTTGGCGGCTGGCTGCGGCAACCTTGAGTTAACCGGCCCTTCAGCAGTCTCGAGGCGATCGGCTTTTCAGGAATTGGCCAGGCAGACAGTGCAGTTGATCCCTGGGTGGGGCTGATGCGTCAGCGAGACCGGATCTCGCGGGCGATCGCCCGAAAACAGCCTTGAGGGCCGCGAGCCCAGCCCAAGCCAGCGCCCCGTTTCTGCCGCGATCGCGGTCCGTCTCTCACTCACCTCGCTGGCACCTCTTCATCTTCGGTCAACACACCATGCGCCTTTATCCTCGCCTCATTGCCCTGCTCTCCATAGGCCTCATCGGCTGCACTAGCCAGCCGAGCACTCCGGAAAGCCCCCCCAATCCTCCCGCTCCGTCTGCCTCTCCTAGTGCTCAGGCAACTCCCTCTCCCAGCGCTTCGCCGGTGGTCGACTCAGAGACCCCGCCTCCCGCCCAAGAGGCAGTCGACCCGCAGCCGACCTCCGCGATCGCCCTGCGCACCGCCCCGATCGGCACCGACGACCAGGGCAACTATCGCCGCACCAGTCACCTCACCTGGGAAGTCGTCGATCCAGACCCCGCTGGCCTAAACTGCCGCTGGTCCGACGAAATGCCCGTCGAGTGGTACTCTCCCGATGCCCAGCTACCGCCCATGACCGTAGGCAGCTGGCCCGTCGTCAAAACCTTTGCCCCAGGGACCATCCTCCGCGCCAATATTACCCCCGCCGGTTTCAGCGCCCTTTTTGACGAAAACAGGCAGCCCTGGCTCAAGGTCAGCCTAGGGGACAATGACGAAATCTGTCTGGTGCGAGCCAATCAGCGCTTTGTGCGGCCCGTACTTCCCCAAGCAAACCAGGCTGGCGACTTCGCGGGGCCTGTGTGGCAGGACAAGTGGAAAGTGGTCGATACCGACCCCGCTGGCCTAAACTGTCGCTGGTCCGAGAAGATGCCCCCAGATTGGCAGGCCACCGGGGCCCAGCTTCCCCGCCTCGAAGTCGATCAGTGGCCGGTTGTGGCGCGCTTTGAGACCGACGAAATCCTGTTCACCCAGCCCGACGCCGCTAACTTGGTCACACTCCAAGATGTCCAGGGACGTCCTTGGCTGAAGGTCAAGCGATGGTCTGAGACCGAGACCCCGGGGAACGAAACCTGTCTGGTGCGGGCCAATCAGCGCTATATTCAGCCGCTGCTGGAGAGCTAGAAGCACCTCACCCATCACCCTGCCCAGGTCAGATCGCAGGCAGGCACGCCCGCGCTTTCCTGCCGCCCTCCCTTCCCAGACACAAAAAAACCTTGTCAGCAGCGCGACGGCCAAGGGTGGCCTACTGCCGACAAGGTGCGTCCTGTACCTTGGTAACGGTCCCATCTCCTTCAGTATTCGCGACAAATATGACAGGAAAGTGACAACTGTTTAAACTTTCATCGAAAAGATTTTTGGACCGCCGCAAGGGGCTGGCAAAGCTGCTGCTGGCGGCGATCGTAGCGTTGGAGCCTGACCGACGCAACCACTAATCCCAAGGCAGCATTGAGCTCCAAAACCTCTTCCAAGAAGACTAAAAATGACTGCTGAAGCTCAAAGATATCGGCCATTTGAGCGATCGCCACTAGAGCCGCCGCAGCGAAGAGAATTTGATAGAGAGGCTGCTGCCGGACTCGCTGCAAAAGTCTCATCAAGGGCGAATATCTGCCCCACAGTAGCTTGATGAAGCCTCCCAAAAAGAGACAGGCGATCGCCCCTTTGAGGCCCGCGACGATGCCAGCGTAGTGAGCAGGCGAGAGAGACTGCCGGAGCACCGCCAAGCCCTGGCTCATCCAGCTTTTGGTCAAAACAATCACATCGTGGACGCCATCCACCCGGAATCCAGCCTCGGTTGTCGGGAGATGAAATCCAATCAGCCGATGCCCAAAACTGATCTCATCGAGACAGACGATGAGGGCGATCGCCGCCAAAGCGAGAGCAATCCTTCGGCTCACGGCTTGGTGAAGCTGGAAATATCTTCCCAAGGCGATCGCAAAGGCCGTAAAAGCGGCGATCGCCGTGAGATTTTCGACCAGATGATCTTCGGAAACCAGCATCTTTCCCACGCTGGGAAATGCCAAATCCACGATCGCCAAACTCAGAGTAATGGCAGCCACTAGCACCAAATAAAAGGCTAGGTCTAAACCTAAAAAGCTTGAATCTTCATTGCTATTTTCAACAGAATTCTTGTTTTTTCGAGTAATTAGTTTCATCTCAAAATCTCTCTATTATTTCTTTGCCTGAAGGCAGCAAATGGTGCAGAGAAATGCTCAGGCAAAGCAAAGATTTTTCTAAAAATGAATGTCAAAAAATCAAAAATTAGGTCGAGAAAGATTCACATTTGATCAACGGAAAATCAGCCGAGACTCCCTAAATTCTGGCAATGGCTTGAGCAAAAACAACCCATGGGGAATTGCGGGATTTACGGAGTCATATTTTTAACAGGACGCCACTGAAGGCAAAATATAGCCTTTAGTTAACCAAAATTTAACCTGAAGCCGATTAAGGCTTACGTGTGAGTACGGTACTTCATCAAAACTTTTTATATTCTTCATCTTAGGATTATTTTTGTCGGCATATTAGTTGACGTAACAACTGGGCAAAAGGCGATCGCCCAAAGACATTTGGCGCTCTATGGTCGTTGATTGATGACTGTGAAGAAACCTGCGACCCAAAATACGGTTTTGCGGACTACAATTTCTTTCAAGACAGTTAGTAAAGCCTCTTTGATCGCAATGATCTTTCCACCCTGGTAACTTTCTAGAACTCAGCACCTCTTGCCCGTACCCGCTTCAACGGTACGGGTCAGGTGGAAGTTTTGCTCATGGATTCCCCCACCCAGGCCAGCGCAGTCAAGAATTTGCGCAGGGCCGCAAATTTGATCACCCGGTTTGGTTATCAAATTTAGAGATGGGAGAATTTCGTGATGGCGTTGCCATACAAGGGCAAAGCAGCCAAAAGAGTGGTGGGACTGACCATTCTCTTTTTGGTGATTGAACTTTTAGACGAGTTGGTGGACGGAGTGCGGGGTGCGGCTTGGCCTCTGATCCGTCAGGACTTGGATCTCTCTTACTTCGAGATTGGGCTGGTGTTGACCTTCCCCAGCTTGATTGCCAGCATGATCGAGCCGGTGCTGGGTATCTGGGGTGATATTGGGCCGCGACGACACCTGATTTTGGGGGGAGGCGTTGGATTTGCGATCGCGCTATATCTGATTGCCCAGAGCCAGGATTTTGGGCTATTTCTCACTGGTTTTGTGATCTTGTATCCGGCGTCGGGCAGCTTTGTGAGCCTGTCCCAGGCCAGTCTGATGGATCTAGACGCCACTCGCCACGAGCAAAATATGGCCCGCTGGGCGCTGGCGGGTTCCCTAGGGAATGTCCTCGGTCCGCTGATTTTGGTGGGGGCCATTGCCTGGCATGGAAGCTGGCGGGGAGCCTTTCTCGCCCTCGCGGCGCTGACGGGCGGGGTTTTGGCGCTGCTTTGGAACTATCCAATTCCCTCTGCCACCAGCGGTCTAGCCAGCGATCTCACGGGTGATCTAGCCGAGGATCCACCCACCGCCAGTTTCAGAGACGGCATTCACAGCGCGATCGCCGCTCTGAGGCGTTCAGCGGTCCTGCGGTGGCTGACTCTCCTCCAGTTTTCTGATCTGATGCTGGATGTCCTGCGGGGATTTATCGCTCTGTATTTTGTTGATGTTCTGGGTACCACGCCAGCCCAGGCAAGCTTTGCGATCGCGCTTTGGCTCAGCTTTGGTTTGCTGGGAGACTTTCTGTTGATTCCTCTTTTGGAGCGAGTGCGGGGCTTGGCATATCTCAGGATCAGCACCAGCTTGGTCTTGTGTCTTTATCCAGCGTTTCTGCTCGTTCCCAGCCTGACGCTGAAGCTCATTATTTTGAGCGGCTTGGGTTTCCTCAATGCAGGCTGGTACTCGATCTTGCAAGGGCAGCTCTACAGCGCCATGCCGGGACAAAGCGGAACGGTAATGACCCTAAACAACATTTTTGGCATTGCTGGGGGGTTAGCCCCTTTGGTCTTGGGGCTGGTTGCTCAGCAAATAGGGCTCGAAGGCGCGATGTGGATCTTGCTCATCTCTCCCATTGCGCTGCTGATCGGGCTGTTGCGGTAGCGATCGCCCTCTGAAGGGCACTTTTTATAAACGATAGTGAGGCGTGAAATTTTCTCACTCCTCACTATCTGCAAGACAGGATCTTTCCAAGGCACAAGCTGCTGAAAGCATTAGCCAAAGCAGCAGAAGCCTCACGCCATCATCTTTGATTTGGCGTTGAGATGAATGCGAGCGAGCGAACGACACTCCTCTGACCTATGCCGCAGGCCCGAGCAGGGGAGATGGAGGAAACGAGCAAATCTCTCATGATGCAAAACGGCTGTGATAGACTCAGGGTAAGGGTTTGAGCTAATCGCCGCCCTGAAACTTGAACCTTGACAACCTGGAATAGGGGGTTCTGCCTAGAAACAGACGATTCGTCGTCCCATCTGTGGGCAGGTAAAATTCCAGCAGTACCAAGGAGAGAACAACACTCTTTGTATTGTTCCGGTGCGGTGGGGCATCCCGTATCGTCAATAAAGCTCAGGAAACGCCCGATGGGATACCAGGGGTCACTGAGAAGCCTACGCTGCATACGTCAGTATCAGCGTAGGAGTATGTCACGGCGAAGAGCGATCGCGCCACTGGAGATCTTGGCGAACGTTCTCTAGGCCCCCACGAATATTGGGGTTGTTTGGGTCGATTTCGAGGGCTTGCTCATAGGCAGCGATCGACTCTTCATAGCGATCGCGTACGTGATAGAAGTATCCCAAACTGGCGTAGGACAGCGCAGGGGGATTTTCAAGTTCTAGCCCTTTTAGCAAAGTGGCCTCAGCCTCTTCGTAGCGCCCTTGGTCGCGATATCGAGCCCCTTGAAAAGAATAGAGCTCTGCCAAAGCTTGATTCATGCGATCGCTATCCAACTCTCGAAGCCGCATCAGCACCGCCTCTGCTTTGTCGTAGCGCTCCTCTCGCTGATAGAGATTACTTTGCTTCAGATACATATTGACCAAGCTAGAGGCTGCCAGCCCATCCTCTGGTGCCAGTTTTATGGCCTGCCGGTAGTAGAGCTCTGCCTCGGCGTAGCGTCCCTGACCGCTCACGGCATTTCCAAGATTATTTAGGATAGCCAATCGGTCCAGCAGATCTTTGGGTTCTAGCGCCAGCGCTTGGCGTAGGAGCGCTTCGGCCTTGCGATAGTCACTGAACAGAGAGGCCTGAGCCCCTTGCCACATCAGGTCTTTAATCGTCTCTTGGCTCTGGGTCTCAGGAGAATCTGGGAGCTGAGCAGAAACAGGCGAGGAGCCCAAAGCCATCAAACTCAAGCCTGTCACGAGCAAAAAGTGTAATGGTTTCATTCAATTGGCTCAATCAAAGAGCAGCGAACGTCAGGATGGCAAGACTCTAGCAGATCCAGTTTGAACCTATGACCTTGCGGTGGATGAGCGTTAATTTATTTTTTCTAGTAGTCGCTCAGTGGCTGTTTTTTCGGATTGCTGAGCCTTCGAGCAGTCCAGCTCGGTTTGAGCCTCTGCCGATGCTGCTAAATGCGGGATTTGCGATCGCGGCGATCGCCTATTTTGGCTGCTTCTGGCTGACGGGGCGCGGGCGAATGCCCCGGTGGAGCAGACTGCTGGTGAGCAGCTTTCTGTTTTGGGTTTTGTGGAGTGTCGCGATCGTGGGAGCGACTCAGATCGTGCTGCCGCCCAATGGTGCCGGGATGTTTTACTCGACTTCGGGCTTGCAGTTTACCGAGCTAAACTCGACGGTCTTTGGATTTGTCGGGCTGGTCTGGGCCGTGCCCTGCGCAGCGAATTTCTTGGTGCACGGACTTCTGGGCCGGTGGCTGTTTCGCGGGCCGCAGTCGCCCTAGAAGCGGCAGCGCAGGGGATCGGCGGGCTGTTCGGGCAGCCAGAAGTAAAAGGTGCTGCCCACGCCGGGCTCAGACTCCGCCCAGATGCGGCCCTGGTGGCGCTCGACGATCTTGCGGCAGATGGCCAGTCCGACCCCAGTCCCCTCAAATTCGCGCCGGGTGTGCAGCCGCTTGAAGATGACAAAGATCCGATCCAGATAGCGATCGCGAATGCCGATGCCGTTATCGCGCACGCTAAATAGCCACACCGGGTCATCCGCCTTGAGGGGGGCCGTCTCGTGGGTGTCCCGCCCGAGGGCAGCAGCGGGCAGAGCGTCCAGGGGCATCGACTGGGCCTGAATGTGCACCTGGGGCAGCCGATCGCGGCAAAACTTGATGGCGTTGGCCAGGAGATTTTGCAGGAGCTGGCCCAGCTGGAGGCTGTCGACGCAGAGAACCGGGAGATTGTCGTAGGTCACTGTGGCCTGGCTCTCGGCGATCGCCACCCGCAGATCGCGCAGCACCCGCGCCAAAACCTCAGCGCAGTCTGTCCGCTCAAAGCCACGATTCGTCGTCCCCACCCGCGAATAGGCCAGCAGATCGCGAATCAGCTGCTGCATCCGTTCTGCCCCATCTATCACAAAGTGCAGATAGGTCTGGGTCTGCTCATCGAGGCGATCGCCCAGCTTCTCAGCCAGCAGACGGGTGTAGCTCTCCACCGATCGCAGGGGCTCCTGCAAATCGTGGGAAACAATATAGGCAAACTGCTCCAGTTCTTGATTCGATCGCTTCAGCTCAGCCATGATCTGCGTGAGCTGCTGCTGGCCCTGCTCTAGCTCCAGCGTCCGCTCTTGCACCCGCTGCTCCAGCGTTTCACTGAGGGTCCGATAGCGCGTTTCCGACTCTCGCAGCGCCTTTTCGGCGGCTACCCGCTCCGTCAAGTCCCGCGCCACGCCGATCACCCCTACCGCCTCTCCCTGGCGATCGCGCCACAGGGTCTTTGTGGTCAAAAAGACTCGCGGCCCCTGAGCCGTCACCAGCTCCTCTTCTATTTTCAAAAGATCCTGGTGCTCGAGAACCCAGCGATCGTCAGCGCGCAGCTGAGCCGCCACCTCTTGAGGCCAAAAATCTTCATCCACACAGCCCAGAACCTGAGTCTCTGCCCCGAGGCCGAGCGCCTGCAGCGTTCCCTGATTTGACAGCACATAGCGCCCCTGGAGATCCTTCACAAAAATAGCGTCGGGCGTACTCTCGATAATCCCCTGGAGCAGCGCATTGGCGCGCTGGAGACGCTGACATTCTCGCTGAATCATCGCGTAGATAATGCCGCTCGTCACCAGCACAAACAGCCATCCCTTGATCGTTTGCAGCTGAGTCAGCAGCGCAACGCTATCAATCCACTGATCGATGAGGTGATCGGACAGCAAAATCCAGAGACTACTGATAAACGCATAGACCACCACCACCCGGAGGGGCGACGGCTGGTCCCAAAGAGAAAGAAAACGCATAGAGAAACGCATGGGGCAGATCACTGCCACCAGTAAACCCTAGGTCCAGCGTTTCGAACAGCTACTCAGATCGGTTGATCCCAATCTGCTCAAGAAGCTTGGGGGAAACCAGGGCATCCGCGATCGCCCCTCTCTAGTGTCACTGGGAGAGAATCGCTGAAGGAGAGTCCCTGGGGGAGGCGATCGCCCTAAAAGGATGATCTCTGGGGAAGAGATTGGGGCGATCGGCTTCCGCTGACATCTGGGCGTTCCAACCCCGCCTCAGGTCTAGCGCCCGAGACTGGCCTGCGCCACATCCTTAGAGGCGCTGTACTTACCAGTCCGACCGCGATACCAATCCCCCTCTTTTACCCCATTGGAGAGAATGGTCAGCACCCGGTTACGGGCCTTGTTGCGGACATCCTTGGGCATCTCCTCCCGGAAGATCGCATTCAAGATGGACGCAACGTCCATCACCGTATCTGTCTGGTGGTGCAGCACCGCCGCCACCGCCGTTCTCAGCGGCACTCCCTCAAAGTCATCCCGCAGGTAATACTGAGAGGTTTCTGTCTTGCGAGATTTGCTGATGCGAGACTTGCGGGGAGCAGGAGATACTGGCGCGGCGGCCGCTGCCTTGGGTTTGCGGCCTCGGCGAGCGGGAGCGGGAGCCGCTTCAGCGGTCTTCGCAGATTTAGGGGTCGCCTTGGCAGACTGCTTTTCGGGAGCAGCATCGGCGATCGCGCCGTTGAGCTGCACCCCAGAGAGTCCTTCGGTCACAGCAGCCGGAGGCGCTTGACCCGCACTAAACATATCAATCACGACTCTCAGGCTTTGACGCTTTTGCTGAATCGCGTCTAGCTGGCCCTGGAGCGTAGATTCTTGCTTCGCTAAATCAGCATCTGCATCTAGCAATTTTGAGAGGGTCGCATCGGAGAGATGCTCGGAAGCAGTAAGAGTTGCCACAGATCTATATTCCTTAGGTTCAAGAGTTCCTAGATGTTAATTCTAAAAAGAAAAGAGATAAAATCAACAAAATCGATGGAAATTTACCCACAAAAGTTCACACCCTAAAAGCGATCGCCTAGTTTTAGAGCTGATTCAAACTGGGTGAAAATGCCTGTAAAAGCCAATTTTCAAGGGTTTTTAGCATTTTTAGATATTTCTCCTCATTCACCAAAGGGATAATTTTCTAGGGTGATTTCTATGTATTGAACGTCCTATTTTTTGAATTTCCACTATTTCGGAATAGAGTCTCAGGGAAGAGAAAGCAGATTCACGTAGGTAGGGAAGAAATTGGGCTTCTAGATTTCGTCGGTCACAAATTGGGCTCCTCGATTCTCTGTTGGCTCAGCCCAACTGAGAAAAACAACCTTTCTGCGCTGCAAATACCCCAAAAAGCGTTCAGAAACACAGTTTTTAGGGCATTTGCAGAGACTTTTTCGAGACCTCAGCCGAAAAGCCCGTCGTCTCGATGTATCTCTTGTATCGGAAAATTATCGGAATTTTAGGTGACGTTGAGTCATTGATTCTGGAATTGGCCCCCCAAGACGCTTGCCCTTTACCCCAGAAAGATTGTGCTTTACCGCGAATTTACGACTCAGGCGGAAATTGATGCCCAGTACGATGTCGAAAAATCGGTGCCAGATTTCTCGATCTATGCCGATTTCTATGAACAGGAAAGCCAGAAGGCCCGCACGGGGCTGGAATGTCACCTAGATATCCCCTACGGCCCGACCTTGGCTGAGCATCTCGACATTTTTCCAGCCGAGCAGCCCAATGCGCCGATTTTAGTGTTTATTCACGGGGGATATTGGCGGCTTCTCAGCAGCAAAGAGTTTAGCTTTGTGGCCCAGGGGCCAGTGGCAGCGGGGGTGACCGTCGTGGTGATCAACTACGAGCTGTGCCCCAAAGTGACGATGGATGAAATTGTGCGCCAAAATCGAGCGGCGATCGCCTGGATCTACCGCCACGCGGAGAGTTTCGGGGGCGATCGCCAGCGGATCTATGTATCGGGCCATTCGGCGGGGGGACAGCTGACGGCGATGCTGATGGCCACGGCGTGGGAGCGCGACTATGGTCTACCCCAAAATGTGATCAAAGGCGGCTGCGCCATTAGCGGTCTATTCGATCTGGCGCCCTTCCCCTATAGCTGGCTCCAGCCAGCGCTCCAGCTCACCTGGGCCGAGGTGCGGCGCAATAGTCCCTTGAACCATATTCCCGAGACGGCGGGGCCGCTGATTGTCACCTACGGCGGCGATGAGTCATCGGAATTTCACCGTCAGTCCCAAACCTTTTTGGCAGCGTGGCGCGATCGCGGCTTGGCGGGAGAATACTTGCCGCAGCCCGGGCTGAACCATTTCACGGCTATCTACGGCTTTGCTGAAAAAGAGAGTCCGCTGTGCCGCAAGATTTTGGCCCAGATCGACGGGACGGCCCCGCCCCGTCCAGGGGAGAAGCCGTCTCGCGATCGTGGTGCCGGGGGCGATCGCCGCTAGCTGGCCAGGGCCGATCGCTGCTGGAGGTGCTGGAGCGTCACGCCCTGAGCGGAGGGGTGCGCCACCCAGGAGAGTCGTCGCAGCAGCTCGGACCAGTGGATATCAGCCAGGTTGGGCAAGACGACATGCGCCGCGCCCACCCGATCGACGGGGCCTAGGCCCACCGCCCACATATCCGCTCGCAGCGCCGCTTCGATGCCCGAGGCGGCGTCCTCCACCACCACACAGGCTGCGGAGGTCAGCCCCAGCTGGTTGGCGGCATAGAGAAAGACGTCGGGAGCGGGCTTGGAGTGGAGAACGCAGTGACCATCGGCGATCGCGTCAATGTAGTGACTAATCCCGAGGCGCTGCACCACTTCCTGGGCGTTCTTGCTGGCGGAGCCGATGGCAACGCGCAGGCCCGCCGATCGCAGCTCCTCTAGGAGATTTTTCACGCCGGGCAGCAGGTGCTCGGGGGTAATGGTGCGAATCAGCTCCAGATAGTACTGATTTTTGCGATCCATCATGGCCTGGAACTGCGCCTCGGTGACGGTGCGATCGCCCAGCAGGCGGCGCAGCGAGTCCCGGCGAGAGACCCCCCGCAGCGCCTCATTGGCCTCGCGATCGAAGGCCAAGCCTTCTTCATCCGCCAGCCGTTTCCAGCCGAGATAGTGAAACTCTGAGGTATCCGTCAGGACGCCATCGAGATCAAAAATCACGCCCTGAATGGGCAATAGCGACGGCTGGATCTGGCGCATCGGCTCGGCCCGCAGATCGAAGGTGTAGGTTTGGCCCTGCCACTGGAGCTGGAAAGCCAGACGCTTCCAGTGAGCGGGGAGCTTGGGCGCGGCGATGGGGCCGTGGGGGGTGAACTGCACCCCGCCGAAGCCGAAGATCACCGCCTGCCAGACGCCACCGGCAGAGGCGGCGTGGATCCCTTCGTGGGCGTTGCCCCGGACGTCTGCCAAGTCCACCAGAGCCGCCCGCATGAAGTGCTCGTAGGCCGCCTCTGGCTGGTCGAGGTCGCAGGCCAGCACGGCGTGGATGGGCGGGCCAAGGGAGGAGCCGTAGGTGTGGTCGGTGCGCGGGACGTAGTAGTCCCAGTTGGCCTGGAGGGTGGCGCGATCGCAGCCCACCAGCCCCGCCGTTGCCTCTGGCGACTGCTGCCAGGCAACCTGGCGCAGCAGGTACAGCATCATCAAGACATCGGCCTGCTTGAGCACCTGGCGATCGCTGGCCCCCTCGATCCCCAAGATCACCTGCATGGAGCGATCGCGGGGTTCGTAGCTCGCTAGGTCAATCTCTTCTAGGCCAAAGAATCCCTCAAACTGCTCCACCAAGCGGGTTTCTGGATCGTAGGCAATCCACAGCTTCTCGATCACAGCGCGCCAGTGAGCCAGACGGGCCGCCGAGAGATCGAGCTGAGCGGTGAGGGCCGCTGCTCGCTCCGGATCCTCGGTGCGCAGCCAGTCCAGCAGATCCAGCGCCGTCTGCAAGTGCCACTGCACCATCCGGTTGGTGAAGGCGTTGTTGTCTACCCGATCGTGGTATTCGTCCGGGCCGATCACGTCGCGCACATCGTAGCGATCGCCCGCCGCATTCCACTGGGCCCGGCTGCCCCAAAAGACCGCCGTATCGAGAATCATCTCGGCCCCGCACCGCAGCAGCCAGTCGCGATCGCCCGTGGCCTGCCAGTACTGCCAGGCCGCGTAGGCCACATCGGTGCTGATGTGCACCTCCAGATCGCCGCACCAGATCCGCACCAGATCCTTGCCATTGAAGTGGGGGACCCAGGTGGGCGTCACTTCCTCCCCGGTGTCGGCGCTCTCCCAGACGTACATTGCGCCCTCGTAGCCGAGGGCCTTGGCCTTGGCCCGGGCTCCGGCCAGGGTGTGGTAGCGGTAGGTGAGCAAATTGCGGGCGATCGCCGGCTGCGTCAGCGTCAGCATCGGCAGCACAAAAATCTCCGTATCCCAAAAGACGTGTCCCCGGTAGGCAAAGCCCGAGAGGGTCTTGGCCGGGATGCTGACGCGGTCATTGTGGCGCGGCGCCGCCGACAGGAGCTGAAACAGGTTGTAGCGAATGGCTAGCTGGGCGGCATCGTCGCCCTCGATCACCACATCATTGGTGCGCCACACCGCCGCCCAGGCCGCCTCATGGGCTGCCAGCAGTTCTCCATAGCTCGGCAAGGTCGCGATCGCCTCCTGGGCCGTCGCCACCGGGGACGCCACGCCGTCACGGGAGGTGTAGATCGTCACGCACTTGTCCACCGCCACGGTTTGGTCTGGCTGCAAATCAAAAGACATCTCCACCGTCGGGCAGCCCTGGAAGCCCGCCCGATGGGCGATCGCCTCTGCACCCTGGAACCGCAGCCGCATCGCCATGCCCAGGTCGATCTGGGAGTGGCGACTGCGCATGTGCAGCCACGCCCCCGCCCCATCGCCACCCTGATCGATCCAGTTCCAGTGCAGCAGTCCTTCATTGTCGGCGTAGCCGTTGAGCGCCGCCTGCACCGTCACCGGCCCCGCAAAGTCCACCGAGGTCACCTGGCAGCGCAGGGCCAGCACGTGGTCATCAGCCAAGCTCACAAAGCGCTCAAAATGCAGCTCGAAGGTATACCCCGACGGGCTGCGCCAGCGGACATCCCGCCGCAGCACCCCGCTAACGAGGTCGAGCGATCGCTGGTAGCGCAGCACCTCTCCGCGATCGAGGCGAAAGCGATCGCCCCCCAGAGATAGCGTCAGCGGCAGCCAGTCGGGACAGTTTGCCAACTCTGTAAACACGATCGGCGCGCGATCGTACACGCCATTAATCAACGTCGCGGGACAGGCCCCCAAAAAGCCTTCTTCAAAGGTGCCGCGCGTTCCCAAGTAGCCATTGCTCAGCGTGAAGACTGTTTCCTTGTGCTGAAGCTGGGTAGGGTTGAACGTTTCCTCAGCCGTCTCGATGACGAACCGGCCTGGCTGCGCAACATTGGGATGATAAGAGGCAAGGGCATGGGGAGTCCGGGAAAAGAGGCTGGAATTTCGGTGGGTTTCTGACATTGCTTCGCTCGCTGACATTCAGCTGATCTCTAGTTAGAGTTCCTTCAACCCCTCTAGTGAATCCACATCATTGGCAGAAATTTTGAATAATTTTCATCTTTGTCAAGGTAGTTTGTTGCTCGGATCAATTGTTTAGAATGCTCAGCATTTTTGAGAGCAATTACTTACACAAATTGCGGCATTTTTTACAATGTTCAGAATTGGCCATATTTCCAGGAAATCCTGACATTTTAGCTTTAATTCAGCTGGAGCTTCGGAGAGAGTCTCTACCCATTCTCCCGAAAGTCGCTTCTCTCGGGGGCTGCCCGCTGTGAGGGTCTCCCAGACAAAGTCAATGCTCGCGCTGGCACGCTCTCACGTTTCTTCTTGGTCAAGATTTAGGAAAATTTAGATCCGTAGGGCTGGAGAGATCTCCTACCGCGCTTGACACAGACTCAAAAACTCTCAAATATCAGGGTCTCGGCAGGAGACTCTCGCCGCGATCGCTCTCGCCCCAGCGCCATATTCTACAAGAAGAGAAATTCTGGCGTGGGGATTAGCGACGGGGATTTGGCATCACTCCAGCAAAAAGGCGAATGAGGGGATCTTGGAGGAATTGATTAAAGTGTATCTAGCGTAGGGGCGATCGCCGTTTCGAGGGGTGGCAGTTTTTCATCTGTCATCTCTAGGATCTCGGAGATCTCTGAAGTCTCTAAGATCTCTGGAGAAATTTCTCGATTGGGGTAGAGATCGCTATCGGCCGGTAGATAGCTCCCGTCGGCGAGTTCACTCCCCGGGGCCAAGCGAGATCCCCCTCCAATAAATACATCACTGCCGATCTTGATTACCTTCACGTAGAGCAGCAAATTCTCTCGTTTTGGCTTGATGGCGTGGCTGTAGAGGCCCACCCCGTGACCCACCACCACGCGATCGCCGATCTCCAGCAGACCGCGATCGGCAATTTCGAGGCGGGGCGTCCAGTAGACCTGCTGACCCACCTTGGCCCCCCACAGCCGCAGCCACGCCGAGAAGGCCCCCGGAATCAAGCGCAGCACCGTTTCCAGCGCTGGAAAAGCAATATAGATCACCTGGAGCTGGTGGCTGCCCCACCACGGCGAATAGTCTGTCCCGCGCAGATAGCTGATGCCTTCCTTGACCGGATAGCGCCACTGGTGGAGACGATGGAGCAGCACCGGCAGGCCATAGATCACGCCCAACAGCAGGCCCAGCGCAGGGATACCGGGGTGAGAACACAGGTAAAGTACCGCTCCCAGCGTCAGGAGCACCATCAGCGCAGGAAATAGAGCAAGTAAGCGGCTAAGGAGTGTCATAGGACTTTGGGTGAGCGAAGGGCATAGGAAAAGGCCACAGTAGTTTTTGGGCCAGGGTGAGAGAGCTTTTTGAGGTCACAGGTACGGAGGGAGTAGCGGTCTGGTAGGTGCCGTGGAGACGGTCCCAGAGCTTGAAGTTGGCGCCGTAGTTGCCGGCGATCGCCCCTGTATGGTGCCGCGCGTGATCGGCAGGCAAAATCAGCCAGGGGGATAGTATCCGCGTGAGCCACGGCGGCAGATCTGCGCCGCTGTGACGCCACAGATCCAGCATGGCCGTGAGGGTCATGCCCAGGCCATAGGCCCAGGGGTCCGCCAGCCAGTAGAGAAAGAGACCGTGTATCCACCAGTACACAATAAACACGCTGCTCCAGAGGGTATTTCGGGAGGTGCCCAGAACATCGACCTGGGTAAGAGTGTGGTGGACTTGGTGGAGCGGCCATCCCCAGGGACTGTGGAGCCAGCGGTGATTCCAGTAGTAGAGATAGTCAACCACGACGAAGCTCAGGCCAAAGGCGATCGCCCCCGGCAACACCAGCGTCCTCTGGGCAGCAGGCCAGAGCCAGCGCCCCATCTGGATCGCCAGCACGCTCTGCACCAGCGGCACCACCAGCCCTTGGACATTCAGGCCGAGGAGATCGAGCAGCCAGTCTCCGGGCGATCGCACCATCAGCGATCGCCGCCCGTCAGATCTCGCCACGGTCCAGGCCACCAGCAAGACAAATATGACAAATACGCCCATTGTTCCTATGACTGAGATTCTTGAGACGCTGGCTCCGGTTGGAGTTCAAGCGTCACGCATTTTTTAGGGTGATTGGGTGGTCTAAACCCAAAACGTCACTTCTACCGTGCGATCGGGCAGCGATCGCGGATCCTGGCCAGCGGCGATCGCCTCTCGAATCGACTCCACAAAGCAGTGGATCCCATCGACCGGGGTATGGGCAAACTGCGTCCCATACTTTTCGATTACCGACTGTTGCAGGGCCAAGGCCTCGACGTCCTGGGCAATGATGCGGCGAGCGGTCCAGTACACTAGGGGCCGCGCCAGCCAGCTCCAAAGGCCATAGTTGAAGGTGACATCGGTATACACCAGGGTTGAAGTCTCCGTTTCCGGCACCGACTGGCTCGTGATAAAGCAGTGGCGATGCGGCCCCATTCGATATTCCACGCTGGTCACATTGGGCATATGAAACGCATCGGTGTGATCAATTTCGCCGCCCTGGGGATTGAGAAAGCGGCGATACCAGCCCAAATTGGTGGTTTCGTTGTGATAGGTGGCGATCACCGAGCCTTGCGATCGCTTCACCGTCATGGTGAGCTGCTGCTGGCGAGCCGACCGAAAAATCCCAGGATGCACAGACACCGTATGGGGAATATCAATGAAGTTTTCGGCGCAGTTGGTGACGCTGTTGGCGAAGCGGTGAACGAGGCGCACCGTCTGCCATCCGGGCTGGCCATAGTGGGGCATCGCAAAGGGGGCGATCGCCTCCTCCGGGCGGCTCAGGCGCACATACACAAAGCCATCCTGCTCGCAGGTCTCGTAGGCCCGCGCGCAGCGAGCAGCCGCTGGCCGAAAGGTCTCACCCTCCGCCGGGACCGCCACCACCGCCCCCTGGCCGTCGTACACCCAGCCGTGATAGGGACAGTGGATCTGGCCCTGGCGCACCTGGCCCCGCGAGAGGCGACTGTTGCGGTGCAGACAGCGATCGCGCAGGGCCACGGGCCGGCCTGCTTCGTCGCGAAACACCGCCAGCCACTCTCCCAATACCGTGCAGCTCAGCACCTGATTCGCCGAGAGCTCCCGACTCTGAGCCACCACATACCAAAAGTCTTCAAACTTCACAGCGCTTGCAATATTCCCAAAATTTTTTAGAGATTTAACGCCCCAGACCAGTTCATGGATCCGCCCATTCCTCTATGGCAATGTCACCCGTTAGGTCAATCTGGCAGGCCAGCCGCGCCGTCGGACAGTCGGGGGCCAGCACCGCCAGCATTTCCTGCTCGTCCTCATCCGGCGGCCCCATGTCCCCAGCCGCGCGGACCAGGCAGGTGCCACAGAGCCCCGTCCGGCAGCCAAACAGAATCGGCGAATTGCGCACCGTCAGCACCTCAGCTAGAGGCTGGTGGGGCGGCACCTGGATCGGGAGGTAGGCCGTGCCGGGAAAGCGAATCGTGCAGAGCGGGGCCGTCATCGGGGGGAGACCTGGGAAACGCTGGTTCTGGGCGCAGGGGCAGCGCTGGGCTCTTCGCCGGGATCACGGGCGATCGCCGACCAGCGCGAAGGCTCAAGCCCATTGACGTAGCGAATGTAGGCGGCGATGGGCTGATCCATCGCCAGCAGATTGTCAGCGTGAAACTGGATGTTGTCGTAGATCTGGCCGTCCTCGCCCCGCAGGCGGTAGTAGCACAGCCGCGTCAGCAGCAGCAGCGCGTGGGACACCAGCCAGCCCCACGGCCCCGATCGCCGCTCCGTCACGTAGATCGGCTGCACCCAGGCCCCCTCGGGGGTGGGCCGGTAGGCGTAGATCATGTGCAGGGGGGGCAGGCGCCGGACGTCCTTCATCAGGGTGAGCAGACCGACGCAGGCGTCGGCGTAGCGCATGGCGTAGGCGTAGCGCGGCCCCAGCAGGCGATCGCCCAGGCGCTCTAGCCAAGTCGTGCGGGGAAACTCGCCCCGCATCACAAAGTCAATTTGGGTGCCGCCGGTGTGGGGCGTCAGCTCCAGGCTCAAATCCACATTCAGGCCGTGGACCGTTTGCAGGTGCTGGGCATCAATGCCGTTCATCATGCAGATGTGGTGGTGGCAGCGGCGAACCAGGGGGCGATCGGCCACGGCGATCACGGCTTTGCCCCGCAGCTCGTCAAACTCCGCCACGCCCTGGGGGGCGATCGCCTCTGGATAGACCCAGATGAAGCCGTACTTCTCCTCGGTGGCGTAGGCCGGGAGCCGCGCCCGACCGGGGATCGCCGCCTGACAGGGAATATCGCGGCAGCGCCCCTCTCCATCAAAGGCCCAGTGGTGGAAAAAGCAGCGAATCTGGTTACCCTCCACCTGGCCAATGCCCAGATCTGTGCCCATGTGGGGGCAGTAGGCCTCCAGGGCGCGGACCTGGCCATCGGCCCCCCGAAACACCACGATGTGCTGGCCGCACAGGGGAAACGATCGCGCCTGACCCCGGGCGATCGCCCGACTCGGACACACCAGATACCAGCCCTTGGCCACCACCTCAGGCCGATTGAAAATCTCCAGCGTTTCGGGATTTTTTGGCATCGATAACTCCCTTAAAATTCTATGGAAGAGTTTTGGGGTCGGCGGTGGCTGTCCGCCGACAGCACATAGCCCGCAATCATCAGCAAAATCACCATCGGCCCGGCGATCAGCGGCGGCTTCCCGGGGGTATTCAACATAATCGTCAGGCCCGCATAGTTGACGATCAAAACTGCTGGAATTCCCAAGGCTGGAATCGCGGTCCTAGCCCAGCGATCGCCCTGGCGAAAGGGAATCCACAGCAGAACAAACAGCGCCACCGCGGTGGCGAGATAGCCACCACCCGCCACCTTCAGCAGCGAGAGAAACTGGGTCTGAAGGCCCACAGAAAGCTGATCCCAGGGTGCCCCTACGGCTACTTCTTGGTAGGGCAACAGGCGCGGCGTGAACAGATAGGTGAGGGCGATCGCCGCAATGATCAAAATGGCAGTTCCATAGCAGGCAAAAGCGATTTTTGACTTCGTCATGAGGAGAACCTCAAAGTTCCAAAATGGACCCTTTCAGCGATCGCCCCGTGGTTGGCGTTGATGGGAGAAGGGCTTGAATTTGACTAAATTCAGAGCTTCTTTTGAAAGATTTTTGGTATCAGCTCAAGCAAGGCTCGATTTCTCTGAGTCAGCATCCCAGAAGCTTATGGACATCTGAGTTGAAAACTGAATTCAGCCAGGACTTGAGCCGCAAATTGCCTATTCAAGTGAGCCTGTTTAAGGTAGATACTTCAATTCAGACTTCAAGCCCAAGGGTTTCCCAAAATCTCCCTTTCTTTAACTCACTCTTTAGAAGTCTTCAACCTCTGGTTTTTGGCAAAACAAAATGTTCTTATAAGAACATTTTTATCTTTCAAAAATAGAGGTGTCCGAGCCTGAAAAATGTTTGAGGCGTCGCTGAATGGATTAACAGCTTTTATTGATCCATTTCAGTCTCCAAAAGGCCAGTAAACTTGAAATTTCTTAGTTTGTTGCGCTGGTGCTGGAGATAGCGCGGAATCGAGTTGGCCGCCATCAGGGACATCTCGCGATTGCTGGGCCAGAGAAACCCGAGGTTGGCCACGTAGGCGCGGTAGGACTCCAGGGCCTCCTGGTGAGTCTGGTAGCTGTGGTGGAGCCCGTCGCTCTCCTCCGTGAAGCAGCGGATCATCATCTGGCGCGCCTCCACCGCCTCCAGCCCAAACACCGGCGATCGCAGCACTCGGTAGATCGCCGGGTACAGCGCCGGGTCATACCAAAAAATGCCGTTGATGGCCGCCGAGAAGTGATAGTGGTCGCGCTGACAGCCCCGCAGCCCCAGATTGGCTACCCAGCGCTCGAAGGCCGTGGGCGGCGGCAGGCAGTTCACCACCTCGTGGGACAGGAGCGTGGAGCTGTTGAAATGGAAGCTCTCATCGAGAAAGTGATAGTAGGAAATCTTGGCGGGGATGGGAGCGCGGTCGGGATCGGCGTGCTTTTGGTAGTAGGTGCTGAGCTTGTGCTGGACCAGCTTGCCGTTGAGGGTGCGCACGCCCCGCACCGTGAAATATTGGCAGGCCAAGAACGTGTTGCCCGCCGACAGAAGGCCAAAGCTGCGCAGCTGAAGCTGCTTCCACCCGCGGCGCAGGCGATCGCTGTCCGCAAAGACCATCGTCTCGGTGAAAGGCCCCCGCTGGGGATAGCTGAAAATCCCTTCGCCAAACAGGGCGGCTTCCGTTTGACGCCCCACGGTCTGAAAGGCGTGAATATGGGCGCGCTCTTGGGCCGACTCCAGGTCTAGCATGTCGCAGATCAGGCGAAAGTCTTCCTGGGCGTAGAGACCGGCAGCGCTGGTTTGATTGAAAAAAATCGTCGCGATCTCGGCCGAAATAATCTGGGAGTAGTAGGCCACCCAGTAGAGATGGTTGAGCACCAGGCGCTGGCTGGGACTGGCTTGATCCCACAGGGGCGTGCCGTAGAGCAGCGAAAAAGGCTCGGGGTTCCAGTATTCCTGGCGGCAGTCTTCGTAGCGAAAGGCCTGGGCCGCCGCATCGATGGCCGCCGTTTGATCTTGCTGCCGGTTGCGCCGGTAGTTGATCTCCAGCTTGCGGCGCAGCTGGGGCTGCTCGCCCAGGGTATGGGTTTGGGGCCAGGAGAGAGTGGGAGTGTCAGGGGTCGTTAGACGCATTGGTGGGCGGGCAAGGGGGTAAAGAGACCGGCCTCGGCGAGGCGATCGCCCAAGGCCGGATGGAGACGAGCAATGATCTGGCGGAGCACCTGGAGGCGGGTGCCGCTGTGGGTCAGGGTGTCGAGCTCTTCGAGGACGTGGCAGCGCTGTGCGCGGGATAGATCGCCCAACTGCTGGGCGATCGCCCCCAGGACGCGCTGGGGACCCACCTGGACCATCTGCAAAAACGGCGCCAAAGTTTCTAGGATCGCGGCTTCCGTGGCCGGGGAGAGCGTGGCCGCCTCGCACAGCACGCAGCCCGCACCGTGGTGCTGGGACTCCGCCTGCAAAAACCCTTTCAGCAGCGATCCCAGGGCCGGGTCCTGGCAGTCGTGGGCCAGGGTGCGGTAGTGGGTGAGGCCCCAGCCCTCCAGCACCCCCTGAAGGACAAAGACCAGCAGCAGCTTGTCCTCGGACGCCACCACCTGGGCCAGCAGCCGCAGAAACGGGTCCTCGCTGCCCACCGGCTCCTCCGGCAGCAGCCCCCGGATCGCCGCGAAGTGCTGGGCCTCATCCGCCCCAAACAGGCTGTAGAGCATGCGCTCCTCGGTGGTGTCTGCCAGGGTCACCATGCGGGCCATGTAGCCCATGCCGGCCTTCTCGATGAAATACGCCTCTTCTAGCAGGGCGCGGCTGGCCGCTGCGAGAATGGCCTGCTGATCCGCCTCCGCGGCGGCCCGAAAGCACTGCACCCGGTTCAGCCCAAAGTGCTGGGCGCTCCAGGGCAAAACTGCCGCCACGGGGGGGCGATCGCCCCCGGTCCGGCGCAGGGCTTGATTCAGCAGGTGGTGGAGCGCCCGGGACTCGCTGGCGGGCAGGCCCAGGCCCGCCAGATCCGGCGTCATGGGGTCACCCCCTGGCGAACCTCGGCGATCGCCCCAGGAGCTGGCGCGCTGGCTGGGATCACCGCGGGCGAGGTTTCCACGGGCTGCCAGGTCTGCCAGTGCAGGGCGGGCTGCTGCTCCACGTGCTGCACAAACTCCAGAATCGAGCGATCGGCCTGGAGCGGCGTCTGAAAATCAAACTGAATGGTCTGGAACACCTGGGTATCCCCTTTGGCAAAATAGTTGCCCACCTGCTGCGTCAGCCCCAGCACCAGCTGATTAAAGGCTTTGCCCCACCAGCGCGATCGCCGCCGGGTCAGCAAAATCGTCCGCCCCTCGGTATGGCCTGCCTCGGTGGGCCGCAGCGCAAACAAGATATAGAAGTGCAGAAAGTCCGGCCCCAGGGTGACCGTGCCGCTGCTGCCGTACCAGTAGCACAGGCTGTAGGTGACGGCCTCGCGATAAAAGCGGCGAATCAGGCGAATCAGCCAGGACTCGTCCCCGCCGCGCGTCGTGTTGTGAAAGGCGATCGCCCCATCGGCCAGCCCCTCGGTACGAAACACGATGTCTAGGGGCAAGTTGTGCACCGAGTTGAAATGGTGGGCGTCAATGGCATTGATCAGCAACACATTGGGGTGGCAGTTTTTGTGAAAGGCTGGCCCGACTCGGGCGTCGCAGGGCTCGTCCCGCAGCTCCGGCGCGTAGGGCAGCGGCAGGGGCGCCCCTTCCCCGGTCCAGATCCAGATCAGGCCGTAGCGCTCAGCGGTGGGCCACGATCGCACCCCCGGGGACTCGACCCCGGGCTGGGCGGGAATGTGGGCGCATCGCCCCTGGGGGTCAAAGGCCCAGCGGTGCAGGGGACACAGCAGGCGATCGCCCGCCACTCGCCCCTGACTCAGCAAAGCGCCCATGTGCGGACATACCGCATCCAGGGCGATCGCCCGCCCGTCTAGGGTCCGGTAGAGCGCCAAATCTCGGCCCATCAGGCGCAGCGGCACCGCTTGCCCCCAGCCCAGATCCCGCGACGGCAGCGCCCAGTACCACCCCTGCACAAACCGCCGACCATGGTTAAACGTTCGCTCAGACATCATTAGCCTCGCAATCTCTCACCCTAGGCCGTCAAACAGAGAGACTCCACCGGCCAGACCCGGCGGCCCGCTCGGGTGAGATTGTCGGGGTGAATCTCGGTGAGACACACCAGCTCATCTCCGGCTGCGTGGCCAGGATTGCGCTGGGCAAAAAACTGAATATGGGGATCGTTTTGGCGCTCCACTGGGATGCCCTGGAGGCGATCGCGCAGCTGATGGGGATGGGAAAATCGCACAATTCCCCGCGCCGGATCGTAATCACTCCCGGCCTCTACGGCGATCAGCTGATCCAGCAAGGCCTGGGCGCGCGCAGGCGTCGGCCGATCGTAGCGGGGATAAAATTCTTGCCAAAACACCGGCAAAAAGCGATAGGTCCGAAAGCCCGAGCAGATCAGCAGCCAGTAGAGCTTGCGGGTGGGGTGGGCGCGGTGCAGGGAGTCGATCGCCTGGATCCACGCCTTGGGCAGGGTGGAGCTGGTCCAGGCCGCCGGGTCCACGATGGTGTCGCCGGAGTAGACCACGGCGATCGCCTCTCCCTCAAAGGTCGTTTCATAAAAATGCAGCGTTGAGAACCCTTGCAGGGTTTCGCCCTGCTTGAGCAAGAGCACCCAGTTTTTTTGCTGGAGATCCGCTGCAAAGACCTCCGGGCGCACCCCCACGAAATGCTGATTTAGCAAGGCATACATTCCCGCCCGATCCTCCGGCAGCAGCCGCTGCATCGGCACTAACTGAGCTTGCATACTGGTTTACCTACAAGAAAAAATGGCGATCGCCCCCAGCAAAAATGCTGCCGAAGAAAATCCCCTTAAACCACCCGCAAAACTCTCACTGGGCGGTATAGACAAACTGTAGACAGAAACGCAGAAAAAGCCGGAAACTCTGTGACAAAAATCAAGGTTGCACAGTTCCCCTGCTCTTTTCAAAAAGTCAGAAAAAATTTTTTAGACCAGGAAAAAACCCTAACTTACTTCAACTTTGTTTAAGGTAGGATGCTTGGCAGCGTTTTAGCGCATCCACCATGAAGAACCCGTTCCTCTCGACCCAAGCGCAGCAGCCCCCCAATCTACAGACCAAATTGGGATATGGCGTGGGGGAAATGTCCAGCGAAGTTCCGGGCAGCGTTCTGACCTTTTTCTTGCTGTTCTTTTTAACCAATGTTGCGGGGCTCAATCCAACCCTGGCGGGGGCTACGCTGCTGGTGGGTAAGGTGTGGGATGCGCTCAACGACCCGCTGGTCGGCTGGCTGAGCGATCGCACGCGATCGCCCCTGGGGCGGCGCTATCCGTGGATACTGTGGGGCGCGGTGCCGATGGGGCTGGTGTTTGCTTTGCAGTGGTGGGTGCCGCCAACTTCGAGCCAAACGGGACTTTTTATCTACTACAGCGCGATCGCCTTTCTGTTTTATGCGGCGTCTACCATGGTGATTGTGCCCTACTCCACCTTGGCCGCAGAGCTCACCCGCCACTATGACGAGCGCACCAGTTTGGTGAGCTATAAGGCCGCTTTCAGCATCGGCAGCAGTATTGTCGGCTTGGTGCTGGCGCAGCTGATCTTTGCGGCTATCTCTGACCCGCGCGGAAAATATCTCACAACGGGTGCTATCTGCGGGGGTATCGCGACGATCGCGGCCTTTCTCTGCGTCTGGGGAACCTATCAGCGATTTCGAGAAATTGAGACCGAGCGATCGCAGATAGAGAGGCCCACCATGCCGCCTTTTTGGAAGCAAATTCGCCTTGCTTTTGGCAACCGTCCGTTTCTCTATGTGATTGGCATTTATATGTGCTCTTGGGTAGGGCTCCAGGTCACGGCGGCCATGCTTCCCTATTTCGTGGTCAACTGGATGGGTTTACCCGAGCAGCACTTCACTCAAATGGCGCTGGCGGTGCAGGGAACGGCTCTCGTCACCATGCCTCTGTGGGGATGGCTCGGACGAAAGCTGGGCAAGCGCACCACTTACTGTTTGGGGATTCCCCTGACGCTGATCGCCCAGGCTGGGCTGTTTCTGTTGCAACCCGGTCAGGTGGCGCTGATGTACGCGGTGGGAGTGCTGGCGGGTGCAGGGTTGGCGACGGCTTATCTGGTGCCGTGGTCGATGTTGCCGGATGTGGTGGACCTCGACGAGCTCCAGACCGGGCACCGCCGGGAAGGTATTTTCTACGGGTTCGTGGTGCAGCTCAAAAAAATCGGGGCGGCGATCGCGCTCTTTCTGGTCAGCACTCTATTGGCTTGGTCAGGCTTGGTAACCGGCGGAGCCGATCAGCCTGTCACTCAGCCAGAGTCAGCCCTTCAAATGATCCGCTGGCTCGTGGCACCGATTCCCAGCGTGGTGCTGATCGGAGGATTAGTCCTGGCCTATCTCTACCCCATCACCCGCGATCGCCATCAGCAGATCTTGATGCAGCTTCATGAGAAGCGATCGGTTGAATAGAGTAGAAAAAGTTAGAGGGCGATCGCATTCTTTCTCAAGATAGCCACTAAGAATGGAGCACACGTGTTTAATGCTTTTCTAGCAAACAAACGTATAAAGTTAGGTAGATACACCATGTATTCAATGAAGCATCTATCTGATCTGGATAAGAAATTTAAAATCGTGCGGGAAGGTACTCGCTATCTAGCTTCAATAGTGTATTTGATATTATGTAAATAAAATACACTAAAGCACTAATTTCAGGATGCGACACCAAATCACTATGCCTATCTACTCATTTCGGAGTTTTAGGCAGAAGATTTTAGTATCATCAATTGTTAAAGTGTTTTACGGACAAACAAAATACAGGAGCAAGTAAATGAATTCAAGCGAGAATGATGGATTCAATTTTAAAGATGTAAACCTCGAGTTTCTAGAAGAGTTAAGCAATCAATTTTTCATGGAATCAGAGCTTTCTGATATTGAAATAATTAAATTACTGAAAGAAGCCAACCAGCCTTCTCCAAATATATTGTTTGATGATGAAGACGCAAGAAAAATACTCGAAAATATATCATCTTCGGATTCAGAGTTTAATTTTGGCTTGTCGGAAATTGATTTATCTGAATTGATTCAGAATAATGAGGAGAATGATAATGAGCCAGAATTAATATCTGAAATAGACTCGAGTATAACAACTAAAGATGTTGCTGCTTGGATGTTAAATCAAGTCAACTCAAAGAAGAAGCTTTATCAAAGTGATGCTGTTTGGAACATCAAAAAATATTTTGGTGACCGTTTTATTTATTTAAATGAGAATCATAATTCTGCAATCTCGCGGGAGGTTTTAAAGGAGTTTCTAAGTATTTCGCTAAAAACAGTTGTATGGAATAAGCGAGAGCGCTATTGGAGACCTCGACAGCCGAGTGATCATGTAAGCCACAGAACGGTAGATGATTAAGATGTTGCTGTTCTGTTGAGGACACTCTAACAACTGCGGTGCAGTGAATTAAGGAAAACCGCTAGTCTTGAGTGACACGGGATTAGAAACGGCTGACTACAACCATTATATTACTGAGTCTATCACTGGTAACGACAGAATCGAGTTTCCTGCTAGTGCTTAGCATCCAGTTATCTGACATATAGTGATGAGATAGATCTTCTCAAAACCAATGAGAAGATAAGCAAAGCCATAACTTAAGTTAAGAAATTTTGGGCGAGAATCATGACTATATTAGCTTACCAATACTTAATGTCAACTCTAAAAATATGCGGAAAGATTCTGGCTATCTAGCTTCAACATCGTATTATGCAAAAAACAATCTGCCTAAGCACTAACTTTGGAATATTGGCAGAATGACTTGGCATATCTGCAACTTTAGGAATCTCGGGCAGAAACTGTTCCCCTATTAATGGTTAGGTTCACATCTTTTACTCATGGAGAAGTACTATGAGGTTTTTGAAATCAGCAATAATTGCTGCTTTAATTGTTGTTTTATTTGTTTCAACACCTGCATGGGCAGCAAATTTAACTGGGCCTCAGGAAAATGCCGTTAGATCTGCAAAGCAGTATCTTAATTTCCAGGGATTCTCGCGAAGTGGGCTTATTCGGCAACTCTCATCAACTTATGGAGATGGTTATGACGTTGCCGATGCCACTGTAGCAGTGGATAGCTTGAACATTGATTGGAACCAGCAAGCGGCAAGATCTGCACAGCAGTACCTCAGTTTTCAGGGTTTCTCGTGCACAGGTCTCATTAATCAACTTTCATCGAGTGCTGGAGACGGATACACCGAGAGCGAAGCGTATTACGGGGCACAGCAAACAAATACTTGCCAATAGGTCAAAAGTTCACCTAGCAATGCTCATGCTACCGATCCACTTTCTGCGGTCGGTAGCATGTAGAGGCTATCTACAGCAGTTGATGGGTATTGTTATATAGTTAGATGTGTGAGATCAAAATTTAGCTTTCATTCTAGTTCTCAAAGCTGACCTGAGTAAGTTTCATAATAAATTTTTATCAACAGAGCAATTAATAGAAACTTATGCAGAAGCTATCCTTCTTCTATGGCATTACCATTCTGATTTTTTCAGCCTTATCACAGCCATTTGCTGTCGCTGAGGTATCACCTCAGAATGCATGGCAACAACCCTATACCCCTACGCATCTTCAATGGCTTTTCATGAATTTGCGCGGAAGAGGAGAGAGGACTCCATGTGGTGTTTATGACTTAGACGGTACAGCACGTGCGTGGTACGAGTGGCAAAGCCCCAACGCTAGAGATAATCAGTTAAGGCTGTCCATTTTCACACTTCCGAGCGCTACAAACTCTATTCCTGATCGTAGTTTTTGTATAACGACGACGCTCGAAAATCTAAAGTCGGAGGCCTTTAGGCTAGAGGCAAGTCCCCCTCCCGTTGAGCTTCGTCATTTTCAATTCAATCAAAACGGTCAAGCCTTGATAGGGACCTATCAATGTTCGGTACCAGCAGCAACGACACCAGTAGACTCAGGTATTGGTCCCTTTGCGAGCGTTTGCCAATGAATGACTGTATCTTCAAAACTGCATCACAATAAGGTTGGAGCCGAGCACTCCCAATACCTCACTTTTGGAGCACGTGCACTAGACTCACTCAAGCAGCCCACGATCGCGCTCTCTCTGGTCAGCGCTCTGTTAGCTTAGGCAGGACTGGTAGCCAGGGGAGCTGATCAGCCTATCACTCAGGCAAAATCAGCGCTTCAGATGATTCGCTGGCTTTTAGAAGACGTTTTCATCTCGCCCCCTTACTTAGAACGTCAACAAAAACCATGCCCAAAAGCGAACCTCCAAACACCCAATCTCCATTGCCACGGCGATCGCGGTGGCCTTACTGGGTATTTGTCCCGCTCTGCGCGCTCATATACACCTTGTTCTGCTTTGCTTTCATTATGGCCGCTTGGGGCATGCGTGGTGCACCAAAGCCGTGGTGGTATGTGGTGGCCCAAGTGCTCACAATACCGGGCGTATGGATACCCCCTTATATCGGCGCCCCATTGTGGGGTGGCGTGATGGGTTTCGGACTCGTCCGGCTGACCCGGAGCCGTCGTCCTCCCTCCGCTCCACCGCGCTTATAAGCCCAGCAGCTTCTCACATGCACCAGACTGATCAGAAGCACTCGCACGCTTAGCGACAGATAGCGATTGGGCTATTCGTTCGAGGGTTGCTCGCAACCTTAATACATCAGTAGAAACGCTCATCAATTTAGCTGAAGATACAAACACTCGAGAGGGATGTCATTTACAACGTAAGCTGCAATCCCAATGCTTCACAAGAGACCAAGGCGATCGCCCTTGAGAACTACAGAAAGAAACTCCCTCTATATCCCGTAACGTAAAGGCAACTCCCTTTAATCAATTGCCCATCGCTTTGCTTAATACAAGAAATTAGCCCTTTTCTGAAAACTAGATTTACTCACTTCAGCGATCGCTAGCCCTTGCGTATATCGGACAGGCTATCAATCTTCTAGCTTCATTTAAATTCTGCCTGCCACCAGCAGCGCTAGCCGTTGTACAGCCCAGTCTGGAACAAGAACGTAGCCTAAAGGCTATTTACGAGGGTTTAAATTTCAACCTGTTGAAGCTTTGTAGTATAGTGTAGTATACTCAACAAAGCTCATATTTGTGTGCGATCGCTTGTAGTGACATGATCAAAAATAGAAGATCACGGCAAGAAGCGCTGAAATTAGCTCATAAGAGCGGCTTGGCAATCGAAGAAAGTACCATTCAATGCTCCACTTCTGAGATAGACGTGCCACGCTGAACAATTTGCACAGATGAATTGATTGCTTATCGAGCACTAAGGAGAGAAGTATGCAAAAACTAACTTATTATATAGCTTGTAGCGTTGATGGATTTATCGCTCATCTCGATGGCTCCCATGATGGGTTTTCCCAAGATAGCGAATACTTTTCAGACCTGTTTTCCTCTTTCCCTGAAACTGTTCCATCTCATTTACGTGATGCCATGGGCATTAATGCTGAGAATCAGTGGTTTGATACAGTTCTCATGGGACGGAAGACCTACGAGATAGGCTTAAAGGATGGTGTGACTAGTCCTTACTCACACATGAAGCAGTATGTCTTTTCTCGCAGTATGCAAGAGAGCCCCGATGAACATGTCGAACTTATTTCGGAAAATGCTGTTGATTTAGTTAGGTATTTGAAGAGTGAAAAAGGCAAAGGAATTTGGCTATGTGGTGGTGCTGATTTAGCTTCAACGCTTTTTGCTCATAACTTAATTGACCAGCTAATTCTCAAGATCAACCCTTTTTTAATGGGGTCTGGCATTCCACTTTTTTCTAGAACAATTCAGCAAACTGCTTTAGAGCTTACCAGCAGCAAGATTTACGGAAATGGAGTTTCGCGACTGCACTACCAAGTGAGATAGAGCCATATCATACAAAGCATCGAGCAGCCGCAGAAGACAGCTGGATGGGACGATCGATAATGAGTCGTAGTCAGGTGTAATCAGAACTATAGAGGGAAACATGAATTCAGAGATTGAAGCTCAAATTCGCGAGTGTGAGGCGCGGCTTTATGCCGCCATGTCAGCATCCGAGGTTTCTGAACTAGATGCGCTCATTGCCGATGATCTTCTTTTTGCTGGGCCAACGGGTGAGCTGGCAACTAAAGCGATGGACTTAGACCTGCACCGTACGGGTGGCACTCAGTTTCATGAGTTTGTGCCCAAGGAGCTAGAAATACAAGTTTGGAGCGAGAATTTTGTTCTCGCATCGGCCCGAATTTTTTTAAGCGGTATCTACTTGGGAAATGCCTTCGCAGGTGATTACCGTTATATGAGAGTTTGGCGCAAAGGCAAAAGCGGTTGGCAAATTGCTGGAGGTAGCGTTACCGCGATAGTTTGATGTATTGGGTAACTGGCGCACATTTACCTTATCGTGCGCGATCGCTATCAGCAGATCTTGATGCAGCTTCAAGAGAAGCGATCAGCTGAATAGATTAGAATAAGCAGCAACTTTGAGGCGTTATGCAGAACGATTCAGCATATCTGCCAATTTAGGGATTTTAGGCGGAAAACTTCAGTCTATTAATAGTTAGCTGGCTTCGTTTCTGGATGATGGCAGTCCTTTGAAGTTATCAGTTAATCGCTTAGAATTGCCTTGCAAGCTTTGTAGAAATTGACGTGGAAGAATACTTAAGAGCTAGTGACGTTATTGATTGGCAACATCCCGAAATCATCGAGCTTGCCAATCAAATTGCATCAGGTCATGGAACATCAACGGCGATCGCAAAAGCGTGCTTCGAGTGGGTACGAGATGAAATTTGTCATAGCTTTGATTACCGGATGAACCCCGTGACTTGGCGCGCTTCTGATGTTCTTAGATACAAAACGGGTTATTGTTATGCCAAGAGCCATTTGCTGGCAGCATTACTCCGGGCAAACAAAATTCCTGCGGGATTTTGTTATCAGCGATTAAGTATTGATGATCAAGGCGCGCCGTACAGCCTACACGGTTTCAATGCCATTCATTTACCAGAAATTGGTTGGTATCGTGTTGACGCAAGAGGCAACAAAGAGGGAGTTGACGCTCGATTTTCTCCTCCCCAAGAGCAGTTAGCGTTCAAGATTCAGTTTCTTGAGGAAGCAGATTTTCATGCAATTCTTTCTGAGCCACTGCAAATTGTTGTAGAAGCTTTACAGGCACAGACTACATGGGATGATATGCTTCGTAACCTTCCAGATATCACGCTAGAGTCTGCAAAGAATTACGGTCTTGTGGCAGATATCGAGCATGTGCCAACCAAGTAGCAACGGGTGAAGCAAAACGTTAGACAGCTTTGATGAGAGTAGAAATTCTTGCTCAGACAAGGTAAGAGATGCAACAACCCAATTCTATTTCTCAAGCACTTGATGCAGCTTATGACTCGCTGATCGGCTTGTCAGTTGGTGATGCCTTTGGCGAGCAGTTTTTTCGGCTTCTGGCTTACTACAAATCACCAGCTGAACAACGTATTGTCCCCCCCGCGCCTTGGCGCTGGACAGACGACACCAATATGGCTCTCTCAGTGTATGCCGTACTACAACGAGATAGATATATTAATCCCGATCGTTTAGCGCAGGATTTCCTTGACCGTTATGATTCCGGTCGTGATTATGGACCAGCACTGAATCGCCTATTGCGTGAAACGCGTAGTGGTTTAGAGTTAGTGCAATCAGCGAAGAATCAATTTGGTGGACAAGGTTCCTATGGTAATGGTGCTGCCATGCGAATTGCTCCACTTGGTGCTTTTTTCGCTGCTAATCTGTCGACCGTTGTAGAGCAGTCCCGCGCCTCTGCACTCACGACCCACACTCACGAAGAAGCTGTGGCAGGCGCAATTGCTGTTGCCATAGCAGCAGCAATTGCAACCCGGTTACGTGGAAGCCCTCCTCCTCCGCCATGGGATTTTCTTAGACGGGTGTTGCCCTTTATTCCAGCAAGTGAGGTAGCCGCAAAAGTTGCTCGAGCCTGTGAGTTTGAAACAGAGGCATCGGTCTATCGGGTTGCAGCCAAGCTGGGGAGTGGCTCCAGAATTTCAGCGCAGGACACCGTTCCGTATACCCTATGGTGTGCAAGCCAACAGTTGGGCAACTACGAGGAAGCCCTATGGTTAACGGCAAAGGGATTAGGTGATATAGATACGACCTGCGCGATTGTTGGAGGTATTGTGGCTTGTTATACAGGACGGGCTGGAGTTCCTGTAGTTTGGAGAGACGCCTGTGAACCTTTGCCTTCGTGGATTACAAAATCTGGATAACAAATGACGCTGTCTAACAGATTCGCTGCACCGGAACGAGTACAAATAGTTTTAAGAGCTCATACAATCTCTGCGTCCGGTGAGCAGAAGCGTTAGCTGGCTTTGCTTCCAAGTCGAGCAGTATATAAAGGTCATTGGTTAACCTTCAAAACTTTGTTGTCGCAGAGGAATCATGTATAGCAACTTAAGTTGCTGTAATTTGTTGCAAAACAAAGACACTTAATCTTTATTTGATATTGTAGAAATAAGCAGAGCCTAGCCAGGAAATAATTTAGAGGTGTTATGCAAGATGAACGGCAATGGTTGAGATTACCTATTGTATCTGCCAGTTCTGAGTATCTTGCAATGGGATATTTGATGAGGCGTAATATCCTGGCATACAAAGCACCACCCAACAATGAAGGATATGATCTGATCTGTATTCATCCAGATCCACGCCATAAACCCAAGAACAACGAGTTTTCACAAGTCAGGGTTCAAGTGAAAAGTAGATACGCAACAGACTGCGATCGCAGCTTTCCAATCAAAGAGAAAAGCCTTGATGCATTTGATTTTTTAGTTGTTGTTTTTCTCAAAATTGGCAAGTTTTATGGCAGAAATAATGAATCAGAGGGCAGTAGCTTTAAAAATATGCGGAAATATTTTGATCATCTGACTTCAACAGCGTATCATGCAACAATGGGCTGCCTAAGCAATAACTTTAGGATATCATTCGAGGTTATTCTGCCTATCTGCCATTTTAGAGATCTTAACGGAAATTTTCTGCCTACTGGTGGTTAGGAGTTTGATTTTCGAGTGCTTATACAAGCTCAAACTAATTGACAACGTCAGCTATCAAACACATTATCAACTTAGAAAATGCCTTTGAGATACCCAAGCGCGTGGCGCTTTTCACGTCTACAAGAAGAAGCCATTTCTGATTCAGCAATAGCTGACTTCCACAATCTCATCGGCTTGATTGGGGCTCAAGGAAATACGCAGTTAGTTCTATCATGCTTCAAGGGATTTTTAGCTAACGCGACAGGCTCAACAAAACACCTTAAGTCTTCTAGAGATTGGATAGAAACAGAAGTTTTAGAAGAAGAAGTACTATCTTATATGAGGAAATTAGCATTGCATCCACCTCTTTTTCTAGAAGCTTTTCATGATGCTTGTCAGAGTTTTTACAACACTCAATATGATGTGCCAGATGTAGAGCTAATTAATAATATTTGCTGTGAACATGGCATCAATTATCAGATTGTGCCGCCGGAGTTAAAGAGGCTAGATAAAAGGCAAGAAGTAATTTCAGTAATAGACGCATCACAAAAATTTGCTGAATCCTCAGTTCAACTACTTGAAAAATCGTTAGAGCGCGCCGAACAATTATTAGAAGAAAAAAGACCGCGCGAAGCAGTTCAAGAAACACTTTGGCTCTTAGAATCAATTGCGACTGCATTTAAAGGTACTTCTTTAGTTTCTGGCACGATCAAGACAAACTACTTTAACAAAATTGCAAAAGAGCTCCAAACAGCATACCCAGGAACGACTCTTAAGTTTGTACTAGATGGGGCTTGCCAGCTACATGGTTATCTCTCATCGCCAACAGGTGGAGGAGTACGACATGGTATCGATCTCACAGATGGCAAACCGCTCACTTTAGCAGAAGGTTATCTATTTTGTAACCTCATCCGCTCTTATATGAAGTTTTTACTTTCTGAGCATGAACGCCTTGTAGATGTCTCTACTAGTGACGAAAGGAATATCTAAAAGCAACGCTGCACTGGGATACCGCGAGTTAAATTGTCTAAATCCGGTGAGCGCAAACGTTAGGGCACACATGATTTCTATCCAGATGACTGAAGAGTTTTTACTTTCAGTAGAGCGCAGGTGATGAATTAAGCACTCCGGTGCTTGCCTTCACCATAAGTATTGGATTACACGCTTCCTCTCTACAAAACGGTGCTAGAAGTATATCTCCGCAAGTCTTCTAGGCCGCCGCAGAAACCTGGGCTGGGTGGGTTTGGAGATCGATCCAGAACTCCGTTCCCTGATTGGGCTCCGACCAGATCTGGATTTGTCCTTGGTGCTTCTCGATGATCTGCTGGCTGATTGCTAGACCCAGACCCGTTCCTTGGTTAATCGGCTTCGTTGTGAAGAAAGGCGCAAAGACTTTAGCGCGGATCTCTTCTGGAATGCCAGGACCATTGTCCTTGATCGAGATCCGAACGCGATCGCCCTCCAGCACCATCGTGCGGATCAAGATAGTCTTCGATCGCTCCGCATCTTCCTGCTCCAGCAGCGCATCCATCGCGTTGTTCAGGATATTCATAAAGACCTGATTGAGCTGCGACGGGAAGCACTCCACCAGCGGCAGATCGCCATACTCCTTCGTGATGGAGATACCCGCCTTGGTCCGATGATTGAGAATCAGCAGCGTGCTGTCGAGTCCCTCGTGGATATTCACCGCCTTGCACTCCGACCCGTCCAGTCGCGAGAAATTTCGCAAAGAGAGCACAATCTCGCGAATGCGATCGGTCCCAATCTTCATTGACGCCACCGTCTTGGGCAAATCCGACGCCACAAACTCCAGATCAATCGCATCCATTTTCTGCTGCACCAACTCAGGCGGCTCCGGGAAGGCAGCCTGGTAAGCACCCAGCATATCCAGCAGATCGTGGACATATTCGTCCACGTGCTTGAGATTGCCGTGCAAAAAGTTCACGGGATTGTTGATCTCGTGGGCGATGCCCGCCAGCATCTGTCCCAGACTCGAGAGCTTTTCTGTCTGGATCAGCTGAGCCTGGGTCTGCTGCAGATCCTGAAGCGCCTTCTCCAGCTTCTGGGTTTGGACCTGAGCCGCCGTCGTCGCCTCTACCAGCGCCCGCAAGTTGCTGTAGGCCCGCGAATGGTAGCGAATCCGCGCAATCAGCTCAATGGGATCCGGCAACTTGATGAGGTAGTCATTCGCGCCCTGGGCAAACGCCTCTGCCTTGAACTCCGGCTCCTCTTTGGCCGACAGCACCACCACCGGCACGTCGCGCGTTTCCGGGTGGGACCGAAACCACCGCAGCAGCATCAGGCCGTCAATGTCAGGCATGACCAGATCTTGCAAGATGACGGTTGGCTTCACCTCTAGGGCAATTTGGATTGCCTGGGTTGGATCGCTACAGAAGTGGAAGGAGATATCTGATTCTTCTTCAATCAGTCGACGAACCGCCTCTCCAATAATTGGCTGATCATCAATCAATAGAACAGAGGTTTTGCAAGTACTAAAGACTTCATTTTTTGACCCGCTATTCGCATCTGAAAAGCTTCCTCGCATGGCCTTCACGGGAGCTTCAGATCTGAGGTCTTCCGCTGCGGTATAAATCTGCATTCCAGGAGTCATATGGCATTTTTCCAGTATTTGCCACCTCGCAGGAATAGACTGTATTAAACACTACTTTAAAAGTCTTTTATGGGCTTTCTAGAGTGGTGTATAGACTGAAGGCGAGGCAGTTTTTAGAACATCAAATTGACCAGGGAACGGACGTGGATCATATCAATGCAATAGGCGAATTGAGTGTGATTCCAACTTTAATAGATTAAGAGATAGAACCCTAAATTTCTCCCGTGAGATTGCTGATTTTTTCAAAAATTTTAGATTTAATTCTGAATTATTGCGATTTTTTGAGATTATCTATTTTTTAGGGTTTACTTTGCTAGCGTTTAATTTTTTTGAATTTTTTTAAACTTTTAAAACTCAGTTTCTTCTTTTCTAGAACAGGAAAATATCCTCTTAAGGGCGGATTAAGTCCCATAAGAAGAGATAGATTTTTCTAATAAAGCTTTAAGGGTTTTTTGATATTGAATTTCTATTTAAGGCTTATTTAAGAAATACGGATGTACAGAGAAGTACTGAAGGAGCCTTGCTTAGAGAAAGTATTTGATTGGAGAAGCTAGGTTTGTAATTTGCGATTGAGTCGTGTTGTGAGTTTTTTATCGTAATTTTTCTGATGGCTTCGGGAATTTTAAGACTGTTTGATTATCAATGATGATGCATTCTTGACGTGTGATACCAGTCACAGGAATTCCTGTATCCACCGATAGCTTCTAGCGCATCGCGGGGCTTCTCAGTTGCCTGGGAGATTTTCCCTGAGCGGCAGAGCACTGGGAAAATCTCTGAGCTTAGTAAGGGATTTTACTGAGGTGGTCTAGACAGGCAGGGGCGATCGCCTCTAGGGGCAAGACGGACTCTACGGCCCCCAGCTCGAAGGCAGCCCGAGGCATTCCGTAGACTACCGAGGTTTTGCGGTCCTGAGCGATCGTGCGCCAGCCAGCGTCCCGCAGGAGCTTGAGGCCCTGGGCGCCGTCTTGGCCCATGCCGGTGAGGATGACGGCGATGTCAGGCTGGGGCCAGTGCTGGGCAAGGCTGGCAAACAGAGCGTCCACGGATGGCCGGTAGGTGGTCTGGGGCTCAGCGCAGTAGGTGAACTTACCGCTGGGAGAGAGACAGAGGTGGTCGTTGGTGCCAGCGATCGATACATGGCCGGGAGACGGGGCCTGTCCTTCCTGGGCAATGTCGACGGTTAGGGGGGTTTGATCGTTGAGCCAGTGGGCTAGCCCCGGGGCAAACTGCTCATCGACGTGCTGAACCACAACGATGCTGGCGTCGAGGGTGGCCGGGAGAGCGGACAAAATTTTGGCGAGGGCCTGGGGACCGCCGGTGGAGGAGCCGATGGCGATCAGGGGCGATCGCGATCGCCGGGAAACCAGGGCCGGACGCGGCGTATCGCGCAGCAGGGAGCGGCGGGGTGCTTTGCCGATCAGCGTGGCGATCGCGCTGATCTTCTTGAGCAGGCCTTTGCCGCCCTCGGAGGCGAACTGGAGACCGATGGCTGGCGTATTGATGGCATCCAGCGCGCCGTAGCCCATGGCCGTGAACACCTCGGCGGCGTAGCGATTGACGCTGGCGGTCACCATCAAAATCGCACAAGGCGTCGAGGCCATGATGCGGCGGGTTGCCTCCACTCCGTCCATGATGGGCATCACAACATCCATCAAGATCAAGTCGGGCAGGTCGGCGGCGCAGCGAGCCACGGCTTCGGCACCGTCCTGGGCCGTCCAACTCACTTGGTAGTGAGGCGTTTGCGACACCAAGCGCCGCAAGACTTCTAGAGCCATGGGTGAGTCATTAACGATCGCAATTTTTAGCAACTACGCCTCTCCAATCAAATCAATCACAGCGCGCAGCAGCGTATCGTCGTGGAAGCTGCTTTTGGTGAGGTAGTAGTCAGCGCCCGCGTCGAGGCCCAGGACTTTGTCTTCGTCGCGGTCTTTGTAGGAAACGATGATCACAGGCGTTTGCTTCAAGTTGGCGTGGGATTTGATTTGGTTAACCAGCTCGATGCCGTTCATGCGCGGCATGTCGATGTCGGTCACCACTAAATCATAATGGCCACTCCGGACGGCGTTCCAGCCATCCATGCCGTTGACGGCCACTTCGACCTGGTAGCCTTTGTTCTCGAGCAGCTTGCGCTCCATTTCTCGCACCGTGATCGAGTCATCCACCACCAGGACGCGCTTGTGGGTTTTGGCGATCGCCGGGTGGGTCATGGGGTTGATCTGGCCCAGCTTACCGCTGACCAGCAGATTGTCGATGGAGCGCACCAGGTCCTCGACATCGACGATCAGGACCGGCGACCCGTCTTCTAGGAGGGCGGCGGCGCTGATGTTGGCGACCTTGCCGAGGCGGGGGTCGATGGGCCGCACCACCAGGCTGTGCTCGCCCAGCAGGCGATCGACGATTAGGCCGCAGCGGCTGAGGCGATCGCTGATCACCACCGTCGTCAGCACCTCGGTCTCTGCGCTGGGCGGCGGCAGCTGGAGCACCTGGTAGGCTGGCACCAGGCCCACGGACTGGCGATTGAGCACAAAAAACGGGTGATTTTCTGAGAGGGAAATCTCCGATCGCGACAGCATCAGCACGCGATCGATCCGGGTGAGCGGGAAGGCGTAGGGTTCTCCCGAAATTTCGACCAGCAGCGTCCGAATCACCGACAGCGTCAGGGGCAGCTGGAGATGAAAGCTCATCCCCTGACCAAACTGGGAGGTGGCCCGCAGAGTTCCGCCCACCTCCTGCACCACGCTCTGCACCACGTCCAGGCCCACGCCCCGCCCCGACACATCGGTGACCGCCTGCACCGTCGAAAATCCCGGCAAAAAGAGAAACTCCATGAGTTCCGTTTCGCTCAGCCGGTCCGCCATCTCGGGGGCGGTCAGGTTTCGGGCGATCACCTGGGCGCGGAGCCGCTCGAGATCGATCCCGCCGCCGTCATCGCTGATGGTGATCGACAGCATTCCCGCCCGGTGGACCGCTTCGATGCGGACGGTGCCTTCGGCGGGCTTGCCGTGGGCAAGGCGCACCTCGGGGGGCTCGACGCCGTGGTCGATGGCGTTTTGGAGCAGGTGGGTCAGGGGGACTTCGAGTTTTTCCAGGATGTCGCGATCGACCAGGACCGACTTGCCGATCATCTCCAGGCGCACGCGTTTGCCGAGGCGCTTGGCCAGGTCCCGCACCAGTCGCGGAAACCCCTGGCCGCTGTCGCCAAAGGGGCGCATGTGGGTCGAGATCACTTCGCGGTAGAGGCGATCGGCCAGGCTTGAGGAGCGGCGGGCAAAGAGATCCAGCTCACTCTGGCGATCGCTCAGGAGCTGGCGGCAGTCGTTGGCTTTTTGGAGGGTGAGGCTGCACTGCTCCTCGAGGCGCGGATCGCTCTGGCGCGATCGCAGCATGTCTTGGAGCTGCTCAAGATGGCTGTAGAGCTCTTGCTGAGAAGCTTTGAGCTTGAGCAGAGAATCGGCGAAGGGCTCCAGCCAGTTGGCCTCGACCAGGGATTCTCCGGCCAGGCCCATCAGGCGGTTGAGATTTTCGGCGCTGACGCGCACCACGCGATTGGCGATCGCGCCGCTGGCATCGCCGCTGCTGCGCGAGAGAACCTCAGGCGTCAGGGGCGTCCGCTCAGCCCCCGTCTCCCTCGGCGGCCCCCCAAGCGAGACGGGGGCGGCGGGAGACAGCACTTCTACTGGCAAGGCCGCCAGGGGCGCCGGAGCCTCGGCCCTCGGCCCCCGTTCGTCGGTCCGAGGCGGCTCTATCCGTCGCTCTGTCGCAGGAAATAAGCCAGAATCCGGCAGAGCCTCTGGCAAAGCCTCTGGGAGAGGCTCTGCCTCAGAAGATTGGGGCCGATCGGGCTGTATCAAAGCGCTCAGCATCGCCACCACCCCCTGGACCTCGGGATCTTCAGGAGCAATCCCATAGGTTGGGTCTGCGAGGCTGCGCTCAGCGATCGCCTGGAGCAGATCGGCTCCCTGGAGCAGGCCGTCGATGTGGGCCGAGGTGAGGGCGATCGCGCCGGAGCGGGCCGCCACCAGGCAGTCCTCCATCCCGTGGGCGATCGCCACCGCCGCCTGGACATGGACCATGCGAGCCGCCCCCTTGATCGAGTGGGCCGCTCGCATCACCGACGCCAGCACCTCCGGAGCAGCCGGCTGACTCTCCAGGGTGAGCAGCCCCTCATTGAGCATGGCCACTTGAGCCCGAACCTCCATACAGAAAAGTTCGAGCATTGAAAGACGACTCAGATCGCGATCGCTCATCCTAGAGCACCCTCCGATTTAGGGTGTGAAACAGCAGCTCCTCGTCTAAATAGCTCACGCTGTGATTTTTCCAGGTAAACAGTCCCCGCGTGAAATTGCTGCGCGCCTGGGTGACGTGGATGGGGGTGTCCTGCAACGTGTTCACATCCAGGCGATGGACGCCGTACAGCTCATCCACCGCAAACACCCACGGACTCCCCTCAAACTCCACTACCACAAAGCGGCTATAGACCACCGGACTAATCGCCCGAGACGGCCCCTCACTGCCTTCGAGCCCCAGCAGATCCGCCAAGGAAACGCAGAGCTGGATTTCGCCGCGAATATTCACTAGGCCCAGAAGCACCTGATTGCTGCGGTGGGGGAGCGTCCGAATCACGCTCGGGGACGCCACCTCCCGAAACAGCGGCGCTACCAAAGCAAACCACTCTTGGCGCAGCCGAAAAATCACCACTGACACCAGCGCCTGGGGGCTGAGGGCGTGGGGCTGCTCGCCCGCCTCATCCAAGCGGCGATCGCCCGAGAGCCGCTCAGTCCACTCATGGCGGTAGCCCCGGGGCGCTTCGCGATCGAGCAGGTTGCGGCCCGCCAGCCGGTAAACCAGACAGTTGCGGCAGTGGGTCACCTGGATCAGCTCCGGGCACGTGCGATCGCCCAGCACCCCGATCCGATTCCAGCAGTGATCCTCCAGGGACACCGGCTTATCTTGATCAAAAGCATCCAGAATCGCCATCGCGCTTCTCCCAACCCAGCAAAATACTCCGTCTGCGATCTACAAGCTCGCCACCTGGAAGCGAGAAATCTCTCGACGCAGATTTTGGGCCACATCATTGAGTTGCTCGATGGCGCTATTGGTCTCTCGCAGCGACGTCGCCGTCTGCTGAAACGCCTCACTCAGCTGCAGCATCGAATCACTGATCTGCTGCGCCCCCTGAGACTGAGCGTCCATTCCCTGATTGACCAGGGAGAACTGCGGCACCAGCGCCTGTACCTGCTCGATCACGCGGGCCAGCTGCGAGCTGATGCTGCGCACATCTTCTACCCCCCGATCGACTTCGCGGGCGAACTTGTCCATTTCCATCACCCCGGTCGAAACCGAAGACTGCATTTCCTTGACCATCTGCTCGATATCCAGGGTCGCCACCGCGGTCTGATCGGCCAGCCGCCGAATCTCTCGGGCCACCACCGCGAACCCCAGGCCATACTCGCCTGCTTTCTCCGCTTCGATCGCCGCATTGAGAGACAGCAAGTTGGTTTGGTCAGCCACCTTCGTGATGGTAGTCACCACATTATTAATGTTGTTGGCTTTCTCACTCATGACCCCCAGCTTAGAAGAGATCGAATTGGTGGCCTCTGCTAGCTGGCGCATCGTCATTTCCATCCGGCTGAGCCCCTGCTGGCCGTTGTCAGCAGCGCCAGTCGTCGCGTCAGCCATCGCCGTCACCTCATCCATGGTGCGCAGCAGCTCTGCGGAGGTGGCCGCGATCTCCTTGGCCGTCGCCACCACCTGATTGGTCGAGGCCACCTGCTCCGTCATCGTCGCCTCAAGCTCTTTGCCAGAGGCGGCGATCTGAGTGGCGGAGGTGGTGACCTGGATCCCCGACTGCTGCACCTGACGCACCAGCGTATTGAGGTTGAGGGTCATCCCTTCAAAGGCGGTCAGCAATTGTCCTACTTCGTCTTTGCTGCTGGTCTCCCCGGAGGCAGACTGGGTGAGATCGCCTGCGGAGATGCGCTCTGCCATCTGCACGACGCGGGTGATGCGCGATCCCAAAAACTTGGCGATGAGAAAGGTCGCATAGATGGCGATCGCCAAGGACAAGATCGCAGTCAAAACCGCTGAGCCACTCAATAGATTCAAGGTCGATCGCGTCGCCTGGATATTATCAATTAAGATCCGCTGTTCAGTCTCTACAAACTCTTCGTAGAGCGCTTCAAAGCGATCGTTGAGCTCTCGGCTGCGATCGAGATAGCTCTGGATTAATCGGGGATTGATTCCCCCTCGGCCTGCTGCCAAGATATCTCGGGTAACCGTCTGGACCTCTTCGCTCAGGACTAGCATTTCCTGGAGACGAGACTCCTGGCCCGGATCGGTCACGACGGCTCCAATCGACTCGGCTCCGTCATTGATGCGCTCGATATCACTGGCTATACGCTGATCCACTTCCGTGCTGTTGTTTGTCAGGAGATAGCGGCGAACCCGACGATCGAGGTTCATCAGGCCCTGAGCCATTTCATTGGCCCCCAGAATGGCCGTTTCGGATGAATCTACCTGATTAAACGTGTGGATCGTTTTACTAGCCGTTAAATAAACCAGTCCACAAAAGATAAAGATGAGACCAGTAGGCACTGCATAACCGAGCAGCGTGCGGTCTCGCAATTTGAGATTGGCGAACATTCAATAAAAATTCCTACCGAGTAGATAAAACGCGATCGCCCCCAAAGATAGGCTGCGACCTAGATCTTGACTCGCCGAGGAGAAAGCAAACGGAAGGCATATCGCAAGCGCTGGCTCAAGCACCCATGCGGCTCCCTTTCTCCCACAAAAACACGATGATTGAGGTCTATATCTCCTTGGGCAAGACATCTAGACCCAATATGCCCAAAATCAGCAGCCCTTAACAGACCTCTCCACATCTCTCTAAAGTTACATTTGTACCGTAACGGTCTCAGTCTAGAGTAGAGAGAATCTTAAGTATTTCTTATCCTAGAGCCAGCGATAGACAGCGGTGCTTTTTGAGGACGGTCATAGAAAAAAATGAAGATCAGCGATCGCCCTAGATTTTTGCTGCTTAGTTTTTAATTTTGCCTTTAGGGCCAGCACAATCTAAATCAATATCGAAAATTAATTTTCAAATCAACCGAATTAGATATTTAAGATAAATTACTATTTTTGATAATTTTATTAATATCTTTACCAAGAATCATAGAGCAGAATTAATCAAAAACTCGACAATTTAACCTGAATAAATACAGATAATAAAATTCAGTTGAATCATTCAAAAAAATTAAATACTTACTGAGAAAACAAAGTTTTCGCAATATTTGGTTTATCATACCCTATGCAGTATCTTTACTTCGAGCCGGATTAAATTCCCTAACAGAAACTCAGCGATCGCTAATCTCACGACTCTTGAAAAAAGAAATCTATGGGAGGATCAGCAATGGGATGGATTGTCGCACAGCAAAATCCACTAGACAGCAACTCTATTGAAAGTAGTCAAGCGGCAGGTAGCATTCCTGAACTGGTCATTGTTCTGATTATTTTGCTCCTGATCGCAACTGTCGTTGCTCTGGTGACCCAGCGGTTGCGCATTCCCTACGTCACAGGGTTGGTGCTAGCAGGATTGCCCATTACAGAGGTTTTTTCGCAGCAGGTTGGGCTAGATCCTTCTCTCGTTCTCAATCTTTTTCTGCCAATTCTAATTTTTGAAGCGGCCATTAATACCGATATCAGCCGTCTTCGCAGTACTTTTAAACCCATTACCCTTTTAGCCGGTCCCGGGTCGATTTTCTCATCCGCAATCATCGCGACTATTGTGAAATACAGTCTGGGTCTAGACTGGATTCCTGCGTTGCTGGTCGGAGTCATTCTGGCCAACACCGATACCGTTTCAATGATTGCCGTTTTCAAAGAAATTCGCGTCCCTTCTCGGCTCTCGACCATTGTTGAAGGAGAGACTTTATTCAACGACGCGGCGGCTCTAGTTTCTTTTAACTTAATTCTCATTGTTTACACAACCGGCTCTTTAACCGCCGCAGAAGGAATCAAAGAGCTGCTAATTGTTGCAGTAGGCGGAGCACTTTTAGGAGCGATACTTGGCTATTTAAGCCTGCCTATTTTTGCTCGCTTGAATGATCCTTTGAGCAGCCTGTTGTTGACCGGTGCTTTAGCATTAGGAACCTTTCAGATCGGCCAATTTTTAGGAGTATCCGGGGCTGTTTCAGTCGTGATTGCCGGACTGATTTTTGGCAATCTCGGCTTGCCTCAGAGCACATCTGCCTCCGATCGCATGTCTTTGCTGAGCTTCTGGGAATATGCCGGATTTGGCGTCAATACGTTTATTTTTCTGCTGATTGGGATTGAGATCAATCCCGGCACCCTGTGGAGGATTTTGCCTTCTATTTTGCTGGTGATTCTGGCGTACCAGCTGGGGCGGATTCTCTCTGTCTACCTATTGCTGGCGGGGCTGCGCTGGTTCGATCGCCCCATTCCTCTGCGCTGGCAACACGTTCTATTTTTGGGCAACATCAAGGGTTCTCTCTCCATGGCCCTAGCGCTGAGCATTCCCCTCACCTTGGCCGGACGGGAAAGCATTATTGCGCTGGTGTTCGGTGCAGTTTTGTTCTCCCTAGTGGGGCAGGGGCTCAGCTTACCTTGGCTGGTCAAGCGACTCCAGATCGGCAAATCCTCGGACGCGATGGAGCAAGTTGGAGAGCTCCAGATTCAACTCATTGCTGCGAAAGCAGCCCAAGATGAGCTGGATAGTTTGCTGAAGTCAGGGGTATTGCCCAAGGCTGTATACGAAGAACTCTGGGCGTCCTATCAAGCGCGGGTTGCCCAATCAGAGCGGGTCTTGCGGGATCTGCACAACCAATATCGAGCAGGTCAGCTCAAGAGCGATCGCAGCGGACTCGACACTATTCGACGACAGCTGCTGCTGGCCGAAAAAGGAGCCGTTCGCGATGCCCTCCGCAAACGAATCGTTCCTGAGGATCTAGTGCAGCCTTACATCAAAAATTTGGATGAGAAACTTCTTTCATTGGAAGATGACTAGGGTGAATTCCCAGAAAGTCGATCATGGGGTGGACTGATTCGGAGCGGGTCACAACCAGGATGGTTGAGCCCGCTTCTAGGACCGTGTTGCCGTTGGGAATTTCCAGATTTGCGCAGGAGTGGTGCTGATAGCCAATGATCAGGGAACCGGTCGGGAAACGAGGATCCTGGGCGATCTGAGCAAGACTACGCCCTGCTGCATAGCAGCCGCTGGGCACCGGAAGCTTTAAAACCTCTACCTGCCCCTGCTCAAAGTGCATCATCGACTCTACTTCGGGGTATTCGATTGCGTTTGCCATCGTTGCGACGGCCAAATCCACTGTGCTGATCACGTGGCTGGCTTGGGCAAGACGATAGGCTTCCAAAAACTCGCGATCGCGCATCCGCACCACGATATGAGAGATCCCGTAGCTTCTTGAGAGCGTGATCAACGCTAAATTGAGGGCGTCACTTCTCAGAGCTGCGACCACTGCATTGGCCTGACGAATGCCTGCTTCGAGGAGAACGGTCGTGCTGACAGCACTGCCTTCAAAGGCCATCACGCCAATTTTCTCCCGCGCAAAGCGGCAGGCCAGGGGATCAATATCGATGATGGCCACTGTATGACCCTGGTTTAATAATTGTTGGGCTAGGCCCAAGCCCATCATTCCTGCACCGCCAATTACTACATACATCGCGAATGAATATCCTCAAAAATGAACCTATGCATGTTTAGATTTAACATGATTAGTCTACTCAAAATAGATTGTTGAGTTGGTTTTAGCCTTGGCAATCTAAGGGCTAATATCTATGTTCTTTGAGCTGCACACAGTGAGAACGAGTCTGGGGCAGAAAGCTGGACGCGTCTCTTACCCAGATCTCTAATAGCGCCGCAAGGGTTTTTATTTAGATCTCTCTTTGCGGTGCAAAACGCTGCAAAAAGTCTTCTAGGTGAGTGCCTGCCCACTCGATCGCTTCGCGATCGCCAGAAGATAGCCATCAAATCTAATTAGGTCTAGTTTCAAGGCAGGTCGGCCTGGGGCGATCGCAGTCGATGCACTCGCTGCCACAGCAGGGTCGCGCTGCTCGTATCTCCCTGCTGCTCCCGCAACAGCGCCAGATGCACTAATGCCTCTTCGGCCCGTGGCTGAAGATAAATCGCCTTTTGGAAAGACTGTTCTGCTTCTACTTCTTGGCCGCTGGCCTGCTGAAGCTGTCCTAGCAAAGTATAGACGTCTGCGTTGGTGCGATCGCTTCGCAAAAATATCTCGCAGAGATAGATTGCCTGGGAGAGATTTCCCTGATCGGCTAGCGTGCGGGCTTGGGCCAAGAGATTGTCTGGCTCTGGGGTCGCAGGCTGCGGCGTCGGCTGGGGCTTGCTCGGGAGCGATCGCCCACTGGAGACCAGAGACAGTCCTGGGAGAGACAGACCGGGAGCAGAAGGCTGCGGTGCCACGGTTCCCAGCGTCGGCAGCGATCGCTCAGCGGGCTTTGGCTTCGGGCGATCGCCCACCTTGGGAGGGAGAGACTTGCGATAGGCAAAGGCAAAGGGATACTGCACGGGTGTAAAGCGCTGGCCAAAGATCTGGCTCATCTCTGCGTGGCCCACAAACAGCACGCCCTGATCTTTGAGAGCGCGATAGAGCATCTGGCTCGCTTTTTGTCGCGTCTCACCGTCGAAATAGATCAGCAGGTTGCGGCAAAAGATAATGTCATAGAGAGGCTTATCAACCCAAAAAGCAGGCTGAAGAAGATTACCCACCGAGAAATGGATCGAGTCTCGAAAAAGGGGCTGAATTTGTAAACCCTCTGGCGTCGGTTCAAAGTAGCGCGCTCCAAAAGAGGGGCTATTTCCTCGAAATGAGTGGGGACTATAAATTCCTCGCAACGCATGGGCGATCGCCTGTCGGCTGATATCGATCGCGTCGATCTGAAATTGGGCACTGGTCAGCCCGATTTCCCGCAGGGCGATCGCGATGGAATAGGGCTCCTCACCCGTCGAGCAAGGCACACTCAGCACCCGCAGCCTAGAAGCAGAATGCTGGGGTAGCCAGTCCTTGAGCACAGACTCTTTGAGGTAGTGGAAAGACTCGCGGCTGCGGAAAAACCAAGTTTCAGGAATCACGATCTGCTCGAGCAGAATATCTAACTCCTGCGCAGAGACCTTGAGCCGATTCAAATAGAGATCAACAGAGTCTAGCTGGTAAAAATCCATACGCTGCCTGACGGCGCGCACCAAGCGGTTGACGCCGATTAGGTTCGCTTCTAGGCCTGTCTGCTGTCGAATCCAGGACTCAATCGAGGGATAGGCCATAGGTGGGGGAGGGCAATCAGTGGATCCAAGCACTTTCTGTCAACCTATCAAACCAACATTTCAAACCGGGAGTCCCTTGATTTAAGTTTGTGCAGCAAGCTCTAGCCCCTCAGCGGAGAACCCCACTCGTTTGCTGCAAGAGCGGCAGCAGCAGCCCGGACCAGTCGGCCAACAAAGCCTCAGGATCAAGGCACTGGATCAGGCTTTGATCCTCTACGAGGATATGTCCGAGGTAAGAAACCTGAGCCCCTCCCACTTGGGCACCCGGGTCGACCGCATAATTTGCCGTTTCGACCACTCGCTCAGCCATCAACCCCACCACGGCCGGTTCGGGCAGCGCATCACCCAGGGTTGAGTTCACCAGCACGATCCGAGTGCTGAGGTGATTTTGGGATGGCTGATGGCGCAGGACTTGGCTCAGGTCGATGACGGGCACCAGGCGATCGCGGTAGCGCAGCACCCCCGCGATCGCCCCCGAAGCGTGGGCGAGTTTTCGCAGCTTCACCAGGGGCACCACTTCCACAATTTGGTGAACGGGCACCGCATAGCGGTCGTCTTCTACCCAGAAGATCAGCATCAGCATCCCCCAGCACCTCCAGACATGATCATTTGCCGCTCCCGAGTGAGGGCTCCAAAAACTAACGCTGCCCAAAAATGGCCGCAATGGGATTCGTTTCTGTTCCTAGCTTGCCCCGGCTCGATCGGCTTTGGCTTCAGTGTGCCACTCACTCTTTCGCCGATCTGAACCAGGACAACGCAGTTCACAAAGCTTAATGGGGGACTGCCGCACGGATGCTTGGCCCCAATCTGTTCTCTCTGGGTTGCCTGCGATCGCCCTTTGGCTCGATCGATCGCTGGAGGCTCCCTCCGAAAATCCCGAAAATTCTGAAAATCTGCCTAGAAAGAAAGCCCCTGGCCGGTAAGGTCAGAGGCTCATCAAGACTCCTGATGTTCTTCTATCAAGATATCGGTAAGGGTGATGTTCAGGCTTCCGCTATGAGGCGGATTCTGTGAAGCTGGATGCAGTTCCTGCAAGCGCTCTCTAGGAGAGCTTTTGAGCGATCGCGCTTAGCTTTGTCTTACGACTATTAGCGGATATGGGTGCGCTCCTAGAGCGCGCGACCTAGGAAAGAATATATTTCACCGGGCGGCGCTCTGAAGAAGCGCGGCTCGCAAGGCCTACCTGCTCGGTCACCTCTGGCGTCACGCTAGGGGTCACCGGCAAAAGCTCTACTATCCACTGGCGCTTGTGAAAGACCTGCTTGAGGCATTCAGGGTATCGATAGCGTTTCTTGGCCGGGTAGGGCTCAATTTGCTCTAGCAAGAGGTAAGGCTGCTCCTCGTCGTCCAGGTTGCAGTCCAGCACCGTAAACACTTTCACCGAGCCATCTAGCTTGTGGGTCAGGCGATAGGTTTTGCCGGGCAGGAAAGGCAGCGGCCCCAGGTACTGGTCTGAGTGGGAGCGATCGCGCCAGCGGACGTAGGCGTAGGAGCGGCCACTAATGTGCTTGATTTCAATTTTTTTGCGACCCTTTGGCTGGTGGTCACAAACGAATTCTTCTCCCAAAATCGCCCGCAGTGTGATGGCCTCTTCCACGGCAAGCACAAGATCTTCAAGCTGCTCTGAATCGAGCGTAGCAACAAGCTCAGAAACAATTTTTAGGCGATGTTTCGTATTGAGCTGAGTGGCAAGCTTTAAGACCTGCTGTAGGGTTGGTTTATCTAGATCAATAGCCATGCGATCAGTTTGAGTCACCATCAGGTCTTCCCAATAAGCTGGGCCGTACTGATGATTTTACAGAGAGACGAGGGGTTTTTTGACCGAGTTTTCCACAGTTTTATCAGCGCTTTTTAAAGCAAACACCTATCAAAATATTTGGTGAAGCTATAATTTGTAGAATCTCAGCGAAGACCAGGCGAAACCTTGTTGTGTTGGTCGCCGAGGCTTGAGATCTGAGTAGATTTGATTTATTCAGATCACCAGTGCAAGTATTTTTGGTCTTCTACCGTCAGATAGATTCTTGCACAAATCTATGCATTTCAGGCCTATTTTCTTTCGATCTGGTCATCAATTTTTATTTCCTTTAGGCTTAAAATTCGTCTGATTTCAAGGTGAGTTTACGCAAATTAAGTGTTTTAATTGATACATTTATCGAGTACTTTATGCCGTTTTTGCATCAAGTCCATCGAGTTTTGTAGAAAACCCAAGCCCAAAATCAGGGAGCGATCGCTTTCTGAGTGACAGAACGACAGAAATTGTAAGGCCGTTAGAGGCTATTTTTTCTTTTGTCTGAAGCAGCGATCGGCTGTTTTATTGTTTTAGGAGCTCAGCCCAAAGATGGAGCCAAGCTGTATCTTGAGACGGATTTGTAAGGCTCTGGCCGTTTTTGGGGGAACTTCTCTTCGGTTCAGACTTCTAGGGTGTCCGGACTGCTCAAAAGCACCACGCTAAAGCAGCACTCCTTCGAGTGACCAAGCGATCGCGGTTTTTGCTTTTGGAAGTTCTCTGGTTCACATTTGGGTCTAAACAATCCATGGGTATTTTTTCTCGTTCCATCACACCATTGGCCCCGCCTCACCAGCGATCGCCCCTAAGGGGAACGCACCCTACCGTTTTGGCCCTGACCCTTGTCTTAGTTGGCACGCCTCTAGCAGCGATCGCCCAGAGCCCGCCGCCCTCAGGCCCCAGCCCAGCCCCTATCACTGGTCAGGATGGCTATCTGCTCGGACCCGGCGATCGAGTACGGGTTGATTTTTTCAATGTACCTGAATATACCGGCGAGTATCTCGTCCTGCCCAACGGCACGGTTAACTTCCCCGAAGTGGGTCCAGTGGCCGTGCAGGGTCGCACCCTCCAGCAAGCAGCGGCGGCAGTCTCTGAGCGGTTTTCGGGGCTGTTGCAGCGGCCCATTGTGACCGTGAGTCTGCTAGGCGCGCGGCCCGTGAGTGTGGCGATCGCCGGTGAGGTCAGCCGTCCCGGCACCTACACTCTCGCCGCCGCCAGCGCCGCCTCCGATGGCAGCGTCCCCACCGTCACCCGGATTATTCAGCTCAGCGGCGGCGTCACCCAGGCCGCTGACGTGCGGCAGGTCCAGGTGCGCCGTCAGCAGCCCGGCAGCTCTGGCGCCGCAGAAGTCCTCACCGTCGATCTGTGGGCCTTGGCCAGCACCGGAGACATTAGTCAGGACTTGCGGCTCCAAGATGGGGACAGCATCTTCATTCCCGCCACCGACAGCACCGATCTAGCAGAGGCGCGTCAGCTCGCCGCCACCAGCTTCGCCGCCACCAACGCCGGCCCCATGCAGGTCGCCGTCGTCGGCGAGGTCAACCGCCCCGGCACCCACGTCCTCGACAACCGCCCCAACAGCACCCAGGTCAGCAACGCGACCCGGCTCCCCATTCCCACCGTCACTCAGGCGATCCAGGAAGCCGGGGGCATCACCCAGTCTGCCAATATTCGCAATATTCAGATCAAGCGCCTGACGCGCAGCGGCGGCGAGCAGCTCATCACCGTTAATTTCTGGGATCTCCTGGCCTCGGGCGATCTTCAGCAAGATCTGCCCCTCCAGGAGGGAGACACCATTGTGGTGCCCACGGCCACGGCCCTCTCTCCCCAGGAAGCCGCCGAGCTAGCCTCAGCCAGCTTCTCACCCAATGAAATCACCGTGAATGTGGTGGGTGAGGTCGTCAATCCGGGCGGCGTCAAGGTCCCCCCCAACACGCCCCTCAATCAGGCCGTGCTGGCAGCGGGCGGCTTCAACAACCGGCGCGCGAAAAAGAGCGAGGTCACCTTGGTCCGCCTCAATCCGGACGGCACAGTCTCTAAGCGCGAAATCGAGATCGATCTAGCAGCCGGTATCAGCGAAGAAACCAACCCCGCTCTGCGCAACAACGACACGATCGTGGTGGGACGCTCGAACGTTGCTAGTCTTTCCGACGCCATCGGAACCGTTCTCTCACCCCTGAGCGGCGTTTTCGGCCTCTTCCGCTTGCTGGGCCTATAGGATCACTCGCCTTCTATTCCAGAGAGTTCAGAAAGGCTCTATACAAAACCATCAGCAGGCGATCGCTCGCTGATGGAGATCTAAGAAGATTTCTAAAAAGTGCTCCAATCCTTGTTATTACCCTCCCCCCTTGTCTCTTGCCTAAATTTGGGCGAGAGACAAGAAATTTCAGCTCCCCTTCTCCCAAGCTTGGGAGAAGGGGTTGGGGGATGAGGGCAATTCTTCTCAGATATCTTCCATGGTTATGTTGAGGTGAGATCGGGATACTAGATCAAAGCAGCGTTCGAAAAACCAGATCCAGCATTAAAGCGAGAAAGAAGAGCGATTTTGGAGGCGATAGAGCTGGGCAAAAAGCTGATCTTGCCGCAGCAGCTCGCCAAAGCTTCCCTGCTCGCGAATGCGGCCTGACTCTATCACCACGATCTGATCCGCTTGCTCAATGGTCGATAGACGATGCGCAATCACGATCACCGTACACTGCTGACTAAAAGCAGCGATCGCCTCTTGGATGAGATGTTCTGAAATGCTGTCGAGGGCATTCGTCGCCTCATCCAAAATGAGAATGCTAGGGCGGGCAATCATCGCTCGCGCCAGGGCAATCCGCTGACGCTGGCCCCCCGACAGCCGAATGCCCTGCTCACCCACCACGGTGTCATAGCCCTGGGGCAACTGAGTAATGAACTCGTGGGCGTGAGCTTTCTGGGCCGCCGCAACGATCTCCGCCTCCGTTGCCTCTAGGCAGCCGTAGGCAATGTTGTCTCGGATCGTCGTACTAAAGATATGTACGCTTTGACTGACGATGGCGATGTGTCGCCGCCAGTCTGGCAAGTGGAGATCTTGCAAACGCTGATCGTCTATCCAGATCTCACCCGCTGTCGGGTCATAGAAGCGGCAAATCAGGTGAATGAGCGTTGACTTTCCGGCTCCCGAAGGACCGACGATCGCAGTTGTTTTTCCCTGGGGAATCGTCAGGGTGAGATGCTGCAAGATCTCTGGTTCCTGGGGATGATAGCGAAAGCTGACGCCTCTAAGGGCGATCGCTCGCTGCAATCCCCAAAATCGCTGATATCCCGACTGAATATAGGGTTTATCGTGGGTCTCCAAGAGACTGGTCACATCATCCACCGCCGTGGATAGAGAGATGAGATTGACCCGGGCTCCATCGATCTGCCGCACGTGGGGCTGAAGGCGGTAGAGCATAAAAATGAAGGTCAGCAACGTTGGCAAATTAGCGGGATTCTGCAGCGCGATCACCAGCGCACAGGTCAACAGCGCCGTCGAGAGAACTTCTGAGACGGGGCTGACCGCCCCCTGAATGCGATCGAGCTGCATAAAGCTCTGGCAAACCTGCTGAGAGGCCTGCTCAAACCGCCGCTGCTCATAGTCTTCTCGCCCAAAGGCTCGGATCACGCGCATCCCCAGCAGGCCATCCCAGATCCGCTGCACAAAGACAGCATTTGCCTGCTCAGCCTGCTTGCCCACCTGCTTGATCTGGCGGGTGAGGAGCTGGATCACAACCGAAATCATCACCATCATCAGCGACACCAGCAAGGTAAGCTGCCACGAGATCATGAGCAGCAAAACCCCAAACACGATCACCGTGCAGGCGCTAATCACCAGAGAGACCAAGCCCGAAAGCGCCTGACTGGTGCGCCAGGTCTCGTTATCGAGGGTGCTGAGAAACTTACCCGAGGGATAGCGATCGAGAAAGGTATAGCTCACCCGCAAAAGCTGCTGAAAAATCCCGGCCCGCAGGCGGTGGCTGATTCGCCAATTTAGCCACGAAAAGAAGATCGTGTTGCCATACAGCAGCAGACTTTTGAGCAGAATACTTGTGAAGATCAGCCCGCCAATCATTAGAAAGCGAGTCTGAGGCGCAAAGGTCTCAAATAGCGCAGTGATACTGGCCAAAAAGGGAGGAAGCTGCGCAGTTTCTCCCTGGATCAAACTCTGAAGCAAAGGGATAAATAAGCTAATACCTAGGCCCTCAGAAAGAGAGGCCAAAGTCCCCGTCAGCACAATCACAGGGATGGCGCTGGGATAGAGTTTGAGCAGCGGCCATAATTTTCGGATTGCTTGAGCTTCCTGCATTTAGGACGCGGAGATAGAGAGATCAGAAGAGAGATTGGCGATCGCAGGCTGGGGGCTCGCTCCTAGGTAAGAAAGGCCCCATAAACGGGCCAGATCCTGCGTGGTTTGGAGGCGACGGATCAGCAGATAGTCGTAGGGTTTCCAGACGCGAGGGGCAGTCGCTCCGATAGAGGCATTAATTTCCTCGATCGACAGCGATCGCTGAGGCAAGCGAAAGCGGTTTCGGAAGCGCATCCACGACCTATGATCTGGCCAAATCAGCGAGCTGAGCGGGAACACCAGCAATTTGATACAGCACAAGAGCAACATGTGATAGATCCCAGGGCGCAGGAGAATGCCCCAGTCTTGCTGGAGGCTATGGCCCAGCCACGTCAAGGTTCGCCAATGATCGCCGCCCTGAAAACTTTTACCGGCTAAATACTCATAAAACATCCCCCGGGACCACTGATAGATCACAGGGGGAATTTCGGGATGCTTAGCGGCGATCGCCTCCATCACAAACTCATAGGACCGGGCCATCGCTACGCTATTGGTCGCCATGCTGCCCAGGGACTGGCGATAGCCGATGAGATAGTCTGGCGTCACTGCAAAGTGATAGTGCTCAGCAATTCGCAAATAGAGATCCCAATCTTCGCACCCCTGAGCATTGCGGGCTTTGAGGGTCGGATCATAGCCGCCGATGCGCTCAAAGCACTCTCGCCGAATCAAGGGAGAACTGGCGTTATCCAGAAAATTAGAGCAAATCAGAGAGGCGAGAATGGGTCCCCCCGGCTTGAACTTCTGGCGGCGAGAATAACGGCCCAAGATCCGATCGTCTTCATCAATGAGCACCGAGCAAGAATAGACTAGGCCCACCTCCAGCCCCTGGGCCTGGAGACAGGCAACTTGTTTTTCGAGCTTTTGGGGATACCAGATGTCATCTGCATCTACCGGCGCGATCAGGGTTCCCTGGGCTCGCTGAATGGCGTGGTTGCGGGCGATCGCCACCCCCGCATTCTCCTGCCGGATCAGGGTCACTCGGCGATCGCGCTCTGCAAAGTCTTGGACTATTTCTGCGGTGCGATCGCGCGAGCCATCATCCACGACCAATACTTCAAAGTGGGAGTAGGTCTGAGCCAGAACTGACTCCAGGGTACGGGCAATAAACGCCTCCGCGTTATAGGCCGGAATAATCACCGATACCAGCGGCAATTCTGAAAAATTTTGCACAGTTAAACCTCGCAATGTCTTTCTCAAGGCATCACGCGATCGCGCGATCGCCCCGCGAAAGCAGCACTTCAGGACTCAAATTAAAAATTTGACAACTATCTCTCTGCGAATCCCATCGGCTTGATCTCTCAAGGCCCTTAGAGAGACGAAAGTATTGGGAATCGATAGCGTGTCTTGGGATCTCTCCCAAACGTCTCTAAGCTAATCAAGCTTCAGCGCTGCATCGGTGTGAGAGACTTTTGGGCATGAGAAATAGCACTTTGAGAGGGCTGTAGTTCTGCGTAGAGCGCCAGGGTTTCCCGGTGCATCCGGTCAACGCTGAGCCAGTCAAGATTTTGCTGGGCGCGGCCCTTCCAGTAGGCAAGCTGCGTCGGGTCTTGGAGCAGCGCCGTCAGGGCCTGGGCGATCGCCTCGCTGTCAGCCGGTGGGACCAGCCATCCCGTCCGGCCGTGCTCTAGCACCTCAGGAATCCCGTCGACATCACTGGCAACAACGGCACACCCTGCGGCCCGAGCCTCCGCCAGCACCAGCCCAAAGGGTTCTCGCCGCGACGCCAGCACAAAAATATCGGTGGATTGAAGGTAGCGCTGGGGATCGGGCTGAAAGCCCTCAAAGTGAATGCGATCGCCCCAGGGAGTCTGGGCGGCTAGCTGCTCAAACTGTCGCCGATCCGGTCCATTGCCAATGAGATAGAGATGGGCCGCCGGGAACTGGGCTGCCACCTGAGAAAAGGCCTCAATCAGCTCAGCGATGCCCTTGCGGTGATACATGCCGGCCACCGTGGCGATCGCCGGTCGCTGGAGAGGCAGCGGATCGAGATTGCGGCGCTGGCGGGGCGTGTGCAGCGCCCCATTGCAGATCACGCGCAGCTTCGCCGCCGGGACGCCGCGCCGCATCATCGATCGCGCCACCGCCTCGCTGACCGCCACCACGCGATCGGCCAGGCCCATGAGGATGGCGCTGCGCTGAAACTCATTGTGGACCGTGGAGACCAGACTATAAGACTGATTGCCTCGCAGCGATCGCGCCAGCACCACCCCCGTCATCATGTGGGCGTGGACGATGTCCGGCTGACACTCTTGGGCGATCGCCCGATAGCGGCGCGCCATGGGCAGCAGATTGCTGGGACGGCGGCGCTGATCTAGCAGCGCGTGGCGGACTCCATGGCGCGCCAAGAGATCTTCGTAGCCGCCTCCCGCCGAAGCGACGACCACTGTGCAGCCCGCCGAGGCCTGGGCGCAGGCCAAATCCACTGCCACGTTCACAATGCCGTTGCCAATTTCTTGGACGTGATTCAACAGATGGAGGATACGCATTATTGAATAGCTGCTTGACGGGCGTAATCGTCTTCGAAGCGAGTAATATCGTCTTCTCCTAGATATTCACCGTTTTGCACCTCAATGAGCACCAGTGGAATTACGCCAGGATTCTCCAAGCGGTGCTTCACACACTGCGGAACATACGTGGACTGATTACAATAAAGGATACGAACATCCTCTCCGCAAGTTACCTTTGCTGTCCCCGAAACCACGATCCAGTGCTCGCTACGGTGATGGTGCATCTGCAGGCTCAAGCGATGACTGGGCTTCACTTCGATGCGCTTGATTTTGTAGCCGCGCCCGGTTTCTAGCACCGTAAAAGATCCCCAAGGTCGCAGCTCTGTAGCGGCTACAGAGGCCAGAGCAACAGCCGCGATCGGTGCATCATACTCAGAGGATGGATCTATTTGTGACTGAGCCACCATCGTTTCTCCTTTAGGTCTTGAGTAGCGCCGAGCAGCCGTCCAAAAAGTAAAAGAAAGCTAAACGACAGCCCGGAGCGGTCTGATCTTCAGTAGGGTAGGTCGTGAGCGTTGACAATCAACCCGCGATCGAGGTGGAGCGCTAGAGAATAAAGCAGCGCAGCATAGAACCCGATCGAGAAGAATTCAGAAACTGCGGAAACCGAGAAAAGGATAGCTCAGGCAGTCTAGCAGAGAGAGAAGGAAAATGATCCCTTCTGGGGTCTGATCTAGAAGTCAGCAGAGAGCCGAAAACCTCCTTCCAAAGCGTCTTTGACAGATTTTGGCGCGATCGCTCCCAGACAGGGAAAATTCACACACTAGGTCTCAGGGACGCGCTTTATTTTCGGAGGTTCCCTGACAAAATCTGATTTTTAGAAAAATCGTGAAAATCATTGCGTCTATATAGCCCAAGAGAGATTTCCGGCAAGATTTCCATCTCAAAAGTATCTCTCAGGGTTGATGCTTGAGGTCTGGGAAACTCCGTATCGTTCGATAGAGCTTGACAATCAGCAACAAATTCATGAATCAGCGAAATCCGTGAATTTGATCGCTTAGATGGTCGTCTACCCGCTTCTAGGCGAAGTGCAGGCCGCCGTAGAAGACGCCAGGTATCTACCAATCTTTCACGAGTTTTGTTCTTCCTGATTTCCCTGTGTGTTCTTGAGCCTGGTAGAGCCCTAGGCATCACAGGTCGGCTCCCAAGGCCCAACGCGATCTACCTCAATATTCTTTTGGTATTACTCAAAACATCCCGATCTCTCGGCTAACGTCCATCTCTTTTGTGTCTATTTTTGAGTGGCGAGTGGCCACAGGAGTTGTTCATGCAACTACAGATCGAGTGCAATAGTTCGTCATCCAAGTCTCAACATTCCTGCGTTTTGTGCAGCCAGGTATTTCAAAGTACAGAAGCTCGCGTGATTGTCTGTAACGATCGCGGCAATCGCTACGGTGATATCTGTGCTGATTGTCTCAAGCGCGGCTCAGACTGGATCTGGCACCGCCTCCTCTCAGATCGCGATCGCATCCGGAACCACCCCAAGCCCCTAGCCACAGCGACCCATCGCACCGCTGTTCCTCCGTCCCGCAAATCTCAAAAATCTCACCTAAATTGACTGGCGAAGCCCCCCGTCTGCGGCCCGGCCGCAGCGATCGCAGTCCACTCTATCCCCGACAGCACTAGCCATGAAGATTGCCCTCGTTCATGACTACTTGACGCAGCGGGGCGGTGCAGAGCGTGTCTTTGAGCTGCTTTGCAAGCATTACCCCGACGCGGATGTTTTTACGTCTCTCTATGATCCCCAGCAGAGTATCGACCTGGGCGATCGCCCGGTCCAGACCACTATTTTGCAGCGGATTCCGGGTGCCACCAAAAACTTTCGTCTCCTGGCTCCCTTCTACTTCCCGGCCTTTCGGGCGCTCAATCTCCAGGCCTATGACCTGATCATCAGCAGCAGCACGAGCTTCGCCAAGGCAGTGCGCAAGCGGCCCGATGCGATCCACATCTGCTTTTGCCACAATGTCACCCGATTTTTGTGGGATACCAAAACCTATCTGCGGGAATTTGCGGCCTACCAGCGCTTCTCTCCCCTGCTAGAACAGGTCTTTCGCCAGATGCGCGAGTATGACCTGCGCTATTCTCAGGAGCCCGATCTCTATATCGCCAACTCGACCACCGTGGCCCAGCGGATTGAGCGGGTCTACAGCAAACCAGCCACCGTGGTGAACTACCCGATCAACAGTCAAAAGTTTGTCTTTTGCGATCAGAAAGAAGATTTTTATCTGGTCTCTTCTCGACTGATTAGCTACAAGCGCATTGACGTGATTGTGGAGGCGTTTAACTGGCTGGGCTGGCCCCTGGTGATCACGGGCGATGGTCCCGAGCGCGATCGCCTTCAGGCCCGCGCCCTCGACAACATCACCTTCTTGGGCCACGTCAGCGATGAGGAGCGCACCCAGCTGATGGCCCGCGCCCGCGCTGTCATCGTGGCCGCCCTCGAAGACTACGGCCTGGTGCCCGTCGAGGCCAACGCCAGCGGCACGCCCGTGATCGCCTACGGCGCGGGCGGCGTCCTCGACACCCAGGTCCACGGCAAAACGGGGCTGCTGTTTCGTCGCCAAACCCCCGGCGATATTCACAGCGCGCTCCTCGCAGCCCAGGACATCCCGTGGAACTATCACAGCATTCGCGAGCACGCCCTCAGCCAGTTTTCTGAGGAGGCTTTTTTCAGCAAGGTGGAAGGGGCCATCGAGCAGGCGATCCAGCCGCTCCGGCTCCCGCAGCTCACTGAGCAAGCCGCGCTCTAGCGGTCTTGCAGGCCGACAAGACACATCCACTCTAGGGCGATCGCCCACGCAATTGCTTTAGGCAGGTTTCATGGCACTCGTTCCTCACACTCCCGGCAACTTCGCGCCCCATCGCTCTCCCGTCACGGATCCTCGGTGGACCGACTCCGGCGACTCCGACGGTGGCTACGGCCAAATCTTCGCGGTTCTCGCCCGTCGCCGCCTATGGCTCCTGGGCGTCTTTGGCAGCGTGGTGGCGGCCGCCGCTGGCCTGACCTTTCTCACAACCCCTGTCTACCAAAGCTCTTTGCAACTGCTGGTCGAGTCCAACTACCAGGGCCGGGACCAAAACGGCGATCGCGCCTCGGAAGGGCAATTTACCGACTCTAATGTCAAGCTCGACTACTCGACCCAGCTCCAGCTGATGAAAAGCTCCCAGCTGCTCCAGCGGGCCGTGGACCAGCTCAAGCCGACCTATCCCGACATCACCGTGGGCCATCTCAAAGAGGCCCTGATCGTCACCCAAGTCGAGGACGACAAGACCAAAACCAAGATCTTCGAGGCGATCTACACCGGGGACGACCCGGAGAAAACCCAGGCGGTCTTGCAGGCGGTGCAGAAGGTCTACCAGGACTACAACCGAGAGCAGCAGGAGCTGCGGCTGTCGCGGGGTCTGGCCTTTATCAATGACCAGCTGCCCAAGGTGCAGGCGGAGGTGCGGGAGGCAGAGGCCGCCCTCGAGGCCTTCCGCAAAAACCAAAACCTGATCGACCCGGAGGCCCAGTCCCAGACCATTCTGGAAGCCCTCAGCCGCACTCGCCAGGAGCAGCAGACCAATCAGGCCGAGCTCCAGGCGACTCAGGCGCAGTTTGCCTCTCTCCAGCGACAGCTGGGGCGATCGCCCCAGGCGGCCCTCCTGGCTTCCCGCCTGAGCGAATCGACCCGCTATCAGGCCCTGCTCAACGAGATCCAAAAAACCGAGATCGAGCTCGCCCAGCAGCGCCTCCGGTTCAAGGACGCCTCGCCCTATGTCCAGCAGGTGATCGACAAGCGCCAGCGCCAGCTCGCCCTGCTCCAGCAGGAGGCCCAGCGCGTCCTCAGCAGCACCTCGACCGGCACCTCTAGCCAGGGCGATCGCCTACTCACCGAGGGCCAAATGGGCGAGCTGGACCTCAACCTAGCGGGACAGCTCGTCGAAACCCAAACCCGCCTCCAAGCGCTCCAGGCTCGGGGCCGCAGCCTCAGCCAAACCGAGCAGCAGCTCACCGGCGAGCTCCAGCGCTTTCCGCAGCTGCTGGCCGAGTACGGTCGCCTCGAGCCCCAGCTCCAGCTCCGGCGAGAAACCCTCCAGGAACTCCTGAAGGCCCGCCAGGAGCTGGGCCTGGAAATCGCCCGGGGCGGCTTTGACTGGCAGGTGGTCGAGGAGCCCCGCACCGGCAACCAGATCGCCCCCAACCTCCAGCGCAATCTCCTGCTGGGGGCCGTCGCGGGGCTGATGCTGGGCGCTGTGGCGGCCTTTGTGCGCGAGGGGGTCGATGACGCGGTCCACACCTCCGACGATCTCCAGAAGCAGGTGCCGCTGCCCCTGCTGGGCATGATCCCGGAGCTGCCTCGGAGCGTGAGCGTCGCCGAGCCCACCATCAAGCTGCCCCTGCGCCGCAGCGAAACCTTCACTACTGCTTCCCTTGAGGTGATTCACTGGCCGCCCTTCCGGGAGTCGATGGACCTCATCTACCAAAATATCCAGCTGCTCAACGCGGCCTCGCCTCTCAAGTCCATTGTGGTGACCTCGGCCCTCGCCGGGGAAGGCAAATCCACCCTGGCCATGGGGCTGGCCATGAGCGCGGCGCGCCTCCACCAGCGGGTCCTGCTGATTGATGCGGACCTGCGCCGCCCCAGCCTGCACAAGCAGCTCAATTTGCCGAACGATCGCGGTTTGTCGTCACTGCTATCGGGGGATGCCCTGTTCCAGCATGGCGACATCCAGCCCTCGGGGCACGACAGCGACATCTCGGTGCTGACGGCAGGCCCCACGCCCACCGATCCAGCCAAGCTGCTGAGCTCTCGGCGGATGGCGGAGCTGATGGCCATGTTTGAGCAAACCTACGACCTGGTGGTGCTGGATGCGCCGCCGGTGCTGGGCATGGTGGATGCCATGCTGGCGGGCTCGTTTTGTCAGGGCGTGATGCTGGTGGGCCGCATCGGCCAGGTGACGCGCACCGAGCTGGGCCAAGCCGCCCACACCCTCCACCAGCTGAACGTGATCGGCATGATTGCCAATGGCGCGACCAGCACGGCTTATACCCCCTATGTAGGCTACAGCGCGCCCGAGCGGCTGCCCATGTAGGCGCTGTGAACCTTTAAGGCCCATTTCTTGGCCTCAGGCTGGGCTGGCGGCTTGCCCCCGCTGGCGCCCGATCCCAGACAGCCGATTGAGCATCATTCACTGACACCGATCGAGAACAACTGACCGAAGACCACTAAACCCCCTAGTGAAACGTTCGAGGTTCCTATGAATGCATTGTCTTTGAAAGTCCAAGGTCCCTTGGTGCCGGTTTCGGCGCGCGATCGCGCGCCGGAGTCGCTCCCCTGCTCCCTGATGTGGCGCCAAAATCAGCTCTTGGTGCGATCGCCCGGCCAATCAGAGTCGGAAATGTCCCCCCACGGCGATCGCCTGACGGAGTGCCTAGAGCACTCCTCGGTGCGGCTGATCAGCCTGACGCCGGACCTGGGCGAAGACCAGCTGCGGCTGTGGGCCGATGCCAGTGCCCAAGCGGGCAAGACCATCTTTTTGCGGGTGCCCAGCACGCCCGAGCTGCCCAACAAGCAAGCAGCGCTGTGGTGGCGCCTCAAGCGCTTGAGCGATCGCCTGTTGGCCCTGGTGATGCTGGTGCCTTTGGCGCCGATCCTGCTGGCGATCGCGACGGCGATCGCCTTCCAGTCGCCGGGACCAGTGCTGTTTGCCCAGTGGCGCGTCGGTGAGCGGGGCCGCCTGTTCCGCATCTACAAGTTCCGCACCATGATCGTCGGGGCCGAAAAGCTCCACCACCAGGTGATGGGCCACCAAGAGGGGCTGCACAAGCAGGAAAACGACCCCAGAGTGACGCCCCTGGGCGCGTGGCTGCGCAAGTACAGCCTGGACGAGCTGCCCCAGATCTTTAATGTGCTGCGGGGCGAGATGAGCTTTGTGGGTCCGCGGCCCTGGGCGCTGTACGACGCGGTGCGCATTCGCCCCGAGTTCCAGCACCGCCTGAATGCCCTGCCGGGCATCACGGGGGAGTGGCAGGTGACGGCGCGATCGCACCTGCGAGATCTGGATGCGGTGAACCTGTGCGACCTGGAGTACCTCAAGGCCTGGTCCCCCTGGCGTGACCTCAAGATCTTGCTGATGACGGTGCCCCGCGTGCTGTCTGGCTTCGGCGCGTACTAGATCGAGGACTCCTAGGCACCCACTATTCAGCACGCACCATGAGTTTGAAGCAAAAGGCACTGCGAGGGGTTTTGTGGACGGCCATCCAGAACTGGGGCGGTCAGGCGATCTCGTTTATCGTGTTCCTGGTCTTGGCGCGACTACTGAACCCCGAAGACTTTGGCCTCGTGGCATTGGCAAGTGTCTTTTTTGCCTTCATGCAGGTCTTCTTGGACCAGGGCTTTTCCCAGGCGATCGTCCAGCGGCGTGAACTCGAGCCAGACCACCTGGACACGGCATTCTGGACCAATGTTCTGATCGGCGGGCTGCTGACGATCACCAGCGCTGCCTCGGCCGGGGCGATCGCCGCCCTGTTCAAGCAGCCCCTGCTCACGCCGATTATTGGCTGGCTGTCCCTAAATTTTGTCCTGGGCGCCCTCAACAGCGTCCAGACGGCCATTCTCAGCCGGGAGCTCGCCTTCAAGACCCTGGCCTGGCGATCGCTGGTGGGCCTGCTGGCGGGCGGTGCGACTGGCGTGGCCATGGCCCTGACCGGCTGGGGCGTCTGGAGCCTGGTGGGGCAGCAGCTCACCAACAGCGTCGTGGGCGTGGCGGTGCTGTGGCAGGTCAGCGACTGGCGGCCCCGGCTGCGGTTTTCGCGCCGCCACTTTCGCGAGCTGTTTTCCTACGGCATCAACGTGGTGGGCATCAACGCCCTGAATTTTTTGAACCGCCGCGCCGATGACTTCTTGATTGGCTACTTTCTCGGTCCGGTGGCCCTGGGCTACTACACCGTGGCCTATCGGATTTTGCTGGTTCTGTCCCAGCTGATGATCGGCACCATCCAAAAAACCGCGATGCCCGTCTTTTCGAAGCTCCAGGCCGAGCCAGAGCGCCTCAAAGGCGCTTTTTATAGCGCGATCCAGATGACCAGCCTGGTGGCGTTTCCGGTGTTCCTAGGGCTGTCGGCCCTGGCCCCGGAGCTGGTGGTGCTGGTGTTTGGGGAGCAGTGGCGGCCCAGCATTCCGGTGATGCAAATCCTGGGCTGGATTGGGCTGCTGTACGCCGGGTTCTACTACAACGGGCCGATGATCATGGCCCTGGGCAAACCGGGCTGGAACCTGGCGCTCAACTGTGTGCAGGCTCTGGCCAATGTGGTGGCCTTCGCGATCGCGGTGCGCTGGGGCATCGTGGCGGTGGCAGCGTCCTATGTGCTGCGGGGCTACCTGATGGCACCCCTGACCGTCTGGGTGGTGCATCGCCTGATTCGCTTGGATTTCAAGACTTATTTCCGGCAGTACGCAGCGCCCTTTGCCGGGGCGGGGCTGATGGTGGGGGCGATCGCCCTGCTCAAGCCAGCCCTGAGCCCTTGGCTGCCCCTGGGCGCGGCGGTGAGCGTCTACGTCCTGGCGGGCGGGCTGGTCTACAGCGCGGCTTTGTTCGTGATTGCGCCAGACCTGTCGCGTCGCGCCCTGGACCTGGTGCGATCGGCGCTGCCCGATCGCCGATGGCGCAAAACCTAGGGAATGCCCAGATCCACACACCCAAGCAAACAGCGAAGCAAACAGATGATCGGTTCATCCCAAGCCATTACCATTTGCGGCTTCTACGGCAACCACAATCTGGGCGATGAGGCCATGCTGAGCGGGCTGCTCACGCTGCTGCCCGACTCTGACCCCGTCACGGTGTTCTCGGACGACCCGGCGGACACGGCCCAGCGCTACGGCGTCTCGGCGATCGCCCGTCAGGGTCGCCGCGCGGCTTTCGGGCGCTGGCGTCAGCTGCTGGGCAGTCGGGCTTTCGTGCTGGGGGGCGGCGACCTGCTGCGCGATAGTCAGCAGAGCTCCATCGCCCAGCGCTGGCTCCAGCCCATGCAGCGGGCGATCGCCCTGGGGCGGCCCACCCTGGCCCTGGGCCTCAGCGTCGGGGAAATTTTCCGGCCCGAGAGCGAGGCGCTGATTCCTGCCGTCCTCAACCGCGTCAACCTGGTGGCGGTGCGCGATCGCGCTTCCCAGGCCAAGCTCCAGGCCCTCGGCGTCCGTCAGCCGGTCCAGGTGATGAGCGACTTGGCCCTAGCGGCCCTGTCCGGCCAGCCCGCTCCCCTGCCTCAGGTGGGGCGATCGCCCCACCTGGGCATTTCGGTGCGCCACCTGGCCCGCCGCGGCCCCTCGGTGGACCCGCACCTCGGCCCCACCCTGCTCAAGGAGCTGGCCGCCGTCACCGATGCGCTGGTGGAGCGCTACGACGCCGTGGTGCATTTCCTGCCCCTGCGCACCCACTCCCAGCACTATCACCCCTGGGACGATGACTACGTGGCTACCCTGCAACTGCTCCAGTACAGCCGCCACTCGGCCCGCTGCGTGGTCCACCGCAGCTTTCCGCGCCTGGAGGACTTGACCCGGCTGCTGTCGAGCCTGGACGGGGTGATCGGCATGCGGCTGCACTCGCTGATTTTGGCGGCGGGGCAAGGGGTGCCGGTGGTGGGCCTAGCCTACGACCCCAAGGTGAGCGGCTTCATGGCCGAAATCGACCAGAGCCATCGCACCTTGCCCCTGGAGGCGGTGGAGCAGGCCGCCGTTTTGGCCCAGGTGGACGACCTTTTACGCGATCGCGCGGCGGCGCGGGAGTCCGTCTGGCAAGGAATCCAGCGCTACCGCCAGCCCATGGCCTCGGTGGAAGCAGCGATCGCCCAAGTTCTGGGAGGTGCCCGATGAAGCTGCCCCTCTCGGCGATCGCCCGCCCAGCCGATCCAGCCTCACCCCAAGCCCTGACAGTGCTTACCCCCAGCTTCGAGTCGGCAGGCAACCCCTACCTAAGTTGTCTGTGGGGCGCGGTGCGCCGCCAGGGCGTCACCGTGCAGCCCTACGAGCCCCGCCGGCCGATCGCAGAACTCAAAGCAGACCCTCGCCGGGGGGACATCCTGCACTTGCACTGGATTCAGGGCTTTTGCAAATACGACCCCGCCCGGCCCCTCGCTTCCTGGCGACTGCTGCTGGGCAGCCTCCGCAATCTGCGCTATCTCCAGAGCCAGGGCGTGAGCATCGTGTGGACGGTCCACAACTCCCGCTCCCACGACGTCGCCTTTCCCTGGCCGGAGGAGCTATTTCGGTGGGCTCTGGCCCACCTGTGCGATGACGTGCTGGTGATGAGCGAGTACGGCCGCCAGGAGCTGGGCGAGAAGTACGGCCGCTGGAAGCGGGTCCACTGCGTGCCCCACGGCCACTACATCGGGGCCTATCCCCACACCCTCAGCCGAGACGAGGCGCGATCGCGCCTGGGGCTGCGGCCCCAGCAGCGGGTGCTGCTCCACCTGGGCCACATCAAGCCCTACAAAGGCGTGGACGAGCTGCTGCGCTGCTTTCGGGCCATCGACGATCCGGAGGCGGTGCTGGTGATCGCGGGGGCCTGTGACGGTGCCTTGGGCGAGGCGATCGCCGCCGAAGCCGCCGCTGATCCGCGGGTGCGCCTGCACCTGGACTTTGTGGAGGATGCGGCGGTGCAGCTGTACCTCGAGGCGGCGGACTGGGTGGTGCTGCCCTACCGCCGGATTCTCAACTCGGGCTCGGCGCTGCTGGCCCTGTCCTTTGGCCGGCCGGTGGTGGTGCCCCAGCGCGGCGCGCTGCCGGAGCTGATTACCGATGGCGAGCAGGGCCTCTGCTATGACCAAGACGCCGATCTAGGCGTGGCCCTGCGGCGGGCGCTGATGACGCCGCGCGATCGCTGGCAGCAGTACTGCGCCCGGGCCGAAGCCCAAGCCCGCCGCTACGACTGGGAGCCCATCGGTGCCCAGCTCCACGAGATCTACCGGCAGGCGATCGCCCACCGCCGAGCCCGACGTTGACCCCCTCCACCTTTGAGCTATGACCAAACTGCTTTTTGTCAATCCACCCCCGTTTTTTCCCGACTCCTCTGGCGGTGCCCAGCGATCGGCGATGTTTCTGTTTGAGCAGCTCCAGCAGCGGGGCTGGCAAATCGAGGTGCTGTGCGGCCTCTCCCTGCGATCGCCCTATTTCCGGCGGGGCGCGCTCAAAGCCCTCGGCCAGCTGCGATCGCCCTTCGGCCCGTTTCTCGACCACGACCTGGGCTACCCCGCCTGGCGCCAGCCCACCAAGTTCGCCGATGAGGCGCGCTGGCAGCAGATTCTCGACCAGCGGCTGGACGCCTTCCAGCCCGACGCCGTGCTGAGCCAGTTTCAGGTCCACTGCCCCCTGCTCAGCCGCGCTGCCCAGCGGGGCTTTCCCAGCTTCTACTTCGCCCGCAACCTTTACCTCATCGACGACACCACGGTCATTCCAGAAGCCTTTCACCTGATCGCCAACGCGCCCCACACCGCCGAGGGCCTGGCCCGGGTCACCGACCGGCCCATCGAGGTGATTTTGCCCTTTGTCCATCCGGACCGCTACCGGGTCAGCGACCACCAGCGCCGCTACGTTACCTTCATCAATCCGGTGCCCGAAAAAGGGGTAGACATCGCCCTGGAGGTCGCCCGCCAGCTGCCGGACCAGGAATTTTTGTTTGTCAAGGGCAAATGGTCGGAGCGGCGCGACGACTACCTCGAGAGCCTACTGGCACCGGCGCGATCGCTCCCCAACGTGACGATCTGGGAAAACCAGGCCGACATGCGCACGGTGTACCGAGTGACCCGCACCCTGCTGGCCCCGTCCCAGTTCATCGAGACCTTTGGCCGGGTGATTCTAGAAGCGCAGATCAACGGCATTCCGGTGGTGGCAGCCCAGCGGGGCGGCATTCCCTACACCGTGGGCGACGGGGGCTTTTTGGCCGATCCCTACAACGACCCAGCGCCCTATATCGAGGCCCTGCGCACCCTCCAAGATCCCCAGGTTTACAGCGATCGCGCGGCCCGAGCCCTCGCCAATGCCCAGCGGCCCGAGTTTGACCCCCAGCAGCAGGTCGAGCGGTTCATTCGCACTGTGACCGCCAACCTGAGCGCCAGCGCGCCCGGGCGATCGCCCATTCCGGTTTCTCGCTAGTCCCCAAGGAAGTCATGGTCAAAGTTTCGGTCATCATTCCCACCTACAACGCCCTCGCCTATCTGCCCCAGACGATAGACAGCGTGCGCCAGCAAACCTTCAGCGACTGGGAAATCTTGCTGGTGGATGACGGCAGTACCGATGGCACTGCTGCCTGGGCCGAGGCCCTGGGCGAGCCGCGTCTACGCTATCTGTCCCAGCCAAATCAAGGCTGCGCCACCGCCCGCAACCGGGGCCTAGACCATGCCCAGGGCGAGTATGTGGCGTTTTTGGACTCCGACGATCTGTGGCACCCCACCAAGCTCGCGCGCCAGGTGGCCTACCTAGATAGCCATCCGGAGCGGGGCTGGGTGCACACCTGGGTGCTCAACACGGACGCCGAAGGCCGCCTCACTCAGCACCTGCTGGCCTCCGACCTGGAGGGCTTTGTGTGGCCCCAGATCGCCGAGGAAAACCTGGTGTTTTGCGGCAGCTCTCCTCTGCTGCGGCGATCGTGCTTTGAGACGGTGGGCCAGTTTGACCCGGCGCTGAAGTCCGCCGAGGACTGGGACATGTGGGTGCGCATTGCCACGCGCTATTCCCTGGGCGTGATTCGCGAGCCCCTGACGTTTTATCGGCAGCGCCCCAGCAGCAAATCCAACCGGCTGGCCTTTCACCTGGAGCACCGTCTACGGGTGATTGACAAGAGTTTGGGCGATCTGGGTCCAGAGTTTGAGGACCTGCGCCAGCGGGCCAAGGGACGGGCCTACCTGTCTGTGGCCTGGAAGCCGCTGCTGACGGAGGACTATGACCAAGCCCTCGCTCTGCGCCGTCAGGCGCTGGCGTACTATCCAGGCCTGCGCTTTAGCCGGAACTATGTGCGGCTGGGGCTGATTGTCCGGGGGCGGCAGTGGCTGGGACGGGCGGGATACGAGCAGGTGCTGGGGGCCTGGCGATCGCTGCGGCGCTGGGGGCGATCGCCCCATTCCCACGAGAGCGCCCCCACAGCACCAGCCACAGCCCAGCCTGCCAGCAAGTAACCCTGAGAAATCGCTTTGAAGACTGCCCTGGAGGAGGCCCTATGACTTCAATGCCTTTGGTGAGCGTGATTATTCCGACCTACAACCGCCCCGAGTATCTGCGGGAGGCGATCGCCTGCGTGCTGGCCCAGACCTACTCCAAGGTGGAGGTGATCGTCTCGGACGACGCCAGCGCCGAGAGCCCAGCAGATGTGGTGGCATCCTTTGGCGATCCGCGGGTCCGGCTGCGGCGCAATGCCCAGAACCTCGGCATCGCCCGCAACGCGATGGCGGCCTTTCAGGAGGCAAAAGGGGAATGGGTGGCCAGCCTCAATGACGACGATTTGTGGCACCCCGAGTTTTTGGCAACCCTGATGCCGCCCCTGATCGCCCAGCCCGAGCTGGTGATGGCGTTTTGTGACTACGCTCTGGTGCACGAAGACGGCAGCCTGGACCCCGAGGCCACCGCCCGCAAGAGCCGCGAGGAAAAGCGCGATCGCCTGCGGCCTGGGATTCATCAGCCCTGCTGGGAAGCGGTGGTGGTGGATCAGTCGGCCTTTGTGGCCTGCGCAACGGTGCTGCGGCGCGACGCCGTGGACTGGGAGCAGCTGCCGGTGGCAGGGGTGTTTTGGGACTATTTCACGGCCTATCTGGCCTGTCGGGCGGGCGGTGGGGCCTACTACTGTCCCCAGCGGCTGGCCATGTACCGCCAGTCTCCGATCTCGATACTTCGCAGCCCCAATCCCCAAACCAAAATTCGCAATGCCCAAGCGGCGATCGCCTGCTACGAGCGCTTTGGGGCAGACGAGCAGCTGCGGCCCTTCTGGCCAGAGTTTCGGCGGCGGTGGGCCGAGGAGCACACCAACCTCGGCATTGGCCTGCTGCGAGCGGGCGATCGCGCGGCGGCGCGGCCCTACTTCCAGCAGGCCCTGAGCGCCCAGGGCTTCAACCTGCGCGCCCTGGCGGCCTGGGGCCTGAGCTGGCTCCCGGAGCGCTGGGTCCCCGCCCTGGCCTCGGTGCCCAACCCGGCACGGCTGCTCTCCCAGTGAAATTTTGAGGAAAACACTCGCGATGGTCGTCGGCCGCTCTCCCAACCGCCCACCGCTGGGACTCCAGCCAGCCCTTGCCTGGACCGCCATCCTGGCCCTGTTCGGCGTGACGATTTTGGGCGCCTTCGCAGGGGCCGGGGGCCTGCTGCGGCTGTTCTTTCCCCTTGGCACCTTTGGGGTGGCGACGCTGCTGTATTTCCGCTATCCCCGGCTGTACCTGGGCTTCACGTGGTGGACCTGGATTCTCAGCCCGTGGATTCGCCGCCTGATCGACTACCGCAGCGGCTGGGACGAGCAGGGAATCGTCTTGCTAGCCCCCTACTTTGCCACGCTGCTGACGGTGCTGACCTTTGGCCGCTATTTCCCCACGATGCTCTATCGCGGCGGCCTGCCCTTTATCCTGAGCGCCCTGGCGGTCCTCTATGCCTACTGCATTGGCCTGTTGACCAATCCCTGGCTGGGGGCGACGGTGTCCCTGCTGGAGTGGCTGATGCCGGTGATGCTGGCGTTTCACCTGTTTGTCCACTGGGGGCAGTATCCCCAGATGCGCCAGAACTTTGAGCGGGTGTTTTTTTGGGGGGTGCTGGTGACGGGGGCCTACGGGGTTGTGCAGTATCTGGTTGCGCCGGAGTGGGACCGCTTTTGGCTGATCAACAGTAATGCGGTGGCCTTCGGAACGCCGGAGCCGCTGGGGATTCGGGTGTTTAGCACGCTCAATTCGCCCCAGCCCTTTGGGGTGTTTATGATGGCGGGACTGATTTTGCTGCTCAATCACCGGAGCGCGGGCCTGATGCCTGCAGCGGGGGTTGGCTATTTGTCGTTTTTGCTGTCGGCAGCGCGATCGGCGTGGCTGGGCTGGCTGGTGGCGATCGTGTCCTTTGTGCCGTCCCTGCGGCCCCGGCTGCAAATGCGGCTGGTGGTGGCGATCGCCGTGATGTCCCTGTGCGTGGTGCCCCTGGCGGCGATGCCGCCCTTTGCTGACATCATCGGCCAGCGGCTGGACTCCCTGAGCAATACCCAGGACGACGTCAGCTACAACGCGCGGGTCGAGGGCTACAGCGCCCTGATGGGGCGGGCTCTGACCCAGGGCCTGGGCAATGGCCTGGGCTTTGTCCTCGAAAGTAACAGCCTGGGCAGCAATGACAGCGGCATTTTGGCGATGCTGTTTTCCCTGGGGTGGCTGGGGACGCTGCCCTACCTGGGAGGGCTGGGGATGCTGATGTTTCGGCTGTTTCAGCTTTCCGCCAAGACCCTGGATCCCTTTGGCAGTGCGGCGCGGGCGATCGCCCTGGCGATCTTTGCCCAGATCGGCCTCAACCACGTGCTGGCCGGAATTTTCGGGGTGCTGCTGTGGGGCTTTGTGGGCATGGGGATGGCGGGGCGGCAGTACCTGCTGCACCAAGCGGCGATCGCCCGCCAGGGGCTAGAGCCCTTCCCGGCTGTGGACTCAGTTGTTCTCTCTCAACACCAACGGTGATTCTGATGACCGTACAGATTTCGGCTGGAAATAGCGCGATCGCGCCGGTTCGGCCCAAGCTGACGCTGATTCAGGCAGGGCGAGGGCTGGCGGCTTTGCTGGTGGTTCTCTTTCACGTCACAGAGCTTAGCCAAAGCAAGCTGGGCTTGAGCTTTCTGGGCGATCGCTTTGCCTTTGGCGGCGCGGGGATCGACTTCTTTTTTGTCCTGAGCGGTTTCATCATCTGCTACGTCCATCGGGGCGACTGGGGCCAGCCAGCCAAGCTGCGCACGTTTTTGATCAAGCGGTTCGCCCGGATTTATCCCCTTTACTGGCTGGTGACCTTGGCAGTGCTGCCGGTGTATTTCTGGTCGCCGGCCTTCGGCTTTGGCCACGAGCGCCAGCTCGACGTGATCGTGAAGTCTCTGCTGCTGATTCCCCAGAGCCACTTTCCCATCGTGATTGTGGGCTGGACCCTCAGCCACGAAGTGTTTTTCTATCTGATGTTTAGTGTGCTGATTGCTCTGCCCTGGCGGCGATCGCGGGTGATTGTCGGGCTGTGGCTGGCGGCGTCTCTGGGCCTGTTTGGCCTGGAGCGCTTCAGCCTGGTGGAGCCCGGCCTGTGGCTGGGCTTTCTTTTGAGTCGGCACAATCTGGAGTTTGCCCTGGGCTGTGGGGCGGCGCTGTGGGTGCTGCGGGAGCCGGTCCCCCAAGCAGAAAGCGTGCTGATGGCAGGAGTAGCGATGTTTGGGCTGGCGGCGACGGCGGATCACGCGGGGTCCCTGGCCGTGAGCGACGTCGTCGCCTACGGCCTGCCCTCGGGGCTGATGGTGCTGGGGGCGGCCTCCTGCGATCGCTACCGGCCGCGACCGGTGCCGAAATTTTTCGAGCAATTGGGAGATGCGTCTTACTCGCTGTACCTGGTTCACTATGCCGGTTTGTCGGTGCTGCTCAAGGGGGCGATCGCCCTCGGCCTGCCGCGCTGGGGCAGTGAGCCGGTTCTCCTGGGGATTACTGCGATCGCCGTCGGGCTGGGCTTTGGGGTTTATGCCCTGATCGAGGCCCCCCTCAATACCCTGCTGCGCCAGGTGCTGGTGCCGTCTCGTTCTCAAGCCAAGGAGGCTCAGCGATGAAAATCCTCTTTCTCGATCAAAGCGGGCATCTGGGCGGGGCCGAGCTGTGTCTGCTGGACCTGGTGCGGCCCTATCCCGACAGCACCGTGGGCCTGCTGGCCGACGGCCCCTTTCGCCAGCGCCTGGAGGAGTCGGGCGTCAACGTGACGGTCCTAACCGAGCAGGCCCTGAAGGTGCGCAAAGACGCTGGCTGGCAGCAGGCCCTGAGCAGCGTGGGCGCGCTGGTGCCCCTGGCGGGGCGGGTGGCCCGCCTGAGCCGAGACTACGACCTGATCTACGCCAATACCCAAAAGGCCCTGGTCGTGGGGGCGTTGGCCAGCGCCCTCAGCCGCCGCCCCCTGGTCTATCACCTCCACGACATCCTGTCGCCGGAGCACTTTAGCCCCCTGACGCGGCGGCTGGCAGTGACGCTGGCCAACGGGTTCGCGGCGCGGGTGATCGCCAACTCCCAGGCGACTCGGGAGGCCTTTGTGGCGGCCGGGGGCGATCGCCAGCGGGTCAGCGTGATCTACAACGGCTTCGCCCTGGAGCCCTACCAGGCGGCCCCCAATCCGGCGCTGCGGGCCGAGCTGGGCCTGGGCGATCGCTTTGTGGTGGGGCACTTTAGCCGCCTCTCTCCCTGGAAGGGCCAGCATGTCTTGCTGGAGGCGATCGCCCACCTGCCCGAGAGCGTGGCGGCCCTATTTGTGGGGGATGCCCTGTTTGGCGAGACGGCCTACGCCCAGCAGTTGCAGGATCAGGTGGCGGCCCTGGGCCTCCAGGACCGGGTGAAGTTCCTCGGCTTTCGGCCCGATGTGATCCCGCTGATGCAGGCCTGCGACGCGGTGGTTCACAGCTCCACGGCCCCCGAGCCCTTTGGGCGGGTGATCGTGGAGGCACAGCTGTGCCAGCGACCGGCGATCGCCGCCGATGCGGGGGGCGCCACGGAGCTGATCACCCCCGGCGAAACGGGCTGGCTGGTGCGCCCCGGCGCGACCCTGGCCCTGGCGGCGGCGATCGCCGACTGCCAGAGCGACCCCGAGCGAGCCCGGGCGATCGCCCAGCAGGCCAGCCGTCAGGCCCGCCAGCGCTTTGGGCTGCCAGCCATTCAGGCCCAGGTGGCCCAGGTGCTCACCGCCGCGATCGCCCCCGACCGGCGATCGCCCTTTCCCGCCAGCGTCCTCAAGCCCTGAGCATTCGGGCTAGCGGTCCTCCGCCCGCCCGACTTCGAGTCCCTCCTATTGTTTACCCCATTCACTCCCATGGAACGCCTTCTGCTCCGATGGCTCTGGCACCTTCGACCCGTCTGGCTGAGTCTGCTGGCTGTGGGTTTGGTCATGTTGCCCATCGCCTGGTCTCCCAGCGCCCAGTGGCAGACCGAGACGGCCCGCCCCGCCGCTGACTTTGTCAACTCCGTGGGTGTCGCCACCCATTTGCGCTATCTCGACACCGCTTACAAGCACTATGACGACATCATCAAACCCCGCCTGCTCGAGCTCGGGGTGCACCATATCCGCGATGGCGGCAAAAATAAGGGCTTTTATGAAAAGCTCAATGACCTAGCCAGCTACGGCATTCGGGCCACCCTGGTCATGGACCCCCGCGACGGCCTCACCCCGGATAACGCGATCGCCGAAGGGTTGCAGCCGGTGCTCGGCGCGGTGGAAGCGGTGGAAGGCCCCAACGAATGGGACGTCCACCCCAAGCTGCGCTACCAGGGGCTGGCCTTTCCTGACGGGGTGCGCAACTACCAAACTGGCCTCTACCGCGCCCTCAAGGCCAATCCCGACACCCAAAATCTGCCGGTTCTTCTGCCGTCCCTGGCGATTCCGGAGAATGGCCGGAAGCTTGGCAAACTGGAGGCCGGAGACATGGGCAATATGCACAGCTACGCCGGGGGAAATCTGCCCAGTCAGGACCTCGACACGCGCTGGATCCCTCAAACCCAGGCAGTCACCGGACCTGACAAGCCCCTGGTGGCGACGGAGTGCGGCTGGCACACGGCGGTGAGCGATCGCCGCGCCTCCCAGCCCGGTGTTCCCGAGGAGGTGGTGGGCCGCTACGCGCCGCGCCTCGCCCTGGAGTATTTCAACCGGGGCATTGTGCGCTCCTTTCTCTATCAGCTGATTGACGAGCGCAAAGCCGAGAAGCAAGAGCAGCGCTTCGGGCTGCTGCGCAACGACGGCACGCCCAAACCGGCCTTTACGTCTCTAAAAAATTTGCTGGCGTTGCTGGAAGATGGCGGCTCTGTGGTTGCCCCCCAAACGATGCAGTACTACCTGAGCGGCGATACCAAACAGGTTCACCACACCCTGCTGCAAAAGAGCGATGGCCGCTTTTATCTAGTGCTGTGGCAAGAGGTGCCGGGCTTTGGGCTGCGCAACCGCAAGGTGCTGAGCCCAGCAGCTAAGACCGTGACGCTGAATTTGGCGCAGCCTTTTGTCACCGCTAATACCTACCTCCCTCTGGAGTCGGAAACGGCGATCGCCTCTTTTACCAACGGCGCTCAGCTCAGCCTCAGCGTGCCGGACCATCCCCTGGTGGTCGAGCTAGTGCCCCGCACAGCCTAGGCTGCTAGGCCTTTTCGACTGTCTTACCCCCATTTTTCTAGGAGAAGCCCCCATGACGATGAATCCTGTCTCTTCTGTCAGCGTTTTTTTGCCGGCTCTGGCGGGCGGTGGTGCCGAGCGCGCCATGATGCACCTGGCCCAGGGCTTCGCGGAGCGTGGCCTCAAAACCGATCTGGTCGTGGCGGAGGCAGAGGGCGCCTATCTCTCAAAGATCCCAGCGGGGGTGCGCCTGGTGGATCTCCAGGCGCGATCGCCCGTCGTCGTCTCCAAAACCTTTGCCCTCCAGCGCTATCTTCAGCGCGAGCAGCCCGAGGCCCTCTTTTCGGCTCTGGATATCGTGAGTTCTGCCACCTTGGCGCGGCGGCTGGCGGGGGTGCCTACCCAGGTCGTGATGTGCGTGCAGACGAACCTGTCCCAGCAGTTCCGCGATCACCAGCCCCACACCTTTGGCCGGGTGCGCCCCCAGCTGGTGCGCCTGATGTATCCCTGGGCAGATGCGCTGGTGGCGGCCTCTGCGGGCGTCGCCGCCGACGTGGCTCGGATGACCCACATTCCTCAAGATCGGGTGCGCGTGATCTACAACCCGGTGGTCACGCCGGAGGTGCTGGCCAAGACGCAGGAGCCGGTCGAGCATCCCTGGTTCGCGCCCGGGGAGCCGCCGGTCTTGCTGGGGGTCGGCCGTCTGGTCAGCCAGAAGGATTTCCCGACGCTGATTCGCGCGTTTGCGCGGGTGCGCAAGGAGCGTCCGGCCCGCCTGATGATCCTGGGTGAGGGCGAAGATCGGCTCCAGTTGGAGGCCTTGGTGCGATCGCTCAACCTGGAGGCCGATGTGGCGCTGCCCGGTTTTGCCGAAAACCCCTACGCCTACATGGCCCAGGCGTCGGTGTTTGTGCTGTCGTCGATCTTTGAGGGCTTCGGGAATGTGGTGGCGGAGGCTCTGGCCGCAGGGACGCCGGTGGTCTCGACAGACTGCGAGAGTGGCCCCGCCGAAATCCTGGAAAATGGCCGCTATGGTCGCCTGACGCCGACTCGAGATCCGGAGGCGATCGCCCGCGCTGTCCTCCAGACCCTCGACGAACCCCGCAACTCCCCAGAGCTGATCGCCCGCGCCCAGTCCTTCTCGGTAGCAAACATCACCGACCAGTATCTCCAGGTCCTCGCCGACCTCCTCACCCAGCCCACCCGCCAAGCCAGCTAACCCCGTCTCCATACAACCCCAAACCGCCTCTGTATTCACTCACAATACAGAGACGGTTTGCATATCTCGCGGAAGTTTTATCTTGAAGCATCAAATATTCTCAAGATCAACTCAAAATTTTAAGAAAGAACAGTAATTTACATTTTTACGTCGGTCGTTATATTTTTGTAATTTCAATAATCAATCCTTAAAGGATTACAGTGTCAGCAAATGAAGTAGTAAAGATTTTCATAGAATTATCCAAGATTGGTTTTGGTTAGATAGTATTGCTTTTTGAGCGACAGGGAGAAATAAGCAAAAAATGTTTTTCAAGGAAGAATTAATAGGCCAAGGGAACAACATAGAACTATTTAACAATATTGGATGTATAGATAATCTTGAAGGCCGTTTAACGGTTTGGCTAGCAATTCATCAAACTCCACGAGTTCACTGGGAATTCGAAGCAGCTCGAGGAGGATATAACTCTGACTTTACCTCTCTTAACTGGACATCTCAAAAACTAACGTCTTGGAATGGTTCAGATCCTCAGTTTGTAGTTGAGAAGCCAACATTTACATTTCGAGGCGGCAGAAGACAACAAATTAGAGGCTATGCAGAGCGAGCTTTATATGGAGATATAAACGCAGATGCTCACTATTTTGATTTTTATCTACCGAATACAGATTTTTTAAGAGAGGCTACAGGTTGTAAGCTTGCAGATGTCAGTAAGGCATTAAAATGTGAATCTTTCTTAGTAGAAATTAGTAACAATTGGAGCATTGAACTTTCCACAAACCAAGATGCTCTAGATTGGCTGAAGCCAGAAGCTCAGAATAGAGGATCAATGATCACTTTAAAGATTCAGTTATTTCAAAGCAAACAACATTCCACAAAAATTCAGGAGCTATCAAATAAATCTTTATCTGACGCCAGCACAATTCTCTCAGACTTATGTTTAATGCTGTCATATATAAATGGAGGATATATTAAATCGATTTATGCAGTTGCAAGGAAGTTCGTGAACATGGAGGAGGGTCAAATAGTAATTGAAGATGTAGCCTCATTAGCTGAAGCGCCTCTCATTGTTCCGCAAGAAGAACTAGGACAAGGTTGCATTAGATATTTTGGCATGAACGACTTATTAGATCTTCTTCAATGTTTTCCAACTTTTCAACGAATGCTGCAAACCACTCATTGGAAGGAGAAATGGATTGTTCTTTTGGAGTGGTACTTTCAAGCAATTCCAAGAGTATCTGGACGTAGAAGAAATGTTTTTTTACCTGTTGTTGCCAATGCACTTGGAACATTGCTAGAAAATTTAGCACGTTTAGTTTTAGTTGATGATGCTTCTAATCCAAGTCAACAAGAAAAAGATTTTAACAATAGAAGTTTAGCATCTCGCAACGGATACAATGGAATTAGTGAATATAGAATTGATACTCTTTTACAACGAATTGGTATATCTAGCGACAGGGACCTTGTTATAAAATTCATTAGAATTCGCAATAATGCAACTCATGCAGGACTCAAACCTAGCAATCTAACTGCAATTGAGGAATGGGAGGTTGTACAAAAAGCAATCCAATGGGTAGATGAGGTAGTTCTGTGGAGAATTGGTTATGGAGGGCAATATAGAAAGAGAAGCCTATATTCAACTCAGGGAATCCAACCTCGTTATGACCTTTCCCAGAGAGAGTCAAGTTGGTAGCTTAGGCAGCAAACAACTTGAGTACAGCAAATTTAGATAGGCTACTGGTGCTTAATTAAAGATACCTAGAACCGCTAAGCACGGAGGAAGTAGGATCTACAATCTAGTTCACTTATTACAAGATGATCGCTGTATATTTATGCCAAAGGTTTAGACAGCGATCGCCCTCTTTTCGTCTATAGTCCTACATATCGATCGCGAGCTAAGAGCAAGCAAGATTTTGTTCACCGAGCATAACTCTTGTTTGCTCACATTAAGACAGCATCGACAAGGAGGACTATGAGCCGAGCAGTTCGCTTTGCAGGGATTGTTCTTATTTCGTTGATCTGTATTGTCTTTACCCTCTTTCAGGCAACGCAAGCATCACCGGCCCCAGAACAGTCAACAATCGTGACGCTGCCTGCCGCAAATATTGCTCAAAACTTAGATTTTGGGCGACACTTCCAGGATTTGGAAGTTGAGGGCTCAATCATAATTTACGACTCGAGTAACGATCGAGTCTTTCAGCACAACCCCCAGCGCAATACAACCGCTTTTTTGCCTGCATCAACCTTCAAGATTCTCAACTCTCTGATCTCACTCGAAACCGGAGTCATTTCTGATGAAATTGCCGTTCTGACATGGGACGGAATTTCCAGAAAGATTCCCGTCTGGAATCGGGACTTGAATATGAGAGAGGCCATCAAGATTTCTGCCATCTGGTTCTATCAGGTTCTGGCTCGCAAAGTGGGGCACGACCGGATGCAAGAATGGGTGACCCAAGTGGGATACGGAAACCAACAGATTGGTGGAAGCGAAGATATTGATCAATTCTGGCTCCGGGGAGATCTGCGAATCACCCCCCAAGAGCAAATCCAGTTTCTCCGCCGTCTATACACGAATGATTTACCCTTTTCTGAGCGATCGATCTCTATTGTCAAAGACATCCTGATCATGGAGAAAACGCCAGACTATACAATCACTGGAAAGACGGGCTGGGTGGGGGTTGCAGATGACGTAACCCCAAAAATTGGGTGGTATGTTGGCTATGTGGAGAAGGGAAAGAATGTCTACTTTTTTGCCACCAACATCGACATTCGGAATGAGAGCGACCCCGCAGCCCGAGTGGAGTTAACGCGTCGCTGCCTTCAAGATCTAGCAGTGCTGTAATCAACTTGCTTACAGTGCAGCAGAGTTTATTAATATTGCAGGGGCGATCGCCGTCTTTTAGAGATTCAGACAGCGATCGCCCTTTTGTCGTTTATAGTTCTGTATATCAGTCACCAACTCAGAGCAAGCAGCTTTCGTTTACAAGTTTCACTATCTTGAGGACCTTGCGTCATGAAAACCATGTTTTTTCTCATAGGTAGCCTGCCGCTTTTTTTGCTCACTTTTCAGTCAGCAGGATGGGCAGAAACAGAGAAAGACAATGTTCAGACGCTTTACAGCTACCTAGAGGGAGCTGAGCAATGGGTCTGCTCTTATATTCGGGATACCCGCGAGATCATTACATTTCATCGCTGGAGCAAGCCCGAGGTGGGGAGCCAGGCTCTAACCTTAGTCGTTCACTCTCAAGATCCAGAGCTCCTAGGAAGCTGTACTGTGGTGGCTTTTGAGACTCTCCGGAATGCCGCCTTTGAAATGAAAACCGCCCCTCCCAAGGTCCGGACCATCCACTACCTCATCGACTCGGTTGGCAATGTCACCCGTTCCAGTCGCCAGGTGTACCATTGCTCGGTGCCGAGACAGATACGCGACCATCTCACAGAACTTGATTATGACGACGCCTACGGTTTGGGAGGCTTTGAGGCGCTTTGTGAACCCGAGCAGCAGAAGTCACGCGGCCTCTAAAGCCTTTAAATCAAAGCGCTGATGAGCGCTCGCCTTGAGCGGGTGATGGCCCGAGATGCTTCGGTCCATATTCCTATATCAAACCACCAGCTTCGAGAGATTAATGAGCGCGCATTGCTCGTTGATCTTCTGTGGGGTTTGGTGATTAACAGCTTTGAGTTTTAGGATGAGAGGGCGATCGCTCATCAGCATCACAAACTCCGCATCTTGGGCTTTGCATCGATGGCAAGCAGCTCGTTCAACGATTGAAAGAGTCAGGACTTAGTGTCAAAATCAAAATAATTGAGTCGGTAGAAGTTGACACAGCCTGGTTTGCAAAACTTTGATGTCTTGGGGGTCAAATGGCTACAACTCTTAAAAGTCCATCAGCTCTAATTCATGAAATCCAGCTCGAAAAAGTTGGCAACTGGAATTTATTCAGATTCAGTGACTCTCTTCAGGCGCGAATGGAAAATCTTCTAGAAATCAAAAAATCTGATCAAATCACTCTTGATGAACTCGCTGAATTAGATGCAATTGGAGAACTAGATCGTATTTTTACCCATATAAACGCAATGCTTGCTGCTCAAAATGCCCATTAGTGACGAACTCAAGCAAGCCATTCGAGAACGCGCCAAGTATCTTTGCGAGTATTGTCATTCCCCAGAGCGCTTGAGCGCTAGTCACTTTACCATCGATCATCTCGTTCCCAGATCCTTGGGCGGCTCTGATGAGCTCAACAATCTTGCACTTGCCTGTCGTCGTTGCAATGAGAGGCGCTACAACTTTGTGGCTGGCATTGATCCGGAGACTCAGGACATCGTTCCCATTTTTAATCCTCGTAAACAGAGGTGGGCCGATCATTTTATCTGGCGAGATCAGGGAGTTTTAATAGAAGGAACTACGCCAACAGGTCGCGCAACTTGCATTCGTCTTGATTTGAACGATAACCGCTATGTAGAGAACGATTCCATTCGAGCAGCGAGACGATTTTGGACGCAAACTGGATTGCACCCTCCAGCAGATAATCCGTGTCAGGCTTAAAAAAGATGATTGTGAGCCAGCTAACCCTACGTGACAGCGGACAGCCAAGGGACTTTAGGGAAAATTCAAAGTTCTCACCGCCACTGCATTTCACTATCAAAACAGGTTCCAAAGCATAGTTCATTTATTGCAGGGGCGATCGCTGTTTTCGAGATATCTAAGCAGCAAGTAATCAAGCACATGATCTAGTATGGAGATCACGATTGCCATGAAATGTCACTCATGTGTCTCTGCATTTATTGCAAAAAATCTGATGATGGGTTCACGCTAGAACATATTATTCCTCAGTTTCTCGGCGGTGCGCAGGCACCTGACAAGCTAAAAACAAGAGATGTATGCAGGAAGTGCAACAGCAATCTTGGGCTGTTTGTAGATGCAGCGTTTGAAAAAGATTTTCTTGTCTTCGATACACTAAAAGAGTCTGAATATTTTTTCTTCAACTCTGAGAAAGCTATTGCATTACCTCTCACATGTAAGGGAATCTCAGATTTGATCATTCCTGAGATGGAGGAAAATGAGATATGTGAAGCTTGGCAGGGACCTTTAGGAGAGCAGGTCTATTGGGTGAGAGAACAAGATAAGCGGATGAATTCGTATTCTGGTGGTAATCCAAGAACAGGCAAAAAAGTACCGTCTAGAGCCTACTTTATATGCTCTGAAAGGTCACAAGAAGATATCTTGCAAACTTGGCGAGCTTTTAAAAATGCTTTTGCGGATCGTCCAGTCAAGAAAATTATGTGTACCAAAATCAAAGGTGCCGATCTCAGGGCTATTGGTTTTTCCGAACCAGATGAATTAGACGATTTACGAATTCAATACATACTCAACCAGTGTAAATCGGGAAAACGACGTAGGAGTGAGATATTAATTGACAGACGCTGTCATATGCGTTTTATGGCTAAACTTGCATTAGGCATGTCACATGTTTTATTTGGTCGTCATGCAGGAAATTCAGAGTATTCCGAGGAACTCTATAAGGCTCTGTGGTTCAAAGAGGGAAATGTAGAGCCAAATATTCATTATGAAAAAGAGCTCTCTAATTCAGATCCAAATCAATTTCTTACGAAGTATCATGGCATCCCTTACGGAGTTACAATCACAATTTTCCCTTCTCCTCAAGGAGTTATCGTAAATCTTAATCTAAATAGAAGAATGAACTGGGCGATTGTCTGTGCAAAAAGACAAGACTTGACTAGCAAACAGATTGAAGATCTGCGAGATGGTATTTGTATTGTTCTCGTTAAATCTTTAAAGAAAGGATTAGAACTATCTCTCTCTCAATTGACAGATCACAATTTGGGTAGGCTGCGTCATCCTGGCTTGTCTGAGATTGAAAGGCTAGTAGTTAATTACTATGAGAGCGATCGCCTTCTTCGAGATCTCTAAAAGACAGCGATCGCCCTCTTTCTATCTCTCACCCTATAGATCGATCGAGACAAACATCACCGACGGGTCAGCGGTGGGCTGGAGCTGGAAGCCCAGCTTGGTGCAGACATGCTGCATTCCCTGGTTGTCGGACAGGATCTCCGCCGTGATGCGCTGGAGGTGCTCATCGCGCCCCACCTGGACCAGTCGCCGCAGCAGCTCCGACCCGAGTCCCTGACACTGCCAGCGATCGCTCACCAGCATCGCAAACTCCGCATCTTGGGTGCCGTGCAGCTTGCTCAGACGCCCGATCGCCAAGAGCTGGGGTTTCTGGGTTTCGGGGTTGTGGTACTCCGCCACCAGCGCCATTTCCCGATCGTAGTCAATGAAGCACATCCGCGTTAGGCGCTCGTGGGCGACGCGGTGGCTGAGCTTCATCAGGTGGAAATAGCGGAAATATACGCTCTCCTCCGACAGAGACTCGTGAAAGTCCACCATCAGCGGCTCATCCTCCGGGCGAATGGGCCGAATGGTGATCTCTAGGTCATTCTTGAGCCGCCACGGCGCGACATAGCGGCTCGGGTAGGGCCGGATCGCCAGCTTCGGCAGATCTTCTAGGCGCGTGCTGGCCGGGTGCAGCACCATGCGGGCATCGAGGGCCAGCAGCGGCGCAGGGGCGTCAGCGCTGCGCACCAGCAGCGGGTTAATGTCGATTTCCTGGACCCAGGGCTGTTCTACGACCAGGCGGCTAAAGCGCACCAGCAGCGTTTCTAGGGCCGCCAAGTCACTGGCCGTGCGGCCCCGAACACCCTGAAGCGCCTTATAAATTCGGGTCTGCTCCATCATCCGGCGCGCCAGGGTGGTGTTGAGGGGCGGCAGGGCGATCGCCCGGTCCTGCATCACCTCCACCAGCTGGCCGCCCGAACCAAACAGCAGCACCGGGCCAAACTGCGGGTCCAGACTGCTGCCAATGATCAGCTCATAGCCGTCCAGCTTGATCATCGGCTGCACCGTCACCCCTTGGAAGTGCTCCGCGCCGGCCCGCTCAGTAACGGAGGTCTGGATTTCACCGTAGGCCCGGCGCACCGCGTCTGCATCTGGCAGATTCAGCTTGATGCCGCCCACGTCGGTCTTGTGGGTGATGGTTTCCGAGAAGAGCTTGAGCACCGCCGGATAGGCGATCGCCTCGGCATGGGCCACGGCCTCCTCCACAGTGCGAGCGATGCGCGTCTCCACCGTGGGAATGCCGTAGGCCGCCAGCACTTGCTTGGCCTCTCCTTCGGTTAGCAGGGTCCGGCCCGCCGCCCGCACCTGCTCCAGGACCGCTGCCACCTGGGCGCGATCGGGGGCATCATCGTCCGAGGGCAGCGTTGGCGTCTCATAGATGCCGCGCAGGTTGTAGCTCGATCGCCACAGATAGCTAAACACCCGCGCCGCCGTATCGGGATAGGGATAGGTCGGCACCCCGGCCCCGTTGAGGATCAGCTCTCCCGCCGAGACATCCGCGCCGCCCATCCAGCTCGCCAAAATCGGCTTGCGGGTCTTGGCGTGGACCGGCTTCTGGGTTTTGAGGAAGGTCTTGAGCTGCTCGGCGGTCTGGGTGGGGTCGGTCATGGCCTGGGGCGTCAAGATCACCAGCAGGCCGTCACTCTCGGGATCGTCCGCCGCCACGGCCAGGGTCTTGAGATAGCGATCGGGATCGGCGTCCCCGAGGATGTCGATGGGGTTGGCGTGGCTCCAGAAGGGGGGCAAAAACTCGCTCATCGTGGCGATCGCCTCCTCCGAGAGGGGCGTCAGCTCGCCCTGGGAGCCGATCAGCGCGTCGGTGGCCAGCACCGCCGGTCCCCCCGCATTGGTGATGATGGTCAGGCGGGGGCCTTTGGGTCGGGGCTGCTTCGCCAGCACCTCCGCCATGTCGAACAGGTCAGAAATATGGTCCACTCGCAGCACCCCACAGCGCCGGAACGCCGCATCCAGCACCGCGTCGCTCCCCGCCAGAGCGCCCGTGTGGGACGCCGCCGCCTTGGCCGCCGCCTCCGTGCGGCCCGCCTTGATCACGATGATCGGCTTGGTCAGCGCCACCTCCCGCGCCGCCGACAAAAACGATCGCGCGTCCCCGATGGACTCCATATAGATGACGATGCTGTGGGTGTGGGGATCGTCGCCCAGGTAATAGATCAAGTCGCCCCAGCCCACATCCAGCATGGAGCCAATGGACATAAAGGCGCTGAAGCCGACATTTTCTCGGAAGCTCCAGTCCAGAATGGCCGTGCACAGCGCCCCGCTCTGGCTAATGAAGCCCACGTTGCCGGGGCGGGCCATGGCGCTGGCGAAGGTGGCGTTGAGGCCGGTGAGGGGATTCATCACGCCGAGGCAGTTGGGGCCGATCAGGCGCATCTTGCCCCGGCGAATTTCCTGGAGGACTTCCTGCTCGAGGCGCAGTCCCTCAGCCCCGATTTCTTTGAAGCCCGCGGAGAGGACGATGGCCCCCTTGACCCCGGCGGCCACGCACTCGCGCAGCACCCCCGGGACCGTCGCGGCGGGGGTGGCAATCACGGCCAGATCGACGGCATCGGGCACCGCCGCGATCGAGGGATAGGCCTTAATGCCCAAAATGCTGTTGCGCTTGGGGTTGACCGGAAAAACAGTCCCGCCAAAGGCATTGGTGATCAGGTTCCACAGCAGGGTCCGGCCGACACTGCCTTCTCGCTCGGTGGCGCCGATGACGGCGATCGCCCGGGGCCGGAAGATGGCGTCGAGGGGCTGGCGATCGGTCCGCAGAATGTCGTTTGCAGGGTCGGTGGTTCGTGGCGTCGTCTGCATGATTAGCTCCCTGGCACAGCTGGACGGAAAAAGTCTCAAGGGCTTGGACTGCCCCAACGATAATTCACCGCTGAGCGATCGCTAAATTTAGTCCAAGTGTTTTCCAAAATGCCGTCTTGACCCTAAAAGGCGATCGCCGCTCAGGCCGGTTGCGCAGCCCTCTGTAGCTCCTCTGATGAGAATAAATACTTATTCTCTTATCTACAGTTTACGCCTGTCCCTCAGCGACAGCACCCCCCAGAACCAGCTCCACTTTTGGCCCCGCGCCCCTAGCGCTCCCGAACAAATGCTGTAGGCTACACTCAAAGGGTTTAGAGGTGACAGCTTTCACGAACATTCACGAACAACTTTCACGAACATTCACGAAATTATTTTAGTCATTACTTCTTTGGGCGGACTTTAAGAGCGAACTTTAGGCGAACTTTAGGCAAATGGCTTTCTGCCGAACCTTTCAGCGCCCAAAGCGAATCGCTTTTTCCGTTCTTGACCTGTGTTCCTGGCTTGATTCGCCGAGCATCTCCCGGTTTTGGGTGCGCTTGCCCGCAAAATAGGGTTATCTCCTGGCAGAAATTTCTTTTCGGCCTATCGCAACAGCGGCGATCGCACAGCAGGTTTTCTCTCCGAGGTGTTGTAAAAGGTGTCGAAATCTATGCGGGTTTTACTGGTTTATCCCCTTTTTCCAAAAACGTTTTGGTCTTACGAAAAAATTTTAGAACTGATTGACCGCAAGGTTCTGCTGCCGCCCCTGGGCCTGGTGACCGTAGCGGCCATTTTGCCCCAGAGCTGGGAGTTTCGCCTAGTCGATCGCAACATTCGGGCCGTCACCGAAGAAGAATGGGCCTGGGCTGACCTGGTGATTCTCTCAGCCATGATCGTCCAGAAAGAAGACCTGCTCGATCAAATCCGCGAGGCCAAGCGCCACGGCAAGCGCGTCGCCGTGGGTGGCCCCTACCCCACCTCAGTGCCGGAGGAAGCCCTGGGAGCGGGCGCAGACTACATGATCCTCGACGAAGGGGAAATCACCCTGCCGATGTTTGTGGAGGCGATCGCCCGGGGCGAGACCTCCGGCATCTACCGCGCCAACGGCGAAAAGCCCAGCGTCACCGAAACCCCCGTTCCCCGCTACGACCTGCTGGATTTCAGCGCCTACGACTCCATGTCGGTGCAGTTTTCTCGCGGCTGCCCCTTCCAGTGCGAGTTCTGCGACATCATCGTCCTCTACGGCCGCAAGCCGCGCACCAAGACGCCCCAGCAGCTCCTCAAGGAGCTGGACTATCTCTACGAACTGGGCTGGCGGCGCGGCGTCTTCATGGTGGACGACAACTTCATCGGCAACAAGCGCAACGTCAAACTGCTGCTGCGCGAGCTCAAGGAATGGCAGCGCGAGCACGGCTACCCCTTCCGCTTCAACACTGAGGCCTCCGTGGATCTGGCCCAAGACGCCGAGATGATGGAGCTGATGGTCGAATGCTTCTTTGACGCGGTGTTTGTGGGGGTCGAGACGCCCGACGAAGACAGCCTCGCCATGACCAAAAAGTTTCAGAACACCCGCGACTCCCTCACCGACGCCATCGACACCATTACCCGCGCCGGTTTGCGGGTGATGGCGGGCTTCATCATCGGCTTCGACGGCGAGAAGCCCGGAGCCGGTCGCCGGATTGTGGAATTTGTGGAGCGGGCCGCCATCCCTACCACCACCTTCGCCATGCTCCAGGCCCTGCCCAACACGGCGCTGTGGCACCGCCTGGAGAAAGAGGGTCGCCTGCGGGGCCGCGACGGCAACATTAACCAGACCACGCTGATGAACTTCGTGCCGACCCGGCCCTTGGAAGACATCGCGCGGGAGTATGTGGACGCCTTCTGGACGATCTACGACCCCGAGATTTTCCTGGATCGGGTGTATCGGTGCTTCTTGACCCTGGGAGCGCCGCGCTGCAAGCCGGACTTCAAGTGGCCCCAGTGGGTGGAGGTACGCGCCCTGCTCACGGTCTGCTGGCGCCAGGGCGTCAAGCGCCACACCCGCTGGAAGTTTTGGCACCATTTCTTCAGCATTCTCAAGCGCAACCCGGCGGTGTGGGAGCACTATATCTCGGTGTGCGCCCACAATGAGCACTTCCTGGAATATCGCCAGATCGTCCGCGATGAGATCGAGGCGCAGCTCCAAGAGTTCGTGGCCCAGGAGCCCGAGGTTCGCCAAGCAACGCCAGAGGCGATCGCCTCTTAGACAGTGTGATTGCCCTCACCCCTTCTATTCCCCTCTCCCAAGTTTAGGAGAGGGGAAAGAGACTTCATCTCCCCTTCTCCCAAGCTTGGGAGAAGGGGTTGGGGGATGAGGGCAATTCTTTAGCCAGCCTCTTTTTCTAGCGCCCTCCAGGGCGCTTTTGCGTTTTTTGGGGGTGAGATTCTGGTTGTGTTTACTCCCGACATAATTTGATGAACGCCAAGGGAAAAGCAGAACTTTTGGCGGGCGATCGCGTCTGAGAGCTTCATAGGCTCCAAGTATCCTCTTCACCTTTTCACCGACGGGAGAGATCGATCGTGCTGAATAGATCGCTGCAAACAACCACGCTGGGACTGCTGCTGTCTTTGGGATTGGGCGGACAGGCGATCGCCCAGCCCGCCACGCCAGGGGCTCTGCGCAGCTTCGAGAGCTGGTGCGTGGACAAAGCCAGCCTCAGCGAGGGTGCCCAGCGCACCGTCAGTGCGCTCCTCGAAGTCGCCCAGACCCCCGACTGCCAAGCCGCAGCGGCCCGCCTGCGCAGCCAAAGCACCCTCGATCTCGGTGGCCGGGGCCTCACCGATCTCTCTCCCTTGGTCTCTCTCCCCCAGCTCACCGGCCTCAGTCTCTACAACAGCAGCCTGAGCGATCTGCGCCCCCTGAGCAGTCTCCCCAATCTCCGGGCGCTAGATCTCTCCTACGCCAACCTCACCGACGTCACGGTGTTGGGGACTCTGGGCACGCTCCAAGCTCTCAATCTGCGCGGCAATCCGGTGCGGGATCTGCGGCCCCTCCAAGGGCTCCAGCGCCTGCACACTCTGACCCTCGGCTGGAGCACCGTCACCGATCTCTCCACCCTGCCTACGCTACCCAATCTCCATCAGCTCGATCTCAGCGGCAGCCAAGTCGGGGATATCCGCTCCCTCGCGCCCCAGCCGCGCCTAGAGACTCTCAACTTGAGCGCCAATCGGATCTCGTCGATCGCGCTGCCCGCGATGCCCAGCCTGCGGTCCCTCGACCTCGAAAATAACGCTCTCACCCGCGTGACGATTCCGGCCAGCATGGGAAAGCTGGAGTCTCTCAATCTGGCGAATAACGCGATCGCCTCTCTCCAATTTGGCGGCCAGATTCCGGCCCTGCGGCGTCTCTCTCTGGCGTCCAATCAGCTCACGGAGGTGCGGGCGATCGCCTCCCAGCCCCAGCTCCAAGAGCTCGACCTCAGCTTTAATCAGATCACCGATCTCGGTCCTCTGGCCTCCCTAGGCGCAATTCGGGTGCTGAAAATTTCGGGCAATCGGCCCATCAGCGATCTGCGGCCCCTGGCCGGACTGACCACGCTGCAAGCCCTCGATCTCTCCGAGGCCAGCATTCGCGACATCACTCCTTTGCGCGGCCTCCGCAACCTAGAGACTCTGGTGCTTTCGGGCAACCAAATCCAGCAGCTCGAGAGTCTCTCCGGACTCAACCGCCTGAGCTATCTGGCAATCGGAGGAAACCAAATTTCGGATCTGCGGGCGATCGCCGCTTTGTATAGTCTCCAAACCCTCATGCTCGACAGCAACCGCATTACCTCAGTGCGTCCCCTTGCCTCCCTCGGCCAGCTCAAGGTGCTCACCCTCGGCAACAATCAGATCACCGATCCCGCCCCCCTAGCAGCGCTGACGGGTCTCACCGTTTTGCAACTTCCGCAAAACCGCATCACTAACTTCGACGCCCTCGCCACCCTCACCAACTTGCGGATCTTGGGCCTCTGGGAAAATCCCGTTTCTCCTCCGGTCTGTCCCGTCCAGCCAGACTCTATCTGCCAGTTCGAGCTTCGCCCCAACCCCTCCTAGAAGAGATCTCTCAATTCCTTATAAAGAAGAACCTTACCCCCCTTTTTAAGGGGGGCAGGGGGGATTCACAGGGGGCAGGGGGGGATTCACAGGGGGCAAGGGGGATTCAAGAGTCTTATCCTTTATGGCCAGAGTGGAAATCCCCCTAAATCCCCCTTTTCAAGGGGGGACTCTCATTTTCTTGGGAGCTTAAAGCTACAGCAAATTACTTTATTGCTAAGCATTACTAAGTGTAGAAAGATCAAAAGTAGATCTTATTTTTTTAGAAACTCTCTATTAAGCATCCTTAGAGAGATAGAAAAAGAAATAAAAAAATTGCCTTCATCGGGCGATCGCGCTCTCAGTTAGCGTTATTGCCTAATCGCGCGATCGCCCTAGTAGATATGTCAAGCGGCAGCGCACCTCAAAGATCTCCTAATCTGCGATCGCCCAGCGCATGAAAGGCCGGTCTTCAATAATGGCCTGCGAGGTGATCTCCGAAAGGGGACGACCGGGCAGGGACTGGAGATCAAACCGGAAGTAGACATACCCCTTGTAAAACCAAAGGTTATATTGGGGCTCATCACTGCTCACGACATAGCCATAGCACGAGGCATACTGAGGCTTCAGCGGCGCGGCAAACTCCACAAAGTCTTGCTTGGCCTCCAGAAAGACCGCGCGACCGGCGATCGCGGCCGTATCCACCAAAGCACTAAACTCTCCTCCGCCCTCGTAATAGCGCGACTGCACCCACAGATCCACCTGCGCCGGGCAGTTACCCTCGCTGCGATGAATCGCAACCGAGTGATTGGGCGGCGTCTCGACCAGCTCCGCCGGAGCCATCGCCTGGGACGGCAGTGCTCCAAGGGACAAAACACCAGCAGACAGAAGAACACACAAAGATAGAGATTTCATAGCACTCTCCCACCCAGAAACTATCGCCAACTACTTCTTTCTTCAGCAGCGATCGCCCCTATTCCTCAAACCTCGTCTCAGCTCAATACGCTACTCCAAAAGTCCTACCGCACTCCAGAGACTCCTCATCACGAATAAACTCCCTACTCCAAATATTGACGCAGATAGACCTATCACAATGAGCATCGACCAAGCTGCTGCTCACCTAATCTGCTCGACCTTTGTAGCTTTTTAGTTAGTTGTAGGTAAAAGTGGGCATCCTAGGTCAAGGGCGATCGCCCTCTCGATGAAGGCAGAGCTCCATCATCTGTGACCTAGAAGTCTGCGTGCTGTTTATTGACTGTTAAGGAGTACAAATGACATCTACGATTCTCGAACCTGGACAGATCGTTCGCGTTCGTTCTCGCCAGTATCTGGTCGAAGATGTAATTTGCGCCAACCCAGCAGTTAATGGAGACACCAGAGTTCGCTTAGCCTGCCTCGAGGATGATGCGCAAGGCGAAATCTTAGAGGTTTTTTGGGAGCGAGAAATTGACGCCCAAGTTCTTGAGGCCAGCTCCTGGAAAGCAGTTGCGCAACGGGGATTTGATAATCCTCGGTACTTCTCGGCCTACCTCCATGCGCTGCGATGGAACTGCGTTACCTCGACAGACCCCAAATTATTCCAAGCCCCCTATCGCGCCGGGATTGAAGTAAAGGCTTACCAACTAGAGCCGCTACGGAAAGCTCTAAGAATGCCACGAGTTAATCTATTCATTGCCGATGATGTGGGATTGGGCAAAACGATCGAGGCAGGTCTGATTTTACGCGAGATGCTGATGCGGCAGAAAATTAAGCGCGTGGTTATCTCCTGTCCTCCCTCAGTCGTGCGCCAGTGGAAAGATGAGATGGAAAGCCGCTTTGGGTTGACCTTCATCATCTACGATCGCGACTTTGTTGCTGCCAAACGACGCGAACGGGGATATGGGATTAACCCTTGGAAAACCCACACTCGATTTATCATTTCCCATTCACTGCTGCGGGATGAGGCCTACGCAGCCCCCTTGCGAGATTGGCTGCAAGATTTTTCGGCTGGGTCGATGCTCATTCTGGATGAGGCACACAATGCAGCTCCTGCCAGTGCATCACGATATGCGATCGACTCTCAGTTAACTCGAACAGTGCGTGACCTAGCACCCCGGTTTGAGCACAAATTGTTTCTCTCTGCTACACCTCACAATGGACACTCTAATAGCTTTACAGCACTGCTCGAAATCCTTGATTCACAACGGTTTTGTCGTGGCGTGCCGGTACGGAGCAAGAAACTACTAGATGCCGTAATGGTGCGGCGACTCAAGCAAGACTTGCGGGAAATCAACAATGCGGATTTCCCGAAGCGGGAGGTTATCCCAATCATCATTGACGACTTACCCAAAGATGCCCCTGAGCTGAATCTCTCCCAACTACTTCAGGAGTATCGACAATGTCGCGAGGAACGGCTGAAGGATGCACCGAAATCCACACAAACAGCTGCTCTCTTAGTTTTAACTTCTTTGCAGAAGCGGTTGCTGTCATCCATCGAGGCGTTTGCTCGCACGCTGAAAGTCCATCGTCGGGCAATCGAGCGGCAGGCGGAACAACAATCCACTGTCCATCAGAACTTCTCTCTACTGCAAGAATCGCCAGGAAACGATGATGATCGAGCGGATTTGGATGAGGACGAAGTGCTGAAGGAAGAAGCCGCTCAGATGGAAAAAGCGACTCAAGTAGCAAGTGCCTTCATCTCACAGCGCGAGCTTGATCTACTGGAGGAAATGACCCAAATTGCAGAGCAGGCAAGGCATCAGCCCGATAGCAAAGTGAAGAAGCTGGAAGACTGGATACGACAACACCTCTGTCCAGATTTAGGTAAATCAGGAGCAATCTGGCTCAATCGACGGGTTTTGATTTTCACTGAGTACACCGACACTAAACGCTATTTAGAAGAGCAACTGGGAGCCATCATTGCCCCCTCCGATCGCGGTCCCGATTCGCGTAGCACTTCCTACGGGGAACGCATCGATACCTTTCACGGTGGGATGGGTGAAGAACAGCGAGAGTATATCAAACAAGCCTTTAACGCTGACCCGGCTCGCCATTCCCTCAGGATTTTGATCGCGACGGATGCGGCACGGGAGGGGGTGAACCTCCAAAACTATTGTGCCGATCTGTTTCACTTTGACGTGCCCTGGAATCCCAGCCGAATGGAGCAGCGCAACGGACGAATTGATCGCAAGCTTCAGCGTGAGGCTACAGTTCGCTGTCACTATTTTGTGCTAGCTCAGCGGGTGGAAGACAGGGTGCTGGATGTATTGGTGAAAAAGACCAGGCAAATCCAGGAGGAGTTGGGAAGTTTGTCTCCTGTCGTGGAGAAGAATGTCTCAAAGCTGTTGGATAGCGGAATTCGTAAGGCGGAAATTCAGAAGCTAACAGAGGCGATCGATTCTTCAGACAAGGCTGACCCAGAATCTACTGAACGTACCAGCAGGATTACTGAGGAGTTGGAGGCGATTCGGTTACGGCAGGGCAAGCTCTACCAGCAGCAGTTGGAACTGGAAGATATGCTTAGGGATTCCAAGCTGTGGCTAGGACTAGACGATCGCCATTTTCGAGATACACTATCGGTCTCTCTGGAGCTGATGGGAGCAGAACCGCTCAAACCGCTGGACGCAGCAACCGCCGTTGGGGATGAAGAACGCAGCCAGTGGCTTGTACCAACGCTCGATCAACAAGCGGGGGCTGATTCGACTTGGGCAACGACATTGGACACCCTTCGGGCACCCCGACAGAAGACCCAGAAGCTATGGGATTGGCGGAAAGAAGCTCCCATTCGTCCAGTTGTTTTCCGAGATCCGGGTTCATTGGATGGTCAGGTCGTGCATCTACATTTGGAACACCGGATTGCCCAGCGGCTTTTGGGGCGGTTTCTCTCCCAGGGATTTTTGCATGATGAGTTGACTCGTGCCTGTGTTTGCCGCACTGATGATCCTGTTCCACGAGTACTAATTCTTGGGAGGCTATCACTGTATGGCGATCGCGCGGCTCGTTTACATGACGAGATCGTTATTGTCGCAGCCGAATGGATTGATCCAGAGGCCAGAGGCAAAGGCAAGCTCCGTCCCCTAAGCGAGGGTGAGAAGAAGGATGTGATGCAAATTTTAGAAGATTCACTGGCGCATCCTCGCTTAAGAAATGTGCCCAACGTTTTGCTTGACAAGCTGAAAACTCACACCGAAAGGGATGTTGAAGATTTACTGCCTCATTTGAAGCGACGTGCAACAGAGTTAACTGAACGTGCAAAGCGCAAATTAGAGCAGCGGGGCGAAAAAGAAGCCGCAGAAATGAAGACCTTGCTGGAGGAACAGCGCGATCGCATTCTCAAGCAAGTAAAGCAATACAACGTTCAACAGCTCTCGTTCTTTAACTCGGAAGAGCGCCGACAAGTCGACAGCGATCGACGGCACTGGGAGAAGCGTGTCACTGAGCTAGAGCAAGAGATTTTGAGTGAGCCGGAGCGAATTCAGCAAACCTATCAGGTGAAAGCTGAACGAATTGAGCCGGTGGGTGTTGTGTACCTATGGCCAGTATCAAACTGAGCAGTGGAGAAAATGACTATGACTGACCTCTCCTGGGATCCAAGCCAAGCAAATCAGTTGGTAAGGATGCGAAATAATCCTGGAAAGCAAGGAAAAACCACTGGCAAAGTAGTGGGGTCTGCTGGACGGTTACTAGTAGAAGTAGATTTTGGTCCCAATGAGAAGAAATTGAGAAAATTTGAGCAGCTAGAACCCGTTGTAAAAATAGAGGGGATTCAAGACCTACTCAGAAAGGGCAGCTATGGTTCCCTATCTGATTTACGACGAATTCTCATTTATGAGAAAGTCAAAGGTCAACTCACGAATATTCTTTACAGCATGGAGTCTAGCAATACGCAATTTTATCCTCACCAATTTAAGCCAGTGCTTAAATTTCTAGATTCTCCAGTAGGTCGACTGCTCATTGCAGATGAAGTAGGACTAGGCAAAACAATTGAAGCAACGTTTATCTGGAAGGAATTGCAGGCGCGACAAGATGCTCGTCGTTTATTAATTTTGTGTCCAGCAATGTTGAGAGAGAAGTGGAAAGCAGACTTACAAAACAGATTTAGTGTAGATGCTGAATTAATTAACGCACAAGGCTTACGAGATAAAGTCAAACGCATGCTTCAAAACCGAAGCATGCAATCAAACAGTAGCTTTATTCACATTGCCAGCCTCGAAGGAACTCGACCGCCAAAACGGTGGATAGAGCCGGAGACTACAAGCCCGCGTGCTGAATTAGCAAGACTACTAGATCAAAATCCCGCTACTGATGAGTTTAGTATCTTTGACTTAGTCATCATTGACGAAGCACATTATTTAAGAAACCAAGAAACCTCTAACAATACTCTTGGTCAGCTATTACGTGATGCATCCAGACATCTCGTTCTCTTGACTGCCACACCCATTCAAATTAGCAACGTTAATCTTTTTCAATTACTCCATCTAGTCAGCCCTGAAGACTTTGAGTATCAGCAGATATTTGAAGATATGATACGAGCGAATAGGCATATCATTAATGCTCAAAATGCTCTCGAACAATCAGAGCCAGATACATATAGTCTTCTTGAAAGTTTGTCTGAGGCTAGAAGCAATCAGTATTTTCGTGCAAACTCAAGACTAGCGAATCTCGAAGGAGAAGTCCGTAAGGGTGATGCTCCAGATCTAGAAAAAATCATTCAGTGGCGTCAGACCTTAGAAAGTTGCTCCTTGCTAGGGCAGTTTATGACTCGCAGTCGTAAACGAGATGTGCTTGAGAATCGGGTCAAGCGATCGCCACAGCCTCTAACTATCAGCTTTTCACTCATAGAAAAGCAAATTTATAATCACATTTCACATCAAATTCGGAAACTTGCAAGAGATCAAACTGGAATAGCCCTGTTTAGCCTAATTGTACGGCAACGTCAGATGGCTAGTTGCATGGTTGCCGCTTTGAGAGAATGGAAAGCAAAAGGCATATTAAGGCAATATGTAAATACCGACAATGAAAGCCTTGCAGAGAATCTTTGGGAAGACTTAGGGATTCTATTTGATGAAGAAGAAGCAAGTGAATATCAATATCCGTTTTCAGAAATTGATTTTTCTGATGAAGATCTAGAACAGCTCAAAACAAATGACAGCAAATATCAAGAATTGATTAAGCTGCTTCGCAAAGAGCTTTCAAGAAATCCCAAGGAAAAGTTTGTTCTTTTTGCCTATTTTCGAGGCACTTTAGAGTACTTGAGGGAACGTCTTGAGGAAGACAGGATTTCGAGCTGCATCATTCATGGCGGTATTGCAAGCAGCAAGGATAGTATTCTCAAGCTTTTCAAAGACACAAATATTTCTGTGCTTCTTTCCTCTGAGGTCGGAAGTGAAGGGATCGACTTGCAATTTTGTCGTTTTTTAATTAATTATGATCTGCCTTGGAATCCAATGCGTGTTGAACAGCGAATTGGACGTTTAGACAGATTAGGACAAACTGCCAATCGAATTTCAATTATTCATTATGTGATTAACGATACGGTTGAAGAGAGAATCTTGAACAAGCTCTACGATCGCATCGATGTATTTAGAGAAAGCATAGGCGATCTTGAGGAGATTTTAGGAGATAAAACCGAGACCCTTATCTTGGATTTGCTGAATCCTGATCTTTCAGAACACGAGCGAGAAGTAAGAGCAAACCTCACACTGGCAGCGATTGAGACTAAGAAAAGGGAACAGGATAGGCTTGAACAGGAAGCTGGCAACATGATGGCCTTTGGGGAGTATATCTTGAATGAGATTACTCAAAGTCGCCAGCAGGGTAGATGGCTAAGACCAGCGGACTTAAAGTACTTCATCGACGATTTCTTTCAACTTTATTACCCTGAAACAACGATCACTTCCAAACAGAATGGCTTTATTGAAATCAGTCTTTCTTCACAAGCGAGAATAGATCTCAGGCTGTTTTGTGACAAAAGGCGACTTGCAACGCCAACAAGGCTTCAGGTAGCTCCTATCACTTGCTTTTTTGACCCCAAAGAAGTTGAGTCAATGGGCAAAGGTGGGTTTGAGTTTCTAGATTCAACACATCCTTTAATTCAATGGATTCGGGATGAATATGAGAAGAAAGTCAAAGATGCAGGAGTTTCTCATCCGTTCCATAGTGTCTCAGCATTAGAAGTTAGCAATGAACATGTGAATTGTATTCCGGGTACATACCTTTATGTTATACATCTTTGGGAATTTCAGGGAATACGGACAGAAACACGTCTTGCCTTTGAAGCAGTTCGAGTAGAAGACAAGTCAAGGTTACTGAATAACGATATAGAAGCTTTGCTTGACAAAGCTTTGGTTTATGGATCACCCAAGCCTAATGTGATTAACTTCGTTAATCAAGACGAAATATTCAAATTATATGAAGAGTGCGAAGAGAGGCTCCAGCTAGACTTCTTAAAGTTTGGAGACGCCTTTGAGCAAGAAAATACCGATCGATGCAATGTGCAAGAGCAAAGTATTAGAGCCTATACCAATAGGAAAATACGGGATCTGCGCGAAAGGATTGAGAAATTGCAGCTTGAAGGTAAGTTACGCCCTATTCCAGCTTTTGAAGGCCAATTAAAGAGAGTTCAGCAGGACTGCGAAGTCAATTTAAAGAAGATTGATCAGAAGCGAAAGTATCAAGATAAAAATCCAGAACTGGCAGCAGGATTAATTTTCATCACTCAGGCAAGTTAAACTATGGCTACATCAAGCTTAAGTCTCAATCTCGGCATTGACTTTGGAACCCAGTATACAAAGGTTTGCGTTCGAGATACCGATCATGACGAGTCCTGGGTTGTTATTCCTGGCAACCCTGCTACACGAATCGAGGGTGGCTTAATCACCAGTCAAGTAGGGATACATTCAGATGGCCGTCTGATTGCTGGATTAACCCAACCTGAATGGAGACACTACCTTACAACTCATCCCGATTTATTCATCGTAGATTTTATAAAAATGCGGCTTGCACGCCTTGATCCAGGTCGTGAGGCAAGCAACTGGTACACCTCGAAGTTACCGACGGTACAAGGAGTTAATCTTTCAAATCCTGAATCCTATGAGAATCTGTGTGCGTTTTTTCTGTATCGAGTAATCAGGCGATCTAAAGACTGGATTTATCGATACAATGCGGATTTACTAAAAGGAGTTGAAGTTGATTGGAGTGCAATTGTAGGTGTACCTGTTGAATATTGCGATTCTCCTGCTCTAGCACGATTCCATCGGGTGCTTTGTCTTGCGTGGCATTTGAGTGTTTACAACGTTGGTCAAGTCACTCTGTCGACGGTAGACAAATATCTGCGTAAACTGCGTTCTAGCCTTGATATTAGCGAGATGCCTTGCTTTACGGTTCCTGAAATGGCAGCAGCAGTTTATTCATATACATTTTCTCGTCAAGCTAAACGAGGCACCTATGTTTTTTTTGATATTGGGGGTGGCACTATGGAGGGCGCTGCCTTCCGGTTTCACAGAAACAATATTGATGAAACACCTCAAATCGACTTTCTATCAGGCTTGGTTGAACCCGTTGGCGTTAATGCTTTAGCCAAGAGAATCGCTCATAGCTCATTAGATCTTGAGAGAAAAATTGAATTTTCAATTATCAATAACAGTTCAGCATGGGTCGCCAAAATTGATGAGCTTTCTAAGCTCTATAAAAAGAGGCTGAAGATATCAGAGTCGGGGGATGTCATCGCTAACAAGCATGGAATTCCTGTCAGGGTTATTCAAAATGATCTCCGGCCTGATAACTTTAATATGTATGCCACTCAGATTTTGATACTGGCACAATCACTAATACACCGACAGGTAGCTGCTGTTCTAGGAGACTGTAGACGCAAGCTTCCTATGCATGAAATACAAAATATTTCTGTTTTCTTGGGTGGCGGCGGCATGGTGTCTAACTATTATATCGATACAATCGAATCTACTTATGACGCTTTTCACCTAGGCTCTACTGGAATGCCCCGTTACAAAATGAGAAACATTCCTGTGCCTGGCGATTTTAGTATGAGTGGGCTAGAGGAGGACGACTTTCATCGCTTCTCAATCGCCTATGGGCTTTCTATTCCTGATTACGATGCCCCCGAGTTTAAGTTACCGACTCAAATGCCTCATACTCCTCCTCCAGCAAAGGGACCAAGATGGATTCCTGAAAGTAGTGAGGATGATGGATAAGAGTTGCCAATGGCGGCAACGTATCAATAGATATTGAGGTTTTAATGTAATGGCAACCGATTTAGACATTCTTAAGCATAAGGAATGGCTTGGGCTACTTCAGCCAATCGGTCTCGTCGTTTCACCGCCAGCCCTCATCAAGGCCCAGGCGGTAGTCGATCGCGGGAAACTTGTTGATCTGCAAGATCGATTGCTGGGAGTCATTTCAACAGAGCCGATTTCTCGACATCCGGACGACAAGATCGCCTGGATCGAGAACTTCCCGGCCTTTACGCAGAAGGTGTTGGGATGGCGCGATCGCGATCTTGCTGGCGCTTTGTGCCCAGACGAGTTGCCCGAGAATCTATCGGTCGCTTTGCCTGGCTATGGGGAAGTGCTGCAACCGACCTATGCGGTTCGTGATCCTGATACTGAGCAATGGGTTCTCCTGATCCAGGAGGTTGCGCCGGGGTTGCCTTTTGATGAAGATGATCCGGCATCGGTGGCTGGGCATGGTTGGCAGGCCAGCATTCAAGCGAAGTTTGAGCGGTTGCTGCGGGAGACGGGTGTATATGCCGGATTGCTGGTAAACGGCACAGAAATTCGATTGGTTTATGCACCCAAAGGAGAGTCTTCGGGGCATCTGACTTTTCCGGTACAGGCGATGACGGAGGTGCCGGGGCGGTTGATTTTGGGTGCGATCGATCTGCTGCTGGGGGAAGATCGGCTGTTTAATGTGCCGGAGGATCAGCGGCTGACTCGGCTGCTGGAGGATAGTCGCAACTATCAGGCCGAAGTTTCTACCAAGCTATCTGGACAGGTTTTGGATGCGCTGTGGGAGCTGCTGCGCGGATTGCAGGCGGCGGATGCGGCGGTGAATGGAAAGATTTTCAGAGAGCTAGCTGAAACCGATCCACAGCATATCTACGGGGGACTGATTGCCACGCTGATGCGGCTGGTGTTTCTGCTGTATGCCGAGGATGAGGGGCTGATGCCGGATGATGAGGTGTATCAGCGCAACTACGCGGTGTCGGGCCTGTACGAGAAGCTGCGGGAGGATGCGGGCAACTACCCAGACACGATGGATCAGCGGTATGGAGCGTGGGCCGCTCTGTTGAGCCTGTTTCGGCTGGTGTATGACGGGGGAGGACCGACGGAGGAGTATCTCCCAGCACGGCATGGGCAGTTGTTTGATCCAGATGAGTATCCCTATCTAGAAGGCCGCTCCCTCGGTTCTCGCTTTGCGACCTGTGGCAGGATTGAAGCCCCTCGCGTCTCGGATGGGGTGATCTACCGGATGCTGGATAAGCTGCTGGTGCTGGATGGAGAGCGGCTGTCCTATCGATCGCTGGACGTTGAGCAGATCGGCTCGGTCTATGAGGCAATCATGGGCTATGAGGTAGAGATCGCTCGCGGACGATCGATCGCGGTGCGTCCAAAAGATGTGGTGGTGGATGTGGACGAAATCCTGGCGGCAAAGCCAGCCGATCGCGCCAAGATGCTCAAGGAGGCAGAGTGTGAGCTAAAAGGGGGCGCTCTGAAGGAGCTGAAGGAGGCCAAAACGGCAGAGGAGATTGCCGCTGCCATTGGTCGGCGGGTTTCGCCTAGAACGCCAAACCTGTTGGCGGCGGGCAGTCTGTTTTTGCAGCCGGGAGAGGAGCGGCGGCGATCGGGGTCTCACTACACACCCCGGAAGCTGACGCAGCCGATCGTAGAGAAGACGCTGGAACCGGTGCTAAAAAATTTGGGTGAGCATCCCACGCCAGAGCAGCTATTGGATCTGAAGGTGTGCGATCTGGCGATGGGGTCGGCGGCGTTTTTGGTGGAAGCCTGTCGGCAGCTAGCAGACGAGCTGGTGGAAGCCTGGAACTACCACGGGAAGCCTGCGGATCTGCCGGAGACGGTAGAGGATGTGGTGGTGGCGCGGCGACTGGTGGCGCAGCGGTGTTTGTATGGGGTGGATAAGAACCCCTTTGCAGTGAACCTGGCGCGGTTGTCGCTGTGGTTGGTGACGTTGGCAAAGGATTTGCCGTTTACGTTTTTGGATCATGCGCTGAAGTGTGGTGACTCGTTGGTGGGGCTGACCAGGGCGGAGATTGGCAGCTTTGGGGCGAGTGCGGCCTATGAGCCGACGGTTTTTGAAGAGCACAAGCGGTTGATGAAGCAGTCGGCAACAAGGGCGCTGGCGTATCGGCAACAGATCCAAGGGTCGGATACCCGATCGGATGGGGATGCGGAGGCGAAACAGGCCCTGTTGCAGGATGTGGATCGATCGCTGGAGCCCACTCGACTGGCGGCAAAAGTCGCTATTGCGGCGTTTTTCGCGGGGGGAAATGCGAAACAGCGGCAAAAGAATCGTGAGGAGTTTGGTGGGAAGCTGATCGGCTATGAGAAGGGGTTGGTAGACGAATCCGAGGTGCAAGCGGTGGTTGCCAAGCTGACCACAGGGACAAAAGCCGTGTTGCCGTTTAACTGGGAATTGGAGTTTCCAGAGGTGTTTGAGCGGGAGAATCCAGGATTTGACGCGATCGTCGGCAATCCCCCATTCGCCGGAAAAAATACCACGATCAACGCCAACCCCGAGGGCTATCTAGAGTGGCTCAAAGTGGTCCATCCAGAATCCCACGGCAATGCAGATCTGGTATCTCATTTTTTCCGTCGATCTTTTAACCTGATTCGCCAAAACGGCACCTTTGGCCTGATCGCGACAAACACGATCGCCCAAGGAGATACTCGCAGCTCGGGACTTAGATTTATCTGTCAGAATGGCGGCACAATTTACAACGCGCAAAAGCGGGTGAAATGGCCCGGACTAGCGGCAGTAGTTGTAAGCGTGGTGAATATATTTAAAGGCAGGTATCAAGGCGTCAAGAGCCTGGACAATCGAGCACTCGAAAGAATTACAGCGTTTCTATTTCACGATGGCGGACATGAAAATCCAGCCGTATTGATTGCCAATGCCAACAAGAGTTTTCAGGGCAGCATTGTATTAGGCATGGGTTTTACTTTTGATGACTCAAACTCAGATGCAACCCCCATTGCAGAGATGCACCGCTTAATCGAAAGTGATCCACGCAATGCCGAGCGGATTTTTCCTTACATCGGCGGCGAGGAAGTGAACAGCAGCCCTACTCATGCTCACCATCGCTACGTGATTAATTTTGGTGACATGAAGGAGGATGAGGCGCGGAAATATCCTGACTTGATGGCGATCGTTGAAGAGAAAGTTAAAGGAACTCGCGGAAAGCATTCAACCGCGCCTTGGTGGCAGTTTGAGCGATTACGAGAAGAGTTATTCAAAGCGATCGCCCAGTGCGATAGGGTACTAGTCACCAATGCTCAAGCATCAACTTATTTATCATTTATCTTCTACCGACCAGATGTAGTATTTGCGAATAGCCTTAATATTTTTCCATTGCAGCGAGACTCAGATTTTGCTGTATTACAATCGCGGGTGCATGAAGTTTGGGCACGGTTCTTCAGTTCCTCAGTTAAGGATGATCTTCGCTACAATCCCTCCGACTGTTTTGAAACCTTTCCCTTCCCCCCTGACTGGGAAACCAACCCCACCCTCGAAGTCGCAGGCAAAACCTACTACGAGTTCCGCGCCGATCTCATGATCCGCCACAACGAAGGACTCACCGCCACCTACAACCGCTTCCACGACCCCGACGAAACCAAGCCCGACATCCTCAAACTGCGCGAACTCCATGCCCAAATGGATCGCGCCGTCCTCGATGCCTACGGTTGGGCAGATATCCCCACCGACTGCGAATTCCTGCTCGACTACGAAGACGACGACCCCGCAGGCACCAGCAAACGCAAGAAGCCCTGGCGCTACCGCTGGCCCGAAGAAGTCCACGACGAAGTTCTCGCTCGCCTGCTAAAGCTCAACCAGGAACGGGCTGAAGAAGAGAAACGAGGAGGTCAAACCACTAGGAAACAGGCCAAGAAATCTCGCCCATCTCCGCCGCCAAAACCCTCCGAGCCTACGATTCCAGGACTCAATCTCTGATTTTTAACTAATCAGCGCGGCATAAAAATCAAGGTAAAGCCCTCGGTGATTGCAAGACTGAGACGATCGGATCGGTGCAATGTATTCAACGTTTTTGCTCAAAATGTAACGCATTCCCATGACAACTTCTGCTGAAATTCGCTCTGCCCTAGTCGATGCTCTCCAAATCGACCTAGTGGGGCCTAAACCTGACAACACAGAGCACGCTGAAGAAGTACTCCTTCAGGCTCCCTCTAGGCGATATCTCACCGGCTTCCTGGCTCCCTTTGGCGCAAAACTCGACGATCGCTCAGACGACGAAGGAGACATCGAACCACAAGAGCTAGGAGAGAAAGCCACCAGCGAAGATAGTCAACTGCCCGAGCCAACTCCCGCGCGCAAAGCACCATTTCCCTCCTCTATGGGAATGAGCTTTCTCATTTCCCCCCGGACCACAGAGCTGCTAGCGACAGTTCACTGGGCCGATTACAAACCCATTGAGAAAGACAGACCCCCTCTCGAAACAGAGGAGCCAGACGGCACTCAGCAGCCCAAATCGCGAGAATGGCGGCGGATTCCTCAATCGGTCTCCCGCAGCATCGCGATCCGAGCGTCGAAGGATTCGTTTACAACCGATCTTTCCGCAGGGAGTGGCCTTGCCCTCGTCGTCAACTGTCGCCCCGTGACGGATCATCGCTTTGAGGCAGGAACCCTTTCCGTTTCTATCTTTCTTGTCAATAACCGTCAGATGGCCTCTAGCGAGAAAGATACGTCCTTTGTCTTTCAAACTTGCCTCATGGTGCAGTGCTCAGAGGGATTTGTGCCCCGCGCAGACCCACGGGGCCTAGATAGCAGAGACCCCGATGAGGCGATCGCTAACCTCCAATATCGCCACGAGTACGAGTTTGCCGTGGGGCACAACGTCTCCGTCATCGCCCATGCTGCCCTCATCCCTCGCCCCTCTCCCGTGTTGGGAGAGGGAAATCGTCCGTCTCCCATTTCCCCGAGTGAGAGACGGGTTGGAGATGTGGGGGCCATGTGCACCGAGGTCTGTACTACCTGGATTCCGATCGCTGAGGTGCCCAGGGTCGAAGCCGCCCCCTTGCCCATGGTCCAACTGGACATGGAGGCATTAGCCACGGCCAAAAATGCAGAGGTGATCCAGCAAATGCTCAGCCCCATGGTGGCAGAATACCGCACCTGGATCGCCGCTCAGTACAACACCCCCATTGAGCCCCCCCAGGCCAACAACGTTGCCCAAGCCCTGCTGAACGATGCTCGCCGTGCCTGCGATCGCATTGAAGCAGGCATTCATTTGCTGGCTGACCCGCAGGTGCTAGAAGCCTTTCGGACTGCCAATCGAGTCGTGGCGATCGCGCGTCGTCGCCAACTCAGCCAAGAACAAAGCCAACCACCAGAAAGTTTCCAGCCTCCTGCATGGCGACCGTTCCAGCTTGCTTTTATCCTGCTCAATCTAGTGAGTATTGCCCAGCCCGAGTGTCTGGATCGAAGCATCGTTGATCTGCTGTTTTTCCCCACAGGGGGTGGTAAAACAGAAGCCTATCTCGGGCTAGCCGCCTTTACCCTAGTGCTGCGTCGCCTCAAGCATCCAGGCATTCGCTCTGCCGGCGTGAGCGTCCTCATGCGCTACACCCTGCGATTGCTCACCCTTGACCAGTTAGAGCGAGCCTCTCGTCTGATTTGTGCCCTAGAGCTAGAGCGACAAAAAGACCCGACAAAGCTGGGTCAGTGGCCTTTTGAGATTGGGCTTTGGGTGGGACGGGCCGCAACCCCCAACAGACTGGGCAAACGCGGGGAAAAAGACAAGTACTCTGCCCGTGAGCGGACCCTTACCTTCAAGCAAGATAGCAAAAACGAACCCTCGCCTATTCCCCTAGAGCGCTGCCCTTGGTGTGGCGAGAAGTTTTCGGCCAACTCCTTTCAGCTGCAACCGACCGAGGATACGCCGAAAAATCTCACGGTTGTGTGCGTCAATCGAGACTGTGACTTTCGCAGCCGCAACCCCCTACCCATTCTCGCAGTCGATGAGCCGATTTATCGGCGCTTACCCTGCTTCATGATCGCCACGGTCGATAAATTTGCTGCACTGCCTTGGGTGGGACAAACCGGGGCGTTGTTTGGTCGTGTCACCCATTACCAGAATGGTGAAGGCTTTTATAGCGCCGCTGATCCGACGATCGCTGGTAAACCATTAGACAACTACCTCCCCCCTCCTGATTTAGTGATCCAGGATGAATTGCACCTGATCTCGGGTCCCCTTGGTACGATGGTCGGCCTATACGAAACGGCGATCGACACGCTCTGCTCCCATACCAGCGCCGACTCCGGTAAACCCATTCGCCCTAAAATCATTGCCTCAACCGCCACAGTGCGGCGAGCCAAACATCAGATTCAAGCCCTCTTCGGTCGGGGTCATGTCGATATCTTTCCGCCACCTAGCCCCGATCGCCACGATTCCTTCTTTGCCAAAACAGACTTTACAGTTCCCGGACGGCTCTACCTGGGCGTTGCTGCCCAGGGACGCAGCCTCAAAGTTGTTTTGCTCAGAACCTATCTGGCGCTCATGTCAGCCGCCTACAAGCAATACGAAGAACAGGGCGGCAAACGGAACAAGGAGAACCCGGCTGACCCCTATATGACCCTGATGGGATACTTCAACTCCTTACGCGAACTGGGAGGAAGCCGTCGAATTGTTGAAGACGAGGTCGTCGCTCAACTGGCGAACTACGGCGATCGCCTACGGCCCGGTGAGCTCGTGGGACCATTTCTCAATCGGAAAATTGACGACGAGCCTGAAGAACTCACCTCGCGGGTCAGCACCAACAAAGTTGCCAATACCAAGCGTCGATTAGCCCTGCCATTTCACGAAAAAGAGCGAGTCGATGTGGCGCTGGCCACCAACATGATTTCCGTTGGTCTGGATATTGTGCGGTTAGGCTTAATGGTTGTTCTGGGACAACCCAAAACAGCCGCAGAATATATTCAGGCCACCAGTCGGGTGGGTCGAGATCCCAAGCGTCCTGGATTAGTCGTTACCCTGCTCAATGTTCATCGACCTCGCGATCGCTCTCACTACGAACGCTTCCAAAGCTGGCACAACAGCTTCTACAGAGCAGTCGAGGCCACCAGTGTCACTCCCTTTTCGCCTCGTGCCTTAGACCGGGGGTTAGCAGGGATTGTTGTTGGGCTCACTCGCTTGAGTATTCCAGCAATGACCCCGGCGCTGGGAGCCGCAAACATCAATAGTCAGGAAGATGGAATCAAGGCAGTCGTGGAGGCGATCGCCTGTCGCGCTGAGAGTTACAGCCCGGACCTAGATGCTGCCGCAACGAGCAAGCTACGGCAGCAGGTCAGAGCACAGGTACTAGATCTAATCGACACCTGGAGACAAATTGCGAATCGAGATAAGCAGCTGCAATACCAGAAGGAAGCCGATCTCGCTCCTCCGCTACTACTAGACGCACTCAGCCCAGATGCTGACAAAGAGCCCCGCGAACGTCAAAAGTTCAAGGCTTACCGTAGCTTGCGCGATGTCGAAGCAACCGTCAATCTTTGGGTACGCGAGCCCTATGGACTGGATATGGAGGACGAAAACCGATGAGCAATAAGAAAAGCCAGCCTAAACCCAGTGGCGAATTGCGGCAGAGCCAAGTGCTAACCACCTTCGGTCCTGGCTCAATGGTCGATTTACCGACCCACTCTGTCGTCATTGCGGGATTGACCTACTGGAAAGGCGATCGCCAAACTATTTGGGAGGATCGGCTCCGCTACAAAGTCGCCAAAAGCCTGGACATCGATCCTCAGACAATCCAACTCTGCACACCACCTCAACAATCTAGCGATCCCCGAGCTGCCCTCAGTGGCATTGATGCCTTTGTCTTCCCCACTTGGTTTCTGGGACAAGTAGACAGAACCTATCAACACAAGGATGGCAAAGTTTACCGAACTCGACCGCTAGTGAGGTGGAGCGCAGTCAGAAGCGGGTTCAAGCATGAAGGCAGAAAAACTCAAGCAGTCCCTGTCCGCTTCGTCCAGGCTTGTACCAATGGTCATCTCAGCGATATCGATTGGTACGCCTTTGCTCACAATGATTTCAATACCCGCTGCTGCAAACCACTTTGGTTAGATGAGGGCGGCTCCGGCAACGACTTCGAAGAAATTTTCGTTCGCTGTGAATGTGGCAAGCGGCGTCCTCTTTCCAACGCCAAACTAAAAGATTCCAAAGTACTGGGTAAGTGTCAGGGACTTCGCCCTTGGTTAGGTCCCCGTGGTCAAGAGTCTTGCACTACACACAAAATCAATAGCAATGGTGACACTACAGAGCAACCTGAATACAATCGTTTGCTCGTGCGCTCTGCCAGCAATACCTACTTCAGCCAAACCCTTAGCGTCATTTCCATGCCCGACCAGGCGGCTGAGCTGAAGAAGGCAGTCGATTGCTTCTATGAGGAAGATTTACAGTTTGCTGAAGACTTGGCAGATATTCAAAAAGAATTCAAGAAGCCGAAGTTTGCTGAACTGGCCAACTTTGGAGCAGAGGTTGTCTGGACAGAAGTGAAGCGGCGTAAAAGTGGGTTAACGATTCCAGACAAAAGTATTAAGCAAGTAGAACTGGAGGCACTACTCGCCTGCCCTGACGAAATGGGCAAAGAAGTTCCAACGGCAGATCAGGATTTTCAGGGATATGCTCGTCGTTTGGATACGCTAGATGCGAAATGGCGATCGGCCATCGATCGGGTCGTGCTGGTGCATCGTTTACGGGAAGTTACGGCGTTGATTGGCTTTACCCGCTTTGAGGCTGCCATGCCGAATATTGAGGGTGAGATTGATGACTTAGCGATCAATGTTCGTAGGGCCAAGCTAGACTTCGAACCCAAGTGGGTGCCTGCGATCGAAAACTTGGGTGAAGGTGTTTTCATCAGCATCTCGAGAGACGCAATCCGCAAATGGTTGGAACGCCCGGAGGTTAAAGCCCGGGAAAAGAAGCTTGAGCAGGGATTTTACAAATGGCTCGACACGAGGGGCATTCCCCGCGACAGGACAAAGTTTCCCGGCACACCATACATCATGCTGCACTCTCTTTCTCACTTACTCATCACAGCCGTGTCTCTCGATTGCGGCTATGCCTCCAGCGCCATCCGCGAGCGGATTTATGCCTTTGATGATATTGGCTACGGTATTCTGCTCCACACGGGCACTTCAGGCTCAGAAGGGACTCTAGGTGGCTTGGTTGAGGTCGGTAGGCGGATTGAAGAACACCTCGGCAGAGCCTTAGAGTACGGTCGGCTATGCTCCAATGACCCCGTATGCGCCCAGCACCAACCGGATGACGCACAGGAGGATCGTTTACTGCACGGAGCGGCCTGTCACGGGTGCTTACTCATTGCCGAGACTTCCTGCGAACGCCGGAATGAAATGCTGGATCGCGCATTAGTCGTGAACACCGTAGCAGGACTGGGAACAGAATTTTTCCCAGATATTGTCTCATGATGTCTCCGTTGATGAAATTGAGCCGTCCTGCTCTGGTTGGTCTGGCTTCCGCCCTGGAAACCGAGCGGTTCAGCTTCCCAATTTATCCATTCGCTCTGGCAAGCTATGTACCAGAGCAACTGACAGGGGCGATCGCGTCTGAGCTCAATCAGCTACAGCAGGAGGGCATGAGCCCAGTGCATATGGCCTATATGCTAGAACTACTGGCACAGGAGCGCGCGATCACCCACCAAAAACAAGACCAAATCGATCTAGTCTGGACAGGCCCTGAACTTTCTGGGAGCGAGAGCCGCGATACAGCGGTAGTTGTGCAAGAGCTTTTCAGCAGCGCACAACACAGCGTCTTAGTTTCCAGTTTTGCAATTGATCAAGGCAACAAAGGGCGCAAGCTGTTTCATCCCCTGGTGAGACAGATGGACTTAAATCCCAACCTAAGCGTCCGCCTATTTCTAAACATCAAGCAAAATTATAGAAACGCAAAACCTGCCTCTATCCTGCTAGAAGAGTTCTCTCATAATTTTCGTCAGCATGTTTGGTCAGGGTGTCAACTACCAGAAATTTTCTATGATCCCCGATCGCTAGAATTATCGACCCAGACAAACGCCTGTCTACATGCAAAGTGCATCATCATTGATGAAGAGAAAGCCTTTATTACATCTGCAAATTTCACAGAAGCAGCCCATCAACGCAACATTGAGGCAGGAGTTTTAGTGCGTGATCAAATTACTGCAAGAGCAATCTTGTCACAATTCGAGATGCTAGTCACTCAAGGCATTCTCTATCGAGTTCCAGGATTCTAGACCTTATCAATAAGATTTAAATTAGACAATATTTAACATCTCGAACTTGATATTTTCTCAAAATCATTTTTCAGAAATTCATGTTTACTCAGCACTCAACCGTTTCTACTACCAACCTTCGTGAATCAGTTCATTAAAAAGTCAGCCATCGAAGGCTTCTGAGCTAAAAGCAGAAAGGCGATGGAACCTTGAAATTCATATCAAGCAAGACTTTGAGCCAGCATAACAACACCACAAAAGCATTGATTCAAAAATCACTCTTTGGAAGGAAGACACATAAAACATCCATCTTTTTGCAGATGCTTTTATGGACATAAATGTTAGCCTTCTAAGATTTCGAGAATGAAATATTAATCTACTTTAATTTCTATTGATTTTATTCTCAGCTTTTTATGATTGCGATCGCCAATGTCCCGAAACGCGGTATTACTTTGTTAGAGAATTTCAAACTTAATACACCATCGTGACTGTCTTCACGCGGATTAAGCAACGGCTTGTCTCCTTTGCAACATCCTTTCGGCGATCGCGATCGCCTCGATTGGCGATCGCTGCCTTTTTGGTAGGACTCAGCATTACATTCGCCAGTTGGGTTTTGGCCCAGCAGCCCGTCACCGTGACGGTGCTGCTCCAAACCCTGGAGGCCTCTCAGTGGAGTTCTCTGATTGAGGACTTTGAGGCTGAAAACCCCAATATTCGCATCAGCATCATCGAAGGACCCAACGCAACGGACGCCATTTCCGATCTCTATACCTCGTCATTTCTCTTAGGAGATTCTCCCTATGACCTGGTTTATATGGATATTGTCTGGGTGCCCAAGTATGCCGCTGCGGGATGGCTTTTGCCCCTCTCCGACCGCGTCACAGACGAAGATCTCAATGACTATCTGGAAGCCGATCTCGAGGGGGGACGCTACGATGGCGAGCTCTACCGCATCCCGTTTCGGACCGATGCTGGGATGCTCTACTATCGGCGCGATCTCTTAGAAGAGGCGGGCTTTGAGCCGCCAGAGACCTTTGATGATTTGATGCGTATCTCCAAAGCGCTCCAAAACGCTGGAGAGGCAACCTGGGGATTTGTCTGGCAGGGCAATCAGTACGAGGGATTGGTTGCTGACTATGTCGAGATCCTAGAAGGATATGGCGGGTTCTGGATTGATCCGGATACTCGAGAAATAGGCCTCGATCAGCCTGCGGCGATCGCCTCTGTCGAGTTTCTGCTCAGCACCATTCGCGAAGGCATTTCTCCCCCCGGCGTCACCACCTACCAAGAAGAAGAGACCCTCCGTCTTTTCCAAAATGGCTCGACGGTCTTCCTACGAAACTGGCCCTACGTCTGGCCAGAAGTCAACCGAGAAGACTCACCCATTGCGGGCAAAGTCGCCCTCAAAGCCATGGTCCACGCTCCGGGCGAGAACAGCGGGGCCTGCAAGGGAGGCTGGGGCTTTGGCATTGCCAAGTCCAGTCGCCACCCCGACGAAGCTTGGAAAGTCGTCGAGTTTTTCAGCCGAGCAGAGTCGCAAAAACAGTTTGTGCTAGAGAACGGCTATGTTCCCAGCCGCAAATCTCTCTTTCGAGATGCGGATATCTTGGCGAAATATAGCTATTACGACGAGCTAATCGATGTTGTCGAGCAGTCTGTTTTGCGCCCCCCGATTGGTCAGTATGACCAAGCTTCAGACATTCTTCAGCGCTATCTCAGCTCTGCGCTCACTGGCATCCAGACGCCTGAGCAGGCCATGCGGGCGGCAGCCGCCGAGACGCGCCGACTCTTGAGCTAAGGGGTCTGGGCGATCGCCTTTTTGGGGCGCTTCTCACTTCTCTACTGGTCATATCTACTTTTTGATAACCTCACTTTTGTCAGGCGCATGGTACAGCCCAACAGCACAATTCGATCGCGGGAGAAGATGACCGGCTGGTTCTTGGTGATACCCGCCCTGCTCATCTTGCTGCTCGTCTATGCCTTTCCCATTGGGCGAGCCTTTTGGCTCAGCTTTCTCACCCAGAACCTTGGAACCGAGCTTCAGCCAGAGTTTAACGGCATCGGCAACTATATTCGAATGATCGGGGATGGACGCTTTTGGCAAACCATCCTCAACACCACTGTTTTTACCCTTTCATCGCTGGTCCTGGAGTTGGTGCTAGGAATGGGAGTCGCGCTGATGCTCAACCAAGCCTTTCGCGGGCGGGGCATCGTGCGGACGATCGCCATCATTCCCTGGGCCTTGCCCACCGCCCTGATCGCCCTCACCTGGCGCTGGATCTTCAATGATCAGTATGGAGTTTGGAATGATATTTTGCTTCGCCTCGGGATCATCGACCAAGGCATTAACTGGCTCGGCCAGCCCACCACGGCCATGATGGCAGTGATCGCCGCCGACGTTTGGAAAACCACATCCTTTGTGAGCATTTTGCTCCTAGCGGGTCTCCAGTCGATCCCCGAAGATCTCTACGAAGCCCACTCCATTGACGGCGCGTCCACGTGGCAGAGTTTCCGGCAGATTACCCTGCCGCTGCTGCTGCCCCAGATTCTGATCGCTACGCTGTTTCGCTTTGCCCAGGCCTTTGGCATCTTCGACCTCGTGCAGGTGATGACCGGGGGAGGTCCAGCGGGTTCGACAGAGATGGTTTCGCTGTATATCTACTCCACCGTGATGCGCTATCTCGACTTTGGCTATGGGGCCGCGCTGGTGGTCGTTACCTTCTTGATCTTGCTAGGCGTGGTGCTGCTGGCCAACTATCTTCTGTCCCGAGCCCGCAACGTCACTGGTGTAGAGTAGCGCAGAAAAAATCATGACAACGACTCATCAACCCACCCCTACTCAAACCGAGAATCCCTACGAAAAGCGCCAGCGCATTCGCAATATCGCGATCGCCCTTGGCGTGTTTTTGACCGTGGTGATCAGCCTTGCCCCCATCCTGTGGCAGGTGCTGACGTCGATCAAGGTCAACGCGGATATCTCTGCTGTCCCCAATGTCTATATTCCCAGTCGCTATACCCTCGAGCACTATATTTTGCTGTTTGAGCGGCGGCCTTTCCTGCGCTATATCTTCAACAGCGCTTTTGTCGCCATTGTCTCTACGGTGCTTGCTTTGGGACTGGGTGCTCCCGCTGCCTACGCTCTGGCGCGTATGCGGATCCCGGGAGAGCGCATCATTTTGGGAATTATTTTAATTGTCGTTTTGTTCCCTTATATTTTGCTGTTCTTGGGTCTGCTGCAAGTGGTGCAGGCCTTGGGCATCGGCAACAACTATCTGGTGCTGATCGTGCCCTACACCGCCATTAACCTGCCCTTGACCATTCTCACCCTGCGCAGCTTCTTTCTTCAGTTGCCCAAAGATCTCGAAGATGCAGCCAAAGTGGACGGCTACAGCACCCTGGGCATGCTGCTGAAAATCGTGCTGCCCATGACCCTCCCCGCGCTGGTCACCACAGGCATTTTGGCCTTTATCTTTGCCTGGAATGAGTATATTTTCGCGCTGACCTTCGTGACGCGAGAGTCTCTCAAAACGATCCCCGTTGCAGCGGCCCAGCTCAGCGGCGCGACGCTATTCAGCATTCCCTACGGTCCCCTGGCCGCCGCGACGTCTCTGGGAACCTTTCCGTTGATTATTCTGGTGCTGATCTTCCAGCGCAAGATCGTTCAGGGTCTCACCTCCGGCGCGGTTAAGGGATAGCGGTGGACGATGGCGAACTTGTTCGCCTATCTTTGACCGACTCAAGCAAAGATACCTGTTGAGATATCCCGCTGAGTTTATCCTTCCGCCCCCTCAGGAGAGTCGTTCATGGCTGAGATTACCGATCCAGAAGGCGAGCACCGCAGAATACACTGGGCCGCTGAGCAAACTGACGTGGCGACATTGATCAACGCCTACAGAGGCTGGTATCACTGGGCAGATGCCAAGGAATGGGCCTCAGGCGCTGCTTTTTTGCGCAGACTTAGTCAAGTAGGCGCTGGCAGTCCGGAGGCGATCGCCCTTTTTATCGAGCAGATGAATTTCCACGCCCAGAGCCGAACTAAATCAGGGAAATATATTTACAGCGCCGCGAAGGATGCCCTGAAAGCGCTGGCTGAGCAGGGAGATCCCTCGGCGATCGCCGCTTGGGAGGAGATGCAATCTTCCAGCGAGAAACCCTAGGTAGACATTCTCTAACTGGGCTTAGGGCGATCGCCCCATTTCTCAAAGAAAATCCCTCGAAGAGATCTCTTCGAGGGATTTGATGGCTGTCGAAACGGTTGTAAGGAAACTTTGTGTGAGGTCTCTCCGTAAGGGAAGGGAACGCTAGAACGTGAAGGTGGTGCGCAAGGTACCGATCACCACGTCACTGTTATCTTCGTTTTGGTTAGGCGCGGTGAGCCAGATGACCCCCGGCGTGATGGAGACATTGTCATTGAGCTGATACTTGTACAGCGCCTCGATGTGGAAGGGGATATCCTCGCTGAAGTTGGGATCTCCAGGAACATTGAGGTCGGTGAGATAGGGCTCAGCTCCCACGATGATCGCGCCGAGGTTGCCTTCTTTGCCCAGGTCGGGGAAGCCCAGGGCCACCGCATAGGTGAGCAGGTCGGCGTCTCCCCGGTTGATCAGCTGGGCCTTGGTCAGGCCGACCCAGCCGCGCACATCAAACTTGGGGCTGACCCGGAAGTAGGCCTGAGCGCCGTAGGCGTTGCTGGAAACGGGGGTGTTGAGGCCGCCGAGGGCTGCGGGGGCGAGGTTGCCCAGGTTGGTGCCGGTGCCGCCAAAGGAGAAGCGGCGGGCGGTGCCGTCGTAGGAGTGGATGTAGGTGAGGCCAACCTTGAAGCTGTCGCTGGGCTTGAAGACGAGCTGAGCGAGGGCCGAGTAGTTGCCGTCAAAGAGGCCCGCCTTTTCGCTGGGGTTATCACCGCCGCGCGCCATGTAGCCCGCCGACGCTTCGATGGAGTTGCTGACCTTGTAGCGCAGACCGATGCCCTGACCGCCGAGACCAAAGCGATAGATGGGGTTGCGTTCTCCAAAGCGCGAGAGGGCACCGGTGGCGCCGCCGCCCGCTTCGAGGCCGGGGTTGAAGGTGTCGGCGTAGAAGTGGTGGCCTGCGAGGCTGGCCATGGCGGTCACCTGGAGGCGATCGCCCACTGGAAACACGTAGTGCAGACGGTCAATCAAGACGTCATTGTCAACTGCGCCGTCGAAGGCATAGCGGCCTTCGTTGGTACCCAGGGTCGGCGCAAAGGAGGTGCCGAGGTTTCCAGCATAGAGACGGGTGTAGAGGCGATCTTTGCCATTGAAGGTGCTGGTGAGCTGGAGCCGCACTCTGTCATGAAAGACGGTCTCGGCATCCACGTCATCCCCGAAGGCATCGGCCAAGGTGAAAGCGGCTTCTCCGTTCAGCTTGGTGGTGGTGGAGAACTGGTTAGCCTCGAGTTCAGCAGTGCGAGCCTCCAGGGAGTCCACGCGGCCGCGCAGGGTGGCCAGCTCAGCGGCGAATTCTTCTTGCAGGCGTTGCAGGGCGGCCAGATCCTCCTGGGTAGCGAGGTCGGCAGTTCCGGCGGCGATGAGTTCATTCACGCGATCGAGGCAGGCGTTGAGGCCGGCGGCGAACTCGTAGCGGGTCATGGCCCGGTTGCCGCGATAGGTACCGTCGGGGTAGCCTGCGATACAGCCGTAGCGCTCGACGAGGGACTGCAGTGCCTGAAAGGCCCAGTCCGTAGGCTGGACGTCCGAGAGCTGCGAGACAGAGGTGACCTGGGTGAGGGCCGGAGAGACGGTCGCCTCGGGCAGGGGCTCCGCTGCGATCGCCCCCGGCACAGCGGCGCTACCAAGGGCGATCGCCCCCCACAGGACCGGACTGATCTTGAGTCCATGAGCCAGCAATTTCATCATGAGCGTTCTCTCTCCACACCGAGTAAAGGCTTTGGCAAGGGCCTGGGCAATCAGGCTTTGAGAGAGACGCTAAGCAAAAATACTAGGTCAATTAGTATTGCCCATTACAAATCTCAGGGGCGATCGCTCCCACTGCATGTCCTTGATGCAAAAGACGCATTTTTCGGCCCCAAAACGTCCGGAAATAGGCTAAGAAGTCAGGATTTCTTGATTTTTGAAAGTTTTGCGACATGGCGGGCAGTCAGGCGGCACGCTGCTCAACGGTGCACCGGATAGTGAATCAACTTTCTTCGTCTCGCTCTTGTTCCTGCATCTGCTGCCGCAACGCAGACAAACTTTCCAGAATATTGAGCGTGCTTGAGTGCTGAGATCCCAACCGACGCTGAGCTATCCTAAGAGCCTCTTCATACAGCGGCTTGGCTTCCTCATATCGCCCTTGCGATTTGTAGAGACCCGCTAGGTTGTTCAAACTAATTGCGACATCCGGGTGTTCCTCGCCCAGCAATCGCTTCCGCAAAGACAGTGACTCTTGGTACAACAGCTCTGCTTTGTCATATCGTTCTTGTGACCGGTAGAGACCCGCTAGGTTGTTCAAACCAAGCGCCACATCCGGATGCTCCTTTCCCAGCAGGCGCTTCCACAAAGACAGTGACTCTTGGTACAACAGCTCTGCTTTGTCATATCGTTCTTGTGACCGGTAGAGACCCGCTAGGTTGTTCAAACCAAGCGCCACATCCGGATGCTCCTCTCCCAGCAGGCGCTTCCACAAAGACAGAGACTCCTGGTACAAAGGCTCTGCTTCGTCATACCGCCCTTGCGAATCGTAGAGACTCGCTAGGTTGTTCAAACCAAGCGCCACATCCGGATGCTCCTCTCCCAGCAGGCGCTTCCGCAAAGACAGTGACTCTTGGTACAACAGCTCTGCTCTGTCATATCGTTCTTGCGAACAGTAGAGATGCGCTAGGTTATTCAAACCAGTCGCCACATCCGGATGCTGCTTTCCTAGCAAACGCTTCTTTAAAGACAAGGACTCCTGGTACAGCAGTTCAGCTTCGTCATACCGCCCTTGCGAAGAGTAGAGACTCGCTAGGTTGTTCAAACCAAGCGCCACATACGGATGCTCCTCTCCCAGCAAGCGCTTCCACAAAGACAGAGACTCCTGGTACAAAGGCTCTGCTTCGTCATACCGCCCTTGCGAACAGTAGAGATTCGCTAGATCGTTCAAACTAGTCGCGACATCCGGATGCTCCTCTCCCAGCAAGCGCTTCCGCAAAGATAGCGACTCCTGGTACAAAGGCTCTGCTTCGTCATACCGCCCTTGCGAACAGTAGAGATTCGCTAGGTTGTTCAAACTAGTCGCGACATCCGGATGCTCCTCTCCCAGCAGGCGCTTCCACAAAGACAGAGACTTCTGGTACAAAGGCTCTGCTTCGTCATACCGCCCTTGCGAATCGTAGAGATGCGCTAGGTTATTCAAACCAGCCGCTACATCCAGATGCTTCTCTCCCAGCAATCGCCTCCGCAAAGACAGCGACTCCAGGTACAAAGGCTCTGCCTCGTTATAGCGTCCTTGCGACTCGTAGAGACTCGCGAGGTTATTCAAACTAGTTGCGACATCTGGATGATTCTCTCCTAGCAATCGCTTCCGCAAAGACAGCGACTCCTGGTACAAAGGCTCTGCTTCGTCATACCGCCCTTGATAATAATAGAGACATCCTAAGTTGTTCAAACTAGTCGCTACATCCGGATGATCCGCTCCTAGCGCACGCTTTCTTACAGCTAGAAGCTCTTGGAGCAGAGGCTCGGCTTCGGCATATCGCGATCGCGATATGTGGGAATCCACTAGTTGCTGCAAGCAAGCAACCGCCACTGGGTTTTCCTCGCCGAGAAACCGTTTCGTGAGATTCCACAAGGCTCTATACACTGGCTCCGTTTCCTCCGTGGCGGTGTTTCCCTAGCGGCTATGCTTCACGCGATCGCGCCATGGGTAGATACCGTACGTCCTGCCAGTTTTTCGCAAGATTATTCTCTCAGCCCTTAGTCTTCGGTCCAGTGCTTGGCCCGCTCCAGCGCCCGCTGCCAGATCTCCGCCTGGGCCTGCACCTGGGCCGCCGCCTTCCCCGGTCGGAAGACCCGATCGACTTGGCGAGCCGACACCAGCGCGCCGTAGTCGTCCCAGAAGCCCGCCGCTAGCCCCGCCGCAAAGGCAGCCCCTTGGGCCGTCGCGTCTAGGACCGCTGGCCGCTCCACCTCGATGCCCAGAGCATCCGCCTGAAACTGCATCAGGAAGTCGTTTTGGCAGGCTCCGCCATCGACCTTGAGGCGCTGGATCTGGGTGCCGCCGTCCTGGTTCATGGCCTCGACCACTTCCTTGACCTGGAAGGCGATCGCCTCCAGCACCGATCGCACCAGGTGCTCGCGCCGAGCCGCCCCCGTCAGGCCCAGAAACGCCCCCCGCGCGCTCATATCCCAGTGGGGAGCCCCCAAGCCGCTCAGGGCCGGGACAAAATAGACGCCGCCATTGTCGCTGACGCTCTCGGCCATGGGCTGGGTGTCTGCGGCCGAGGTGATCAGCTTGAGGCCGTCCCGCAGCCACTGGATGCAGGCCCCGGCGGTGAACATACTGCCCTCCAGGGCGAAGCCCACGCTGCGATCGCGGCTCCAGGCCACCGTGGACAAAAGCTGGTGATCCGAGCGGGTCAGGGTCTCGCCGGTGTGGGCAATCAAGAAACACCCGGTGCCGTAGGTACACTTCAGCAGGCCGGGGCGATCGCAGCCGTGGGCCAGCAGCGCCGCCTGCTGATCGCCCAAGATCGCCATAATCGGGATCTCCGCCCCCACGATCGCCTTGTCCGTGTGCCCGAAGTAGCCAAAACTGGGGCGGATCTCGGGCATCAGCGACGCCGGAATGCCAAACAGCTCCAGCAGCTTTTCGTCCCAGGCGAGGGACTCCAGATTCATCAGCATGGTGCGGCTGGCGTTGCTGTGGTCCGTGGCGTGGACCTTGCCGCCGGTCAGGTTCCACAGCACCCAGCTGTCCACCGTACCCGCCAGGATATTTGACCAGTCCACCGGCGGCTGCTCCGGCTGCACCCGGTCGATCAGCCAGGCGATCTTGGTGGCGGAGAAGTAGGCATCGAGGACCAGGCCAGTGCGATCGCGCACCATCTCGGCGTAGCCGTCGGCGCGGAGCTGGTTGCAGCGGTAAGCGGTGCGGCGGTCCTGCCAGACGATGGCGTTGTGGAGCGGGCGGCCCGTGGTTTTGTCCCACAGCAGACAGGTTTCGCGCTGCACCGTCAGGCCCACGGCGGCGATCGCCTCTGGCGCGATTTGGGCCTTCTGGATTGCCGTTTGGATGGCCCAGTGAGTCTGCTCCCAGATCTCTCGGGGGTCATGCTCTAGCCATCCGGGCTGGGGATAATACTGGGTCATCTCGCGGTAGGCCTGACTGACCACACGGCCCTCGCGATCAAACAGCAGCGCCCGATTCCCCGTCGTTCCCAGATCCAGGGCCAGGATATAGGCAGCAGAAGCGTGAGTCATGATATCTACGATGCAAACAGCAAACTTTTTATTTAAACGAAAGAGAAAAGCCCGCCAATCTCCAGCTGATATCTCCCAAAGCAAACGGATCGGTGGAATCAGCGGGCAATTTAGAAATACCTTAAATTAGGCTCGCACCAGCAAAACCGCCTGACTGTCTTTCAATTCGAAGAGACGCAGATCGTCGATCGCGCCGCTCTCTTGGAGACCGGGAGAGGCGATCGCCACTTTCCACTCGCCCAAGTCGAGCTGGAGCCAGTCCCCCAGCGTCACCGTCAGGGGCTCGCCGCCCATGTGGGCCGCCATCACCACCTGATCCTCGGGCTGCTCCGGGTTGGCCCGCCAGCCATAAAAGAGACTCTGCTTCTCTTCGCTAATGCGGTTGAAGCGATCGCCCCCCGAGAGGTTTTCGCGCAGCCAGGGGCGCGATCGCCGAAACTTGCGCAGCGACCGGTTAAAGGCCGTCTGCTCCGGGCTCAGGTGCGCCTCATCCCGCGAGACATTGCACGCCTCATAGCAGTCTTCCATAAACATCAGCGCAAAGGCCTTGAGCTTGGGAATGTCGAGCTGCTCGGCAAAGGGCACCTGCTGAGACTGGCGCAGACTCTTGAGGGCCGAGACGCCGCAGGCCGCCGAGTCGCTATCGAGGCAGGTTTGGCAGGCCTCCACCACCGCGTTTAGGTTGCAGTCCGTCTCCACCATGGTGGTCTGGAGTGCCTTGGCAAACTCGCGCAGCGGCCCCAGCGTCTCAAAGCCCAGAGACTTGAGTCGGGGAAAGAGATCGGCGTGATCGTAGAGCTCGGGCGTCACCTGCCAGTCCAAAAAGCCCACCTCCTCCGACACCACCTTCACGCCGTAGCGCTCATCGGTATTGCGGAAAAACAGCCAGGGCGATCGCATCAGCGCATTCAAAAAGTCCATGGGTAGCCCCGGACTAAAGCCGTAGACCCACAGGGTCACCGCCGGGTTGTCGTAGGCATTGTCCAGCACCTCCGGCAGGGTCTCACCCAGGTTCCGATTGACCGGCCCCTGGGGATCGACCTGGTTGCCGCGCCGCACCGTGTCGTGGTTGGCGCAGCCGGTAATCCAGCGATCGCCCTGATACATCACCTCGCACACCCGCCGCCACTTCTGATCCCAGAACTTCTCTAGGGTCGGCGTATTGTGGGCAAAAATCAGCGGCCCCCACTGATAGGACTCAGGCCGCAGCTCCGTTAGCTCCCGATAGGTCGAGGTCTCCTCCCAGCCTTCCTGGGGCCAGGGACGCCCGTCTTCAAAGATCGTGAACATCAGCCGCTGGTATCCGCCTATCTCCTGCACCACATCACTCATGGCCAGGAGATAGGCATCGTCATACTCTATGCGCCCCGAGAGGGGATTAAAGAAGCGGAAATCCTGGCCCCCATCCACCCGAATGCCATCCGCGCCGGTATTAATTTTGCGGCGCTGCATTTCTAATAAAATGGCCCGCACCGTCGGCAGCTGGTGGTTGAGATCCTGGCCGTACATATTCGGCCCCTTGAGAAACTGGCGATTGATCAGCTGCTCGGCTTGGTTATCGGCGTGGCCATACACCAAGTCATAAATTAGCTGGATTGGCCCAGCCGAAAAGGTATGAAGCGTAGAAATAAATTCGATCGCCTCGTCCGGGCGCAAACTCCCCAGCAGAGCCGGATTGGTCGCTGCCGACCCCAAAATTGGGACATCATAGCCCCAGTCTTGGGTGATGGGTTTGCGCAGACGCACTTCGACTTGGTCCGAGTCGTCGTCTACGGGCAGCTGGGCGAAAAACTCACTCTCGGGACTATTATCATCGCGATATTCAATCGTGGGCTCCACGGGCAACAGCTGCACCGCATCGTAGCCAATATAGTTTTCTTCCGCTGGGGTGAGAGTTTCACCCGCCGCTAGCTTCTCTGAGATTCGCCGAAAAATCGCCGTGATTCCTTCAAAGGTTCCTTCGGGGGAGGCGGTGCCAACGTGGAGCTGCAAGATGTTCAGCGGGGCCGGTACGCGAGGCAACTCAGAGTTTTCTGGGCTTTCGGCGATCGCCCGTCCGGTGCGCCGGAAATAGTCGAGGTCCGCGCGCTCAGCCTGAAGCGTCTCCCAGTCATAGACCTCCGCCGGGGCAAAAACACCAAAGGGGAGAGACTCCGCCAGACTATCTCGAATGATTTGCAAGTTGCCGTGGGGATCTTCGAAGCGCATCCAGTAGAGCGATCCCAGGCGATCGCGCCTGCCCGCGCGCAGTCCTCCCACCACGCCCCAGAAATACTCTCCCTGCTGACGCAGCCGCAGGCGATCGCGACGAAACACCACCGTCTGTTCGGGCGATCGCAGATCCACCTCATCGACGGGCGTGAACACCTCTAGGTAGATCTCTCGCGGCCGCAAAACCTCCGCCAGCAGCTCCGGCGTCCAAAATCCAAAGGCCGTTAGTCCGTCGGCGCGATAGTGGGCTCCTAGTCGCCTTGCCAAAGTCTGGGCTTTACCAAAGTAGGTGTCGTCCGACTGCTCAACACTCGCCGCCCAGTCCAGAAGTGCCTGGGTCTCTTCCTCGATCAGCTTTAGGTGGGAGGCTTTGACTGTCACGGGGTATTAAAAATCTAAAGTCTGTTTCATTAAGCTTCATAATATCAATTGTTTTTCTCGAGTTTGGGATCTGGAAGCTTGCAACACAGGTTTTCAGGCAAAAATATGTCGAAAGATATAAAAATCCGATAAAAGTAGCAATCAATACAGGCAAAATTTATCAATTCAATGGTACTCTGTTAAAGTCAAACAAGCGTTAATCTTCCCAGTATTGATTTTTGGCCTCAAAGCCTGCTTGGGAAGCCATTTCTGGCGTCTTCTATCCCAATTGAGTAGATCACGAGACCTCGAAACCTACGGAGAGGCCCTTTGCCAAATGCAACCCATTAACCCCTTCGAGGCTGGTTTTACTCCCTGGATGAAGTTCCCTCGACCGGCTGAGGCGCTCCGGTTCTCTGCCCCAGCGCAGTCCCTATCTCTTAGAGACTTTGAGCACCCGAGTTCATCGAGTTTGTGACGAGTTCTTTTCAACTATCCATGCGTTCCAACTACTCGCTAGTTCTTGCCACTGATCTAGACGGCACGTTTCTAGGAGGATCCAGTCAGCAGCGCGCTGAATTCTACCAATCCATTCAGGCCTGCCGCGACGATATACTACTCGTCTTTGTCACCGGGCGCGATCTCGGTTTCGTTCGCAGCCTCTGCGAAGATCCCCTTTTTCCCCATCCTGATTACATCATTGGCGACGTGGGCACCACCATTGTGGATGGGCGCACCCACGAGCCCCTGCGCGAAGTCCAAGACTGGGTGAGCGATCGCTGGCAAGACGCAGGCGATCGCGTCAAAGCCATGCTGGCCGACGAGCCCGGCCTCGAGCTGCAGCCCGTCCCCACCGAGCGGCGCATCTCCTACTATTACAAGCCTGACGAACTGCAGCCCAGCACCGTTCAAAAGGTGATCGATGCCGGGTTTGACTGCATTCTCTCCGCCGATTTGTACCTTGACGTGATGCCCAAAGGCATTGCTAAAGGCCCCACGCTGCTGAAATTTATCGACGCTCTCAGCCTCGATCCCGACAGCGTGATTCCCTGCGGCGACACCCTCAACGATCTCTCTCTCTTTGAGACCGGCCTCAAAAGCGTTGCGGTCGGCAACTCCGAGCCCAAGCTGGTCAAAGCAATTCAAACGATGGACAACGTTTATCACAGTCCCCATCCCGGCGTTGCGGGCATCCGGGACGGACTCACGGTCTATGGCAAACAACTAGAGGTTGCTGCATGAAATCTTCCCTCGTCATTCTCTATCACCGGGAACCCTACGATGAGGTCATCGAAGATGGCCGGGTTCACTACCGCGAGAAGAAGAGCCCCAACGGTATCGTGCCCACCCTCAAAAGTTTCTTTTCTGGAGTCCAGCAAGGCACCTGGATCGCCTGGAAGCAGATCAGCTCCAAGCAGCAGGCCACCTTCGAGGAGCGCATCGTCGTTGAAGACGGCGGCAACTACAATGTGCGCCGGATCCCGCTCACGGCGGACCAGGTGAAGCACTTCTATCACATCACCTCCAAAGAGTCTTTTTGGCCGATTCTCCACTCTTTTCCCTGGCACTTTACCTACGAGACCGCCGACTGGGAAAACTTCAAAACCATCAACCGTCTCTTTGCGGAAGCCGCCTGTGAAGAAGCCGCCGATGACGCGCTGATTTGGGTCCACGACTATAATTTGTGGCTCGTTCCCAAATATATTCGCGAACTCAAGCCCAACGCGAAGATCGCTTTCTTCCACCACACGCCCTTCCCTTCGGTGGATATCTTTAATATCTTGCCGTGGCGTGAAGCCATTATCGACAGCCTGCTGTGCTGTGATATCTGCGGCTTCCACATTCCCCGCTACTCCGAGAATTTCGTCAATGTGGCGAAGAGTCTCCGGCCCGTTGAGATCGTCAAGAAAGAAGCGGTCCCCGACCATCTCACATCGGTGGGTACGGCGCTGGCGGAGCCTGAGATGACGACTCAGATTCGCTATAAGGGGCAGCTGGTTCATGTGGACGCGTTCCCGGTGGGCACCAATCCCCAGCAGATCTTCTCGGTGCTGCGGCGATCGGAGACGGAGGAAAGGCTGGCCAAGATTCGCCAAGAGCTGGGCGATCGCAAGCTGATCATCTCCGCTGGCCGCGTGGACTATGTCAAAGGCACCCGAGAAACCCTCGAGGCCTACGGTCGTCTACTGGAGCGCCGCCCCGATCTCCACAGCAAGATCATTTTGCTGGTGACCTCGGTGACGCCCGCCGCCGGCATGCGCGTTTACAAGACCGCCCAGAGCCAGATCGAGCAGCTAGTCGGCAAGATCAACGGCCGCTTTGCCAAGCTCGACTGGACGCCGATCCTGCTGTTTACCCAGCCGGTTCCCTTCAACGATCTCATGGCCTACTACAAGGCCGCCGATATCTGCTGGACCACGCCTCTGCGCGACGGTCTCAACCTGGTCGCCAAGGAGTACATCGTGGCTCAGGAGAAGGGCGGCGGCGCGCTGGTGCTGTCGGAGTTTGTGGGCGCGGCGGTGGAGCTGCCTGACGCCATCCAGACCAATCCCTACTCGATTGATCGGATGGATGAAGCCATCGATCAGGCGATCGCCATGTCTCCTGAGGAGCGCAAAGCCCGCATGGAAAAAATGTACGACGTGGTGACGCGCTACGACGTCCAGTGCTGGGCCGATCACCTTTTTGAGCTGTTCCAATCCCTCGACAACAAGACGCCCAAAAAAGAAGAAGTGCTGACAACGGTCTAAGATCTTCTGCCGGTTCCCCATATTAGTTCCGTGAGCAGAGTCTCTCTTGAGGTGAGAGATCGATTTTCCCAGTTCTCACCAAGCGGTCTAGCAAACGTTCTAGTTCTTTCTTGGTTCTTCTAGAGAGCTCTGCTTTTCTTTCAGTCTCTGGGTCACTTTTGGCTCAAGATCTCTTTTCAAGGCACTTCAAAACCCCTCGCGGGAAAGTGGGCAGCGTGTGTGAACTGAATTACCCTCGAATCAGGGATTCGTTTCATTCCCGCTGGCAAAAATACACCATCAAACCATGCGAGATTTTTCATCTTTATCAAATACGCCCTATGACCTTGTCATCATTGGCGGCGGCATTAATGGTGCTGGGGTCGCTCGAGATGCGGCTCTCCGCGGTTTAAAGACACTCTTGTTAGAAAAAGGAGATTTTGCCAGCGGCACCACCAGCTGGTCTACTCGATTAGTTCACGGCGGCTTGCGCTACCTCGAGTATTTTGAGTTTTCGCTGGTGCGAGAGTCTCTACGAGAGCGCGAGATCCTGCTCAATACCGCGCCTCACCTCGTCGAGGCCCTCAAACTCACAATCCCGATCTATACCCACAGCGATCGCCCCTATTGGAAGATCTGGGCCGGGATGATTTTGTACGATGTCTTTAGCTATGACAAGACGCTGCCGTGGCACCAGATGCTTCCCCAGCGCAACTTCCAGCAGCTTTTTCGATCTTTAGACGATCGCGATCTCAAGGGCGGAGCGCAGTACTATGACGCCCAGGTGGCACAAGCAGAGCGCCTGTGCCTTGAGAATCTCTGGGATGCCCAAGCCGCGGGAGCGACGATCCTCAACTATGCCTGCGTTACGGAGCTGGCGCGAGAGGGCGATCGCCTTCAGGGGCTGACGGTGAGAGATGAATTAACGGGAGAGACATTTAATCTTGAGCTGGGCGATCGCACTGTGGTGATCAACACCAGCGGCCCCTGGGTCGACCAGGTGTGTGGCTTGGGGACCGAGCACCATCAGGCAGCACCCATCGGCGCTCGCCAAAAGATGGGCGGCACTAAGGGTAGCCATATCATCGTAGAGACGTTTCCGGGGGCTCCCGAGACCGCGCTCTACACCGAGGCACGCCGCGACCAGCGCCCTATTTTTATCGTGCCCTGGCTCGGCATGTATCTCATTGGCACCACCGATCTGCCCTACTCCGGAGACCTCGATCGCATCAAGGCCAGCGATGATGAAGTCGACTATCTCCTCGCCGAAGCCAACGCCCTGATTCCCAGCGCTCAGCTCACTCGGCAAGACGTGAAATTCACCTACTCCGGAGTGCGGCCGCTGCCCAATGAAGCGGGCAAAAAGCCCGGCAGTATCACTCGCCGACATATTTTGGTTGATCATGCCTCTGAAGGGGTCAGGAACCTGATCTCTCTGGTGGGGGGCAAGCTCACCACCTATCGCAGCGTTGGCGAAGAGATGGTCGACGCAGTCTATCAAAAGCGGGGAGAGACAGCGCCTCCCTGCCCCACGCAGCAGCGGCCGCTGCCGGGAGCAATTTTGCCCAAAGATCCCCTGATTGGCCAAACCATTCAGCGCTATCGCGATCGCGTTTCGCTAGCTTCCATTGACTATCTCTTTTCGGTCTATGGTCGGCAGGCAGAAGACGTGCTGGCCCTGGTTGATGAGGCTCCAGATTTGGCCCAGCCGATCGCTGAAGACCTGCCGGATATCCGGGCCCAGATCGTCTACAGCGTCCGATCGGAGATGGCCCAAACTCTGGTGGATATTCTGCGGCGGCGGACGCTCCTAGCAGTCAAGGGCAGCTACGGGCGGGAGCTCTTGCCAGTCATCACCGACGTACTCGCTGCTCACTGCGGCTGGAGCCGAGAAGCGTGCGATCGCCAGCAGGCTGACTACCACGCCTACATTGAGGCTAACTGCTTGCCCGATTATGCCATTGCCCGCAAGCCTGCTCGCGCAGCCTCTCTCTCTGCCTAAAGCGGCGATCGCCCACTTGCATCAAATTCTTTATTGAGTTCAAAGAGAACGGATGGTCAGCAATCTAACCCAAGTCCAATCCACTCCCAAAACTTCCTTTAGCAAAGGGGCGATCGCTCCCCTCAATCCCTTTCCCTCCCGAACTTCTACAGCAACGGCCACAGTCCTTGGGGCCGGAGCCTGGGGCAGCGCCCTGGCTACCCTCCTGCGCCGCAACGGCCACGATGTCCGGGTATGGTCCCGGCGCTCGAACGAAACCCTAGAAGAGGCGATCGCGGGCGTCGATGTGATCGTTTCTGCAATTCCCATGAAGGGCGTCAGCGCCACGGTAGAGGCTCTCCAAGAGTTCACCTTACCGGCCAATATGCTGGTGGTTACAGCCACCAAGGGACTAGATCCCAACACCGCCGAAACGCCCTCCCAGATTTGGCAGCAGGCCTTTCCCGAGCATCCGGTTGTAGTGCTTTCCGGCCCCAATCTCTCTAAGGAGATTCAGCAGGGTCTCCCCGCCGCCAGCGTGGCCGCCAGCACCAGCCCCCAGGCCGCCGAAGAAGTGCAGAAACTCTTTTCTTCGGACGCTTTTCGGGTCTATACCAATGACGATCCCCTCGGCACAGAGCTCGGGGGCACCCTCAAAAACGTCATCGCGATCGCCGCTGGCATCTGCGACGGCCTCGAGCTCGGCACCAACGCCAAAGCCGCCCTGATCAGCCGCGCCCTCGCCGAGATGGTGCGGGTCGGTCTCCACTTTGGCGCGAAAGCAGAGACATTTTGTGGCCTATCGGGCCTAGGAGATTTGCTGGCCACCTGTGACGGCCCCCTCAGCCGCAACTACCGCGTCGGCCAGGGTCTGGCCACCGGCAAATCTCTCACCCAGGTGCTCGAAGATCTCAAGAGCACAGCTGAAGGTGTGAACACCACTCAGGTTCTGATGGGTATCGCCCAGGAGAACCAGTTAGATCTGCCGATCGCCCGGTGCGTCTACAGTGTCATTCGCGGGAAAGTCTCTCCCCAAAGAGCTGTAGAAGGCCTAATGGGGCGAGAGCTGACGGCTGAGTAAACGAGCTTTGGGAGAGCCCGTTTCTTCTATCGTTTCTCATGTTAGAAACTCTCACTTCAGAGCATCTTAAAGCATAGGCTTTTTGTTAGCTCAATCAGATCAATTAAGACAAAAGAGAGAGGGCGATCGCTCTCTCTTTTGTCTTTTATTTTTGTGCAATCTTGTTGACTGAAAGACTCTAGCCCACGCGATCGCCCGATTTGACATCAAACCAATAGATCGCAGATGGCACGAGCGCCAGAGCTACGTGGTCTCCGCTCCAAGACTGGTCGATCGGCACCAGAGCCCGCACGATCTCAGCTTTTTGACCCTCTCCTTTTACTTCCATGCTGATGAGATTGCTCATCCCCAAGTTTTCCACCAAGAATACGCGCCCCTCGACTTTTAGATCATCGCCGGGCTGAGGAAAGCGGAGATTTTCGGGGCGAATCCCCAGCACAATCTCCGGCGGCGGCGTAAGGTTATCAGGCAATGGGATCTTGGTGGAGCCCAGCACCGCGTAGGGTCCCTGGCAGGGGAGCGTCAGCAAGTTCATCTGGGGACTACCCACAAAGCCCGCCACAAACTGATTGGCCGGATCAGAGTAGATCTGGGCTGGCGGCGCGAGCTGCTGCACCAGTCCCTGATTCAGCACAGCTACCTTTGTCGACAGCGTCATGGCCTCGGTTTGGTCGTGGGTCACGTAGACCACCGGCACCTGCTGAGACTCAAACAGCTGCTTGATGTCAGCCCGCACCCGCTCCCGCAGCAGGGCATCCAGGTTACTCAGGGGCTCATCTAACAGAAAGACATCTGGACGGCGCACAAGCGCCCGCCCCAGGGCTACCCGCTGACGCTGCCCGCCGGAGAGCTGGCTCGGCTTGCGATCCATCAGGCCTTCGAGGCCGAGCACCCGCGTCGCGTCTCCAATTCGCTGATGGATCTCATCCGAGGGAGTTTTGCGCAGCTTCAGGCTAGAGGCCATATTCTCAAACACGCTCATGTGTGGATACAGCGCATAGCTCTGAAACACCATGGCGATATTGCGATCGCCCGGCCGCAAATTCGTGACATCCTGGGAGCCGATCAGAACCTGACCTCGCGTTGGCTGTTCCAGACCAGCAATTAGTCTCAGAGTCGTGGATTTGCCGCAGCCTGAAGGCCCCAAAAGCGTCAGAAATTCATTGTCGCTAACATCAAGACTGATATCTTTGACCGGAACCGTTTTGCGATTATAAGTTTTATTGAGGTTACGAATTTCTAGTTTTGCCATTGTTGGAATTGCAAATACTTCGTACAGCCAAGGCCAGCGTCCCACGCTTCATCAAAGCCAAGTTTCGCAAGCTATTGCCTGTATTTAGCAAAACTTACTGGGCAGCCAGCGAGGAAGAAACTTGGGAAATTTCGAGTTTTCAGAGCACTATCGCCCTCATTCGAAAGCCTTGTGCTGAAATCTCGCAAATTTTGCTCTATTTAGTTGGAAATTTTGAAATCAGACAAAATTAGCATAGCGAACAACAGCAAAACACCGGGTTTCTTGCTGAGTGATTTTCACAAACAGAAACAAAAAGTTATTTTTTGAATCGCTTTTATCGGGTAATAAATTAAAGTTTTTCTCTGTCAACTGTCCTGCGACAGAGTTCTTTTCAGCCTTTGGTTTAGTATTTTCTTAACTCTGTTTTGAGAGCAGGCCTAAAGGCGATCGCCCTCTTGAATTCATGGATGTTTTCGCTAGGCTGCGATCGCCGGAATCGCTCTAAAGTGCGTTATCAGTGACGCAGGCTATTGCGCCAGGTAGAAAACACATCCTGCTTCAGTCATGTATTCCATCGAGCAAGTCTCACCGTGACGAATCCAGGTTCTAGCAGGATGATTCAGAACGCGATCGCCCATCTCACCTTCGACAATGAAAATCTCACTGTGGGGCAGGAGGGTCTCTCTCACCCCTGGCTGCCAGCGCACGAGCTGCATCCGCTCAGGATATCCCGCCTGGGCATAGAGAGAGATCAAAAAGATACCCGGGCGATCGCCCGTTTGCCAAGCCGCGGTCTGGGTATCGATAGAGCACTGAAGCCGCCCAGGACCGCCGTACTGAAGCAGCTTCACGAAGATCACGCAGCCCGACCGCGAGAAGGGAGCGTGGGCAAATCCAGGGGGATTGAGGAGATAGGAGCCCGCTGGATAGTCACCATATTCGTCTGAGAACACGCCGTCTAGCACTAATATCTCTTCGCCTGCGGGGTGCTCATGGGTCGGAAAGGCAGAGCTGGAATCGTAGCGCACCACAGAGGTCACCTGGCCTTTTTCGGTGTCTCCTAGGAGATGCAGCCGCTTGCGCCAGACAGTGGGACTGGGGCTGGGCTGCCAGTCCATAGCGTTCGTGTTGTGAATAAGGCGATCGCCCGCAGTGATAGTCATAATCGATAGTTTTTAGGAGTACTTTTTTATATCAAGCGTCTGAGAAGCGATCGCTATATATCCAGAAACTTTGTATGTCTAGAAATTCGTTATCACCTTCTCCTTCTCTAATTGCAAAGAAGGAGAAGGTGATACGCAAAAAGTCTATCCCAATTCCGGATAGATCAAGATCTTGTAGGTCTCCTCTGTGGGCTTCACAGCACGCTCCACTGCTGCGGCCAAGTCCTTGAGCGGATAGCGATCGCTCACCAGCGCATCTACATCAATGCGCTTATTAAAGACAATATCCGCAGCCAGGTTTTGCAAGCGGTAAGACGAGCTGTAGCTGCCCATCAGGTCGATTTCTCGGCGATAGAGGACATTGGGATTGATGGGGATCTCCACTTCATCCGGGAACTCCGCAAAGAAGAGAATCTTTCCACCCTTGCGCGTGCAGTCCAGCGCCTGGAAAAAGGCCTTATCACTGGGCACCGCCAGCAGCGTCGTATCGACGCCCATGCCATTGGTGAGAGCCTGGATCTTTTGAGCTAGCTCCGGATCGCGCGCGTCAAAGGCTGCCTCTGCGCCGACTTCTTTGGCTTTGGCAATGCGCGAGGGCAGGAGATCTGTCGCGATCGCGCGTCCACCAAAGTATTTCACCAGCATCACAAACATCAGACCAATGGGACCAGCCCCCGTCACCAGCACCGTCTGGCCGGGCTGCACCTGGGCTTTTTTGACCGCTTTCAGGCAGCAGTTGGTCGGCTCCACAAAGCTGGCCTGCTCGAAGGTGATCTCGTCCGGGATCTCCATCAGGCCACCATGGCGCACGATATGTCCCGGCACCTTCACATAGTCCGCGAAGCCGCCACCACTGGGCGTGAAGCCTGCGGAAGTCGTGATGTTTTTGTAGACATCACACATCGAGAAATTGTCATTGAGACAGTAGTCGCAGTGCATACAGGGGATGTGGTGGAGCACCACCACGCGCTGACCGACTTGCCATCCTTTGACGTCTTTGCCCACTGCGGCGATCGTGCCCGCTGTCTCATGACCAAAAATCCGGGGCGGCTCATACAGCGGATAGAGAATTTTTTTGATGTCCGACTGGCACAGGCCTACCACGCGGACCTGGACGAGCACTTCGTCATCTCCTAGCTCAGGCTTGGGAACCTCTTCATAGCTGAGCTGATTCACACCGCGAAATACCTGCGCTTTCATGGGATATACCTGCAATGCCCTACAACGCCGACGTTATCGACTTTATCATTTGGCTCGGGACAGCCCGCGATCGCGCCTTGGAGGCGCTTTGCCTTCGTTTTGCCAAACACCCCACCCCTGTTTAGGGTGAACATTGTGCCTAGAAAATTCCTAGACCACAATGGAGGCAGTTTGGAGCTGCGCTGGGAGTGGCCTGTCCCAAACCTCTGGGTGCGCGATCGCGGCCAATCAATCGCCAAACCATTGTGAATGGCTGGTGAGAATATGTCTCAACCCCCCCAAGAAAACAGCCCCCCTCCACGAGATCGCCATCTGGGACATCTCCAGCGCTGGCTCATGCATCACAGCCTCTGGGCGATTTGCCTAGCACCCCTGGTTACCCAAATTGTGGGCAGCGTCTTTAATATTTGGTACAACCTCAGCCACATCAAGCCGCTGCTGACCTCGGCGCAGCTCAGCACCTTCATCCGGGCCATCGGCCTTTTTAATGGGCTGGTCTATCCGGTTGCGATCGCCCTTTGGATGAGCCAGATCTGGAGCTTTCGGCGGCCCCTAGCGCAGCTCCTGCGGGGGCAGGAGATCTCGCCTCGGCAGCTTTTGCGGGCTCAGCAGCGGGCCATCAACCTGCCGTGGTATGGCAGCTTCCTAGCGGGAATCTGCTGGCTGCTGTGCATCCCGGTCTTTCTGATCGCCCTGGGCACCACCTCCGAGCCTCTCGACAGCCGCCTGTTTCTGCACCTGCCCGTCTCGATTTTGGTGGCCGCTTTCATTGCGGTCACCCACGGATTTTTCGCCATTGAGCTGGTCAGCCAGTGGCTTCTCTATCCGATCTTTTTCCCGACCAATCAGCCCGCCGATACCCCTGGTGCTTTTCCCTTGTCGCTGCGCGGGCGGGGCCTCATGTGGGCCATTTCCGCAGGCGTCTGTCCCATTACGTCGCTGCTGCTGCTCATGCTGGCCGATCAGCCGGTTGGTGGACCGCTGCCTTGGTTCGAGCTGACGGTTGGAGCGCTGAGCATGGTTTTTGGGCTGACAACGGCCTGGATGGTGAGTCAGCAGGTGATCGAGCCCGTGCAGGCGCTGCAAAAAGCCGCGAAGTCTGTCTCCGAAGGCGATCTGGGCGTCGAGCTGACGGTGCTGCGAGCGGATGAATTTGGTCCCCTGATCGAGGAGTTCCAGGCCATGGTCAGCGAGCTACAGGAGAAACAGCGGCTCCAGGAGACCTTTGGTCGTCACGTGGGCCAGCAGGTGGCAGCGCAGATCCTGCGGCGAGATCCCAGCCTAAATGGAGTAGAGCAGGAAATCACGGTGCTTTTTGCCGATATTCGCAACTTTACCGCTCGCTGCGCCCTCGCCTCGCCCCAGCAGATCGTGATGATGCTCAATCTCTTTTTGACGGAGATGGTGGACGTGGTGGAGGGGCACAACGGCATGGTGAATAAGTTTTTGGGGGATGGGTTTATGGCGCTGTTTGGCATCGGCGAGGGCCAGGGCAATCACGCGGCTGACGCGGTGGCGGCGGGCCAAAGAATGCTGGCGCGGCTGGAGCCGATCAATGCTCAGCTGATGGCCCTGGGTCAGCCGCCACTGGCGATCGGCATTGGCATCCACACGGGGCGGGCCGTGGTAGGCAGCATTGGGTCCTCTCGGCGGCTGGAGTACACGGCGATCGGCGATACGGTGAATGTGGCGTCCCGCATTGAGGGCTTGACCAAGGTCCTAGATCGGCCGCTGCTCATGAGTGAGGCGACGCGGCGATCGCTGCCTGCCAGCACCGTCACCGAGGCCCTAGCGCCGCAGCGGGTCAAGGGACAACCCCAACCCATCGCGGTATACTGCCTCCCGGCCCCCCAAGGGGCGATCGCCCCCTTGAGCCCTTTTCCAGACCGGAGTTAGCCCCCTATGTCGCTGCTGTTCACTGCCCCCAAGGATCGATTTTTATGCGCATGATCACCACCGAGGTTTTGGTTGTCGGGGGGGGCACCGGCGGCACAGCAGCAGCGATTCAGGCAGCCCGGCAGGGCGCGAAAACGGTCTTGGTGAGCGAGTTTCCCTGGCTGGGCGGCATGCTGACCAGCGCGGGCGTCCCGGCCCCGGATGGTCACGAGCTAGCCGCCTTCCAGACGGGGCTGTGGGGGGCTTTCTTGCAGGCGCTGCGACAGCGGCAGCCCGAGGGCCTGGATCACGCCTGGGTGAGCTTTTTCACCTACGATCCGCGCGTTGGCGCCCAGATTTTTCGGGACTGGGCGGCGGCCCTGCCCAATCTCCAGTGGATTGTCGATTCGGCGCCCCGGGCCGTGCTGCGGGAGGGCGATCGCGTGGTGGGGGTGGAGTTTGAAGGGCTGACGGTGCGATCGCAGATCACTCTGGACGGCACCGAGCTGGGCGACCTGCTGGCCCTGGGAGACATTCCCCACCGCTGGGGCTGGGAGTGGCGCAGCCAGTGGCAAGAGCCCAGCGCTCCCGAGGAGCCGATTTCCCTTTCGGATCTGTACTCGGTGCAGGCCCCCACCTGGATCACGATTTTGCAGGACTTTGGGGAGGGGGCGATCGCGCCAGAGATCCCCGCGCCGCCCAACTACAGCGCCCACGGCTTCGACGGCACCTGGGACTACTGGGGGCCGGAGAAATTTCTCGACTATGGCCGCCTGCCGGGCGATCGCTTCATGCTCAACTGGCCCTTTCGCGGCAATGACTACGGCATCGGCCTCGATCGCCTGATCGAGAGCCCCACCGCGCGATCGCAGTTTTATCAAGAGGCCCGCTGGTACACTCAGGGCTTTGCCCACTACCTCCAGAGCCAGCTCGGGCGGCGCTACAGTCTGGCCGAGATTTTCCCCGCCCTGCCCAACTCCCTCGGCGGAGGCGGCTACGCGCTGCACCCCTACTTCCGCGAAAGCCGACGCCTTCAGGGTCTGGCCACGGTGCGCGAGCAGGATATTTTGCCCTTGCCCGAGGGCCAAGTCGCCCCGCTGCCCTTTGATGACAGCGGCCGGTCTAGCGCGATCGCCCTGGGCAACTACGCCAACGACCACCACTATCCCGGCTACGATCTGCGCCTCCAGCCCAAATCGATTCGCTGGGGGGGGCGCTGGACCGGCACCCCCTTTGCCTTGCCCTACGGCTGCCTAGTGCCTGCCGCCGTCGACGGCCTGCTGGTGTGCGAAAAAAATATTGCTGTGTCCCACATCGCCAATGGCGCGACCCGTCTCCAGCCCGCCGTGCTGAGCCTGGGTCAGGCCGCCGGCATGGCCGCCGCCCTCTGCGTCCAGGCTGGCTGTCAGCCCCGCGATCTGCCGGTAGCCTCTCTCCAAGAGGCCCTGCTGACGGATCCTGTCGCGCCCGTGGCGATCGCCCCTCTGTTCAATCTCCTGCCCGACCATCCTGAATGGCTGCGCTGGCAGCGGCACTATCTGGCGAATCCAGACACCTACCCTGCCACCGGCTACGCTCCCATCGCTGAAGGCAAGCCGCCTGAAATTCAGCGGGCGATCGCCCCGGCCCAGTCCACCACAGGCCAGTTTCAGCGCCTCGGTCCCCAGGAGTATCAGCTTTCTACCCCTGACCAAACCTGGCAGCTCGTCACCCTCTGGGCCGACCTCGATCGCCAGCTCGCCGAGTACCCCGACCAGCAGCCAGCGACGGTCTGGGGCCACCGCAATCTCGCTGGTCCCTGGATCGTCGTCGAGGCTCTCAGCGCCCCGGGCTCCTAGGCTCCGGCTTGTTGTTTGCGGCGGGCCTCCGCCTCAAACCACGCAATGATTTGATCCACCGTCAGAGCAGCCACCGTTGTTTCAGCCATTTCTGCCGCCGCCGTCAGGGGGCGCACCGACGCCAAGATTAGTCGGCTATAGAACGACTGAAATGACTCGTCTAGGTCTAGAGATTCTTGGGCCGCTGGGTCCTGGGCCAGCCAGTCGGTGATTTGCTCCGGGGTCACCTGGGCGATCGCCGCGTCCGCCGCCGCGACTTGGCGCAGCACCCGCAGCGAATAGATCGCAACCCGCGCCGAAAACTTGTCTCGCGACGACATCAGCGCCCCATCTACCTGAGCCGACTCCTCAGGCAGCAGCATCTGGGAAAACGAAGATTGCACATCAAACATAGAATTTACGAGGAAAAGGTCCTGTGGGCCGAGAGCCGCCAAGCGCCCCAGCATCCGACCTCCCAAGCTTAGCGCGCCCGGATCAAATAGCCGCAGCGGTGCTCCCCGTCGATCAGCCAGTGCGTTCGCTCCACCGCGCAGTCAGGCAGCGCCGCGCTAAACATCTCTAGCTCGTGGCCGCACACGCTCGGAAACGACTCCGCAATATCAGAAATCGCGCAGTTGTATTCTGTAATGACGTAGCCCTCTGCTTCATCGCCGCTGGCATCGGCCGGATACCACTCCGCCATATAGCCCTCGGCCCGCCGCAACTCCACCAGCAGCGCCACGCGATCGCGCACCGAGCCCCCATTGTGCAGGCGATCGCGATATTCTTGGGCCTTGCGCTCCCACTGCTTGCGCAAAATGCTGCTCACCTGCTCCTGGCCCACCGTCTGCGCCAGCGTGTCCAGCAGCGACATCGCAAACTCCCCGTAGCGATCGGGAAAGCGATCGCGCCCCTGGCGACTCAGCTGATACACGTGCTGCGGTCGGCCCATCCCCGCCTGCACACTCTGGTACTGGATCAGCCCCTCCGCCTCCAGATCCTTTAGGTGGCGACGGATCGCCTGAGGACTAATCTCAAGGGTCTCAGCCAGTTCCTGGGCCGTCGCTTGACCCTGCTTCAGCAAACGTTGGAGGATATCTTGCTTAGTAGAAGGATGCTGCGAAGTCGCCATCGTTTTCCTTGCCATAATCGCTGCCCCGGCGCCCAACAACCCACTGTGAACTGCAACCGGCTGATTACTTTGACAACTTGAACATTTCCAAAGTAACCTACAATGGAGTTAAGCAACAAATAAGTTGTTTTAACCCAAGATTATCACGCAAGCCAACCGTTCGTTCCACTTCTTGACTCGATGACCTCACAGACCCAGACCACTCAAGCCACAGAGAAAAGCCTGGAAGCCATGCGGCACTTCGCTGAGACCTATGCCAAGCGAACAGGCACCTACTTTTGTGCGGATCTGAGCATCACCGCCGTCGTCATAGAAGGTCTTGCCAAGCACAAAGACGACCTCGGCGCTCCGCTGTGTCCCTGTCGGCACTACGACGACAAAGAAGCTGAAGCTTCAGCAGCCTTTTGGAACTGCCCCTGCGTCCCCATGCGCGAGCGCAAAGAGTGCCACTGCATGCTCTTTTTGACGCCCGAAAACGAGTTCGCAGGCCAGCAGCAAGAGATCTCTTTCGAGCAGATCCGCCAAACCACGAGCCAATACTAACGGGTGTATCCAGCCCTGGATACCCACCCACCCCAATCTTTACACAGCTTTTTCTTGTGCCGAACGGGCGGTTTCTCCCGCGCTAGGCCGGTGGTTTTCTAGGTCTCGTCCGCCAGCGGTCTTTTCCCAAAGCCGTTTCCAGAGGAACCTTCCATTCCATTCCATTCCACGCCCGCCTTCACGATCCTTTGAGACACTCGCAGCGAATCAGAGAACACCCGCGATGACCACCACCCTTAAAAACGTTGTTAATCAGCCTTACAAATACGGCTTTGTCACCGACATCGAAACCGACTCGATCGCCCGGGGCCTCAACGAAGACGTCATTCGGCTGATCTCAGCCAAGAAAAATGAACCTGAGTTCATGCTGGAGTTTCGTCTCAAGGCCTATCGGCAGTGGCTGAAGATGGAGGAGCCCACCTGGCCCCACGTCAGCTATCCCCCCATCAACTACCAAGACATCGTTTACTACTCCGCTCCCAAGCAAAAGGAAAAGCTGGGCAGCCTCGACGAAGTCGACCCCAAACTGCTGGAGACTTTTGAGAAGCTGGGCATCCCCCTGTCCGAGCAAAAGCGCCTGTCCAACGTCGCCGTTGACGCGATCTTCGACAGCGTGTCCGTGGCCACCACCTTCAAGGAGAAGCTGGCCGAGGAAGGCGTGATCTTCTGCTCCATTTCGGAGGCCCTCCACCAGCACCCCGAACTGGTGAAGAAGTACCTGGGCACGGTGGTCCCGGTCGCCGACAACTATTTTGCGGCTCTGAACTCGGCGGTGTTCACGGACGGGTCTTTTGTGTTCATCCCCAAGGGCGTGAAGTGCCCCATGGACCTGTCGACCTATTTCCGGATCAACAACGGCGATTCAGGTCAGTTTGAGCGGACGCTGATCGTGGCCGAGGAAGGCGCTTCGGTGACCTACCTGGAAGGCTGCACCGCGCCCATGTTTGACACCAATCAGCTCCACGCCGCAGTGGTCGAGCTAGTGGCCCTGGACAATGCGGAAATTCGCTACTCCACGGTCCAAAACTGGTACGCCGGCGACGAAAACGGCAAGGGCGGCATCTACAACTTCGTGACGAAGCGAGGCTTGTGCAAGGGTGTCAACTCCAAGATTTCTTGGACCCAGGTCGAGACGGGCTCGGCGATCACCTGGAAGTATCCCAGCTGCGTGCTGGCCGGGGACAACTCGGTGGGTGAGTTTTATTCGGTGGCGCTGACGAACAACTGCCAGCAGGCCGACACGGGCACCAAGATGGTGCACATCGGCAAGAACACCCGCAGCACGATTATTTCTAAGGGGATCTCGGCGGGCCGCTCGAAGAACAGCTATCGCGGCCTGGTGAAGGTAAACCCGAGCGCTGAGGGAGCGCGCAACTACTCCCAGTGTGACTCGATGCTGATCGGCGACAGCGCCGAGGCCAACACGTTCCCCTACATCCAGGTGCAAAACAACACGGGGCGGGTGGAGCACGAGGCTTCGACGTCGAAGATTGGCGAAGACCAGCTGTTTTATTTCCAGCAGCGGGGCATCTCGACGGAGGACGCGGTGTCGATGATCATCAGCGGCTTCTGCAAGGACGTCTTCAATAAGCTGCCGATGGAGTTTGCGGTGGAGGCGGATCGCCTGCTGAGTCTGAAGCTGGAAGGATCTGTTGGCTAAGGTTTTGCATTGAGGGGCGATCGCGGTTTGTGGCTTTGCGGCCCGGGCGATCGCCCTTTTCCCTCTCCCGATTGCACATCACGTTTGTCGTTCAGCAATGATTATCGAGAACAGCGAAGTAATTTTGTCGGTGCGGGACCTGACCGCCGAGGTAGACGGGACGCCCATTCTCAAGGGGCTCAACCTGGAGATCAAGGCCGGAGAAATCCACGCCATCATGGGACCGAACGGCTCGGGCAAGAGCACCTTTTCCAAGATCCTGGCCGGTCACCCCGCCTACACGGTCACCGGCGGTGACATCCTCTACAAAGGGCAGAGCCTGGTGGAGCTGGAACCGGAGGACCGGGCGCGGGCTGGGGTGTTTTTGGCCTTCCAGTATCCCATCGAGATTCCTGGCGTGAGCAATCTGGACTTTTTGCGGGTCGCCTACAACAGCCGCCGGAAGGCCCAGGGCCTCGAAGAGCTGGACGCGTTTGACTTTGATGACCTGGTGCAGACGAAGCTGGACGTGGTGAAAATGAACCCCAACTTCCTGAGCCGCAGCGTCAATGAAGGGTTCTCGGGCGGGGAGAAAAAGCGCAACGAGATCCTGCAAATGGCGATCCTGGAGCCCACCCTGGCGATCCTGGATGAGACCGATTCGGGTCTGGATATTGACGCGCTGAAGATTGTCGCCAACGGAGTCAATCAGCTGACCAATGAAACCAACGGCACGATCGTGATTACTCACTATCAGCGCCTGCTGGACTACATCGTGCCGGACTTTGTGCACGTGATGGAGGGAGGCCGGATCGTGACGACGGGCGGCAAGGAACTGGCGCTAGAGCTGGAGTCCCGCGGCTACGACTGGGTGGTGGAAGAGGAAACCGCTGAGGTGGGGGCGCGATGATGACAGTGTCTGACGTAGCAACCACGCCCCAGGCGAATGCTGAGGAAGCGCTGAGCGGATGGCTCGCCCAGGCCCCCCGCATTGACGAGGCGCGCTTTGGGGCAGAGGCGATCGCCTGGCTTCAGGGTCTGCGCGATCAGGGAGCTGCCTTCCTCAAGGAGCAGTCCTTTCCCAGTCGCCGGGATGAAGACTGGCGCTTTACCGATCTTTCGCCGCTGCTGGCGGTGCCTTTCCAGGCGGCCACGGCGTCACGGCTGACGCCGGAGGCGATCGCCCCCTTTGCAGTATCGGAGGCCGAGCAGAGCCGCTTGGTCCTGGTCAATGGCGTCTACGCGCCGGAGCTATCGGCGATCGCAGGTTTGCCCGCCGGGGCCTTTGTTGGCAGCCTGGCGGATTTGCCCGCTGAGCGGCAAAGCGCCCTCCAAGATTATCTGGCCAAGCAGCACGGGGGCGAAGAGCGCTTCACCGCCCTCAACACCAGCCATTTTCAGGACGTGGCGGTGGTATGGCTGCCCCACAATGCCGTGATCGAGGCCCCGATTCATCTGCTGCTGGTGGCTACGGCCTCTGAAGCGGCGCTGATTTCCCCTCGGTGCCTGGTGGTGGCCGAAACCGGCAGCGCCTTGACCCTGGTGGAGGACTTTGTGACGGTGGGCGATGGGCCGCACTGGACCAATGCGGTCACCGAGGTGTGGGTCCAAGCAAACGCTCAGGTCAATCACACCCGGATTCAGCGGGAGGCGATCGCCGCCTTTCACATCGGCAAAACCGCCGTCTCCCAGGGGCGCGACAGCCGCTACACCTGCAACGCCATCAGCCTCGGCGGCCAAATCTCGCGCCACCATCTGGAGGTCTTGCAGCAGGGTGAGCAAACCCATCTGGCCCTCAACGGCCTCACCGTCGCCAGCGGTACCCAGCTCGCCGACACCCACAGCCTGATCCAGTACACCCAGCCCTACGGCGCCAGCGATCAGCTCCACAAGTGCATCGTGGGCGATCGCGCTCGCGCCGTGTTTAATGGCCGCATCTCGGTTCCCAAGGCCGCTCAGCTCACCAACGCCGCCCAGCTTAGCCGCAACTTGCTGCTCTCGCCCAAGGCGCGGGTCGACACCAAGCCCCAGCTAGAAATCGTGGCAGACAACGTGAAATGCTCCCACGGCGCTACGGTCAGCCAGCTAGACACCGACGAGGTGTTTTATCTGCAAAGCCGCGGCATTGACCAGGGGAGTGCCCAGGAGCTGCTGATCTACGCCTTCGCGGCCGAGATCCTCGAGCGCGTGCCGGTTCCCTCGATCCGCCAGGCCCTCGCCGCCCAAGCCACCCAAAATCACTAAACTGGAGGCAAAGGCCGATCCTGGGTCAAGGATCGCCTTTTGCCGCTTCATGTCCCCCTCCACGCTTCCCCGCCATGACCTTCACCCAAGCTAGAAGCCTCGCAGAAGCAGTCCGCAAAGACTTTCCGATTCTCAATCAGGAAGTCCACGGCAAGCCCCTGGTCTACCTCGACAACGCTGCCACTTCCCAAAAGCCCCAGGCGGTGCTGGACGCGCTCCGGCACTACTATGAACGCGACAACGCCAACGTCCATCGGGGCGTCCATACCCTGAGCGCTCGGGCCACCGATGCCTACGAAGGGGCGCGGGAGAAGGTCGCGCGCTTTGTGAATGCGGCGTCGTCCCAGGAGATTGTCTACACGCGCAACGCGACGGAGGCGATCAACTTGGTGGCCTACGCCTGGGGACAGCAAAATCTGGGGCCAGGAGACGAAATCATTCTGTCGGTGATGGAGCACCACAGCAACCTGATTCCGTGGCAGATGGTAGCCCAGCGGACCGGGGCGGTGCTGAAGTTTGTCGGTCTCGACAGCAATGAAGGCTTTGACTTGGAGCAGTATCGCGCTCTGGTGGGCGATCGCACCAAGCTGGTGTCTGTGGTCCACGTTTCCAATACCCTAGGCTGCGTCAATCCGGTGAAAGAAATCGCCGCGATCGCCCATCAGCACGGGGCGCGGGTGCTCATCGACGCCTGCCAGAGCGTGCCCCACATGCCCATTGATGTCCAAGACATCGACTGCGACTGGCTGGTCGCCTCGGGCCACAAGATGTGCGCGCCGACCGGGATCGGCTTCCTCTACGGCAAGCGCGAGGTGCTGCGCGCCATGCCGCCCTTTTTGGGCGGCGGCGAAATGATCGCCGATGTGTTCCTCGACCACGCCACCTACGCGGACCTGCCCCACAAGTTCGAAGCAGGCACTCCGGCCATCGGGGAGGCGATCGCCCTGGGAGCCGCCGTCGACTACCTAATGGGCCTAGGCATGGACACCATCTACGCCTACGAAAAAGAGCTGACCCGCTATTTGTTTGACCAGTTGCAGCCCCTCTCCCAGGTGCGCATCTATGGTCCCAAACCCGCCGCCGACGGCAGCGGTCGAGCCGCTCTTGCCTCCTTTACTGCAGGGGACGTCCATCCCCACGACCTATCGACCATCCTGGACCAAGCAGGCGTCGCCATTCGGGCTGGCCACCACTGCACCCAGCCCCTGCACCGCCACATCCAGGCCCAGTCCACCGCCCGGGCTAGCCTCTACTTCTACAACACCCGTGAAGAAGTAGACGTCTTTATTGCGGCCCTCAATGAGGCGATCGAGTTCTTCGGGGGCATCTTCGGCTAGCGTCCGCTCACCTGAGAAAACGCTGGGGCATCGCGATGGCGATGCCCTTTTTATTGCGAAAATGGGGCGAAAACGCCGCTGCGACCGAGATTATGTCAAGTTGTTTGAAGTTTTGTCGCTCTATCGACAAGGCGGTCAAAACCCTGCGGTACACTACCCTTAACTTCGCAGCGATCGCGGCCAAGCCTTGTGTTTAGCCGCTTTGCTGTGAGTATTGCGATCGCAATTGACAGTAGTTTGGAGTCATTATTCAATGTCCCATTCAGTCAAGATCTATGACACTTGCATTGGGTGCACCCAATGCGTGCGGGCATGCCCTACGGACGTACTAGAGATGGTGCCCTGGGATGGATGCAAAGCTGGACAAATTGCTTCCTCCCCTCGGACTGAAGACTGCGTTGGCTGCAAGCGGTGCGAGACTGCTTGCCCCACGGACTTTTTGAGCATCCGGGTTTATCTCGGCGCAGAGACCACTCGCAGCATGGGCTTGGCTTACTAATTCGCCAACGCTCGTTTCCTTAGTCAAATGTTCGGACCAGGGTTGTTCTGAACTTAAAAATCCGTTTAAACGCAATTTCTTTACCAAGCCTGCGTTTTACAACGATTCTCGCAGTCAGATTCGGGGGAGTTTCCACCCCCGCTTTTTTATGCCCAAAAATTGGGTGCGCCGCAACCGCTGGGGCACCCAATTTTGTTTGGTCTCCGTCGCTCACCCTTGACGCTGGCCAAATTTCCCCGCCATGATCCAAGGCAGCTTGGGACAGCCCCCTGCCCCCCAGGCCCCCGCGCTGACGCTCCGCTTTCAGCCTCTCTCCAGAGCCTGAAACAGTCTCCCCGACAGGGCTCCAGGGTATATAATGCGTAGCGTCAACGGCGGGAGCAGATCGCCCATCAACGGAGTTAGATTTCCATGTGCGGAATCGTCGGCTACATTGGCACCCAGGCAGCCAGCGGAATTCTCCTCGAAGGATTGCGGAAACTTGAGTACCGGGGCTACGATTCGGCCGGTATCGCGACGGTCTGGGACGGCGAGCTCCAGTGCGTGCGGGCCAAGGGCAAGCTCTACAACCTTCAGGAAAAGCTAGAGAGCGTCGCCACCCCCTCCCACATCGGCATTGGTCACACCCGCTGGGCAACCCACGGCAAACCCGAGGAACACAATGCCCACCCCCACCTCGACACGGACATGCGCGTCGCCGTGGTCCAAAACGGCATCGTCGAGAACTATCGAGAGCTGCGAGACGCATTACGCAGCCGCGGCGTGGAGTTTCGCTCGGAAACCGACACGGAAGTCATTCCCCACCTGATCGCCGAGCACCTGCAAGCGCTGTCGCCTGACGAAAATCTGCCCGCCGGATCGCGGCTCCTAGAGGCGGTGCGGCGCACCGTCAACCAGCTAGAGGGGGCGTTTGCGATCGCCGTTGTGTCTGCCGACTATCCCAACGAGCTGGTGGTTGCGCGCCAGCAGGCTCCCTTGTCCCTGGGCTTTGGCCAAGGGGAGTTTTTCTGCGCGTCAGACACCCCGGCCCTGATTCCCCACACCCGGGCGGTCCTGACCCTCGACAATGGCGAAATGGCCCGCCTCACCTCCCTGGGGGCAGAAGTGTATACCTTTGGCGGCAAGCGCCTCATGAAGTCGCCGCGCCTGCTGAACTGGAACCCCGTCTTGGTGGAAAAGCAGGGCTTCAAGCACTTCATGCTCAAGGAAATCTATGAGCAGCCCGGAGTGGTGCGGACCTGCCTGGAGTCCTATCTCAACAGTCAGTGGCAGCCAGAAACCGACTCCCCCGAAGACGGGCGATCGCCCCTGACCCTGGGTCTGTCGCCAGACCTCTATGAAGACCTCGAGCGCGTGCAGATCGTCGCCTGCGGCACCAGCTGGCACGCCAGCCTGGTCGGCAAGTACCTGATCGAGCAGCTCGCTGGCATCCCGACGATGGTCCAGTACGCCTCGGAGTTTCGCTACTCTCCCTCGCCCCTGACGCCCAACACCCTGACCATCGGCGTCACCCAGTCCGGCGAAACCGCCGACACGCTGGCAGCTCTGGACATGGAGCAGCAGCGCCGCGCCGATCGCCCCCCGGAGTTTCGCGCGCGCCTCTTGGGCATCACCAACCGCCCCGAGAGCTCTCTGGGCCACCTGGTTCCCCACATCATCGATACCCACGCGGGCATCGAGATCGGCGTGGCCGCCACGAAAACTTTCCTCGGCCAGCTGATGGCTTTCTATGGGCTGGCCCTGGAGCTGGCCTACCGCCGCAAGACCCTCACGCCGCCTCAAATCGCGGAGATTATTGCTGGTCTGCGCCAGCTGCCAGCTTCTATCGAGCTGATCCTGGAAACCCAGGAGCGCTATATCGAGGATCTGGCGCACCATTTTGCTGAAACCCAGGACTTCATCTTCTTGGGCCGGGGGGTCAATTTCCCGATCGCTCTGGAGGGAGCCCTGAAGCTCAAGGAGATCAGCTACATCCACGCGGAGGGTTATCCGGCTGGGGAGATGAAGCATGGCCCGATCGCGCTGCTGGATGCCAAGGTGCCGGTGGTGGCGATCGCCGTTCCGGGGTCGGTCTACGACAAGGTGCTCTCCAACGCCCAAGAGGCCAAGGCGCGGGACTCCAGGCTGATCGGGGTCACGGCCACCAGCGACGCCCACGCTGCCGAGATCTTTGACGACATGCTGCCGATTCCGGAGGTGCCGGAGCTGCTGTCGCCGGTGCTGACGGTGATTCCACTACAGCTCTTGGCGTACCACATCGCAGCTCGCCGAGGCCTCGACGTCGATCAGCCCCGCAACCTCGCCAAATCAGTCACAGTCGAGTAGGGTTGCAGCCAATTTCGGACAGATGACCAATGGGAATAGAGCTTTTTGCTGAGAAGTAAAGTTCTTGGTCGACTGGCACAGAGCATAAATACTTAGTCACAGAGTTCTTGATATCCAAGCTTTGTGAGTAGAAACAGTGTTCCTATTTGTTGAGTTACCTTGTATCGACTGTTAGATCTCGGGAACCCTATAGAGCAACCGGAATCCCAACTCTGCGTTGGAGCCGATGAACACCGTTAGCTCAACAACGCGATCTTAGCGGTGTTTGCGGCTCAACTTAGCTGTTAGACAGCTTTAAGCCATCTATTTGAGCAGATGTTGCAGACGCCTTTGAAAGCTAGAGCAATCAGACTATCCGTAGCAGATTGGAACATTCTAAGCAACCTACCGACAAAGAGTAGTTATTGTTTTCTAGAGTTTGGGAAATCTATGGCTATGTAGAAACACAAAAAATGAAATGTGTCATGGATGACAAATTTACAACTACAGCCTTTGATTTACCAGGATACAAAATCGTAAGGAATCTTGGTGTTGCTCGTGGAGTTACTGTTCGATCTCGTAGTTTGGCAGGTAATTTTATAATATCTTTACAACTTTTGTTCGGAGGAAATATTACACTCTTTACTCAATTATGTATTCTTACTCGACAAGAAGCATATGAATTAATGATTCAACAGGCAAAGAAACTAGGTGCAAATGCTGTAATTGGTATCCGCTATGATTCAACAGAGATTTCGGCTGGTGTAGCTGAATGCTTATGTTACGGAACAGCAGTCTTTGTTGAGCCTAAGTAATAATTCAAAGAAGGCAAAAACAAAAAATGACGCTCTTTTTCAGGAATATTTTCTTCGTCGTTGGTTTCCCATTAATTTTCACTGGACTAGCACTTTTAACGACTTTTTTTTATTACATTATGATAGTTTTCATTCTGAGACCACTTATTAGTACACTATTAGGATGGATATGGGGAGCAATCAGTTTTTGGATAATACCTACTAACTTTTTTAATGTATTTCAGTTTACAGGACTAGACTGGATTGACTTTTTAATAGGTTGTTTTATTTATATTTTCATAATATTTTCCTGTATCTGCGGAATACTAATAGCTGCTGGAATAGAAGATGAGTTCCGCAGAGATTCCGATATCCAACAATTTGTCTTGTCTATACTTTTATTACCTTTTGTACTAATTGGAATAGGATTTTCAAACTTGTACATATTGAGCAATAAAGCTATATTCTTGATTCTTGTTTTAGGTAGCACAATCATATTTTGTTTCTTGACAACAGTTTTAGACTTTGTTCAAGTCGCAACTCTTGGATCCGAAAGTCTTTACACAATTAATATTTTTACAGATCATGCAAGCTATACACTTGGCCATCTTACTGGAAATGTCATTTATACAAAAAGCTTTTTAAGTTGGATCAAAGAAGATCAAATATATATCAGTAGCTTTTTTGATTATTGGTTATATAGCTTAAATGCATCCATAGGAGGGTACAGAGTATCGGGCTTTGGTCATTTCGTTGCAAGAGTCTTCAATCTTATCTGTAGCATTCTTTATTTTATTTTAGGCTACTTCACTATCATCTCCACTTTAAATAACTCGTTAGATAATTTAGGCGGAATTAAAAGTATTCAAGAAGCAATAGAGATAAACAAGAGTATTTTGAGACTTGAAAGATTTTTAAGCAACGTTATTTCTTCATTGGTGATTTTTGTGTTATTCCGTCTAATTTTTTGGTGGGTTTCACAAGGTTCATTGGTTAATATATCTGTCACACAGATAATTCTTCTTGGGTAATCTCAGTCAGAATAACAATGCAAATTCCCAGGCTTAAAAACTTTCAATAAATAGTGGATTAAGCAGGTGATAAATTCAGTTCAGTTATTTCTTCTGAGAATGGGTATACCTATTTGGAATCAGTGGAGAAGCCATTTTATAGGGCAAATCGATTTCAGCAAGGCAGATCTGAGAGATGCTTATCTTAGTAGTGCTGACTTAACAAAGGTAAAACTCAAAGATGCTAAACTTGATAGAGCTTATCTACCTCATGCAGATCTCAGCCACGCAGATCTCAGTCATGCCAACTTGAGCGGGGCAAACCTTTCTGGGGCTAACTTAAGTGAAGCAAAGTTGATTGGCTCTGACCTCACCGGAGCAAATTTAACCAGAACCATTTTAAGTAAAACTAATTTTACTGGAGCTGATCTTTCCAATGTCAATCTCAGTAAAGCTCAATGCTCTGCAACTATCTTTTCCAAAGCAACATTGACTGGATCGTGTCTTCAAGACTGGATTTTAGATACTGAAACACAATTTTTTGAAGTTATCTGTGACTATTTTTATGGAGTAGAAGGTTGTCAAAAACGTCGGCCTCAATCTTCCTCTTTTGCTCCTGGTGAGTTTTCAGCATTAATTCATAAAGTGTCAGATACAATTGATTTGATTTTTGTTGATGGTATTGATTGGAAACCCTTTCTTCTTTCTTTTCAAGAATTGAGAGACAAGTATGGAGATGCTAATCTCTCTGTACAAGCTATTGAAAAGAAAAAGGATGAAGCTTTCATAATTCGACTAGAGGTTGCAGCAGAAGTAAATAAGACGGAGATCGAAAAAACACTAAAGCAGGAGTATAATTACAAACTTAAAGCACAAGAGAAACTGTTGACACTTCAAGATCAGCAATTGGTAGAATATAGACAGCACAATACAGAATTATTAAGGATTATTCGAGTAATGGCTGAGAAAGAAGAATCGAGAAGAAATATTAACACTGGTGGTGGTAATTATATCGAATCTAACTCTGGTGGTTATGCTGAGGGAAACTATGTTAACTACATTAATATGAACCAAAATTTGACTCATGCAGCTTCCCAGATTCAAGCTTTGATTGATCAGTTACAAAGTCAAGGAATGGACGTTGACGTGGCAAAGGAGAAGGTTGCGGCAGATATAGCAAATCAAGCTAAAAATAATCCGAGTATGCAAGCCAAGCTTCTTAAGTGGGGACAATCCGTAGGAAATGCCACGGTGAGTGACGTTGTACAGGGAGTTGTAAAGCTGGCTATTCGCTCTGCTGGTCTCCCTCTACCATAATTGGGAAGCAGATAAATTCGAATTCTTGAAACTGTGCTGTCTAGCAAACCTGCTGAAGCGGACTAGCGGGAACTTCTAGTCATTATTGCAAAGGCTATTTGTAACCGATCAGCAGGAATATTAAAGCAGAAATTGGAGGTGTAAAAGAAGATAGTCCTTAGCAGTGTGCGATCAATTATGTTTGCTCTGGTACAAATCTCCATAGATGACCGTCAGAGCTGTTATTTCGGTTGTCTCCTAGAACAAAGTACTGGTGCTACAGAACCATTACAGGTCCATAGTTGGAAGTTAGTTTTTTCTTCACGTTGGGTTCTGTAATAACCTTGCCGTTGAGGCCTATCTGACCACTACGGAAACATCGGGCTACGATTGTTGACTCACTTTCTTACTGCACAAGAGATCCAAGTACATAAAAACAGCGATCGCCCAGTAGAAGGTTTTAGGAAGCCTTGATCTACTGGGCGATCGCCGTTCCGGGGTCGGTCTACGACAAGGTGCTCTCCAATGCCCAAGAGGCCAAGGCGCGGGACTCCCGGCTGATCGGGGTCACGGCCACCAGCGACGCCCACGCTGCCGAGATCTTTGACGACATGCTGCCGATTCCGGCGGTGCCGGAGCTGCTGTCGCCGGTGCTGACGGTGATTCCGCTCCAGCTCTTGGCGTACCACATCGCGGCTCGCCGGGGCCTCGACGTCGATCAGCCCCGCAACCTCGCCAAATCGGTCACGGTCGAGTAGGCTTACTGTCCACTTTTGGGCAGAGAATCAATGGGAATAATGTTCTTTGCTAAACAATAAAGTCCTTTACCAGTAAGTTTCTTCAGGGCGGTAGGCGTAATGCTTGAAACGAATTGCATTCCGCACCTGATCCAGCAATTTTTTAGGAGGTGACTGCATAGAGACAAGCAGATGTACTGTGTACCCAATAGTACATCTGCTCATTTCCGCAAGGAATCTGAAATTATGCGGAAAGATTCTCGCTAATCAGCTCAAACGACGTAATTATGCGGAAATAATCGGCATAAGTAGTAATTTGGGATCTTAGGCTGAATCATTCTGCCTAACTATCCCTATTGAGATCTTAGGCAGAAAAATTCCGTCTATTAATAGTTGGGCTGCTTTAGGTTGTCTGTGAGCACACTACGCCAGCTTTATCTACTCGATTGGGAAACAAGCCAAGGCTAAGGCAGAATTTTTGCAAGTAAGTTACACTCTAAAACCAGTTCTAGGTTATACCTCATTGTAAATTTGTGTTTATGGATATTGACTTAGCCAAAGAAAGGTTTGACAGTTTACATGAAGAATTGGTTCAAAATAATATTCCTCTTGAGACTGAACAAGATGCACGGCTCCACATCATTGATCGCATCTTGATTGAGGTCTTGGGATGGGAAAGACAAGGAATAAAAACTGAGCCTCATACGGAATCGGGTTATGTTGACTATTTACTCTCCGTTAGTGGTCGAGCGAGACTTGTTGTAGAAGCTAAGCGAATTTCTAAACTGCTGATTGATACTCGTCAATCCCGTATGTCTTGGTACAAAGTTAGTGGACCAGCGATTCAGTCAGCAAATGAAGGGTTAGAACAGGCAAAACGTTATTGTGCAGATACTGCTGTTTTCTTTTCAGCCTTAACCACAGGTCTGGAATGGATTGGATTTTGGGCAGTTCGTACAGATGGAGTACCACCTAGAGAAGGAAAAGCAGTAGTATTTCCAAATCTTGAATCTATTAAACAAAACTTTGCACTATTCTACGATCTCTTTTCCCCAGAAGGGGTGATGGAGAACTTATATCAAGTTCATATTCATGAAGCAGAAGGGTTACATGTTAATCAAAGTGAAATTTTAGATACAGTTATAGATCCATCTGAAAGGCGTTTGCTTCATAAATCACCTCTATTGAGAGATTTAGAAGGTGTTTATCGCAGTTTTTTCAGCACCATATCTGGAGAAGATCCAGATATGCTTGCCGAGTGTTTTGTTGAGTCAAAAGAGAGCCGTGCAGCGGACGAAAGTTTAGAGAAAATAACAAGAAATTTATTAAACAGGATTGATATTGTCAACTCAGAACGAGGAGAAGAGTTGGAAGAGCAAATTCGGAGTGCCATAGAAATAGAAAAGGGTGACTTTATTTTAATCATAGGTAACAAAGGCGCAGGAAAATCTACTTTTATTGATCGGTTTTTCCGTCTGATTCTAGATAAGAAACTATCTGAGCTATGCTTGATCCTTCGTATCGATTTGGCAGATTCAGATGGTAACGAGTCTACCATCTCTACTTGGCTTATCGATCAATTAAAAAATGAGTTAGAGGCAAAGTTATTTGATGATAGTTTTCCTACATATAATGATCTCCAAGGAGTTTTCATATCAGAATATAGACGATGGAGTTCTGGGCAATACAAACCACTTTACGAGAGGGATAAGAATGCGTTTAAGGAGAAGTTTGGTGAACTAATTAATGAATTAATGACGCAAAAGCCCAGAGATTATGTAACAAAGTTGCTTAAACACTCAATTTCCTCAAGAAAATTAATGCCCTGCATCGTATTTGACAATACTGATCATTTCCCTCAATCTTTTCAAGAATCTGTTTTTCAATTCGCACAATCAATTTATAGAGAGTGTTTTTCATTCATTATCTGTCCAATTACTGATCGTACTGTTTGGCAGCTTTCGAAATCAGGACCATTACAATCATATGATCATCGAGATTTTTATTTGCCTGTGCCTTCAACTAAAGAAGTTCTAACAAAACGAGTTGAATTCATTAAGGCAAAAATTCAGGAAAACTCTGGAAACAGCGGGGATTATTTTACAAAAAGAGGTATTCGCCTTTCAATACCAGATGTTAAGGCATTTGCTCTGTCAGTAGAAGGCATATTTGTTAATGAAGATTATGTAGGACGTATGGTTGGATGGCTTGCAAATTTTGATATACGCAGGGGGCTTCAAATTGCCCAAAGAATTGTTATATCGCCAATTGTAGATATTTCTGTTCTAATTAAAGCCTATACTATCGGCGAAAGTTTTCGACCTGGATATCGAAACATAAAGAAAGCTCTCTTGCTAGGGGAATATAACTATTTTTCTCAACAAGAAAGTAGTTTTATTTTGAATCTTTTTGAGATTGATTCTAACTCTATAACTAGTCCATTACTGAGATTGTCAATTTTACGTCTTTTAATGGACGTCTATTCTGATACAGCATCTGATACAGAAAAAATATACCTTTCTGCGGATGATATTCTCAATTATTTTGAACCTGCAACCGTCAGTCGCACGATTGTTAAAGAACATCTTAAATCTCTTCTTGATCGTCGCCTTATCGAACCTTATGATCCGACAGATATAAATATTTATGAGTCGCAAAGATTTAAGGTGACTCATTGTGGTCGTATTCATTATGAATTCGTTACTGAAGACAAAAGCGGCACATATATGGGCGAAATGGCACTAGTTACTCCTGTTGTTAGCCATGAATATGCCTCAAAGATTAGACAGGTACTAGAAGAGAATGACAAATTAAGTGATCAAGACTTACAGAAGAATATTAATGAGCAGAAGATTGTCAGATTTTTTGTTGAATACTGTTTAGAGCAGGATAAGCTTCACATATCACTACCAAAATCAACGGCATACCGAAGTCAAGAGATTTTAAGGGAAGTCCTCTTTAGAAATTGGATTGAGAGTTAAATCTTGACCACGAGCACACGCTGCCCAACAATTCAAATGCAGCGGACATATTGCAATGCTTTCTGCTTCGTTTTTAGTTTTTGGCTGCCGCTGATTTGAGCCGTTCAAACAAAACTTGAAAGTGCAAAAGAGGATAGCTCCGTAGCAGTTTTCAACCAATTTGTTTTGCTCTGGTGCAAATCCCCGTAGATGACTGTCATAGCTGTTATTCCTGTTGTCTCCCACGAAGAAGTACTGATTTTACAGAACAGTTATAGGTCCGTAGTTGTAAGTTGTTTTCTCCTTCACATAGGGTTCTGCAACTTTCCCGTTGATAACTGTCTACCCATTATGGAAATATCGGGCTACGATTGTTGACTCGCTTTCTTACTGCACAAGAGATCCAAGTACATAAAAACAGCGATCGCCCAGTAGAGGGTTTTAGAGAACCTTGATCTACTGGGCGATCGCCTTTTTGGGATTACGTTAGAGCCAATTAGACGCCAAAAGGAACCGATTCGCGGATAAAGTAGCAGCGATATTGTGTCTTATGACAGTTTTTTGTTTCTCCCGAACTTTTGGGCTAAGGATTTTTAGCAATGGACTGAACAATTATCAGTAAGTTGATAGATTCTTTACCAATCACCGGGATATCCATCTTATTTTATTCGCCTTCATGAAATGGATCTCATGTGGCTATCCAAATGAAGGCTTGAAGATGGAGTGATCGATCTTCTGAATCATTACACTCGCACACTCGGCGGAGAAGTTTTTTCGCTTGTGAAAGAAGTTGAATTTCCATATAAAAAGCTACTTCTTTGTCCCGTTTCTATAACTGAGTGTTAGTTTATTGATCAACAATGTTTTAGTTAGACAGAGGTTGGAATTGTGCGTATTCTCACAGATGATGAATATTATTCTGAGGCCGAACCTAAATTGAGACAAGTATTTCTCAACGAGAATCCCAAGCTACCTCAATTCGGATCTAATGCTGAAGAAGTTAAACTCTTATATGAGTATTTTCCCCCAAATGTAGAAGTTGTTAATGCTCTTGTAAGTACTGCCTCACATATGGGAGATTCAAGCTTATACCTATCTATTGTTAATGTTGTTGATTTCAATTCATCTATGACAAAGCATTGGTGGATTCCTTTTGAAGAAATATCTACATATTTGTCTATTGATACCAACACTTTTGGCTTATCTTATCAATTAGAGAGTGTAATTTTTTCACCTCAAGGGAAGTGGGCTCTGATGAGCAGTTTTGAAAGGTATGCAATACTAGCAGGAACCCAAGATTTTATTCAAAACTTTTCAGAGCATTTTTCTGACATAGATAGACAGATACTTGGCTATTTGAAAATATTTAGAGAATGCATTAATAAGGACGGAATAGAAAAGGCTAATATTGCTTGGTTAGGCAATTTTTTAAAGAGCGTATATACAATAGAGGAGGCTAAAGAGATCTTAAAAATATCTGAGTTAGAAAAACATGTTAATTTAGCACCTCGATGAAACTGAATAAATACTTCGGAAGTTGATGTGCCCGAAATCTAACAAATCGCTGCACCGGGACGCAAAAAGCCAGTCGGTGAGCATCAAAGGCTATCTGCGTTCGGTGAGCTTGATCGTTAAAATAAAACTTGGAAGTGCAAAAGAGGATAGCTCAGTAGCAGTTTGAAGCCAATTTGTTTTGCTCTGGTGCAAATCCCCGTAGATAGCTGTCATAGCTGTTATTCCTGTTGTCTCCCAGGAAGAAGTACTGATTCTACAGAACAGTTATAGGTCCGTAAGGGTTCTGTAATAACTTTCCCGTTGATGACTGTCTACCCATTATGGAAACATTGGGCTAGAGTTATTAATCCGCTTTTTTACTGCACAAGGCATACAAGTACATAAAAGCAGCGATCGCCCAGTAGAGGGTTTTAGAGAACCTTGATCTACTGGGCGATCGCCTTTTTGGGATTAGGTTAGAGCCAGTTAGCCGCCAAAAGGAACCGATTCGCGGATAAAGTAGCGCGCGGTGTCTTCGAGGGGCGAGCGATAGAGGAAGAGTTCATTGCCGTTGTCGAGGGTGAAGACGGTATAGACCACGTCGGTGCGGGGAAGCTGGCGATCGCGGGGGATGCCGGCATTTTCGGGGAAGACGCCACCCCGATCGACCACCGTGTAGTCATTCAAGATGCCGCTGGCATAGTCAAAAATCTGTTGATAGTCCCCACCAAAGTTCTCATCGGTTTCCAGGTCTGCCAGCACTCCGCTCGAAAACACCGTCGAGCGGTTGGCCAAAGCGTCGACCAGCACATTGCGCATCAGGCCGGTCCGCATCAGCGTCTGAGCCTCAGCGCCAGTCCCCGATAGAGCGATCGCCGCTGCCGTGACCAATCCCGACACCAAAAGTTTGAACCTCATTGTTGTATCCTCTCTTTCTCTATAAATTCGGTGACATCTAGCAAAACAGGACTCTAGGTACAGTCCGCTCTTGCCTAGTGTATAAGGGCAATTTCGAGGCGAAAAGTTCCTTAGGAAGCATTTTTTCGCCAAAATCGCCGCTGGAGTCATTGTCCTCGGTTTCCCTGAGCAGAAAAAGGACAAATAGCCAAAAACCGAGGCTTCTCAAGGATTTTGAGGATTTAAGATGGTTCAGCAGCCAAGATTGAGATCAACAGCAGAGACCGATGACGATAAGGCGATCGCACATTCACCAAAAATTCCTTCAACGCCTGGGACGGGCGATCGCACTTTTGGGCTTGCTGTGGGTGGCTTTTGGGGAGCCGGTTTGGGCGCTGACCTGGAGCTACCAGGAGCCCACCGACCCAGCCCACTGGGCCGAGATCGACCCGGCCTACAAGCTGTGCGCCACGGGCCATACCCAATCCCCCGTTGATCTGGTGACGGCCAAAATGGGCGCTTCTGTAGGCGCTTCTGGGGATCTCACCTTGGACTATGGCGTCGCACCCAGCGCTGTCGTGGAGCCCGGCACCACGCTTCAGGTGCGCTATCCCGCTGGCAATCAGCTCACAGTTGGCAACCAGTCCTACGGCCTCCAACAATTTCATTTCCACGTCCCCAGCGAGCACTGGATCGATCACCGGCCCCACGCCATGGAGGTGCACTGGGTCCATCGCAGCGAGGCAGGGGATCTGGCTGTGCTGGCCGTGCTGGTGGACGCGGGGCGCGAAAATCCTGCCCTAGAGCAGCTGTGGCGATCGCTCACCGATGACACCGCACTGGCGGCCTTTGACGGGCAATCGCTGTTGCCCCATGACCTAGCGCACTACCGCTACAGCGGCTCTTTGACCACGCCGCCGTGCTCCGAAGGGGTCCAGTGGCTCGTGCTGAGCCAGCCGATCCAGGCATCTGCCGCCCAGATCGCTCGCTTCACCGCCCGCTACGGCCCAAATGTCCGACCCTTGCAGCGGCAATAGGCAACGCCTTTGGCCCAGACCCAGAAATTATTGGGGCTTATTGGGGCGTTGTGCCCGCTAGCTTCACAATGGAGCCGTCTCGGGTCGTGTGGTAGGTCCACTGCTGCCGCGCGTCTTCGAGGGTGACGCGCCAGCCCGCAAACAGGACGGCATTGCACGGCTCGTCTTCCTTGGCCAATCCCAAGCAGCCATCCCAGCTCTGGGGCTCCACCGCCACCACTTTGAGGTCCGTTTCAGTCAGGGTAGGTTGGCGCTGGGTCAGATCGCTCAGGATGGCGCGCGTCACATTTTTCGGCAAATTCTGGGCGTCGGTCTGGGGCTCGATGCGCACGGTTTCGCCGGTTTCGTCCGTGCGATAGGACCAGGTCTGGCCACGGGCCGCGACGGTGACCCGCCAGCCATTGACGGTCCGACCGGCGCAGCGCTCGGTGGGACGCTGAAGCTCTAGGCAGCTATTTTGCCACTCGCGGGGCTGGGCCTCGACAACGCGAATCTGGTCAACGGGCACCATCACCCAGTTGGCAAACTGCTGCTGGACGGCTTCGGCGATCGCCCCAGGCAGCTTGGGCGCAGTGTTCGCCTCCGCCAGGCGCAGCAGCTGGCCCTCGCGGTTGGTGTGATAGATCCACTGCTGCTCTCCATCCGACAAGGTAATCACCCAGCCGTCCACCAGGACTTGGAGACAGATTTCTTCGGGCTGAGCGAGGCCCAGGCAGGCATCATTCCAGCGCTGGGGCTGCGCATCAACGATGCGAAACTGGCCCGGCGCAGCGCCTGTGCGCTCTGCCAAGGCACGGCGCACTCGGTTGACCAGGGGGCGAGGCAAGCGGCTGTCCGGAGATGGGCCGAGCTGGGCGATCGCTCGGGGCAAGTCGGCGCTGGGAGCGGCGATCGCCCCCGACGGGGCCACACTCACCGGTCCCAAGGACATCATTCCCAGGCACAACCAAGCCGCAAGGGAGCCAGCTCGAGAGGACAAACGCGCGTATTTCATGGGCGACCCGTCTCTGAAAAATCGTCAGCAGAAAATTTTGGCCCCATCTGCGGCAAAGGGCTGCACACTCCTGCGCGAAAACCAGGGAGAATGCAACACGCCCAGTCAGGCGATCGCCGCAGAGGCTCTTGGGGTTAGAGACTACCCCAGAAACAGTTGGTTCCGCCCGATTTCCTCAGAAACCGAATTCCACGCAAAAGCCCCCAAAATTTCGGGGGCTTTCGATCAAGCGCGATCGCGGGCCGGAGACGGGCGATCGCCCTACACCCCTAGCCCAATGGGACACGCCACATTCGTGCCGCCCAGACCGCAGTAGCCATTGGGATTCTTGGCCAGGTACTGCTGGTGGTACTCCTCGGCGTAGTAGAACTCCGGAGCATCCAGGATTTCCGTCGTGATCTTGCCGTAGCCCGCCGCGCTCAGGGCCTTTTGGTAGGCGTCGCGGGAGGCCTCCGCCTCGCGGCGCTGAGCCTCGCCAAAGGTATAGATGCCCGAGCGGTACTGCGTCCCGACGTCGTTTCCTTGGCGCATGCCCTGGGTCGGGTCGTGGCCCTCCCAAAACACCTTCAGCACCTGGGCAAAGGAAATTACCTGCGGATCGAACACCACGTGCACCACCTCATTGTGCCCCGTCATGCCGGAGCACACCTCTTGGTAGGTCGGGTTGGGGGTCAGACCCGCCGCGTAGCCCACCGCCGTCACGAAAACGCCCTCTTGCTGCCAGAATTTGCGCTCGGCGCCCCAAAAGCAGCCCATGCCCACGATCACCTGGACCAAACCCTCGGGATAGGGGGGCTTGAGGGGGTTGCCGTTGACATAGTGCCGCTGGGGGACTGGCATGGCCGTCGAGCGACCCGGCAGAGCCTCGGCCTGGGTCGGCAGCTTCAGTTTCTTTCCAAATCCAAATAGCATGGAGCGCGATTGCCCTCTTGTGAAACGAAGATGGTGAACTTACTTCACATTTTAAAGTTTCGGCGGGGGTTGCGCAGGGCGGGGCACAGTCCTGAGGGGATCAAGGGGCGATCGCCGCCGAGAGGACCAAACTTCTTAAGAATCCTTTCCTCGGAATTCACGGCGAAAAATGCTATGGAATGTCAAAGGTTAACCATCAATAGGATTCAAACTTGCCCCTAGGCAACCTCAATCGACGATGGTGGTTTTTGGGAGTTGCAGCAGGCGTTTTGGCCCTCGGGTTTAGTGTCCGCCTCGAAAGGGCCTGCGGCTGCGGCTCCGAGGCAAAAACCACGATTGGTGCCCTAACGCGATCGCAAAAAGCCCACTACCAAACCTACCAGCGCTTTGCCACCGCCTCAGCAGCTTTACGGGAATTTACGGGCCTGCCAAGTTCCCCAGATAACTCCAACTACCTCTATCGGGTCCACGCTACTCCCCAAGCTGCTTTTCAAAGCGCCACACCGCGCCAGCTTCGCCGCCCCCTGACGCTGCGCCTAGGCCCCTTGCGCCAGACCATCCCCTTCCAGGAAGTCGCCCCTACCTGGGTTAGCGGGGTTTTCATCACAGGTGCCTCGCCCCCCGAGACTGTCTCGATCACCTGTGTGGGATCCTGGCTAGAGGAGCGCTCAGATCCCCCTGCGCCGTCTTTGCAAGCTACCGGCCAGCCTGCCTGCCCAGCAGGCTTTGCGCCCGTAGCTCCCTAGGCCTCTAGACTCGGTCTTCACCGCCGGCCAGGGATTAACCTTTACGTCAAAATCTATCAATTCAGGTGCGTGCTTATTAGGGTTGTAGTAGTCACAATATTGACAACCCCTCAAGATTTCAGTGGAAGCGTGGTGCTGCTCAGAGGCAGCGAGCTTGGCGTGGAAATATGTCAGAATTGCTCGATTTGACGAATGTTTCTGTTTCCAGTCTTCTTCAAACTCAACCCTTAACGGCCACGCCTGATACCACGGTGGCATCGGCGATCGCCCAAATGCACCGACAGCAAGCTCGCTACGTCCTCGTGACCCAAGATCAGGTTCTCCACGGCATCCTCACAGAAAACGACGTCGTGCGCGCCCTGGCCTCTGGACAGTCCCTGGCAACGTTGCGCGTCGTGGATCTGATGGATGCGGAGGTGATCACCCTCGCTGAGGCCGATCTCGAGAGCCTGCTGGAGGTGCTGCACAAGCTTCAGGCCTATGGGGTACCCCATTTGCCGGTGGTCAATGACCAGGGACATCCCATTGGCGTGATCTCGCGGACGGCGCTGCGCGGGATGCTCAAGCCGCTGGATCTGCTGCGCTTTCGGCGGGTTGCTGAGGTGATGGGCTCCCCCGGACTCTACGCCCAGGCCGAGCAGCCCCTCCAGCAAATTGTCCAGATGATGGCCCAGGATTCAGCCAGTTTTGTTGTGATTGTGGGTTCCGCTTCGCCCCCGATGGCCGGAGCCCAAGGGCGCTTGCAGCCGTTGAGTCCCGTCGGGATCATCACTGAGCACGATGTGCTGCGCTGGTACGCTCGGCGGGTAAATTTTGCGACGACCCTGGCTCAGGACGTGATGAGCGCTCCGGTTTTGACGATCGGATCTGAGGCTTCTTTGGGGGAAGTCCACGCAGCGATGCAGCATCACCAAATTCAGCAGCTGGTCGTGACGGGCGATCGCGGCGAGTGGGTGGGGACGATCACGCAAACTCGGGTCTTGAGCGCCTATGACCCGGTCGAGATGCACCTGCTGATCGCCGAGTTGCAGCAAACGGTCCAACATCAAGCGGCCGATCTCGAACACGAAAAGCAGCAGCGGCAGAGCCTCCAGCAATCTTTGGCCGATTATGAGGCACGCTACCACAGCATTTTGAATAACTTGCCGGATTTGGTGTCCTGCTGCCAGCCCGACGGCACCTTGACCTTTGTCAATCAGGCCTACTGCAACTACTTTCAGCGATCGCCCGAAGCGCTGCTCGGCCAGAGCTTTCTCTCCTTCATTCCCCCCGAGGACCACGCCCTCGTCCAGAGCAGCCTCCAGCGCCTCGCCGAAACCTGCCAGTCACTGCTCTGCGAGCACCGCATCACGGCCCCCGACGGCACGCTGCGCTGGCATCAGTGGAACAATCAGGTCGTTTGCGACGCCCAGGGCAACATCCTAGAAATCCAGTCCGTCGGGCGAGACATTACGACGTTCAAGCAGGCCGAGGCCTCCCTCAAGGCCAATGAAACTCGGTTTCGCGCCCTGGTGCAGAACTCCTTCGACATCCTGCAGCTGATGGATGCCGAGTTTAACGTGCTCTATACCAATCCCGCCCTGGAGCGTATCCTCGGCCCCCTGCCTCAGCCCTTCACGTCCCACGCTCTCTGCCGCCAGCTCCACGAAGAAGACGCTCCCCTGATGCATCGGGTGATGGCCGCCAGCCTGGGGCAGCCCGAGACCCCATTAACCGTTCAGTACCGCATGCGGCGGACCGACGGCTCCTGGGTCTGGATCGAGACTGTTTTGACCAACTGGCTCCATCATCCGGACGTCCGGGCGATCGTCCTCAACTCCCGCAACATCAGCGAGCACAAAGCCACAGAGGAGGCGCTGCACCAGCGGGAGCGAGAGTTTCGCGCCCTGGTCGAAAATGCGCCCGACGTGATCGCCCGCTTCAATCAGCGCTGCGAGTTTCTCTATATCAATCCCCGAGTCGAGCAGACCACGGGCATTCCGCCTCACCGATTTATCCATCAGACCCCTCAGGCGCTGGGCTTTCCGGGCCATATTGTGCAGCTGTGGGACCAGACCGTCGCGTCGGTCTACCAGACGGGCCAAGAAGAGGTAGTGGAGTATCAGTGCAGCTCCCCCGATCACCCCCCGAGGTACTACTCTGCGCGGATCGTGCCGGAGTTTGGCGATCGCCATCAGGTCGAGTCGGTGCTAATGGTGGCCCGGGATGTCACCCAGCGCCGTCTCGCCGAAGCAGCCGTCCTGCGGCAGGCCCAGCGAGAGAAGGCCCTCAACCGGGTGATTCAGGCGATCCATCATTCGCTGGATGTCAGCACCCTGTTTGCGACGGCGGTGCGATCGGTGACGGAGCTGCTGGAAAGCGAGCAAACGGTGCTGACCCAGTTTCTGCCGGAGCAGCGGCTCTGGCGCAACGTGGCCTGGCACGGGGCCAACGCCGAGGCACCCGATCTGACGGGCCGAGAAGTCAGCGAGGTTCAGGCGCTTGCCCTGCGGCGGTTGCAGTATCTGGAGGCGCTGCCCCTGCTCTCTGGCAAACGGGTGGGCGGACTGTGGGGCGAGGCGGAGTCCCCGCCAAAAACTGCCCAAACTTGGCTGGTTGTGCGGATTTATCTGCATCGACTGTGGGGCTGTCTGGCGCTGAGGCGATCGCACCAGCCCTGGCAGGAAAGCGAGATCGAGCTGACCCAGACCATTGCCAATCAGTTGGCCATCGCCGTGGAGCAGTCCGAGCTCTACATCCAGGTGCACCGCCTCAACGCCACCCTCGAGCGCCAAGTCAAGGCCCGCACGGCCCAGCTGGAAATGGCCTTTGACTTCGAGGCGTCCCTCAAGCGGATCACCGACCGGGTGCGCGACAGCCTCGACGAGAGCCACATCTTACAGACCGCCGTGGAGGAGCTGGCCCAGTGCCTGGGGGTCAACTGCTGCAACGCAGCGCTTTTTGATCTAGAAAAAGACACCTCCACCATCTGCTATGAGCACGTCAGCGCTGGTGTATCGCCCTATCGCGGTCGCATCTCGCGCCTCAAAGACTTCCCGGAGCTTTATGAACCCCTTTTGCGGGGTGAGCATTTCCAGTTTTGCTCGATCATGCCCAATCCCCTGCGAGGCCGCGTGGCCATGCTGGCCTGCCCGATCCAGGATGACAAGGGGGTGATGGGCGATTTGTGGCTGGTCAAGCAGAGCTACCACGCCTTCAGCGACCAAGATATTCGGCTGGTCCAGCAGGTAGCCAACCAGTGCGCGATCGCCCTGCGCCAGGCCCAGCTCTACCAAGCGGCCCAGGCCCAGGTACAGGAGCTCGAGCGGCTCAATCATCTCAAAGACGACTTCTTGAGCAGCGTGTCCCACGAGCTGCGCACCCCCATGTCCAACATGCGCATGGCCATTCAGATGCTGGAGGTGTCTCTGCGACCCACGGGCCTGCTGGAGGCCAGCGAAACGCCCCATCGCTATTTTCGGATTCTCAAGGAGGAATGTAGCCGCGAAACCAATCTGATCAACGACCTGCTGGATTTGGCCCGCCTCGATGCCCACCACGAGCCCCTCGTCCTCAACACCCTGCGCCTCCAGCGCTGGATCCAAAAGGTGATCGAGCCCTTCATGAGCCGCTTTCAGCAGCAGCAGCAAACCCTGATCAATGAGCTGCCAGCAGATTTGCCGCCCCTGACCACGGATTTTTTCCACCTCGAGCGGGTGCTCGGGGAGCTGCTGCAAAACGCCTGCAAGTACACGCCAGCCCAGGAGAGTATTCGCCTGTCGGCGCAGGTGGTTCCAGAGGGCATGGCCATTCACGTCTGTAACTCGGGCGTGGACATCCCAGAGGCCGAGCTGGCCCACGTTTTCGACAAGTTTTACCGGGTGCCGAAAAATGACCCCTGGAAGCACGGGGGCACGGGACTGGGGCTGGCCCTGGTGAAAAAGCTGACGGAGCACCTAAATGGGACCATTGCGGCTCACAGTGGCGATCGCTGGACCTGCTTTACGGTGACGCTGCCAAATCTGGACCCGCCGCGGCCGGTCGAATAGTGCAAAAGGCGATCGCCCGCCGCCAGGGCCGCTGCTGGTGGGCCAGGGTCTGCTGAAAGCGCTGGTGCAGGTGGGCGATTTCATCGGGGGTCAGGCTGGCGGCCAGGTGGGTGGCGTAGCTGGGTGGATCGGTGCGATCGCTAAACCAGCTCTGGATCACGGCCGGGGTCAGGGTGCGACCGGTGATCCAGGGCTCTACCTGGAGCCGCACCGTCAGGCCCGCCGCCTCGAGCGCCTGCACCAAATCCGTCTCGTCCCAGTTCACCAGGGGATTGGCGGGGTCGGTGTAGATGCGCTCCTCAGCCGCGATCCAGCGCTGATACAGGTCAGCGTCCAAGGTCTCAGCGGCTAGCCACGGATAGAGGCGCTGGCTGTGGCGGGGCAAGGCTTCGGCCAGGAGCAGCGTCCCTTCGGGCGGCAGCAAGGCCGCAAGCTGACGAGCGATCGCGCTTTTGTCGGCAGCCTGGATGAAGAGATTGCGGCCCACGATGCGATCGAAGCGAATGCCGGGGGCAATCGCCGTCAGATTTGCTTCTAGGGCGCTCCAGTCTCCCGTCAAGATCGTCGGCTGGTGCAGCGAAGGCAAAGCCGCCGCCTGCTCCCGCAGGCTTTCGGCCTCCGCCGCCGTCTGCACCCAGGCATACACGCCGCCCTCGGGCACGCGCCGCAGGGCCTCCCAGGTCAGCAAGCCGCTGCCCGCGTTGAGATCCAGCACGACCTGGTGGCGCTGAAACGGCGCTAAGGCAAACAGGCGATCGCGTAGGTGTCCCCAGTGCTCGCCCATCTGGTCTAGGGTGCGCTGCAGCCAGCGATCGAGGGCGCGATCGCGCGGCCCGAAGGTCAGCACCTCCAGCGGATCGATCGCTTGGCTGTCTAGGACCGCCGCGATCTGGGCTTCCCGCCGCCGCTCCACCGTCTCGCCGATCTGGGCTTCGTAGCCCTGATCCGAGGGCTGATAAAACACCTGTCCCTGGAGCGATCGCGGCAAATATTGCTGAGCCACCCAGTGATCTCGGTAGGCGTGGGGATAGCGGTAGCCCTCGCCGTGGCCCATAGACTGGCGATCGCGGCTAGCATCCTTGAGGGGATTGGGCACCTCGGCCTCGCGCTCCTGCTTCACCGCCGTCAAAGCATCAAAAAAGCCCATCACGCTGTTGGACTTGGGGGCCGTCGCCAGGTACAGCGTCGCCTGGGCCAGGGGATAGTGGCCCTCCGGCAACCCCATCCGGTCAAAGGCCTGGGCGCAGGCATTGACCACCACCACCGCCTGGGGGTCGGCCAGCCCCACATCCTCGCTGGCCAGGATCAGCAGCCGCCGAAACAAAAAGCGGGGGTCCTCGCCGCCGTAGACCATGCGGGCCAGCCAGTAGAGCGCCGCATCGGGGTCCGAACCGCGCACGCTCTTGATAAAGGCGCTGATGGTATCGAAGTGGGCGTCCCCTTCTTTGTCATAGAGGACTGCCCGCCGCTGGATCGACTCCTCCGCCACCGCCAGGGAAATCGCGATCGCGCCGGTCTCGTCGGGGGGCGTGGTTTCGACCGCTAGCTCTAGGGCGTTCAGCAGGGCGCGGGCGTCACCATTGGCCACGTTGACCAGGTGATCGAGGGCCTCTGGGGCCAACTTCACCGAGCGATCGCCGTAGCCCCGCTCGCGATCTTGGAGGGCCTGCTGCGCGATCGCCCGCAGATCCGCCGCCGTCAGCGATCGCAGCTGAAAAATCCGCGATCGGCTAACCAGCGCCTTATTCACCTCAAAATAGGGATTCTCCGTCGTCGCCCCAATCAAAATCACCGTGCCATTTTCCACCCACGGCAGCAGCGCATCCTGCTGCGCCTTGTTGAAGCGGTGCACCTCATCGACAAACAGCAGCGTCCGCTGGTCGTAGCGTCCTCGCCGTTCCTGGGCCGTCGCGATCGCCTCCCGAATGTCTTTCACCCCCGCCAGCACCGCGTTGAGGGCAATAAAATGGGCGCGGGTGCTATTGGCGATCACCCGCGCCAGCGTGGTTTTACCCGTGCCCGGCGGTCCATAGAAAATCAGCGACGACAGCTGGTCCGCCTGGATCGCCCGCCGCAGCAGACGCCCCGGACCAATCATGTGATCCTGACCAATGAACTCCTCCAGCACCCGAGGACGCATCCGAGCCGCCAGAGGCGCCTCTGCTTCTGTCACCTGCAATCGGTGCTGCTCAAACAAATCCATTCCTTCATTCCAAGCCAGCGCTCCCAAACCCGATCAAAGCTTGGGAGCCTGGCATTAAACAAGCGTTTCCTTAGACCTTCTAGGATCAGGAGCGACCCTCAGGAGCCGCGAGACCGATGAAGGGCCCCCTCAAGCAGAGCCGCCTCTGCTTCCCGGCGCCGCGAGAGACCCCGCTCCACCGACGTGCCGACCCAGAGGCGCTTCATATTGCGCAGCTGCTCTGCGATTCCCGGCAGATCCTGGCGCGGCACCATCTCGCGAATCAGCCGCATCTCCAGCCGCTTCGGGCCTTCCATGCTCGGCCCCCGGTTAAACACCAGGCTGACCAGCGCCCCCTGGGCGTCCAGCGGCAGCCGCAGCAGCCCCGGAAACGCCTCCGCCGCATCCCGATAAAACCGTGGAATGGTCACCGCCTGAAACACCTGCCAAGCAATGTCCCACGGCACCACAATATCTTTTACGCTGCCGATGCGCCGCTGGGCTGCTTCGCCCTTGAGTCCGCAGCAGTCCCCCAGGCGGATGCGATCGCCCTCCGGCAGGCAGAGCCAGTCTTTTTCAAAGCGATGGCGCGGGTTGTAGCCCAGATCGTAGCCAATCCCAATCGTCACCCCCGACGAAGCCTGCGGCCAGATCGGGTGCAGCAAATGGCGATTGTAGTAGGACGATCCTCCACCCACCTCAAACTCCAAAATGAGCTGGATGGCCTTCTCCGAAAGCGTCATGGTCGGCACTGGCTCAGCGGCAAACAGCGCTTCCTGGGTCAGCGGCCCGACAATGCCATCTGGCCTCAGATGCTGGCTTCGCTGAAAAGCTTGCACCGCAGCCTCCGTTTTCGGTCCCCAGACCCCGTCGATGGGTCCCACCCGAAATCCCAAGTGGTCAAGGCGCTGCTGCAGCCGGACAATTTCCGCTCGCGTTAATTCAGAATGTAGGGTTGGCACGGCTTTTCCCCCTCAATGTGTGAAGCGATCAACAGGTTTTAGGCATCGCCAAGGCCCTCAGCCCGCAACAGTAGCGCAGGCGAAAACGGTCTCTGGAGAGACGTTCGCTCGGTTGTCTTGAGGCTTCGTTTCTCAGCGGTCTTTCGTACCAGGACTTGAGGGACTCTCAAGCCTCAGGCGTCTGGGAAGCCGATCATTTTTGACCCGTTTGGCCAGCAGTTCCCGCTTCCAAAGGATTTGGAGGAGAGTGCTGGCAAACCACAATGGTGTTGAGCCGGATACTGTCGGTGTGGCGATCGCAGTATCGAGGCGCTTCCCTGTCCTATCTATGGTTATACTGCGCTGTCACCGAACTCTCACCAATCAAGAAAATTCTTATCAATCACCATTGACGAATAGCCAAAAAAATAGTCGTTCCTCCACAAAAAACCCATCTGGCTTGATCCCAGTAGCGTAAGCGTCGTCTAGAGACCATCAAAGCTTCAAAGTAATTCCAGCAGCGCTCAGGCTTCCGATCAGATTGCGACCGTATTTTTTGGGACAGAAGCAGCAGCTTAGAAGCGCATCAATTTGACAGCAACTTAGGGCCAGTGGGAGCACCCCGACCCGCTTTCAGCCAGACCCTCACCGGTCTTGAGCGTCCGCCCTCAGGGTCGGCAGCCAGGGCAAATCCGTCACGCCCGGGTCATGGCCCGCCTGGGACAGCAGCGTAGTTACCTGGCCTCGGTGATGCGTCTGGTGATTGAACAGGTGAGTGACCAGCACCCAGGCCGGCAGGCAGCGCGGCTGGTTGTCTACGCTGCTGGTGTACGCCAGGGGCTGAGCGAGCCAGCTTTCGGAGAGCTGGCTTGCCCACAACAGCAGGGCTTGGTCAGTCAGGTCGCGCTGGCGTCGCAGCTCCTCGAAGTCCGCGTAGAGGTCCTGACCCAAGGCGGGCAAAGACGCCGGACAGCCCGTGAAGCGCCCCAGCCAGGCGCGATCGCCGTAGAGCAGGTGATTTAGCGTTCCGTGAATCGAGCGAAAAAAGGCACCGCGATCGCGCTTTCGCTCCTCGTCACTCAGCGCTCCGCACACGTCAAAGAGGCGCTGGTTCATCCACTGATTGTATTCAGCCATCCTCTGGCAATAGCTTGGACTGATCACGGCTAGTCTCCGGCGTCACGCCGCTCAAACGCAAGACATCGGCCAGCGTGGGGCAGTAGGTCGTCAAACCAAAGGTCGCGGGATTGGTGGGATTGGCATAGGTGAAGTGGCGATAGCGCAGACAAAACTGGTCCCAGGCTGCCATCTGAATTCGAAACAGCCAGATCAGGATATCTGCCAACCAAAAAGAGAGAGGAATCTGGAAATAGATTTTTTTGTTGAGGTAGCGGCAGACTTCGGCGATCGCCTGGTTCGCCGTCAGGGGCGCGTTGCCGAGCACGTACTCTCGCGGCTCACCGGGTGCAGGGGGGTGATCCACCAAGTAGGCCGTCACCTGGGCAATGTCGCGCGCATGGATAAAGTGAAAGCTGCCGTCCGCCTTGAAAAAGCGAATCAGATCCACCCATTTGGCCACTTCCGGCAGCCCAGAAGACAGGTGAGACGTGGGCTTGTGCTCGTCTCCGCCCACTACCAGCGTGGGGAATAGGGTTGTCAGCTTGGGCGCGATGTCAAGCTTGGACAGCTGCATGTAGCAGTGGTACTTGCTGGCGATGTAGTCGGTGCCGCACTGGCCCGCCTCTTGGAGCGGCTTGTTGTCGCGGCCCAGAATGCTGGCCGTCGAGAAGTAAATCACCTGCTCGCACCGCGCCGGATCCAGGAGCTTCATCAGGCGCAGGGTTTTGAGGACGTTCACGTCGTGGGTTTCTTGGGGATTGCCCCAGGCGGTCGCCGCCAAAATTGCCACATCGATGGTGGGCAGCAGATCGCCAAAATTCTCAATCTCCCGCATGTCGCCCTGCAAGATCGTGACGCCAGGGCGCAGGTTGTAGTCCATCTTGAGCTTGTCCCGATTGCGCACCAGGAGAAAGAGCTCGTGATTGGTTTCCTGGATCAGGGCTTCGGCGATGTAGTGACCGATGCAGCCGCTGGCTCCAGTCATGAAGATTCGCTTTGAGGTCATGGGGGCTTTTTGTGCTGAACGAAGGTTGCCCGGATACAAGTAGTCTGGGTGGAGTCATTCTGGGGTCGGCAGGCCCAGGGAGGCGATCCGGCAGCAACCCAAAACCCGCGATCGCCCTCAGTCGCCCAGCAGTGTGCTCGGAAACCAAGGGCGATCGCAGCCTTAACAGGATTTAGGCGCGGACCAGCAGCTGATCGGCTTGCTTACCGACCTCGAAGAAGTACGCCGCGTTTTCCTCCGGCGTCCCCGGCAAAATGCCGTGACCCAGGTTGAGGATGTGGCCGCGGTTGCCGGCCTTGCGGATGGTGTCGAGAATGCGATCGCGGATGAAAGGCTTCGAGCCAAACAGCGCGCAGGGATCCACATTGCCCTGCACCCCGATGTCCGGACCCAGGCGGCGACGGGCTTCGGCCATATCCACCGTCCAGTCCACGCTGACGATGTCTACGCCGGACTGCCCCATGCGCTCCAGAATACCGGCACTGCCGTTGATATAGAGGATCAGCGGCGTGTCGGGGTGGGTCTGCTTGACCTGCTGCACCACGCGCTGCTGATAGGGCAGCGCGAAGGTGTCGTAGTCTTGGGGGCTGAGATGGCCGGCCCAGGAGTCAAACATCTGAATCACCTGCGCGCCGCAGTCGATCTGGTGGCGCACATAGATGGCGATCGCATCCGCCAGCTTGCCCAGGAAGGTGTGGAGCATCTCCGGCTCCGAGAAAGCCATCCCCTTGATGATGGTGTAGTCCTTGGAGCTCTTGCCCTCGATGGCGTAGGCAGCCAAGGTCCACGGCGCGCCCACAAAGCCCAGCACCGTCGCCTCGTTGCCCACTTCCCGCCGCAGCGTTTCTAGGATGGGGCGAATAAAGGGCACGGACTCATCGGGGTTGAACTCGTGGAGCTGCTTGATTTGCTCTAAGCTCCGGATCGGCGGATCGATGATCGGGCCGCGACTCTCGATGATGTCAAAGGGAATGCCTACTCCCGGCAGCGGCGTCAAAATGTCTGAGAACAAAATGACTCCGTCGGGCTTGAAGGCACGAAACGGCTGGAGAGAGATTTCGATAGCAATTTCGGGGTTTTCGGACCGCTCCCGGAACGAGGGGTACTTGTCCCGCAGGTCCCGATAGACTTTCATATAGCGACCGGCTTGGCGCATCATCCAAACCGGAGGACGATCGAGGACTTCGCCACGGGCTGCCCGCAAGAGGTAGGGAACCTGGGTTGATCCGGTCATTGAAGCTTCTCTCCCAACTCAAAAATTAAGTGCCAAATATTAATCGCTTTTGATTTTGGCAGCGTCGCACCGAGGAATCCGCCAGCGAGCCTGATTGCCTGACCGGGCAGAAGCTTCGAGCGGCGCGATCGCAGACGAAACCAACGTCACAGCAAGATCCGATTATACGCGATCGCGGTTAACCACCCTCAGGCAATTGGTTTGCGCTTATCGGACTTATCAAAAAAGCTTAAACTAAAGGGTGCGCGCAGCTAGCGGCTAAGCCCCAAATAGCCCCTTTTGGCTTGGACACAATTCGCGCGACAATTGCAGCAGTACAGCAAACCCCCATAGAACGGATCGCTTGAATTCATGGATATAGTTGAATTTTTTGACCTGAGTGCTGGCAAGTGGTTTTCGCAACGCACGAGCCACCACCTCGCCTTCAAACAGTCAGAAGCTGGAAAATCTGAACTCCAAATTGACATGTTGGCGAAGGATGATCCCGCAGTGATTCAACTGTGTGAGCAGTACAGCTTCGATCCTGCTGAAGCCCTGTGCGGGGCTCGGGTGACCTGGACCGGCACCATGGAATGGGACAAGGAAAAGCATGAAGGCTCTACGGTGTTGGTACCGGTGGCCGATCCCAACAACCCCATGGAAGGTAAGCTGCTGCGGGAGCTGGGCTATGCCGAGAAGGCACCGGTGGCCGGCCGCTACGTGATGGGCAGCGATGAAGCGCTGACCCTGATCACGGAGTACGAGACGATGTACTCGGAGGAGCGTCTGTGGTTCGCCAGCCCCAATCTGCGCCTGCGCACCAGCATTCTGAAGCGGTTCGGGGGCTTTAGCATGGCGTCTTTTTGCTCCGAGATCCGCACCGGCAATCTGAAGCCCATGCCGTCGACGGACGCAGCCACAGCCAATTCCTAGCGTCTCTGGGTTTTCAGGCCATAGCGCGAGAACCAGATTCGAGCCACCGAGGCTGAACCGCTTGACCAAACTAATTCCTTGAAAGCGATCGCGCCACAGCAGCGATCGCTTGTCTTTAGGGTTTTGGGCCTAGGACAGGCGATCGCGCGGCACGCGGGCACAGCTCACGGGGAAGCCTCACGCGACTCAGCCTCAGGGCGAAGCCTAGCAGGCTCTGAGGCAACTTCTGGGCTGCGCATTTTTTCATAGAACGGCGGAGAATCGGGGTCGGGCTTGAACTGATCGATGGGCCGGGGAGTCCCAGGTTTACCCAGGAGGGCCGAGAGGTCGTGGGTCTGAGCGTCTTCGATGCTCTCGGGTTGCAGAGGCTGGATCGGATCAGGAGGCGATCGCAGGACGGGCGGATCGGTCACCGGCAGCGGTGTTTCAGCGTGGCCATTGCTCGGATCTGGGGCTGGCTGCTCGGTTTGGGCCGGGGCGATCGCCGTTTGGGGAAGTGGGCGATCGCTGTTGGCTGGGCTATTTTCCGGTTCGGCGCTCAACGCAGCGATCGGCACGGGCTGCTGCTCAGGGGCGATCGCCGCCTGACGCAAGGCCCGCAGTCGCTGCACCCCCGGCAGCGGCTCCGGCTGCGGCTCGCTCTGACGGGCGATCGCCAAAATCTCAGGAAACTTGCTGCAAATAATTCGCTCAAACTCGTGATTGAAGTGGCACAGCGGACGGCCCCGCCGCTGCCAAAATGTCAGGATTTGCTCCACCGAAATAGCCTTGTAGCGCCCCTGGTACAGCGCCTCGATCACCGCTGGCCGGAGCCATTCCACCGGGTACTGCTGACGCCAATCTTGGATAATTCCGGCTGCTGAGTTGCCGCTTAGATCAAAGCCATAGCGAGACAGGAGCGCCGTCGCAAACGCCTCAGGAGAACTTCTTTCCGGTTCCAGCGAGCCCTTGTCCACATCCGTCATACAGCAATTTTCGCCCAATTAAATCCCAGGCACAAATTCGAAGACCGCTGTACCAGAGCAGTTAGCAGGATCTTGCCAGCCAAGCCGAACGCTGAGCCAAAGTCAGCTGGGATGTACCCGGCCCTGGGATTTTACGGCCGCCAGAGCGCTTGGGCTAGGGGTCTCGCAGCCGCGCGGTGGGCGATCGCCCACCGCACCGACCAGCAGTGACTAGTTATTGGGACGAATCACACCATCTTCCACCGACTCCACCTCAGAGAAAGGCCCAGCATTGCCGTTCCAGTTAAAGTCGCTAATGCGCAGGTTCAGCGAGCCAAACTCTAGCACGGGGTTGTAGCGCAAAATGATGCCGTAAGTACGCCGGCTGTATTCCAAGAAATAATCGGTACTAATAGTGCGATCGCGCGTAAAGCTGTAAGACGTCTGGAAGCCTGCCCGGAAAGGACCATAAATCTGCTGGGTAATCCCCGCCGTCAGGACTTCTCGGTCCACATCCCGGTCAAACAGGAACGGCGACTGGCTACCCTGCAAGCCCTGGGAATACCCCACATTAAAGGCCGTGTAGTCCAAGAAATTCTTGGAGAAGTGGCCAAACTGGCCCAGCAGGCTCACCCCCGCCGTCACAGACTCCTGGGTGTCTCCACTGGTGTAAAGATTGAAGGTGCTCCGCAGGCTGGTATTGAGATTCACGTAGGGTACTAGGGGGCGCGGACTATAGCGCAGTCCCTCTTCGGGGGTCGCCGGCAGCGCCCGACCCCGCCACAGGTTAAATCCTCGGAACAAGCCCACAGTTCCCTGGAAGCGCCCCAGGTTAACGCGGTTGTTTTCTCGCACCGGATCTAAGAGATCCAGGCGATCGGTGTTGGCGCGAATGTACTGCGCACCCAGCTGATAGTTCGCGATAATGCCCGTATCTCCCAGCCGGAAGTTCGGAGAGGTCAGGACCAAGCCCAGGCTGCTTTGCACCGTCTGGAAGCCCAAAGAGCCATTAAACAGGCGATCGCGATAGCTGTACTCCGCTGCTAGGGAGTGAGTCCCCAGCTGCTGGCGCAGCCGCAAGCTAGCCCGCAGATTGTCTTCCGCCTTATTGAGATCCAAGCTAGTAAAAGACGTTGTCCCTCGGAGCGTGGTTTGAGGCCCCAGAGTCGCATCCAGGCTGGCGCGCAGGCCATAGGCATCCGGGTCAAACACCCCTGTCTTCTCGTTATCGTCATTGCTCACCAAGAAGTCAGGAGCAATCACCTTTTGCAAGAAGAATTGGGGCGTGATCACCAAGCGGACGCGAGGCGTCGAGATGGGCTCAAAGGATCGCTCCACATAGAGACCTCCGCGGTCCTCGGCATCAAAGCCAAACTGCACAAGGCCAGGTTCCCGTTCTCGCCGATCAAACACCAGGCGATCGCGCAGCAGCGGCAGCGAGAATCCCTGGTCAAACACGACTCGGGGGCGCTCCGCTCGCAGTTCATCCTGGTAAGGCGAGAGGCGCGTGAGCTTGGCGCGCTCCGCTCTGACCTCCAGCTCTGGGGGCGAGAAAGGATCATTGGTAATCCGCACATCCTCCGCTTCCCAGCCATCCGGAGTGAATTCTACATTGTCCGCCTCAAAACGCAGACGACGCACCTCCCCTCCAGTCGCTGAGCCTGGCAGGTTGCTGGCCCCGCCGCCGCCCACGGTGACAGAGATGCCGCCCGGATTCGAGACCCGACTCAGGGGCTGGCTGGCCCGAACGCGATCGCTGAGGGGACGCGATGGCAACACGCCGTTCTCCAGGGCTGCCGTATCGTTGATGTCAAAGTCAGACCCCACAGCGGGCACGAAGATATCCCCGCTGGCGCCCTGAATGGTGCCATCACCCTGCACAAAGTCATATTCAAAACGGTTGCCTCGCAGCACCTGAGCCCCACGGGTCAGAGCGACATCCCCGGTTGCCACAGCGTTGCGGTTGGGGATGCTGACCTGGAGGCGATCGGCATCGAGGACTGCACCCCGAAAACGCATGACGACGTTGCCTTCAGCCGTCACCACCTGACGCACAGAGTCATACTCTTGGCGATCGGCCACTAGCTCGATCAGGTCCAGCGGGTTGGGTCCTGGGGCCGCAGCAGGCTGGGTGGTTGCCGGGGGCGTTGCTGGAGCCGGAGCCGGACGCGGCGGCGCAGGGGGGCTCGGGCGATCGCTTTCCGGCGGAGTCGGCGGCTGATCAGAGTCGATTTCGAGGAGCGGGCGATCGCCTTCGGTCTCAGCGTCATCGGACGGGGCGTCGCGGGTCGGCACCGTGACAGAACCCGGCGGCACCGGCGCTGCTGCATCCGGGGTCGTCGTGGGTTGGGGAGGTGGCAGAGGCGATCGTCGCGGCATCGGAGGCACCCTAGGCGCTGGCGTTGCTGGCGGCGGCGATTCTGGAGCACTGGGCTCCTCCTGGGAAGACGATGGCTCCAGCGGTTCGGCCAAGGGCGGCAAGTCTTCTTCAGCTGGCTCCAGCGGACTCGTTGACGGACTCGTCAAACTTCCTGGATTGCTGGGGGGGTCTACTACCTCTTCGGCGGCAGGCAGCACTGGCGGCTCAGCAGAGACGCTGGTCGTCTCTGCGATTTCTACCGGTTCCGCATTCTCAGCCCCCAAGCCTGACTCAGTAGCAGCTTCAGGCGCTAGCGGCACATCAATACTGGCAGACGGCCCGAGATCGGCAGCATTCTGGGTGACATTTCCAGGCAGGGGCGACAGCTCGGGCGTAAATTCTTCGGGCGCGGAAGGGCGCGTCAGGGTGACCTCTGGGGCGATCGCCTGGGCCACAATAGCGGAAGACGCTTCAACAACAAAAGGGGCTGGATCAGTCTCCGGAGTCGTTGCAAGATGCACGACGGGAGGTGGCTCTGGCGGCGGAACTGGGTAGGGCATAGTCAACAGGAGCAGTCAGACAGTTGACCCCGATAGGTGGCTTTGTTGAAAACGCTGAATCCGTTAGCAGGCAAGGGAGACTTCTGTGCAGACACAGGGATAAGTCGCAAAACTTTTTGTTCTGGAACGTGAGCAACTAGAGTCTGCACAGCGCTAACAACCGTCTGAGACTAAAGAGGCGACCCGAAGGTCGCCTGTCCCATGACGCGATGCATGAGCTGGATCTTCGCTTACTCCATATCCCGGCGGTTGGGGGTCCGAGCAGGGTCATTTGAGAGGAAGCCAAAGACGAACAGGCCAACAAAAAATGCAACGACGAGATAAACAGCGATTTTCAAAGTCAGCATACCAATACCTCCAGAGGTGGAATGACCGAGTAGGCCTCATTGTCAGAGTCTGACAGCCTTTATATATTACCGAAATGTTGAACTTTCTTGGCGAAGCTGTCAATCGTTCCCATAAAGGCGATCGCCCCTAGAGAGGTTGCTTTCGGTGGTTTTCGGAGAGACGGCCTAACTAGCTGACAGGAGAATAAATGCGATCGCAAGGATCGCCTCTACGCTCGAGATCAAATATCTAGGACTCTCACACGAATCTCTCTCACCCTGACTTGCAAGCCAGAACTGAGAGATGGCGCCCCAAAAGCTCATTGGAGAAGCTGACCTACAGCCAAGGACGTCTGCCCTAAGCAATACGTTCCCGGACAGCACGCAGCCAGTCCCCCAAGCAGAATGAGCTAGGGCTTCCAGAAGCGGCTCAGCCAGTGAAACACCGCGATGACCCTTTCTTCGAGCCACACGAGCAGGCGATCGAACCACTCCAAAAGGGTCTCCAGGGGATGTTTGACATAGCCCGCTGGCGTCGCGGGAGCCTCGATCCAGTCAGGGTTGGACGTCAGGCCCAGATCGCCCAGGGCTGCCAGCCAGTGCTCGAAGCTGCTAGCGGCAGGTTCCAGACGCGGCGTTTCCGGGGCGCTAGTCGCAGCAGACTCTGCCCTAGCGGGAAGCGAGGCTGATTGTGCTGGCGATCGCGGCGCTAGCCAACGACTCCAGCTCTGCGGCTGGGGCTGCGGCACAGGAGACGGCGAGTCAGGCGGCAAAGCCAGATCAGCCGTCGAATTCAAAGCCACGCGGCGCAGCCAGTGGCGGATACTGCTCGGCAAGCTGAGGCGGGGGGCGCTGGGCAGGGCCTGCGGCGCTGGGTTAGCAGTCGCAGGCTGGCGCTCCACTGGAGGCTGGACGCCAAAGAGATCCTCTGCCGACAGCCACGGGTCATCGACGGTCAGAGTCGGCACCTGCTCCTGCCCAAGAGTGGAGGGCGCGATCGCCTGCCACACGCGGCCCAGCCGCGGCTGGGGCGATGACGCGGCCGGCAGGCTCGGCGGCCCACCAGGAAGCTGGGGCCGAGGCGCGCGATCGCCAAAGAAGTAGGCGACGGCCGCTTGCAGCAGCGAAGAAATGGCTGCAGCAGGCCCCCTTGCGGTCAGACCACTGTAGGGCGCGATCGCCCCCAAAGGCTTCAGGCTCTCTGTCTCGAGCGTTGATGAATTTTGGGGTGTCTGGGGCGTTGGCGGGGGGAGGGCCCGATCGCCACTAGCGGGAGGCAAGGGAAGGGTCAGCGCTCCAGCGATCGCCCTTTTGAGGTGCTGACGGACCAGCAGCGCAGCCTTGCCCGTGCGAGCCAAGAGGCTTCCAGGTTGGGTCACCGGCGCGATCGCCCCCGAATTCGCCACCAGCCCGGTACGTTCGGGGATTTCTTGAGGCGCGATCGCCCGCAGCGGCACTGCACCCCCCAGACGGTTCGCCGTCCAGCGAGACACTTGCTGACCCAGCGGACGCAAAGCGCCTTGGAGAGCAGCCACAGCGCCCTGAAGACGCGGCCGCACCCACTGCCTGCCCTCAAAAAGCGCGATCGCCACCCAGATTTGCTGCTTGAGCAATCGCTGATCAAAGAGCGTCAGCCCTTCAAGTTCTTGATTGTCAGCGCCTACCAGCACAAGCTGCCGCGAGATCAGGCAGCTCGCGATCCCTCGCACAGCCGCACCCTGAGGCGCGATCGCCCCCGACGCTCCGGCCACCAGCGCCCCATCAGCCGGCGGCAACGAGCTCGTCGCACTCAGCGATCGCCACTGCTCCACCACCTGCAAAACCTCCAGCACCGGTCCCTCATCGGCGGATGGCGCAGGGCTGGGCGGCGGCACCTCAGTCGCCTCTGGCAAACCAGCAGACGCCACCGATCCACCACCGAGCGGCTGCCCAAAGCGTCGCCATCCCCCCTTGCGGATCAGGTAGAGCGGCGAAAGCAGCACCTGAACACCCCACAAAGTCGCTACTTTGGCGTGGCGCAGAGCAATCTCGCACTGATCCACCCATTGGCGCGATCGCTGGGACAAGAAACTCAGCACTCTACTTTGGTAGCGGCCTGTCGGAGGCATAGCAGTTAGGTGCGAAACACTGGTTGGGAAACGGTAATCACTATTTTACCGGGGTCTGCCAGAAATTCTGGTCCCAGGGCCGCCCAAGCATAGTAAAGCCACCGGTTTCCCGATGGCTAAGGGCACAAAACGCAGATTTTCGCAGTTTTAGGAAGGGACAAACATCACATTCAGATCGAAATCTTGAGGCGAGCGATCAAAACAAACCTGATGTAATGCGACAAAATGAGGAAGTGGTAGAAAACCCTGAACCTAAGCGTCATTCAGCCTTATATCCCTATTGTTTGCCAGGCGCTGATTCTTTGCCCTCAGAGCGACTACTGAACTCAGTACACCTTCTCAGGGGCGCTTGCCAGAAAATTCCCGTAAAGAAACCCCGGCATTTCTACCGGGGGCGTCATTCTATTGGCATGATATCCATCATTTTCAGCCTCTCCCGGCAGCACGTCCGTAAAGAGTGAATAAAGCCCCGTAAATTTTCTGAAAAGCTGCCGTTTTCTTTGTCGGAGCTTCACATACCTCTCCGTGCAAACCAGGAATTCTCAAATTCTGCCTTTGCCCACTCATTCAGCTTTATCCCGTTGCTCGCAGCTCATCGCTGGCTCGTCCCCTATCCCTAGCCGCCGTTTCCCTAGTCCACCCCAATGAATGATCCTCAAATTCAGTCTCTCCTGGACGATCTCAAAAACTCTGACGCGACCGTGCGCGATCGCGCGACTGAGGCGCTTTGGCGGCTTTGGTTTCAGCAAAAAGGACTCTACGGCTGGGAGATCTTGCAGCAGGCCCAAACTCTGCTGGAAAATCAGCAAATTCAGGATGCTGAGGCGATGCTGACGGAGCTGGTTGGCGATCAGCCGGACTTTGCAGAGGCCTGGAACCGGCGAGCCGTCCTCCACTACACCCAAAGCCGCTACCGCCAGTCTCTCCACGACTGCCAAAAGGTCATCGAGCTCAATCCCATTCACTTTGGGGCGCTGCACGGCCTGGGGCTTTGCCATGCCATGCTGGGAGAATATCGAGAGGCGATTAGCGCTTTTCGGCGGGCTCTGGAGATCCAGCCTTACAGCACGCTCAATCAGCGCCTGCTGCTGGAATGCACGGCGCGCTTGAGCTAGGGGGCCTGGGACTCAGGACACCCAGTCGGCGATCGCAAACAAAGCCGGTGCCAGCAGCAGTCCCGGCAAAAAGGACGCCACCCGAATTCGCGCTACCTCCAGCAGATTGAGGGCAATGCCCATAATCATCAGGCCGCCCACGCCAGTCACCAGCATCACCGAGGGGGCATCATTGGGATTGGGCAAAGACTGGGCCAAGCCGCCCGCAAATAGGGACAGTCCTCCCTGATACAGCAGGACCATCAGGCTCGAGAAACCAACGCCCACGCCGTAGGTGCTGGTGAAGGCGATCGAGGCTAGGCCGTCCATCGTAGATTTAATAGTCAGCAGTCGGTTGTCCCCGGTCAGGCCATTGCTCACGCTGCCCACCAGGGCCATCGGCCCCACGCAGAACAGCAGGCTGGCCGCGACAAACCCTTCCGTAAAGCCACCGCCGCCGTGAAAGCGGGCTTTTAGCCAGTTGCCCAGCGCCGTGAGGCGCTCCTCTAGCTGCCACCATTCTCCCAGTAGGCCGCCGACTACCATCGCTAGCAACCCCAGAACGACGCCGTCGAAGGCGCCCGCGCGGGCCTGGGTGAGGCTGGCGGCCATGCTCACTCCCACAAACAGCGTGAGCAGACCGACGCCTTGGGTGATCACTTTTTGCATTCTCAGGGGCAATTTTCCCCGCAGCAGGAGCCCCACGCTGGTGCCAATCAAAATGGCAATGACATTAATCCAGGTGCCGCTGGTGCGGATCCACAATTCGAGGGCCATGCAGCTACTGAGAATCTCGGGCGCGCAGACGCTTGTTAATTTGGCTGATCAGGCCGCTGAGAAGGGCACCGCCCATCAGAAGACCGATGGCGGGAGTGAAGACGGGCTCCCAGAGCTTGTACCAAAGATCGAGGCCGAGGCTGAGGTTCATGGAGCGGCCGAGGACGGCGATCGCCAGCCAAAAGAAACTAAACAAAACTACAAAAACGTCGGCCATCAGGAAAAGATTGAGCCAGGAAAGTAGCTTGTCCTTCATAACAGACGAAATGTTGCTCCCGAGTAAGCCTATCAAAATTGCCAAAAAAATATGGCTGTACCTAATCTATAGGACAGCCAAAAGCGCAGAAGCAGAATTAACCTACGTTTAGTCTACAGCCAGTGTTCCCAATTTCCCTAGTCCAGCGCGTTGCCAGAAGCGTTTGGCATCTCTAGATTATCGGGATCAACATAGTGGCATTGAGCTTCGTCAACACAAATGAGCGCCCAACCAGAAGGTTCAATGCTGACAAGGTTGTAGTCAGCTTCTTGAACAAAGAAACCTTTATGATTACGAGTTTCAGGTTTGATGCCAACGTTTTCGATCATCATAATTGCCCTACTCCGTGAACCTGGTTGTGCGCCGATAAATTCAGAATTACTTATCGACTAGTTCACTAAATCTTATCACTGGATTTACGGATTCATTATTAAGTTATTTGTGCGATCGCCCCTTGATCGGGCTCAAACATCGACCTAAACACACCAAAGTCTTTACAGAGACTCAGGAGAAGCTGGCATCTAGCTGCATTTCGACCAGATTCTGAGCATCCGATTGAAGGGGCGATCGCTCCATGGGAGCAGCCTTTCGCTTGATCCCCACAGCCCCCATTTCGGAGCGTTGCAATACGTAACGCTTATCGAGAATGGAAGCTTCGTGAACAAATGTAATGCCAACCCCCAAAAACACGGGGATTGGCAAAAGGCGATCGCTTAGAAATCCTGATTCTTCGGAGCGTTGAGATTCTTTTTGGCGACCATTACCGGTCAGATTCAAGCATGTTTTAAGGCGCAACGAGATTTTTATATAGAAATAGTTTTTTATAGTCACAACCCCATAAACCGCGCTTACGTCCATCAATGGCTAACAGTCACTGTCCATCCAACTGAGAACAGTCGCTGCTAGCCATTGCCCAGGAGAATTATTCGAAAAGCCAGTTTTGGACGCGCTGCAGACTCTTCCAGTCGGGACGGCGCTTGAGACCGTCTTCGATGTTTTCGGCCACTTCGTCCCGCAGTTCCTTGACCGCCATCATGATCTGCTGGGTCAGTTCAATGTGCTCACGCACGCCCTTTTGCCCAGTTTCGAGCATGGCGACCGACAGGTTCACGCGGGCCTGAGGATCTTCGGGGTTGAGCTTGACCGCTTTTTGGGCCGCTTTGAGGGCCAGTTTGGAGCGATCGGTAAGGAGATAAAGCCACGCCAAGCAGGTCCAAGAGGAGCTGCTTTTGGGAGAGCGATCGCACACTTCCTTGAACAGGGGAATCAAAATCTCCGGATCTTCACCAGCCTGGTAACGCTGGATGCCGCTATCAAACAACGATTCAACAGTCTCAGTCATACAATTCCAGTCTAAAAACAGAAAATGGCAGTGCGCAAAACACTGCCTCAATAAAAGTTTCCCCGATTTGGTGCAGACCGTCAGGCGGAGAAAGACTTACCGCAACCGCAAGTTTGACTTGCATTGGGGTTGGTGAACTGAAAGCCGCCGCCGATCATGGCATTGCTGTAGTCCAGAACCAAGCCGTAGAGGTAGAGCAAGCTCTTGCGATCGCACACTACCTTGAAATCGCCATGATCATAAATTTCATCCTGCTCAGGATTCGCCTTCGTAACGTCCTCGAAGTCCATCATGTAGGACATACCAGAGCAGCCACCTTGGCGCACACCCACTCGCAGGCACAAATCCCGGCCCTGCTGCTCACGCAACAGGCGGATCTGGCTTCGAGCCGCGTCGGTCATTTGAATTCCGCGCTGCTGAGATTGAGTTGCTTGTGTCATAGAGCCGATACAACTCCTTAAAATCGTGACATCCCCCCAGGCCAAAGGGGTCAGGGTTTGCTGAGTGAGAAACTCACTTTTTCGCTTTTCGCTGCCTGTTAAACATTTTTCCCAGAAGATTCTCTCAAAAAGCAGGAGAATCTAGCGGGCTTCATACCCTCAGTCTAGTGTACTGAGCAAGCGACTCGACATCCCGACCGGGCGCTGCCCTGGCAGGACGCCGATCCAGGAGGGGGAGGATAGGACATCCTGTCTAGCGAGCTCAACCCCTTGCTGTGGGCTCCACGCGATCGCAGCTTTCAGAGAGATTGACGCTGATCAGCAGCAATTTGACCAATTTGAGCAATTTTCCAGGGTTGAATAAGATGGGGTATCCCCTCAAGCCGTTCTTGTAGGCAATCCAGCAGAATCTAAGCTTTTAAGAGATCGTCACGGGTGGGTCAGTGACCAACCGGATGTATCCCGAGTTGTAGCAATGTCAAAGTCGTTTAGGCTCACTTCATTGCTGCTTCTATTCTTCTCACCGCTGAGGGCCGCGCACTCTGGCGGGAGTCTCTCGGAGATCTAAGATGACCACGCTAACCCAGGCTACGTGCCGCCGCCTCCAAAAACTGCCATTGCTTGCGAGCGTATGGGAAGGCGATCGCCGCTCCATCCATGACGCCACCACCATTCCCCATTCCAGACTTGTCGATGAAGACACCGACTGCATCCTGTGGGTCGACGGGCGTGAAGGCATTGTCCGCGCCATGGATATGGTTAACCCCGCCAGTGGTCCCGAAGCCGTTGTGCGCACCCTCATTCGCGCCATCGAAAATCCTCTGAGCACCAGCGCCCCCGCCCGTCCCCAAAAAATCGTCGTCCGCAATCGAGAAATGCAGTTTTTTCTGCGGGGGGTGCTCCAAGACCTAGGGATTCAGGTCGAGTACGTTGCAGACTTGCCGCTGATCGATGAGATCTTTCGGGGGATGGCCGGGGCCGCTCACCACAATGCTCCCCAGCTTCCAGACCGCTATGCCGAGAATCTGGAAAATCTTGCCAAAGATCTCTGGCAAGACGCGCCTTGGGAGTATCTCGAAGAGCATCAGATCATCGGCATTGAGATCAACCACGCAGATATCGGCACGCTCTACTTATCCGTCCTAGGCATGATGGGGACGGAGTATGGAGCGCTCTTTTATCGATCGCTAGACTCTCTCAGGCAGTTTCGGCTCGCAGTCCTCGAGAGATCCAGCAGCGATATGGAGAACGCCTTTCTACAGCAAGACTGTCTCTTCATCACCTTTGAGGCACCAGAAAACCAAGCAAAAGTTTCCAGCCATCCCCTAGCCGTACCAGAGCCAGATCAAGTGCAGCCATCCTTTGGCAATCTGCATCCGCTAGAGGGGATGCGATCGGTGATTTATGAAGAAGAGGCGATCGCCCTTATGGTGGGCATCGAAGCCCTGCATCGATTTCTAAAACAGCACAAAGACAAGCTCACCAGCACCCCCTACCGCCCAATCAGCAGCCGCTATCGCATTTCTTTGCCCGCCAGCGAAGATGCCCTCGAAGAAACCATTTCTGTCCAGGTGAAGACCCTACCGGAGGTTGCCCAAGAGCTCGCTGATTTGATTGAGGAGGAGCTGGAAGAAGAAAACGACGCTTTTCCCCCGATCCAGGACGATCTGGTACCCGATGGCTCTATTGGCAGCATTGGCGTTCTGGGTTGGGATCTCGTCGAGTCCCTCCGCCTCAACGCCCAGTTTCATCAAGCCACTGCAGCCGATATTTCTCGGCCTCCCGAGGGTCTACCCGTGATCGTGATCCAGACCTCCCGCCCCAAAGCCAAAGATCTCATCAACAACATCCAGGGAAAAGGAGGCTTGCAAACTGTCACCTTCAATTTGGGCGCAGATCCTTATCTCGGTGAGCTTTACGATCTGGGTATTTTGCAGACAGGCGATGGCGAGCTGCATCTGTTTTGCGAATTTGACGCCACCGACCCCCACCACCAGAGCGCCCGCCAGCTCTGGGAGGAGCGCTGTCGCATTACCCAGGGCGTTTGCGGCGTGGTGATTGCGATGGGCGTGAATGGCAAAACTCGGGGCAATCCCCAGCTGCGAGACATGCTGGGTTTTTTTGAAACGAACTACGCGACTGCTGAATCCCTCGGCATGGAACCGCTGACGTTGGATCTGGACCTCGATTAGCGATCGCCCTTTGCCTTCTAGGACTTGGAGCCGAAAGCGGTAGGTTTTTGGGCATCACAATGTCAAAATATGTAAAGAATTTGAAAAGGACACAAGCAAGGCATGCGAGTCGCGATTGTTGGGGCGGGTCTAGCCGGGATGGCCACAGCCGTTGACCTAGTGGATGCAGGTCACGAGGTTGAAATTTTCGAATCTCGCCCCTTTGTGGGAGGCAAAGTTGGAAGCTGGGTTGACGCAGACGGCAATCACATCGAGATGGGTCTGCATGTCTTCTTTGGTTGCTATTACAACCTCTTTGAGCTGATGAAAAAAGTAGATGCGTTCCAGCATCTGCGCCTCAAGGAGCACACCCACACCTTTATCAATCGCGGCGGCGATGTGGGCGCCCTCGATTTTCGCTTCATCACGGGCGCGCCCTTCAACGGTCTCAAGGCTTTCTTCACCACGTCTCAGCTTTCCCTGGCAGACAAGGCGCAAAACGCGATCGCCCTCGGCATTAGCCCCCTGGTGCGCGGCCTCGTCGACTTTGACGGCGCCATGAAAACGATCCGCGCCCTCGACCACATCAGCTTTGCGGACTGGTTCCGCCAGCATGGCGGCTCCGATGGCAGCCTCAAGCGGATGTGGAACCCGATCGCCTACGCCTTGGGCTTCATCGACACCGAAAATATTTCTGCCCGCTGCATGCTGACGATCTTTCAGTTCTTTGCGGCCAAAACCGAGGCGTCGATCCTGCGGATGCTGGAGGGCTCACCCGAGGAGTACCTGCACCGGCCCATCGTGAACTACCTGGAGGAGCGCGGCGGCAAGATCCACCTGCGACGCGGGGTGCGTCAGATCCTGTTTGAGGGCGAAGGGGACCAAACCCAGGTGACCGGCCTGGTGGTGGCCAACGGCGACTCGACGGAGACGATCACGGCGGACGCCTATGTGTGCGCCTGCGACGTGCCGGGAATTCAGCGTCTGGTGCCCGATGCTTGGCGGCGCTGGTCTGAGTTTGACAATATTTTCAAGCTGGATACGGTGCCGGTGGCCACGGTGCAGCTGCGCTTCGATGGCTGGGTGACGGAGATGCACGACGCCGCTCGTCGCCGCCAGCTGCAAGAGGCGGCAGGAATCGACAACTTGCTGTACACCCCGGATGCAGACTTCTCTTGCTTTGCAGATCTGGCGCTGACGAGCCCGGGCGACTACTATCGCGAGGGCCAAGGCTCGCTGATGCAGCTAGTGCTGACGCCGGGCGATCCGTTTATCAAGCAGAGCAATGAGGCGATCGCCCAGCACGTGCTCAAGCAGGTCCATGATCTGTTCCCGTCTTCGCGCGAGCTCAACATGACCTGGTACAGCGTCGTGAAGCTGGCTCAGTCCCTCTACCGCGAAGGCCCCGGGATGGACCCCTACCGTCCCGACCAAAAAACGCCCATTGGCAATTTCTTCTTGGCGGGCAGCTACACCATGCAGGATTACATCGATAGCATGGAGGGGGCGACGATTTCTGGCCGCCAGGCGGCGAAGGCGATTCTGGGACACGCAGCCCAGCGCTCTTCGGTCAGCCAGCCGTCGGTTGTTGGCTAGTGTTTGCCCACGTTGCGATCGCCCTATTGTTTCAGCAAAAATTGCCATGCCCGATTGGCTAGAACACAGCGTTCAAGTAGAAGTCGACACCCCCATTGATCTGGTGTGGGACCTCTGGTCTGACCTCGAGCAGATGCCCCGCTGGATGAAATGGATCGAGTCGGTCAAAGTGCTAGAAGACAACCCCGAGCTTTCGCGCTGGAAGCTCGCCTCTGGTGGGTTTGAGTTTAGCTGGCTCTCTCGCATCCTGAAAGTCACCCCCCACCAGATTATTCAGTGGGAGTCGGTGGACGGACTGCCCAATCGCGGGGCCATCCGCTTCTACGATCGCCACAACAGCAGCATCGTCAAACTGACGGTGGCCTACGCGATTCCCGGCGTTTTGGGCAAGCTGATGGACAACCTGTTCCTGGGCCGGATCGTCGAATCGACGATCCAGGCTGACCTAGAGCGCTTTCGCCACTACGCGATGGAGGCTCAAGCTCAGAGCAACGCTCAAGACGTCGAGTAGTCTGTCTGGTTACTCGCTAGTCTTGACACAGCAATGGCTCGGGCGAAATGCCCGAGCCATTGCTTTTTATTCAGGATGCTTGGCTCAGGATGTTTCGGTGAACGTCACTAGTTCCGAGCGCCGGCGCTCTGGCGCCGAGCCTGAGTGCTATCACAGCAGGAAATAATCCGCTGATTCGCAAGCCGGCTGAGTCCTTGGGATCGCAGAAGGTCTGACCACTGCTCGGCGATCGCCTCATCGCGAGGATTATCCGCGCGCATCTTGGCCAAAGCCGCCACGAGATCGAACCAGTAGCCATTTTCGGCGTAGAGCTTTAGGCGATCGCTCTCTGACGCCGCCGCCAGCTGATCTGCTAGATCACCCTCAGGCGGCATGTAGCGCACCCAGCCAGACACCCGAATATCGCGTTCGCGATCCTCCGAATCACAGATCACCGACACCGTCCAAGTGTAGTACTGCCCCTTTTCAAGAGCGGGCATCGTTGTCCCACTGGGGAGCTTTAAGCTAGCAATTCCCGGCGTTCCAGAGGTTCCGAAAGTCGCCCGATAAATGACATCCTTGCGCTGACGCTGCGCACCGACCGAATAAAGGGTAAACTCCGCCGTTTTGGTTTTGGTCGTGGGCATGTACCAGAAAAATCGCGGAAACGCTTCGCTGGTATAGCCAACATTATTGCTAGGGGACAGCGCCACTAGCTGAGGCAGTCGACCTTGCAAACATGCGGGACCTCGGGTACCACCACCGACCCGCCGCCCAGGAAGACCCACATCATCCGGAGCCTTAAAGCCAATTTCCGAGGCTAGGGATAGACTCGGAGCCATACAAATCGAAAGACTAAGAAGAGAGACCAAACCGGCTCTCGCAATAGAAAAGTAGCGTTGTCTCCTGCGCATAAGGTGAGGATTCCTAAGTCCAACTGATGGAACCAGCAAAACCGCAAGCACCATAGCAAAGAAGTCTCTGCTTCAGCACCCTTCATTCAGATTGCAGATGGCTGATGGAGGCCTAGTTTGCGAGCGATCAAAATCAGAACTACCGACAGACGTAGCGATTCACGCCTGTCGCATCAGCGACATCTTGCTATGAAAACTATACCCACAGATAGATTCCCCCTGAGATGGGAAAGTTCCGCACGGCAGGTAAGCTTTTATGAATTTAAAGTGTCTGAGAGGTAATCCGAAGCAGCCTCAACCACAGCGATCGCATTTTCGTAGGCCATCCGCGTCGGCCCCAGCACTCCTACACTGCCCACCGTCGTCTCGCCGCGACGGTAGACCGAAGAGATCAGTGTGCAGGACTGCATCGGCTCCAAGGGATTTTCGGAACCGATGCGCACGGTGACCCGCTTGCCAAAGGCATCTTCCAGCGGTGTCGGCTCAAACATCAGCGGCCACAGCTGCTCTTGTTCCTCTTCCAGCAGGTGCAAAATCGTCTGGACCTGCTGCAGCTCCGAGAACTCAGGCTGGCGGAGCACCTCAGAAATGCCGCTGATCAAAATCTGGGTTGGCAGAGGCCGGGTCCGCCGATTTAGCTCAACGAGGAGCAGTCGCAGAAAGTCGGTGTAGGACCCAAATTCGCGATCGAGGCCACTCCAGTCCACCGCCGCCAGTTCATTGAGCGATCGCCCCCGCAGCTTGCTATTGAGGAAATTCGACAGAATCTGCAAATCTCGCTCCAGCTGATCGAGGTCGTACGCCTCTTCCTCGCTTGCCTTCGGCAAATCCAGCACCACCGACTGCGTCGCATAGGCATCGGTCACGATGATCAGCATCACCTGGCGGTGATTGAGCGACACCAGCTGTAGATGACGCAGGTACACCAAGCAGGTTTGGGGCACCGTGATCAGCGCAATGCATCCGCTGAGCGTCGCCAAGATCTGGGCGGCCCGCTGAAGCAAATGGTCAAAGCCCCAGTCTTCGCGCCGCAGGTTTTGGCTGAGAAGCTGCTCAACCTGGAGCGCAAAGCCACCCGACGGCTGGATTAGCTTGTCAACATAAATCCGATACCCCGAATCGGAGGGGATACGCCCCGCCGAGGTGTGGGGCTGATACAGCAACCCGGCCCGCTCCAGAACCCCCATGGCGTTCCGGATGGTGGCCGAGCTCACGCTGAAGTCATACTCTTCCACCAGCGCTTTGGAGCCGACCGGTTCTGCCGTCGAGATGTAGTGGCGGACCGTCGCCCACAACACTTGCTGCTGTCGACTCGTGAGATTGAGTGACCCGGATTTATCTTTGGACGCTGGCATTAAATCAGACGCTTGTGAAAAAACAGGAAACGATGCAAGAAAAAAGGCTAGGAAAGGGCGACATGGCTGGAGTTTAGCCGAAGATCGGTTGCAATCTTCGAACCAGCAGATGCATGAGACCTGAAAAAGCTAGAGCAATGACTAGCTGGGCTTTTAGGAAATTTTGCTTTTTTTCAAAGATAGCAGATGCCTGATTTTCTCTTGGGGCTCGGGGGGCCGCTGTACCACAGGCGACTGTTATCGGGTCAGTAGCGCGGTACTGAGGGATCAACGTAGGCAGAGTAGGCGTCGATGCCGCCGGTGATGTTTTTGACGTTGGTGAAGCCCTGGTGCAGGAGCCACTGACACATCTGGGCGGAGCGGACGCCGTGATGGCACAGGACGCAGGTTTCTTTGTCGGCGTCGAAGCGATCGCGAATTTGGCTGGCCCAAGCCTCGTATTGGCTCAAAGGCAAATTCTCAAAGCCTTCTAGACGGGCGATCGCGATCTCCTGGGGCTCGCGCACGTCAATAAATTGGCGATCGCTCGTTTCGTCGCTCAGGTAGGTGGCCAAGGTGGCGACGTCAATGGCGGGTAAAGCAGCAAAGGTCATGGCGCATCAACACAGCTTGGAAGGGTGTGATTATTTTGAACCACAAAAGACCGAGACAACCAGTTCTCTGAAAACCTACGCTGTCAGCGATATAGCTGCTGATTGGGAAACGCGATTTCGAAAGCGGTTGCCGTAGCTGCGACGCAGCGATCGCAGATGGATAGCCAGAGCCGAAAACTCAACTCGACCCAAGGGTTTGCCAGCCTGGATTTCGAGAGGCTGAGCCGCCTGATAGCTCAGCGTCACGGTCAGTTCTCCCGAATCTTGCACCGTCAGCGCCTCGACACTCAGCCCTTGCCCCACGAGCGCATCCACCAGCCGAAATCCGAGGGGCGATCGCACGCCTTGCAGCGCAAAGCCCAGGCCACAGGTCAGGGAATCGCCGGGCTCTAGGACAACCGTTTCCTGCGATCGCAGGGCTGGAGCCTCCTGGGCCGTCGACCCCTGCCAAAAATGCCGGGTCGTCCAGCAAGCAATCGACACAGGCACCACCGTCGCTGCTGTCGCATCGGCCGAGCTGGGCACCTGGACAACGGGAGGCCGATAGAGGTGAGGCAGAGGCAGGAGGCGAACGTCCTGGGACGGCTCGGGCGGCTTTTCTGGGAGCGGTTCGGGCGCTGCTTCGGTCTCTAGCACCATGAAATCTTGATCACAGAGGGTCGTCAGGGCCTGGGTTGCCGCCTGCCAGTGCGACAGGCGTGATGCGGTCTGTACCGCCTCGTTCACCGAGAAAATCCGCCGCGATGATTGCCCACTGTCGGCTTCCTGAGGCTGGCGACGGTCCGACAAATAGTCACGAACCAGGCGCTGACGGTTTTCCATGTACTGCGCCCACAGCCCCGGAAAGGCTTCGTCCAGGGTTTGGGCCATAGACCAAATTTCGAGGGCCATCAGGTCGTGGAGGGTTTGATCCGCAGTTTGCAGGTCTCCCAGCATTTCTAGAAATCCTTGGGGCCAGTCAGACAGGAAATCGGGTGCAGTCGAAGGATGAGCAGCTTTCATGGCGCGATCGCCTCTATGGGTCTCTCCCTCTAGCCTCCCCTGCAAACGCGATCGCGGCTTCAAACAGCACCTGAATTTATCAAGTCTTTACGGAGGAGCCGAGGGCAAAACGCCGAAGTTTCAAACGCGGGCCGCTGAAAATTCCTCGATATAGCAAAGCGTCAGAGATGGAGGGCGATCGCCCTCTATCTCTGACGCCTAGCGCTGATTCAAGCTGGTTTGAAACCTGGGGCCTAGGAGGCCGAAGGCGTCGGCGCTCCCGGGATTGTCACATCCAGAGTCTCCACCGGCACATCTAGGCTCTCCAGCGTGGGCTGAATGTCCTCCCGCTTGCCCACCACCAGGGTCACCAGCTGATCGGGCTTCAGGTACTTCTCAGCCACTCGCTGCACGTCCTCAACCGTCGTCGCCTCGACCTGCTGCTTGTACCGGAAAATAAAGTCCTCCGGGTAGTCAAAGTAGGCGTAGCGCATGATCCGGCTGAGGATTTCCTCCGGGCTCTCGAAGTTGAACACAAAGGAGTTGAGCACGGAGTCCTTGGCGTAGGCCAGCTCGACATCCGAGACCGGCGCAGTGCGAATGCGATCGATTTCCGACTGCACCGACCGAATGAAAGGCACCGTAGCCTCTGAGCGCGTCTGGCCCCCCGCAATGAAAATGCCGGGGTGGTTGTGGCGCGGGCTCCAGAACCCAAACACGCTGTAGGCCAAGCCCTGGCGCGATCGCACCTCATTGAACAAGCGCCCGCCAAAGCCATTGAGCACGCTGTTCATCACGCTGAGGGCCGGATAGTCTGGGTCGTTGAACTGACCGCCCAAGTGTCCCAGGTAGATGTAGCTCTGGGTGAGCTGGGGCTGGTTGACAAAGAACACTCCGCCAGTCTCCGCCTGGTTAATCTGGGGCGGCGGCGGCAGCTTTGCGCGAGACGGCGATCGCCATTTGCCAAACTTGGCTTCCACCAGCGATCGCATTTCTCGACTATCAAAGTCCCCAGAAATTCCCAAAATCAGGTTCTGAGGCTGAAAAGACTGCCGATAAAACTGCTCCAAATCCGTCAGAGCAATGTTTTCGAGAGTTGCATACTCCACCGTCCGCGCATAGGGATTCTCGCGACCGTAGATCAGCTTTTGGAACTCGCGATTGGCAATGCCATCTGGGTCATCGTTGCGCCGCGCAATGCCGCCGCGCCGCTGAGTCTTCGCTAGATCCAGTTTTTCCTGAGCAAAGACCGGCTCCTGGAGCACCTCAGCAAACAGCCCAAACACCAGATCGAGGTCTTCGCTCAGCGTGTTGAAGCTGGCTGTGCCAAAGTCTTCGCCAATGGCGGTTTCGACAAAGGCCGATCGCTGCTCGAGGAGCTGGTTGAGCTCATCGGCACTGTGGCTGCGGGTGCCGCTGGTGCGCATCACCTCCGCCGTCAGATCCGCCAGACCGACTTTGTTTGCCGGTTCCCAGCGGCTGCCGGTGCGCACATAGGCCTCTCCAGACACCAGGGGCAACTCGTGGTCTTCCATCAGGTAGACCGTCAAGCCGTTGCGCAGCTGGAACTGGCTGTAGTCAGGGACTTGAATATCAGGCAGTGCCGGAAAGGTCAGCTCGGTATAGTGTTTGGCGGTCTGGGCAGCGGCGGGCGATCGCGAAGCGGTCACCAGCAGCAGCAAAGCCACCAAGGTACTCAGCCCCAGACGGCGCAGCCAGCGGCGCTGGCGAGCCGAAAACACATGGTTCATAGCGGTCAAAAACGCCTGAATTCGAATCTGCAAAGAGTTCATCGCTCCATCCTCCGGCCTAGGAGGCATCCCCAGAAGGAGCAGAATCCCCTTCTGGTGGAGCCGTGGGCAGAATGCGTCCGATGGTGCGGTTTTCGGGGGAGAAGGTTGCCTGGGCCACTCGCTGAATGTCTTCGGCGGTGACAGCGGCGATCGCGTCGAGATCCTTAAACAGGTTCTGCCAGCTGCCGGTCTTCACCTCATACTCCACCAGCGACATCGCCATGCCCATATTCGAGTCGAGCGATCGCAGCAAACCGGCTCGGGCCTGATTTTTGACCCGCTCCAGCTCCATCTGGGACACCGGCTCCGACTTCAGACGCTCGATCTCGCTTTGGAGCGCCGATGCCACCTCATCCACCGTGTGATTGGGTGCCGTCAGCGCATAAAACAGCATCAAGTTCGGATACTTGTCTCCCGGGAAACCGCTAAAGCCCTGGGCCGTCAGCGCCAGCTGCTGAGTTTCCACCAGAGACTTGTACAGCCGCGACGTCCGGCCATCGCTGAGGATGCTGCCGATCATTTGGTAGATCACGTTGTCGGGATGATCGATCGCGGGGCGGTGATAGGCCTCCAGGTACCACGGCTGAGACGCCAGCTCCAGCGTCACCTCCCGCGGCTCTTGCTGAGGCGGCTCTACTACTGTCAGCTTCGGCGGTGCAGGACGCTTGGGATAGCGCCCAAAATAGGTCTCGGCCAGCTGCTTGACAGTCGCGGGATCCACGTCGCCCACAACGGCGATCGTCAAGTTGCTAGGCACATAGTAGGTGTCAAAAAAGGCTCGCACATCCTCACGCTCGAGATTCCGAATGTCCTCGGAATAGCCGATCACCGGCCGCTTATAGGGATGCGTTGTGTAGGCCGTGTCCAGCAGCGCCTCGATCATCTGGCCGATCGGCGAGTTGTCGGTCCGCAGCCGCCGCTCCTCCAGGATGACCTCCTGCTCCTCGTAGAACTCGCGGAACACCGGCTCCAAGAAGCGCTCCGACTCCAGAGACATCCACAGCTCCAGCTTGTTGGACGGGAAGCTGTAGAAATAGCGAGTCGCGTCGGTCGAGGTGGTTGCGTTGAGGCCGACTCCCCCCGCTTGCTCGACGATCTGGCCATACTCGTTCTGGACCACGTAGCTGCTGGCTTCTTTTTTCAGCTCGTCAAACTGCGCCTTGAGCTGGGTAACCCGCTCTGCCTGTCCCGCAGCTTCGGCAGTTTCGATCTGTTGATGAATCTCGTCGAGGCGATCGAGGAGTTTGGCCTCCGCCTCGTAGTTGCGCGTCCCGATGCGCTGAGTCCCCTTGAAAGCCAGGTGCTCTAGAAAGTGGGCCACGCCGGTTTTGCCGTCCGGCTCATTCGCACCGCCCACGTCGGCATAGGTCAAGAAGGAAACGACCGGTGCTTGGTGACGCTCTAGGACAATGAACTGGAGGCCATTGTCGAGGCGAAACTCGGTGATCTGATCAATGACGCGATCGAGGTAGGGCTGGGTCGAAGGGGGCGTCTGGGTCGCCGAGGCGTCCCGAGCCCAAGCCGGCGCAAGGCCAGCGCCCCAGCTCAGAGCGACGATCAGAAACAGCGCGATCGCCTTTTGGCCAAAATGAAAGAAAAACCGCCACTGGCCCCCTTGAGCAGCTTTTGCCCAGGGGCGTGACGCAGAATGACAGGACTGACTCATAGAAATCCGTACAAGCAGCACTGATCCCAGAATAAAGAGTTTCAGCCCGTTTCTGGAATTTTCGTCTCGTCTTCCCCTATCCCTTGGGGAGTCTGCACCCCTCTGGCCGAGTCGTTCCCCGATCCAATTTGGGTGGCCAACAGCGCTAATGGGGTCTTCGATGTCCTGAGCGGGAAGCGTTGTGCATCCCGGGAAAACCCCGGTCCAGGGGCGATCGCCCCGGTGAGGGACCGTATGGATTTGGGAGGTCAGCGATGCTGGGGGCTGAGGGAGGTGCCTGAAGCGGATGAGGGCACAGCTCAGCCCCCGAGTCACAGCCATTGCAGGCTGGCCTCCTGGAGTTGAAATCTTTAAATCCTTTTGTCTTGCCGCCTCTAGAAGGCCTTCGTTCAGCGCTCTAGATGGGGTCTAGGGGGCGACTCTACTGGTGGTGATGACCGGGGAGATACTGCTGGCGGTAGAACGTGTAGGAGTCGAAAAGGGCTCCCACCAAGCCGCAGGTCAGGCCAATGGTCAGCGCTCCGTGCAGCGGTTGACCGCTCCCAAAAACCGCCAAAAAGCTCAAAATCTGCTCACTAAGCAGCTGGCTAATGCCTCCGAGTCCCGGAACTGCAGTCAGCAGCGAGAGTCCTGCTAGGAGTCCTCCCAGCATCAGCAAGGGAACGACAAACGCTAGCAGCATCGTCAGAAGGAGCGATCGCAGAAAACAGGGCAGATTGTTCATAACAGAACGGAGCCGTGGTAGGACAAAGGCAGGCATCAGGAGCTTGCGTTGTCTCTACGATAGGAGCGATCGCCCTTGCTCATCAGCCCCCTTCAAGATTCTTAAATCATCCTTAAGATTCCTTCTTCAATTTTTGTGAAAAAATTTCTTTGCTGCCGCAACACTTGCAGCGCCCCAGCCCGATCGCTCAAGCTGCCCTCTCAGCAAAAGATCTGGCAAAATCTCAGTATTCTGGGGAAGCCCTGGCCAAACCTCCCTGGAGCGATCGCCAGCAAAGGCCAAAACACTTTGTTAGAAACTTCTCAGCATTCCCTCGCCATCTCACTGATTCTCACTGATTAGGTAGGTTACGCATCTTGAGTCAAACCAGTTCTCGCTCAAGCCTCGGACTCTGGACCCAGCGGCTGATCGCCGCTATTTTCCTGGCAGGCCAAGTTGTTTTGCATCTGGTTCAAGGGCGCATCCACCGACGCAACACCCTTGAGCAGATGGTGCTGGTAGGCCCCGATTCGTTGCTGATTGCGCTGGTCACTGCCACCTTTGTGGGCGCGGTTTTTACGATTCAGGTTGCCCGAGAATTTATCAACTTTGGGGCGACTTCTGCCGTAGGCGGGGTGTTGGCGGTGGCGCTGCTGCGCGAGCTTGCACCCGTTTTGACCGCCGTCGTGATCGCGGGACGGGTGGGCTCGGCTTTCGCCGCCGAGATCGGCACCATGTGCGTCACCGAGCAGATCGACGCGCTCCAGATGCTGCGCACCGACCCCGTAGATTATTTGGTGATTCCGCGGGTGATTGCCTGCTCCCTCATGCTGCCCTTGCTGACGATCCTGTGCTTCATCACGGGGATGGCCGGGGGCATGATCGTCGTCACGACCATCTATGACATTCCCAGCCGCGTCTTTTTGGACTCTGCGCGCAACTTTTTGGCGGTCTGGGACCTCGTCAGCGCCATGCTAAAGGCTTTGGTGTTTGGTGCACTGATCGCCGTGATCGGCACCAGCTGGGGCCTGACCACCACCGGCGGGGCCAAGGGCGTGGGCCAGTCCACCACAACAGCTGTTGTGACGGCGCTGCTGGCAATTTTTATCTCTAACTTTTTCTTGTCCTGGGCGATGTTTCGGGGGCTCGGAAACGCCGTCCTCAACAACCTCTAGGCCCGTTTGCCGAGACTCCAGCAACCCCGAAACCCTCGGCCGGCGATCGCCCAAACTCCCCAGACAGAAGTTCTTAGAATAGATGAGACAGATATTTACATTCTTTGAGTAAGGATTTTTTGAATTGTGACGGTTACTAACCCTGTTTCTTCCGAAAAGGTCACAGAGCTCGCGCCAAGCTATCGCATTCCCCTCACGCTGATTGGGGCGGCGCTTCCTTTGGCGATCGCCCAGCCCTTTGCTGGCGTTCCGGTGACGCTGTTTGGCCTTTTTCTGCTGCTGCAAACGGTGACGCTGCGTCTTCTGTTTACAGAGACGGCCCTAGACATTTACCGGTCCGAAACGCTGATTCGGCGGTTTCCCTACGCTGAGTGGCAAAACTGGGAAATTTTTTGGAGCAAGGTGCCGATTTTGTTCTACTTCAAAGAAGTGAAAAGTATTCACTTTTTGCCGATCATTTTCGATCCTAAGGCCCTCAGAAGCTGCCTTGAGACCCACTGTCCTCGCAACTCTGGCAGCTGATGTCTGGGGATCTGTGCTTGAATGATCCTCACGTGTTCGCTGTGTGCCGACGATCCTGACGACGATATCCCATGAATTCTGACGCATTTCCCCCCTCTGACTCTGGCCAATCGATCCCCTCTGGCGCTGACCAGCCCGAGGGGACTCCGGGACAGGAGCTCGCCCACGGAGAAGTCCGGGAGCTAGAGCGCCGGATCGCGGATCTGCGGCGCCAGGAAGAGCGCCTGCGCAAAGAGGTGGCTGATCTGCAGGCGACCTACGACCGGACGCTCAGAGAGCAGATGGTGCAGGCCCAGATGATGATGGGGCAGGTGGTGCAGGAAGGGCTGGCCGATCTGGAGCAGCGCAAACAGGCGCTGCAGATTGCGGTGGAGCAGCTGGAGCGGCGCCAAGAGCGCATTCGCACAGAGATGCGGACGACATTTGCGGGCACCTCGCAGGACCTGGCGATTCGAATCCAGGGCTTCAAGGATTATTTGGTGGGCAGCTTGCAGGATCTGGCGGCGGCAGCGGAGCAGCTGCAGCTGGTGCGCGAAGCGCCGGAGCCGGAGATGAAGCCGGTCCGAGATGCGGAGCCAGCGGAGCTCGCCAAGCCCGATTTTGGTGAGCAGAGCTTCGAGGAGCAGACGCGCTTGATTCGGCGGATGCTGGATCAGTTTCGCGATCGCCCGGACTATTATGGGCCGCCGTGGCAGCTGCGGCGGACGTTTGAGCCGATCCATGCGGAGCGGGTGTCCAAGTGGTTTTTTGACCAAGGGGGGAAAGGTGCCCTCAAGAGCATGGGCAGCCGTCTGCAAAATATTTTGGTGGCCTCAGCCGCGATCGCGATTTTGCGGCGCATGTACGGCGATCGCCTCTGGCCCCTGGTGTTGGCCAACAGCCCCGAGCGCCTCGGCGAATGGCGGCGCGGTCTCCAGGACTGTCTGGGCATCACGCGGGCAGACTTTGGCCCGGATCAGGGCATTGTGCTGTTTGAGGCAGCGGAGCCCCTGGCCCTCAAGGCCGATCGCCTTGAGCAAGAGGGCGACCTGCCCCTGATCATCATCGACGACACCGAGAATCAAGTCAGCTTGTCTTTGCTCCAGTTCCCGCTGTGGCTAGCCTTTGCCCCCGATCCGACCTACTCGACTCCCTTTATCTAGATCCTGTTCTCTAGAAGGGATCGCCTCGGCGAGGGCTCTGTGCCGGATAATTGGGAGTGAAGAAGCGGCGCGATCGCAGGCCGCGGCATGACTTGATAGGAAAAGGCTGAATATGGTGCTTTGGCTGGTGTGGAGCGCAGCGCTGCTGCTGGGGGCGTACCTGCTGGGTTCGATCGCGACGGGTTATTGGCTGGGGTACGCGCTAAAGGGCATTGATATTCGCCAGCATGGCTCGGGATCGACCGGAGCAACCAACGTGCTGCGGACCCTCGGCAAGGGTCCAGCGATCGCCGTTTTGCTGATCGACATGCTGAAGGGTCTGCTGGCCGTGCTGCTGATCGGCCCTGGCCTGGTGTGGGCTTCGGAGCGCTTTTTGCCAGCGGGCGTGGTTGACTTTGCCTTGTGGAGCGACTGGCTGCGCGCCCTGGCCGGACTGGCAGCCCTGATCGGCCACAGCAAGTCCCCATGGATCGGCTTCACCGGCGGCAAATCCGTGGCGTCCAGCCTGGGGGTTTTGCTGGCGCTGCATTGGCCGGTTGCCCTGGGCACGCTGGGCGTTTTCGCGGCGGTTTTGTCCCTCTCCCAGATTGTTTCCCTCAGCTCCATTGTGGGGGCGATCGCCGTAACCGTGTTTATGATTGCGTTTCGGCAGCCTGTGCCCTATCTGCTATTTGCGATCGCGGGCGGGGTCTACGTGATCGTGCGTCACCGGACCAACATCCAGCGCCTAGTGGCAGGCACCGAACCCCGCATCGGCCAAAAATCCTCCCAAGGCCCGACTTAGGTCCGCTCCAGGGCGGGCGATCGCCCCAACAATTTCTTGCTAGAGTGAGTGCGACAGTTGAAACAGCGCTTTTGGTGGCTGCCGTCCAGGCGGGGCCGGTCCCTCCGGCACCAAACCGCTCCTTCTCGCACCCCGGTACCCTGAAGTTTTCGACCCATGAGTCAATGCTCTAGAGGTCTGTGAAGAGATTCTGACGATCCAAGGCAAGTCATCAAAACCGCTGTATTTCTGGGAATAGTCAGGATTCAACTGTATTTCCTCACAGCGAATCATCTCACGACGGTTTTATGACAAGCGTTGTTCACTCTCCCTACACGGATGCGCAGATCGCCGCTTGGCTGCGCGGGCTGCTCACGATCGCCTGGTCCGATGGCGATTTTGACTCCCATGAGCGAGATCTGATCGCCGCCATTACCCAAGATGAGCTAGCTCCCAAAGTTAGCATCGAAACTTTCGAGCCCATCGGGGCTCAGGACCTAGCCGCCGAGTTGGGACATGATCACCTCACTGCCGAGAACTTTGTGCGCACCGCCATCATGGTCGCTTTGGCAGATGGCGTGTACACGCTCCCCGAAGATAAGCTGCTTCAGGACTACTGCACCGCCCTCGATGTCCAGACTCTTGCCTTGCAGAGCCTGCGATCGACGCTTTACGACCCGAGCAGCCAGGCAGCACCCCGGGCGATCGCCCCTAGCATCAGCAGCCCCAAGGCCGGAGTTCCCAATCCGCTCCAGCCCATCCAGGAGTGGATGGACGGCCTCGAAGTGCACGATCCGCGAGTTGCCCGGTTTCTGTGCAAAATGATCCCGCCCCAGTGCCCTTTCGAGCGGGATATCGCCCTCTTTGGCCGCAAGATCGTGCACATCCCGCCCCTGTGCAAGCTCAACCCGCTCTATGAGCAGCTAGTGGGTCTGCGTTTTCGGGCGCTGTCCTATCTCGCTGATGACTGCGGCGAGGACATTACGCCCTACTGCTAACGCCCCTTCAAAGGGGGTTCGGCGGCGATCTGAGACCGCTCGCGAGGCATAAAGTCTTCGTATTTTGTTTGATCGAAGTGGTACACCGTGCGGATGGGGTACGGGATCACGATATTGGCGCGATCGCACGCCTGTTTGAGCGCGATCATGACCTGGGTACTGGTTCGCCGCACCACCACCTGCTGCGGCGTGGTCCAAAAACGCGCCATCAGGTCAACGGCGCTATCGCCAAAGGACACCACATCAATTTCAGGGGCTGGCTCTTCCAGGACGTCCTTGACGTTTTTGAGCGCTGAGAGCAGGGTCTCAATGGCCGTCGGCAGGGGCGTGTTGTAGTCCACCGAAATGGCCAGGTCGGTTCGCCGGTGCGGCAGCGCGGTGCGCACCTGCACCGGATTTGTAAACAGCAGCGAATTGGGCATGACCACGATTTCGCCGTCGTAGGTGCGAATGCGCGTCGCCCGAATCTTGATTTCTTCGACCGTACCTTCGTAGCTGTTGATCACAATCTGGTCGCCGATCCGGAAGGGCTGCTGCAGCAGCAAAAGAATCCCGGCCAGAAAGTTTTTGAAGATGTCCTGGAACGCAAAACCGATCGCGACAGAACCCAGTCCCAACAGGCCAATGATGTCCCCCAAACCCAACCCCGGGAAGGCCACCACGCAGGACGTCACGATCCCAACCACCCAGGCAGAAACATAGCTAATCTGGACCGCAAGCGATCGCAGCGATCGGTTTTGCAGGGCGCGATCGGCGGCCACTGCCACAACTTGGCGCACCGCTTTGGCGGCGTAGCTGGTGATTGCCAAGATTGTCAAGGCCATCAGAATAGACGGCAGCAAGCGGATTCCTTCACCGACCAAGCCTAGCAAGCTGGCTTGAATCTCTTGAATCAGCGGGTTAGACGGATTCATGCTGGAGCCCTCAAAATCTGCATAAAAAGAGCGTTGACGGAGCGCTCTTCGGTGAAGTCAGGCTTGGAGCGTCAAACGAGGCTCTCTAACCCTGACTTCACCGTTAATTTTCTCCGAACCCCTTCTAGAGTAAGGGACTCTCTCGGATCTAGCTGCGCAGGCTCACGCTGAACTTTTCGCTCAGCAGCTCCCGGACGCGCTGGTGCACTGGCTCCACGTCGGCCTCGGTCAGGGTGCGATCGCTCGCCCGGTACACCAGCCGGAATGCCAGGCTCCGCTGCCCTGCGGGGACGCCTTCTCCCTGGTACTCGTCAAACAGCTCAGCAGACTCCAGCAGGTCTCCCCCGGCGCGGGCGATCGCCTTTTCCAGGTCCACTACGGACACCGCCAGCGGCGCGAAGAAAGCAATGTCGCGATCCGTCGCAGGATAGGACGAAAAGGGCTTAAACAAGGGCGTTAGCGCCTCATCGCGGCTCAGCTCACCCAAGAGCAAGTCCAGAGACAGGGTGAAAATATAGACGTCGTCCGGCAAATCGCGATCGCGCCGCAGCTGGGGATGCAGCTGGCCAAAGGTGCCCAGGCGCTCTCCGCGAATCCAGAGGGAGGCGGTTCGGCCCGGGTGCAGGCGACTATCCCGGCGATCGGGCTGATATTCCACCTTGATGCCCAGGCGCTGGAAGGCGCTCTCCAGCAGGCCCTTGGCCTCGTACCAGTTCATGGGCTGTTCGCGACCAGAGCGCCGCCATCGGCCCACCGAGGCATCACCGCCCATCACCCCCGCCAGAGCATCCATTTCATGGAATCCCAGGTCGTCCTGCCAGAACACACGGCCAATCTCAAAGGCGTTGAGCGGCCCGTTGCCCTGCTCCAAGTTGTACTGGAAGGCGTCAACCAGGCCCTCGATCAGCTCTGTCCGCAGGGCTGAGTATTCGGCGAAGAGGGGATTGGCAAGGGTAACTTGGGATTCGTGAACCGGTTTAACCAGGGAGTAGTGCATCAGCTCCGTCAGGCCAACCCCGCGAAACGCCGCGCGCAGCGATCGCGTCAGTTCCTGCTCGAGGGACAGATAGCCCGCTTCGCTCTTGTCCGGCAGGGTCTCGCAAAACTTGTCATAGCCGTAGAGGCGCGCCACTTCTTCGATCAGGTCGATTTCTCGCTCGAGATCGCGGTACCGGTAGGGAGGCACCGTCACGCTCCACACGTCCTTGCGATCCGTCGGCTGGACTTGGCAGCCCAGGGCGGTCAGGCTGCGCTCGACTTCCTGGGGCTGCAGCTCGCGCGGGTCGGCGTCCTCCACCTCCACAAGACCCAGCACCTGGTTGACGCGCTCTAGGCGCAGCTCGATGGAGCGGGTCCAGGTGGCCTGGCTGGGACGACTATCGGCGATCGCCTGGGCAACCACGGTCCCGCCCGCCAGATCCAGCAGGAGGGCCAAGGCGCGACGAGCCGCCACCTCCAGTTCTGCCTGGTTGACGCCTCGCTCGTAGCGGGTCGAAGCCTCAGTGCGCAGACCCTGGCTCCGAGCCGATCGCCGGATCGCCACAGAGTCAAACAAGGCCGCCTCAAGGACGAGGTTGGTCGTGCCCCCGTGCACCTCGGTGTCTTCGCCGCCCATCACCCCCGCCAGCGCAACAGGGCGATCGTTTGCCGTGATGACCAGAGACTGGTTTTGCAGCTTGCGCTTTTGGCTGTCCAGGGTCGTGAGGCTTTCATCGGAACGGCCAAACCGGACGCCCAGGGTCAAAGCACCGGCTCCGGCTACCTGCTGGAGGCGATCGCGATCGAAGGCGTGCAGCGGCTGCCCCCACTCCAGTAGCACATAGTTGGTGACATCCACCACATTATTAATAGGGCGCACCCCCGCCGCCTGAAGGCGCCGCTTGAGCCACTCAGGGGACGGCTGAATGTTGACATTTTCAATCATCGTGCCGATGTAGGCCGGACAGGCCTTCGGCTCCTGGACCTGCACCGCCAATTTCGACGCGTCCTCGGGCTGAGCGATCGCCTCCAAGTCTGCCCCCGGCAGCCGCAGCGTCGCTCCCGTCAGCGCAGCCACCTCTCGAGCCACCCCGACCATGCTCAAGGCGTCCGCTCGGTTGGCCGTCGACGTCAAGTCCAGCACCACATCCTCGAGGCCCAGCAGCGGCCGCACATCGGCTCCCGGCTGCAGTCCCGCCTCACCAAAGATGTGAATGCCCTCCGAGTCTTTTTCTAGACCCACCTCAGACAGCGAACAAATCATTCCCTCTGAGCGCACTCCCCGCAGCTTGGTCGGCCGCAGCTTCAGGTCGATCGCCGGCAGATAGGTGCCCACCGTCGCCACCGCTACATAGATGTCCGCTCGGACATTGGCAGCCCCGCACACAATATTTAGCGGGCCGCTCTCCGCCCCGACATCGACCTGGCAAACGCTGAGCTTGTCCGCGTTGGGGTGCTGCTCTCGGCTCAGCACCTTACCAACCACAACGCCATCAGCCCAGGTGCGCCGGTCTTCAATATCCTCCACCTCAAAGCCCGCCATCGTCAGCGTTTCGGCCAACGCCTCCGGGGAGAGAGAGATGTCTACGAGTTCTTGTAGCCAGTTTAGGGAAATACGCATGGACAGCTTGCCTTGTGAGTGCGCTGGGTAAACGAAACAGCCCAATCATTGTAGCGCTCTCCCCGAACCCAGAAACCCAGCCGATTTCAGCTCAGTTCTGCCTCGATGCAAACCGTATCCTCAATTTTTTCTGGATTTGGGCACTCAGCGTCCAAAAGCCTTGGAAAGGGTCCTTTATAATGCGCTTAAAGCCTAATGAGCCTCACCACCGGGTGAACCGACCTTACGCTTTGGCCCTCGTGTGCTAGCCCCGCTTTTCCTGACCGTCACTGCTAGACTTGCGCTCTGCTAAAGTGCACCCAAGCCCAAAGAGACCCCTTGGCGATCGCCACCCCCTAGACAACGCCCAGCGCAAAAATTTTTACAGGGGTTTATCAAATTGTGTGTCTCTCCCCAGGCCTCCACTGGGAACCATAAAAAGGTCACTGTATCCTGTATGGATAAGAATTCCGCAATTATCCTGATATTTACTGAACCTTCAAGGCGATTCGGCTGAACTTTAGCAACTCTTCAACGAATTCCGAAGAATCGAGGATTAGTTCTTCTGACTGCGCAACCAATAATAGAAGCAAGGGTGCAACATCCTAGCGACAGACTATAAAAGCGAGTGACGCTGAATGAGCTACTGTGTAAATCCTGCTTGTCCTAACCCTGATAACCTTGTCAACACCGAAGTGTGTCAGGCTTGCGGTTCCAAGCTCTTGCTGCGCGATCGCTACCAAGTCATTCAAGGGCTAGGGCAAGGGGGATTTGGCGCTACCTTCCTCGCCAACGATCTCTCGCTCCCCGGGAATCCCTACTGCGTCATCAAGCAGCTTCGTCCCTCCTCTACAGCCCCCCATGTCCTCGACATGGCCCGGGATCTGTTTCGGCGCGAGGCCAAAACCCTCGGCAAGATCGGCAGCCATCCCCAGATTCCTCGCCTCCTCGACTACTTCGAGGCCGGTACCGAATTTTACCTGGTACAGGAGTACATCAGCGGCGCCACCCTCCAGCAAGAGGTCAAGCGCTCAGGCCCTTTCAGCGAAGCCGGGGTCAAGCAATTTCTCAGCGAAATCCTGCCGGTTCTCCACTTCATCCACAGCCAGCAGGTCATCCACCGCGACATCAAGCCCGCCAACTTGATCCGGCGCACCCAGGACAAAAAGCTCGTTCTGATCGACTTTGGGGCCGTCAAAGACCAGGTCAATCCGGCCGCCGCGAACGCCTCTGAGCAAACCGCTCTCACGTCCTATGCCATTGGGACACCGGGCTACGCGCCGCCCGAGCAGATGGCCATGCGTCCGGTCTACGCCAGCGACGTCTACGCCCTCGGGGTGACCTGTATTTATTTGCTGACCGCCAAGTCCCCCAAAGATCTGCACTACAACCCCTCCACCGGGGAAATGATGTGGCAGCAGCATGTGCATGTCAGCGAGCACTTTGCCGACGTGCTGACCAAAATGCTGGAGGTCTCGGTGCGCCATCGCTACCAGAGCGCCAACGACGTCCTGCGGGCCCTCGATCTTGAGCCCTACCTCGAGAGCCTCGCCAAGGGCCTCGTCTCTCAGCAGGGCGGCAGCCCAACCAATCGCGGCCAAAACGACGACGATCGCCTCGACTCCAGCGACCTCAGCGGGAACGGCATGCCCTCCTCTCCCTCTGCTCGGATGGCGATGGCGATTCGGGCCCGACGATTTTCTCGATCCACTGAGACCACGCGCTTCCAGTCGCGCACGAGCGGAGGTCGCCTCGCCTCGGGTGGCATCACCACCGTGCAGCCGCCCAAGCGACCCACGGGCGAAAAGGCAAAACCCATGCCTCGCCTGAGCGCCACGGACCTTCAGACCTATTACGGTAAGGGACGGCGCGACTTTGCGTCCCACGATCTGAGCGCGGCCAATTTGCAGCAGGTCAACCTCTCAGACGCCAGTTTTCATGACTCCAAGCTCAATAAGGTCAATTTTTGGGGCGCAACGCTGACTAATGTAGATTTTGGGCGGGCCAGCCTGAGCCAAGCCATTTTGCGGGATGCCAATTTGGGCCGAGCCTACCTGAGTCACGCCGATCTGCAAGGGGCCGACCTGCGGGGGGCCGATCTGAGCTATGCCCACTTGAGCAATGCCAATCTGCGGGGCGCGAACCTGTGCGGCGCCAACCTCACGGGGGCGAAGATTACTGACGAGCAGCTCGCCCTCGCCAAGACGAACTGGAGGACGGTGCGCCCCAGCGGTAAGCGGGAGATTTGGTAGGCGATCGCGGCGGTTCTGCTCCGGGCAGTTGTCAAAACCAGCAAGATTGCAGTACACCCGGAAGGAAGGGCTTTGAAGGGCCAACGACCAGTTCTATTGGGTGATGCCGATGCCTGCATATCCAGGAATTTCGAGTGACGCGTTTCGCCATCCTCTTGACCGAGAGGCCGAGCAGGCTCTCCGGAGCGTGCCCGGGTTTGACTTGGTGGCGCGCAAGTTTGTGGAGTTTATGTATGAGCGCCCCCAGACGGTGTATTTGATGGGCAATCATATCCAGGTAGGCCCCCGCCAGTACGCAACGCTGTATCACATCTTGCGGGAGTGCGTCCAAAGCCTGGATCTCTCGCCCGAGCCGACGCTGTTTGTTTGCCAAAACCCGGTGGTCAATAGCTACGCCCTGGGAGAAGAGCGCGCCTGTGTGGTGGTGAACTCGGGCTTGCTAGATCTGATGGATGAGGCAGAGCTGCGATCGGTGATTGCCCATGAGCTAGGCCACATCAAGTGTGGACACACAACGCTGATCCAGATGGCGATGTGGGTGATGAGCGCGATCGAGACGCTGGGCGATCTGACGATGGGCCTCGGGAATCTGGTGGGCAGCAGTCTGCTGTACGCGTTTTATGAGTGGCGGCGCAAGGCAGAGCTATCGGCAGATCGGGCGGCGCTGCTGGTGACGGATGACTTTCAGACGGTGACGCACTCGATGATGCGGCTGGCAGGCGGCAGTCAGCGCTACAGTCATGAGTGCAGCCTGGAGGAGTTTATTGCTCAGTCAGGGCGCTATCGAGAGCTCGATGCAGACGGCCTCAATCAGGTGTACAAGTTCTTGCTCTACAACGGAGGCATGCAGGGTGCCTTTTTGAGTCACCCCTTTCCGGTAGAGCGGGTACACTATCTACAGGAATGGGCCAATTCTGCGGAGTATCGGCAAATTCGGGCGGGTCATTACCGGCGATCGCCCACGCCAAACGCGGTTGATGTGTCACCTGCTCCTCCAACTTCAAATCGCTCTGAGGTTGAGGCTTTGCAGCGGCAAATTGAGGAGCTTCAGCAGGAAATCAATCGCATTCGGTCTCAGTCCTAAGAGGGGGTGCCCACTGCCTCGAGACGCTGAAGGACCGGCTGCATCCCAAAAGTGATTCGCTCATAGAGTTCTGCGATCGCTGCATTCTTGCAGCTCAGTAGCGCCTGAACGCCAACTTGGTTATCTTTTACGGCTGTAAGTTTGGGGTAACCAATGTTACCCTAACTGATCCAACCCTTCACTCAAGCGACCCGTGCCTCATGCCCTTGCTAATTTTAGTCGCTGAGGACGATCCAGGGACTCGCCTGTCGATTGAGCACTATTTAGAGTTATCTGGATACTCAGTTGTTGCTGCCGAAAATGGCAAAGAAGCCCTGGAACTGGTCTCCAGTTACCAACCTCATCTGATCGTGACGGATGTGGTTATGCCACAAATGGATGGCTACGAGTTTGTACGACGGGTGCGCCAACAGCCGCCGTTTCGCCTGCTGCCGGTAATTTTTTTGACGGCGCGATCGACAACGGAAGAGCGAATTTTGGGCTATCAACTGGGCTGTGATGCCTATTTGCCAAAGCCTTTTGACTTGCAGGAGTTGGGGGCGGTGGTGCGCAATCTTTTGGAGCGATCGCAGCTGATTCAGTCCGAGTGGCGCCTCCACGCACAGCCGCCCTACCAGGAAAATAGGGCGATCGACACCCTAGAAGAGTCTGATCTTTCACCCGTCAGCCTAACCGTCCGCGAGCAAGAGGTTTTGCGCTTACTGACGGACGGCCTCTCCAATATTCAGATCGGCGACAGTCTGCACCTGAGCCCCCGCACGGTGGAGAAATACGTCAGCAGCCTTTTGCGCAAGACATCGACCAATAACCGAGCGGAGCTTGTCCGCTTCGCGCTCCAGCATCACTTGGTGCAGTAGCGCCCGTTTGTGCCAATGGGTACAGACGGGCGATCGCTAGATTGCTCTGCTGCGCTCCGTCTGGCTCAAGCTCGGGGAAGAGGCTCGGGGGAAGTTTGCAGATGGGTCAACAGGCCTTCGCAGGCATCCGCGAGCAGATCCAGAACTTTGTTGAAGCCTTCGGGACCGCCATAGTAAGGATCAGGGACGGACCGAGCCTTGGAATGGGTACAAAAATCACACATCAAGCGCACTTTGTGCCGGTATTGACCTTGAGGATCGAGGCGCAGGATATCGTCGTAGTTGTCTTCGTCCATGGCCAAGATCCAGTCGAAGTGCTCGAAGTCGGAGCGCTGAAACTGACGGGCCGCTCCCTGCATAGGAATTCCGCGCTGGCGAGCTGCCAGGGTCATGCGGCGATCGGGGGGGTCGCCGATGTGGTAGCCCGATGTGCCAGCCGAATCACAGGTGATGCGATCGCTCAGGCCCTGGGCTTCGATCAGGTGATTCATTAAATTTTCGGCGGCGGGCGATCGGCAGATATTGCCAAGACAGACAAACAGCAGCTTGATCGGAGGAGTAGCGTTTGGGGAAGACATAGCAACCAGGACTGAAACAACCAGGCAAAGGGCGATCGCCCGCCACCCACTTCAGCAATTTTAGGGGAGGACCTCAAGAATCACGCGAGGCCCCGCAAAGAGGCGATCGCAGTTTCCGGGTCAGCCAAGATTCTGCGTGCAAACTTTATCGGATTCCCATGGCAGCCTACAATGGCTGTCGTCTGACTTCCGTTGGCAGATCCAGACTCGCTCAAACCCCCGTAGCCCCCAGCCGTTTCTGGGAAAGCGGTTTGAGCCCCTGGAATTTCCATTCAGTCGCGGTGTAGGCCCCGAAGACCTACACGGTGCGATCGCGCGAAATCCCGACCGAGCGACCTTTCTCTCAACCGCCGTCGCCACCCTGCGGGAGCTGCCCGGCCCTATTCCTAAAACTGTTCGAGGACACGTTTGAATGTTTAAGTCCAGCCGTCGGTTCTATCGCCAGAAACAGCGTCGCGTTTCGAGTCCCATGATTGCGCTTCTGGCTATTCCCCTGGCGCTCATCGTGCTGGAAGTGGCGATGCGAGCGATCGCCATCGTGACCAACCAACAAGCCGACATCGCCGCCTACGAAGGGGAAGCGCAAATCGTCACGGCCTACCGTCTCAAGTTTTTTGGCGCCGATCGCCAGCCCTACGACGGCTTCCCCAGTCGAGGTCGCCTCGTCGCCACCCGCAAATCCCTCCTCGGCTACGAGCTCGCCAGCAACCAGCAAACCAGCTTCTGGAAAATCAACGAACAAGGGTTTCGAGCCGACGCCCCCCTCCCGCTTGCCAAACCCAAAGGCGAATTTCGGATCTTTGTCCTCGGAGGCTCCACCGCCTTTGGCCAGCTCAGCTCCAATAACCGCACCACCTTTGCCAGCAAACTCGAGACCCTCCTCAACGACCGAGTCGCCCAGCAAAAGAGCAACCCCGAGCGGTTTCGGCCCGACGTCCTGCCCTATTTCAAAGAAGAAGTCGACAAAGTCCTCGCCCGTCCTGCGCGCATCCGAGACGGCAAATATCGCGTGATCAATGCCGCTGTTCCCGGCTATGCCTCCGGCAACGAGCTGACCCAGCTCATGCTGCAAGTGGCAGCCTACAAGCCCGACATGCTGATCGTCGTCGATGGCTACACCGATCTCACCTTGCCCAGCGACCAGATGGGCGCTGACATTCCCGGCACCGACGACCTGCTGGAGAACGCGCCCCACCACCTCTACCAGAACATCACCCAAGACATTAGTACCTGGGTACGGCAGCTTTACCTGATCAAAGGCACCCAGTACTGGCTCTTGAGACCCCAGCAGTCAGCCGCTCAAACCAACTTGGTTACCGGCGACCAGCAGTCCCTCGCAGAGCAGATCGTGTCAGCCGACGCCGAGGAGATGAAAAAGCGCTTCGATCGCTATCGCCAAAACGTTCAGCAAATGGCGAACTACGCCACAGCAGCCAAAATCCCCATCATTTTGGCCCTCCAGCCTGAAATTACTGGGCGCAAATCCAAGCTGCTAGCTCCCGAGCAGGCGATCTTGCAGCAGCTCGGCCCTACTTATCGCGATCGCATCACCCAGGGATACACCGCCCTTGAGCAGCAGGCCAAGCAAGTCCAGCAGGGCAAGCCCAACGTGCGCGTGCTCAACCTCTATGGCCTATATGCAGACTTTCCCGGTCAGGCCTTCCACGACACCATCCACCTGACCGACGAAGCCAATACCGTATTGGCCGACCAGCTATACACCTCGGTCACCAGCTTCTTGCAAATTCAGCCGAGGCCCTCGCTGGAGCCCTAGGGTCTCTGAAGTAGCTTCTTAGGCAAACGGCGCGATCGCCTTAAGCCAACAGCAGCCCAAATTGCTGTAGAATTTCCGCGGCGTGATCCCCATGCCCAATCCCCGGACTGCGCCGTCTCTCGCCTCCCTGAAAGAATCCCAGGACATCGATATGTTTCATTCTGTAACCTTGTCCGTTCAGTGATACTCTGAGAGATGGCGAAATTAGTCCTCAAGTACTCGAAAAAGCTGAATTTTTATAAGTAGGCGCGAGCATGGTCACCACCACAGAAAAGACAAACGTTGGTCGCATTACGCAGGTCATTGGCCCTGTCGTAGACGTTGAATTCCCCACCGGCAAGATGCCGCAGATCTACAACGCTCTCCGCGTTCAAGGCAAGAACGAAGCTGGCGAAGATGTCACCGTTACTTGCGAAGTGCAGCAGCTGCTGGGCGACAACCAAATCCGCGCCGTATCCATGAGCTCCACGGACGGCCTGATCCGTGGCATGGAGGTGGTAGACACCGGTGCTCCCATCAGCGTGCCGGTTGGCGTTGCCACCCTCGGACGGATCTTCAACGTTCTGGGCGAGCCCGTTGACAACCAAGGGCCTGTCAACACCCAAGAAACCTTCCCCATCCACCGTCCGGCTCCCAAGCTCACGGAACTTGAAACCAAGCCTTCCGTGTTTGAGACGGGGATCAAGGTGATCGACCTGCTGACCCCCTATCGTCGTGGTGGCAAAATTGGTCTGTTCGGCGGTGCAGGTGTCGGCAAGACCGTCATCATGATGGAACTCATCAACAACATCGCGACCAATCACGGTGGTGTATCCGTGTTCGGCGGCGTGGGTGAGCGGACTCGTGAAGGGAACGACCTTTACAACGAGATGATCGAGTCCGGCGTAATCGACAAGAACGACCTCAGCAAGTCCAAGATTGCCTTGGTCTACGGTCAGATGAACGAGCCCCCCGGAGCTCGGATGCGCGTCGGCCTGTCGGCTCTGACGATGGCTGAATACTTCCGGGATGTGAACAAGCAGGACGTGCTGCTGTTCATCGACAACATCTTCCGCTTCGTTCAAGCGGGTTCTGAGGTGTCTGCACTGCTGGGCCGGATGCCCTCTGCTGTGGGCTACCAGCCGACCCTCGGTACCGACGTGGGCGACCTGCAAGAGCGGATCACCTCCACCACCGAAGGCTCCATCACCTCCATTCAGGCGGTGTACGTGCCGGCGGATGACTTGACCGACCCCGCTCCTGCAACCACCTTTGCGCACCTTGACGGTACGACGGTGCTGTCCCGGAACCTGGCCGCCAAGGGTATTTACCCCGCTGTGGATCCCCTGGATTCCACCTCGACGATGCTGCAACCCGCGATCGTGGGTGATGAGCACTACGGCACCGCCCGGGCAGTGCAGGCGACCCTCCAGCGCTACAAAGAGCTGCAGGACATCATCGCGATTCTGGGTCTTGACGAGCTTTCTGAAGATGACCGTGTGACGGTGGCTCGGGCTCGGAAGATCGAGCGTTTCCTGTCTCAGCCCTTCTTTGTGGCAGAGGTCTTCACGGGCGCTCCTGGTAAGTATGTGAAGCTGGAGGACACCATCAAGGGCTTCCAGATGATCCTCAAGGGCGAACTAGACGATCTGCCTGAGCAGGCATTCTACCTGGTTGGCGACATCAACGAGGCGATCGCCAAGGCCGAGAAGATCAAGGCCGAAAACAAGTAAGCCCTTTTCATCGTCAGCAATCAGCCTCCCTAGCTGCTAGGTCGACGGCTGATTGCTGCTGGTCTTCATACGCTTTGAGGTCGACATACTATGCCACTAACCGTTCGTGTAATTTCGCCCGATCGCACCGTTTGGGATGGCCAAGCAGAAGAAGTGATTCTGCCGAGCACCACCGGTCAATTGGGAATTCTGCCTGGTCACGCGCCTCTGTTGTCCGCTCTGGACATCGGCGTGATGCGCGTCCGGGCCAATCGTGACTGGGCGACGATCGCCCTGATGGGCGGCTTCGCTGAAGTTGAAAGCAACGAAGTTACCATTCTCGTCAATGGCGCAGAGCGCGGCGAGTCCATCGATCGCGACGCTGCTAAGGCAGCCTACGACGAAGCCCTCAGCAAGGCCAACCAAGGCCAGAGCGCTTCGCGCCAAGAGCAGATCCAGAGCACCCAGGCCCTAAAGCGCGCTCGCGCTCGCTTCCAGGCGGCTGGCGGCATGGTGTCTGTCTAGACTCAGCTCTGGGCGATCGCTTGGAAAAGCATGACCGACGCTGCGCTTTGCGCAGTCAGCAAAAAGGGACAGGTCCATCGCGCCTGTCCCTTTTGAATTTTAGAAAGCCTGCGTGGGCCTGTGAGCCTTAGATTCCCCCTTAAGGGGGTGGTTTATGCTGGTGGGCGAAGCGGCGTAATGGGCAAAAACTCAGGCGCTCCCGGTGAAGGTGACTTCAGGGAATCGAGCTTGGGCTTCGGCCATCGGTCGATTCCGGCCTTCTTCTTGCCAGTAGTTGATGACTTCCGTTGCCTTGTTGAGCAGTTCAACACGCTCGTTGTCGGTGATCCAATGCTTGGCTTCTAGCTCAGTTTTGAGCTGTTCCCAGGCATCGTTACGAGGCCAGAAAAAGTAGGAAGTCAGCGGGCTAGTTCCCTTACCGACAATCTGATCCACTGCTAGCGCAACGTTTTCGTCGAGCCAGAGAACTTTCAAAATAAACCTGGACAAAGACACCTCCAGAATGACTTCGGGGTATAACTACAAACGGTACAGCGATCTATAATACCGCACTGCTCTGGCTCTACTCTAGGGGTCGCAGGTTTATTCTCAAATCATCCGGAAAAGTAGCGCCAAATCGGACGCTGATTTTTCGATGAATGGGGTCTAGAGCAGTGAATCAAGCTTCCTTTGAGGCGTCGTGAGGCCCCTGAGGGAGCATAGCTCAAAGTTTTGCAGTTGTTATCAGACTGGGACAAAGCTGTGTCTGCGATTGTTGTTTTTGATATTGATGGCGTTGTTCGAGATGTGAGCGGCTCCTACCGCCGGGCGCTGGCGGATACGGTGGAGCACTTTACGGCGGGCGGCTACCGGCCCTCTCCAGAGGACATTGACGCCCTCAAGGGCGAGGGAATCTGGAATAACGACTGGCACGCGTCCCAAGAGTTGGTGTATCGCTATTTTGAGGGCCAGGGCCAGACGCGATCGCAGCTTAATTTGGACTACGAAGGGCTGGTGGCTTTCTTCCAAGAGCGCTATCGGGGCACCGACCCGGTGAACTGGAATGGCTATATCTGCCAGGAGCCTTTGCTCATGAGCAAGGCTTATCTCGAAAGCTTGAGCGCTGCGGGCATCACCTGGGGATTTTTTAGCGGGGCGACGAAGGCTTCGGCAACCTATGTGCTGGAGCGGCGGATAGGGCTCAACCAGCCGGTTTTGGTGGCGATGGAGGACGCGCCGGGAAAACCGGATCCGACGGGCCTGTTTGCCGCGATCGCCGCCCTGGAAACGCCAGAGACTACTGGCCAGAGCGTGCTCTACGTCGGCGATACGGTGGCCGACATGTACACCATCACCAAGGCGCGCGCCCAGGCCCCAGAGCGCCCGTGGAAGGCCGTTGGGGTGCTGCCGCCCCACGTCCAGGCGGACGAGCAGCGGGCCCTAGCCTATGCCGATACGCTGCGGCAGGCGGGCGCGGACGTGTGTCTGGGGTCGGTTGAGAACCTCACGCCCGCGGTGATTCGGGATCTGATCGGCGCCTAGAGGGCCTCAGCGGATCGCCAAAAAGTTGTCGAGGGCCTCGACGGCGACGGGCGGCCAGCGGCGAATCTGCTGCACCCAGGTGAGGTCCTTGTAGCGGCGATCGAGGCCGACGGCCGCAAACCAGTTGCTCTCGGCTTCGCCCCGCTGGCCCGTTTGCCAGAGGGCAGCCGTGAGCGCCGCCCGCATGTCAGCAAACTGGGGATACTTGCGAATTAGGTTGCGCATTTGCCGGATGGCGGCCGGCAGATCCCCGTTCTGCCAGAGGGCGAGGGTGTAGTTGGCGCGGGCCGCCGCGTAGGCGGGGGCGAGATCCACGGCGTGCTGGTAGTCAGCGATCGCCGCTTGCCACTGGCGGGCACCCGCTTCGGCGTTGCCGCGATTGTTGTAGGCGACTGGGTCCTGGGGATTAAAGCTCAGGGCCTGGTTGTAGTCGGCGATCGCGGCGTCCCAGTCCTCCAAGCGCTCAAACACCACTCCCCGGTTGAGGTAGGGGTCGGGCAGGTCCGGTGCGAGGGTCACCGACTGGTTGTAGTCTTCTAGGGCGGCTTGCAGCTTATTTTGGCTCATCCGCGCATTGCCCCGGTTGCTCCAGGAAGCCGGATTCTCAGGGAACAGGGCGATCGCCTGGGTCCAAATGTCCTCCGCCAAGACAAAGTTGCCGTTCTGGGTGGCGGCGAGGGCCGCTTGATAAAGGGATTCGAGATCCGCCAGACTCTCTTCGGTCAGGGCCTCAGCACGGGGAAAATCCGAGATTTTCGACGCCGCTGCCGGGGGCAGCCAGCCTAGACAACAGACAAGGGTCAAAGCCGCGATCGCAATTTTCCAGCCGAGCCAGCGATAAACCCTTCTAACCATGGCGTTTTGAGTCATCTACCCGAAAAGATTGGATGAAAACTTCAATTTAACAGCGCTCCTTACCGAAAAACCGAAAGCTGATGATTCGGCGGATCGTAGCCCAGATGTCGCCAGGCCGCAGCGGTGGCCGTCCGGCCCCGAGGCGTCCGCTGAAGGTAGCCGATTTGCAGGAGGTAGGGCTCATAGACCTCTTCGATGGTCTGGGCGTCTTCGCCGGTGGCCGCCGCCAGAGTTTCCAGGCCCACCGGCCCGCCCCCAAAGTTCTCGACGATGGCGCTCAGGAGGCGGCGATCGGTCCAGTCGAGCCCGCAGGGGTCAACGTTAAAGAGCTCCAGCGCTTCAGCGGCGATCGCCGCGTCGACTTCGCCGAGGGCCTTGACGGCGGCATAGTCCCGCACTCGCTTGAGCAAGCGGTTGGCAATGCGCGGCGTCCCCCGAGCCCGCCGAGCGATTTCTTCGGCGCCCGCAGCCGTGATGGGCGTCGCCAGAATCTGAGCCGTCCGCATCACAATGGCGCTCAGCTCATCGAGCTCATAGAAGCGCAGCCGCTGCACCAGGCCAAAGCGATCGCGCAGAGGCGACGTCAAAGCGCCCACCCGCGTGGTAGCCCCCACCAGGGTAAAGTGCGGCAGCGGCAGGCTGCGGGTCCGGGCGCTTTGGCCTTTGCCGATGGTGATATCGATCCGGCAGTCCTCCATGGCCGGATAGAGAATCTCCTCGGTCACCCGCGGCAGTCGGTGAATCTCATCGATAAACAGCACGTCTCCCGGCTGCAGGTTGATCAGCAGGCCAACAATGTCGCGGGGCCGCTCTAGGGCAGGCGCGGTGGTGATCTTGCAGCTCACGCCCATCTCAGAGGCCAAAATCAGCGCCAGGGTCGTTTTCCCCAGACCCGGTGGACCGTAGAGCAGCAGGTGGTCGAGGGGCTCTTGGCGCGACTGGGCAGCCTGGATGGCAATGTGCAGGACATCTTTGAGGGCCTTTTGGCCGATGTAGTCTGCTAGGTGCTGGGGACGCAGCCCTTCTTCTTGCTTGCCGATCTCCTCCGGGCCAGACTCTGGCTGGAGCAAAGACGGGTCGGCCTCAGGGACAGGAGGCGCAGCCTCTCGGCGACGACGGGCCGGGGGTTGGGCTTCGGGCGCGGGCCCTTGGGAGGAAATAATGGCCATGAAGACACCGGACAGACAGCGGCAGACGGTTACAGCAGCAGGCGGTTTAGGGCGGGCGATCGCGCCTAAAATGCAAACATTCGGCTGGCAAAAAGCCCAGAAGGAACACCAGTATCATCATATTGAATGACTTCAATGATCGTCGTGATTCTAGGGTGAATTCGGTGCTGATAGCGTCTCCAGATATTTCTTTCGAAGGGGCGATCGCCCTGACTCAGGAGCTTTTGGCGGGTCTCGAAGCCGAGCAGTACATCGACGAGGCGACCCAGGCGACCATCGCGTCACTGGTCCAGAGCCCAAACGGTGCCCGTGGCTTCTTTGTGACCTACCTGACCGATGAGCGGCCCCTGGGCGATCGCCCCACGTCCGGCGTGCTGGCGGCCCTCCAGAGCGCACCCACCACGGTCGCGCCCCTCCTAACCAAAAACCTCGCCATGTCCACCGCCATGGCGATCGCTCACCGCCGCGCCGATCGCGAAAGTATGGCCTTGGGCTCCGATCGCGTGCGATCGCGCACAGCCCGTTTGATAGGATTGGTGAACCTGCCAAATCTGATACAGGAGCTAAAAGCCTTAGAAACGAGTATCCAGAGCGATTCTGGGCCGTACGTCGAGTTTCTAGAGCGCTGGGGTTACGATACAGAGCAGCGCCAAGCCATTCAGGCAGCCGTTCAAAAAGTTCTGGAGCCCTGAGGCGCTTTGTCGGAACAAGCACCCGAAAAATTCATTCAATCGATACACCGAACCACGGAACCATCGGCAAAACCGATACCAGCAGGGGAACACAAGAGGAAGCAACGTTGATCAAGTCGATCAAGTCAATGAAAGGAGCCGTCCAAAAAGCCAGCGGTGCGACCCGCTGGGCCTCATCTGCTGCTCCTCTGTGGGTGCTCAAGCGCGGTCTGCGCCTTTTTTTGTGGGCAACCCGCTGGATTCCGGTCAAAGCTGAGTGGCGCACCAAAGCGAGTTTGCTCAAGGCTCTGGTCCAGCGGGACCTAGAAGCGCGCTACAAGGGCTCGACCCTCGGGAATCTTTGGCCTTTGCTCAATCAACTGTCCCAGCTGCTGATCTACACCTACGTTTTCTCGGTGGTGCTGCGGGTCAAGCTGAGTCTCCAGGGCCTCCCGCCCAACAATCTCACCTTTGGGCTGTGGCTTTTTGCGGGGCTGCTGCCCTGGATTGCCTTTACCAGCGGCTTTACCCAGGCTTCTACGTCGGTGATTGGTCAGCCCAATTTGATTAAAAAGGTCGTCTTTCCTCTAGAGCTATTGCCTCTGGTGCCGGTGCTCTCAGCCTTTATCGAGAGCACTTTTGGTCTGATGGCTCTGATCACGCTGGTGGCGATCGCCTCTGACACGCTCCACCCGACGCTCTGCCTGCTGCCGCTGGTGTGGCTGCCCCAGCTCCTGCTGACGACAGGCCTGGGCTACCTGACCTCCAGCCTGACGGTCTTTTTGCGCGACATTCCCCAAACCATCGGCGTCCTGCTGAATTTGTGGTTCTACATGACGCCGATCGTATATCCCTCGTCGGTCATCCCAGAGGCGTTCCGCGAGTGGATCTTTTTGCTGAACCCGCTAGCGGCGATCGCCGAGCTCTACCGAGACCTGATCTTGGTCGGCCAGGTCGAGCACTGGAAAGAATGGCTGATGACCTACCTCATCTCGGGCGTGGTCTTTGGGGTTGGATACTGGTGCTATCGCAAGCTCCGCCCAGCCTTCGCCGATGTGCTCTAGCGGCTGATCGCGGCAGAGCGCTTGAGATACCCTTCACCGATCGCCAAGACCAGCAGCGTTCCCACAGTGTTCAGCGCGGCGCCTGCCGTCCCCAGCACCGCAACGGCGATCGCTGTGCAGGCCGTCGCCAGCAGATAGGTTGTCGCAACCTGGCGATGAGACCAGCCGGACTGCTGAAGCCGCTGGTATAGGTGGGTGCGATGGGCCTGGAAAATATTTTCGCCACGAACCAGCCGGCGCAGCAGGGTGAAAACAGCATCCCCGAGCAGGGGAAAAGTGACGGTGGCGGCCAAGATTAGGCGCTCGGGGCTCTCTGTCCCCGCCAACAGCGCGATCGCCACGCAGGCACCGAGCACAGTACTGCCCACGTCACCCATAAAAATCTTGGCGGGGGACCAATTCCAGTACAAAAATCCTAGAAGCGCGGCCACCATCAGCCACCAAAGCGGCTGATTCAAATACCAGGCGAAAAAGCCGAGCTGAAAGGCACAGACGCTGGCCACCAGGCCATCCAGGCCATCCATGAAGTTGTAGAAATTGATAAGCGCCGTCATGGCAACCACGCTGAGGGCGATCGCCAGACCCAGTTCCCAGCCCTCGAGAAACGCAAAGCTTTCCAAGCTCAGCACCACCACCATCGCAGCGCCCAACTGCACCCCATAGCGGCTCTTGGCTGGTAAGTTATAGCGATCGTCCAGTAAACCCGTCAGCGCCAAAGCGCCCAGACTCAAGGCGATCGCACCCAGACGGAGCCCGCTAGCCTCGATGGGCGGCTGCTGCCAAAGCTGGGAAATCACCCACGGCGCGATCGCCCCTGTCACCGCAAAAGCAATCACAAAGCCCAAACCGCCGCCCCGGGGCGTTGGTTGGGTATGGGAGCTGCGATCGTTCGGAATATCGAGCAGGAGCTGACCAAAGCGCCGCCGGATCTGAGCCACAACGCCCCAGCTAATCGCAAAACTAATCAGACTAAACGCAAGTAAATCCATCAGGATCGAAACGTTTTGATTAACCCTTCTTCGAGGGAGAAGGGGGGCTGCCAATCCAACGTAGTACGAATTTTGGCGCTGTCAACCACCAGGGAACCAGACAGGCGCTCTACAACATCTTGGTTGATCGGCAAAGTTCGGCCCGTAGCGCGCTGAAGCAAGCTCCCCGCCCGTCCTAGGAGCTGCAACACAGCCACAGGACAAGGAAAGAGGCGACAGGGATAGCCCGCTGATTGAGCAATTTTTTGAATAAGCTGTGGTGTCGAAACATCTTGGCCATCGCTCACCACAAAGGTTTGGTTTCGTGCCTCAGGATGCTCCAAGCAGCAAAGGATTGCATCTACCAGGTTCTCCACGTACACAAAGCTCCGAAGGTTTCGGATGGAACCCAGCGGCAGCGGCAACCCAAGACGCACTAGTTTCATCAGGCGCTCCATATTGCCCGGATTTCCTGGCCCATAAACCAGCGTCGGCCGCAAGATGGTGTAGGTCATGCCGCTAGCCTGAGCAATTGCTTTCAGCCCATCTTCGGCCCGCAGCTTGCTCCGTCCGTAGGGAGTATCGGGGCTACAAGGCGAGGTCTCATTGAGGGCGCGATCGCTCAAGGTGGCGATCGCACCTACAGAACTGACAAACACAAAGTGCTTCACCCCTGCTTGAGCACATTGGCGAGCCAAATTCAGCGTCCCCTCGACATTCACCCGACGAAACTCAGCCTCCGGGTCCGCTGCATCATCCCGCAGAATATGGGCTCTAGCCGCCAAATGAACAACTTCTGTGACGCCTTCTAAGGGCGATCGCCAATCAGTTTTCCCATCGATAGTCCCAACACACACTTCACTCACAATGGACGGCAAAGTCTCAGGTCTAGAGCGAAGAAAGACTTTAGTGAATTTCTGATCTTGGCTAAAGCGCTCCAAGAGGTGACGACCAACAAAACCATAAGCTCCTGTTACGAGAATCATGGTCTACTTAGCTTTGCTTTTCTGTACGAAAGCGATTGACAGTCTCTTGAAGAGCAGACTCCAACGTGAAAGCTAGGCGTTCTAAATCATGCTCACTTTCGACATAATTTCTTCCCTTATTTCCCATTTCATTACGAATCTCTTCCGGTAAAGAGATTAGAGTCCGAATAGAAGTAAGAAGTTCGCGAAAATCTCTTGACTTACAGGTAACTCCCACACCAACCATATCAACAATACTTTCTTCAAGAGGAGCAACCATTAATATGGGTTTAGCTGCCTGGAGATAGTCAAATAGTTTATTGGGACTAATACCATACTTAAATACAGGTATATTTGCCAATGCTAAAAGCAGAAAATCTGCATTCTTTAGCAGTTTAGGAACAAGCTGTTTAGCGATGGGTGAAATTACAAAGACAGAATCCTGATGGCCACCGTCCACAATCATCTTCTTTAGTTTTTCTTGCTCTGGACCAGAACCAACAAAAACGAAGGATATTTTATCGTAAGTTTCTTGATCTTTTGTCTTACAAAAATCCAGAAACTCAACCAAGAATGAAAGATCTTGAGCAACTCCTATTAAACCTGTGTAAAGAAACACAGCTTTGTCATTCTCTCGCAAGTCTTGGATAATTTTTTGAATTTGGATTAGCTTTTCATGCTCTGCTGAATCGTTCTTTTTTTCTTTATTATTTTCAGATAAAAATATTCCATTAGGAAGATAGACATTGACTTTATTACCTAGGCCGACTTCTTCTAGTCGCCTAGAAAAATTTGGCAAGACACTTATTATTGTATGTGATTGAGTATAGAGAAATTTTTCAACAAAAAGTAGTATTTTATGGACGAAACTCGATTCTTTTAGGGCCTTCAATTCAACTAGAACTGAGGGCCAAACATCTCTAATTTCTAAAACAAAAGGAACTCCATAGTATTTGGCCAAAATAAACCCTGATAAGCCAGATAATATTTGTGGAGAAGAGGCCCAAACAATATCTGGTTTACTGGGAAATTTAAGGCCTGCAAAAGTTGCACTCCAAAAATAGTGGATCATGCTCAATATTCTCTTTGAGTCATTCTTGTTATATTTAAGAGACTTTAGGCAAATAAAATTAACGCCATAGTGATCAACAAGCCTAGGTTCTTCTTCTATTTTATTTTCTTTTGTTAAATAGTTAAAATCAGACGAAACAATAGTTACTTCATTTCCCATCTTTACGAGTATACTTGCCAGATCTCCATGACGAGTAATTCCAACAGAGCCTCGTGGAAGAGCATATTGATTGATAACGACAATTCTCATTACTTTTAACAAATCTCTAAGAACTAAAACGCCTGAGTCAAAATATCAATTATTTTTTCAGCAGATTTTCCAGCTCCATAAAGTTTGTTAGCAAAAATGCTTGAATTTGCTAATTTAAGATGGCTTTCCGACGAGAGTATTTTTTGCTCATCAGCACCTACTAGGAAATTAGCTCCGCATTTCACTAACTCCAGCCACTCAGTTTCATCTCGCAGGGTAAGGCAGGGTTTTCGGAAGAAGTAAGCTTCCTTTTGCAAGCCTCCACTATCAGTTATGACTCCCAAACAGTGCTTCAGCAAATGAAGCATCTCAAAGTAACCTACGGGATCAATAGTATTAATTTGAGAGATGGATATATTGAATTCATTTAGAATTTTTCTAGTTCTTGGGTGAAGAGGAATAACAATTGATGTAGAAGCGGAAATTTGCTCCAATGCCTTAAAAATCGATCTTAGTCTTGCTAGGCTATTAGTATTTTCAGCTCGATGAACTGTTGCTAAGTAGAAATTTCCTTGATTTTCCTCTAAGATCTGCTGAGTTAGAGGCGTGCCTTCAGCTAGGTCTTGATAGAAAATAGCAGCATCATACATTACATCGCCAACATTTTCTAGCCAAGTTCCTTCAAAACTTTCAAATCCCTCATTTTGAAGATTTTGCACTGCTGTTTCTGTTGGGCAAAAGAGCCAGCGTGAAATTCGATCAGTTAATATACGGTTTATCTCTTCTGGCATTCGCATATTAAAAGACCGCAAGCCCGCTTCCACATGGGCTACAGGGATATGAAGCTTGGCCGCAGCTAAAGCACCGGCCAAAGTTGAATTTGTGTCACCATAAACCAATACAGCGTCTGGTTTCTCTTCAATCAGTACTTCTTCGATTCCTTGAAGCATACGGCCAGTCATCTGACCGTGGCCTCCGCCAGAAACACCAAGATGATGATCTGGTGTTGGAATTGCCATTTGCTCGAAAAAGACGTCAGACATACTGGCGTCATGATGCTGCCCTGTATGGACAATAACCTCATGAACCTGAGGTGCAAGGTTGCTCTGGTTATGATTTGCGATCGCTCTTGAAACTGTCGCCGCCTTGATAAACTGCGGTCTAGCACCAACTACTGTCACTAACTTCATTGCAGCAAATCCTGATAGAGCTTTTTCAGCTTGATCGCTTCTACATCCCAGTTGTACTTCTCTACAACTGCCTTATAACCATTCCTCCCCATCTCTTGCGCCTGCTCCGGATTATCCAAAATCCACTGCATCGCCTGAGCGATCTCTGAAGGATTTAAGGGGTCCACACAAATCCCACAGCTGCTTCCTTCTATAATCTCTTTCCACAAAGGAAAGTTAGAAGCAATTACAGGCAAACCCGCCGACATATACTCAAACATTTTGTTTGGCTGAGCATTCACATGGTTTGGCTCAGGGTGAAACAAAACCAAGCCAGCAACTGATCTAGACAAAAGTTCTGCCACCTGTGGTCGGTCCAAATGTCCCATAACTTTTACATTCTGCCATCCTGGCATTTGCTCAACTTTTTCCCTTAGGTTTGGACCTGCGAACTTACCTGCCACTAAGAGTTGAGCATCCACTGAGTCCATAGCCTGAACCATCTCTAGCAAGCCACGAATTGCCGTCACCCCTCCAACATAGGCAAAGGCAGGTTCTTTCTTGCTGCGTTTAGGCGACTCTAATTCGCCTAAAATTGGATAATTATTAACGTTTATCGAATTTTTATTGAGAGCCTCAAATCTTTTTTTAATGTTCGGAGTAGCAAGAACAAGAGCATCAAATTTTTTAGCTGCAATATCTTCTATTATCTCCGTTAATTGAGATACCAGCCAACGAGCTTGTGGAGATATCCAATATTTACTAAGAATCTGGCGAGGCACATCTTCATGAACATCATATACCACCTTCTTTCCTTGCATTTTTAGCAGCAAAGCAATTGGGACTAATTCAGGATCATGAAAGTGGTATATGCATCCTCTTTCTCGCCATCCAGCACGATAAACGTTCCAGGTCGTTTTTAGCATACGACCAAGTCGACCAGAGCATTTGGGGACTGCAACGACTTCAACTCCTCGGCTCATGAAACTTTCAGAATGAGGAACAACTAACGTGACAGGGTAGCCAACTTCGGCCAAAGAAGAACACTCTTTTAGAAAGATTCTCGTGTCGGAAGGTGGATGAACAGAAGTTAAGTGAACAATCTTGGGGAGTGCCATAGGGGATTTTTTATATCAACTTTTACATTTTGGTTTTTCTTTAGTCGCTCATCAAATTTGAGTCATTTTTCTGCACAAGCGCACTACAAGTAGATAGCTGAAGCTTTCTGGTGGGAAGACAAGCCATGACCATAAGAGTTAAAATAAGTCCGTGGGTCACCAAGCTTGTCAAGAGAGCAGAATTAATCAAACTAAAACCTGTAACGCTCAGCATAGTACTTGACACCCTCAGATCTATTGGCTTGGAAACACTATCAAATAACCAGATAAAAATTCCCAGCAAAACCGAAAACATTAGGATTCCGGAAAGGCCAAAGTTAGCAAAAGAATCTGCCCAAAAATTAGCATTTGCCGATGTAGAAGCATTATCAAAATACATCTCTCCTATTATAAAAGGTGGAGACTTGCTGTATGGGTACTCCACCAAGTCTTTCAATAAGCTATGGCCTAAAAAGGCTTTTGGATGAGTCGCAAAGAAATCCCAATAGAACCCTGTTAATAATCCAGGTGTAATTATTAATCTCCTTACGAGAAAAGACAGTGGGAGATGAAAGTTGAAAAACTTAGCCAAGAACACACATATCAAAATCAAGCTGGAAGCACCGGTTAATAGATAAGTTCCAAAATTATTAGATTTATATTTTGCTCCAATTCCCCAAAAAATACACAAAACAAGCAAAAAAGAAAGAGAGACGCTTTTAAGGCCAGTAACTGAGTAAATAAAGAGTTGCAGCACTAAGCCAACTAGAAGCCATATCCACTTTCGCTGAGACAAACCGTAAACCATCAAGAATGGATTAATAACGTTTCCTTGCCAGATTACAAGATATGGAACCATCCCAAAAGCAGATTTCAAGGAACTCTTATAGTTCGCTCGAACGTCATAAACATCCAAGAAATTAATCCACTTTAGAGAGAACCCAAACGTTTTAACCAATAGACATAGAAAGACTACAACCAAAATGGAAGCGACAAAGTAAAATACAGTCTTTGACACTCTGAGTCTAGGTTCCTGGAAATGTGGAATTTGTGAGAAGAAGCTTAGTATCCAGAAACCAGCTATTGTTACACAAGAGTAAACTATTAACTTAAAGGAAGACAGGCTAGTAGCATAAAATGGCACCGTCAAGCTAGGCAGAAGAACTAATAAGTATATAAACCATATGAGTACCTGAGAAGGTCTATCCACCTTCTTGGTTAAACCCAAAGACGGAATCAAAGCTAGTAAAAAGCTGGTGCAGTGTATGAAAGGAGATCTAGGATTTGCAATGTAGCCTAAATAGGTGTATCGGGGAGATATTAAAGTTAGATAAGACCAAATTACGAGTCCAAGATAGGTTAAGGTCAAAAATATTAAAAAAAAATTTTTTGAATTAACTTTTATTGGCTTAATTTTTACTGCTTCTAGACTTTTCATTTTTGATTAATTATCAAGATTCTATTATTCGAAAATTCTTGAAGGCTGATAAGCTCAAAAAGAAGAGACAAACATACAAAAATGTCATTGACAAGCTATATAGCATGATGCATGAATATGCATTTAAAGAAAGGCTGGAAGACACATAAAAAGCGAGAAGAACTGTGATTAGTCGGCAAGCATCCCAGCACATTTGCCAATCTTGTCTTTCGAGGATATTCAGCGTTTGGGAAAGAGGAGAAACTGTAAACTGAGCAACAAACATTGGAAATAGGGCTTGCATATACTGCCCAGCTTCCTGCCAACCTTTACCAAAAATCATTTCAAACACAGACGGTCCGGCAAAAGCAATTAAAGATAGAGGTAGAACACTAATAATAAAAAGCTTTTTAGCGGTTTTCAGGAACATTTCTTTTAAATTTGATGTACCCTTTTCAGACTTCAGGATCTGAGATGCCTCGCTAAAGTAGACTTGACTAACTGCAGTTCCCAGCAAGATCAAGGGTAGAGCAATAATTCTTTGCCCCAAGCTAAACCACCCAAGTACTGTCGCTCCATAAAACCAAGAAATTAAAAAAGCAGGTACTTGCAAGCCTGCATTATTCATCAATCCAGACACTGATGAATAAATAGGAAACCGCCAGTATTTCTTCGCCACTATCCACATCTTCGACAGAGAAGGCGGTTCCAGTGAGATGCCTGCGCTTTTTTGAAAAGCAGCCAAAACTTTCTGGCTGCCAGCAGTTCGCCCAAAAGAATCGCCTAACAGTAACCCAAAAGGGCCAGGGTAAAAAAAGCCAACAGTAATCTGGATAAAAATTTGAGTCAACCCTTGCCGTACCTTGGTAGAGGCAAGAAGCTTGAACTCGCTATAGCGCAATGCCCAGTAGTTCAAAACTTGATAGGTTCCTGCTCCAAATAAACTCAAAGGCAAAAGCCATAGAAATTTTTTTAGCCCCGGCACTCCTAAAGCTTCAGAAATAAAACCACTCGACAAGAAAACAGCAACAATTACAGAGCCTGTAACCAAAAACAAGCACAAAAATGAAACATAAATAAGATGGATGCTATCTGTTTCTGACTTTGGCAGAGGGATAGCCAGCTGATATCGAAGAGATGCAATCACTAGTAAAAGTGATGCAAGTGACGTATAAACGGTGAGAATTCCAAAGTCCTCAGGTGTATAGAGCCGAGTCAATACTGGAGCGCATAAAACTGCCAACCCCTGGACTAGAGTAGTGCTACCAACCAGAAGCGCAGTGTTCTTTAAAAAACGTCCGTTAAATTTTTCGCGCATAAAGAACGAAAATTTCGCCAGCAGTCACTTAGTTCACATGGCTGGACAAGGCTATGAGAGCCTGTATGCTCTCATTTTCTATCTATGGTTGTAATAACACATAGTGTTATCTGACAGCAGGGCTATGAATTTAGTACAGTTGAGACTGTATTAGCAATATCTTGTTGAATTTCTAGATTCAACTCAGGCCAAATAGGCAAGCTCAGCACCTCTTGTGAGAGTGCGCTGCTTACGAGGGTCGCGACAACATCATGAACATACACAGGTAGTTCATTTTGAGGAACCGGATAGTAAACCATCGTGTTCACGCCCTGGGCTGCAAGGGATGCTTGAATAGCATCTCGCGATCGCCCTTGGATACGGATCGTGTATTGATGGAAGACGTGGCCTGGGATTGCCTCTGGCGTGATCACTCCGGGTATGTCTTGCAAAAGCTCGTTGTAGTTTTTCGCAACGTTGTAGCGCTGCTGGTTCCACTGATCAATGTAGGGAAGCTTGACCCGCAAAATAGCAGCTTGGATAGTGTCCAAGCGGGAGTTATAGCCAATTACTTCATTGTGGTACTTCTTTTTCGCACCATGCACTCGCAGCATCCGGGCTTGTTCGGCGAGGGCATCATCATTCGTCGCGACAAGGCCTCCGTCTCCATAAGCCCCTAAGTTCTTACTGGGAAAGAAGCTGTAGGCCCCCATGTCACCGATTGTTCCGGTCTGTTTGCCTTGCAGCGAAGCACCGTCACATTGGCCATCACAGGTCGGACAAGCGGCTGAGTACCTTGCACCAAAGCTTTGAGCGCAATCCTCAACCACCTTCAGATTGTGTTTCCGGGCAATTGTCATAATCTTGCCCATCTCTGCAGGTCGGCCGTAGAGATGCACTGGCAAAATTGCTTTCGTCTTGTCAGTGATGTGGCTTTCGATCAGATTGGGGTTGATATTGAAGGTGCGGTCGTCAATATCAACAAAGACTGGAGTCGCTCCCACACTGCTGATAGATTCTGCCGTGGCGAAGAAAGAGAAAGGCGTCGTGATTACTTCATCGCCTTCCCCAATCCCTAGCGATCGCAAACTGATTACCAGCGCATCCGTTCCGCTGTTGACCGCGATCGCGTGCTTGACACCTAGATAGTCAGCCACTTCCTGCTCAAACAGCTTCACATCTGGTCCCATAATGAACTGACCAGACTCCAAAACTCGATCGATCGCGGCATGGATATCAGCCTTTAAAAGTTCATACTGAGGCTTGAGATCTAATACAGGAATTTTCATGAGGCACAAAAGAGCTTAGTTAGAATTTGATGCTGTGTAGTGTAGCTTCTTTAAAGCTCGGATCCATTGAACAGTAGATTGATGTTGAGCTCTCCAAATACTTTGATTTTCTCTCGTTTTCTGCAAGCTATATTCAATATTTTTCTGCGTTAATGGCGAGCTAGGACGGTCTAGCCAGGAGACAGCTTCAGAGTCATTTAATATAACATTCAAAATTTTATCACCAACAGAGCGACGATAATGATGGCTGTCCCAATAATTGAGCATTTGATCACTGATTTCTTCAGAAGTTGTGGGAGTATATCCAGAAAAATCCCACACAGGGGAAATTTTCACTAATCGCCGTTTCCACTGTTCAAACTCTGTCCAGAGACCTGCCGCAGATATAGCCTCCAAGTCTGCAACATGGGTAGGAGAAATAAACAACTTTAACTGAATGTCGTTTTTTTGGCATATTTCGACAAGCTGCTTAAGATTTTCTAGTTTCTCCTCAGAAATTTGATAATCTCCCAGGATTTCAGGTGACTTAAAGTGACTAGAAATCGAGTGTTCAAACGCTTTCAGGCGATATCCAGAACCTTTAGGTTGCTCTAATTCTTCACGATATTTCCCAAAGCCATTTTCATAAAATGGCTGAATACTAGGATTTAATTTATTGCGTTTTAAGGTTTCCTGACTGTCTCTCAAAACCGATAGAGAAAGACTAGTGATCAGATAATCTTTAGATAAAAAAAGAGGTCTTGCAAGGCGGTCTTCACGAAAGTCAGGACGATTTTCAATATTCTTGTTGAACGAGAAAAAGTCTAGGCCAACAATAACAATCTTTAGTTTAGACTGATAGTATAAAGCATGCTGAAGATATCGCAGTTGCTCATACATATTCGCGCTGCTCAAACCAGCATTATAAACCGGCTGATAATTTGCCAGTGCTGGATGATCAGGCGAAAGGCTATACAAAACCCTAGAAGATCCCAAAATCAGGCCGACGGGTTTCTGGTGGGCAATGTCAAAGGCTTTAAATAGGCGTTGATGAAGAGTCTGCTTAGGCTTTGACCAATTCCAACCCCAGATCCTTTGGGAGAACCAGATGCCGTAGGGATCAACAGCAATATTGGCACTAGAAATACTCAATAAGCAAACAGCAACACCCGCGCAGTAGAACCAGTAGTATTGTTTAAGCTTTCTATGCAGTCTATTTTTCAAAGAAAATTTTGGCGCATTGCCTGAAAGACTTTGCAAAAGCAAAAACACATCGACTCTCCACGCATTTTTTTCTTCATCCATACTGCTCCAGGTATTGGTTTAATGCTGTGCTCAAAGTTTTCTCAATCTCATAAGACATTCGCTTTCTAGGATTGCCAACTGCAATATCTTTGTAAGAATTAACAGGGTTTTCCAGGAGTTCATCAAAACGGCTACAAATATCTATTTCATTTTCGTAATGTCTTCTAGCAAGAGTTTCTAAACTATCAGATTGAAAAGCATTTGTTGGCAAGATTGCAATAATCTCACCAGCATCTACAGCTTCATCAACAAAATGCAGTGTAATTCCAAGAGGTTTCATGTCCAAAATTGCCCATTTAAAAGCATCTAGCCCCCGGCAAGCTGGAATAATACCAGGATGACAATTGATTACTTTCTTGCCGGCGATACACTCTGGAGAAAGAATTCCAGCCCCTAAGACAAGATAAACATCACAGGAGTTATCAATATCTTTGTCGGAATTACAACGAAAATATGGAATATTAAATTTTTGAGCCAGAACTTCTGGGGGAATCGATATCGTTTGATCAGGTCGATGCTGAACTAAAACTTCACGAGGTTTTCGAGGAGTAAAAGGCAGGGCATACATTTTGTAGTTGTACTGCTTTTCAACAATTCTTAGAAGAATTTGCTCTGTTTTGAGATGGGGATAGTCGTACGTAATCAAACCAACTGTTTGGAGGGACATATCTTTAAAGTAAATTGTCTTGAGCTTTTTCTAGGATTTCGACGACGGCCACACCGTTCCACCCGTTGGAGCGAGGTTGCTCTCGGGTCTGGAGGCACTGCAAGAAGTGAGCACACTCGCGTGCTAGGGGTGCTGGGTCTTCAAATTTGACTTCGCGATCGCCGCGATCGTAGTGACTGAGGTCCGGGTTGACGCCTTTGTCATAGATCGTGACCGTCTGAGTCACTTCGTTGTAGACCAGCATCTGCCGCTGAGCCACGACCACCGTCGATCGCTGAATCTCGGGCCACTGCCAAGAACAGTGGACATGAGCGGACTTACCGCCCGCAAAATTCAGGTCAACGTGCACATGATCCGCAATGCTGGGCTGAAGGATGGCTTGGCCTTGAGCCTTCACGCTTTCCAAAGGCGGGTTGCCCAGGAGAGCCAGAACCACCGAGATATCGTGGGGCGCAAAGGACCACCAGACGTTTTCTTCGGTCCGGACTTTGCCCAGCTTGAGGCGCTGGGTTGCCACATGCAGGACCTCGCCCGCCTCACCCGATGCCAGGTAGTCCTGCATCCAGGCGATCGCCTCCTGATAGAGCAGCAGATGGCCCACCATCAGCACTCGCTGGTGCTGGTCAGCATACTCCGCCAGCTGGCGCGCCTCTTCGGTGCGCATGGTCATCGGCTTCTCGACGAAGACGTCCTTGCCCACTTCGAGGGCCTGGAGGGCGAGCTTGTGGTGGGTGAAAGCAGGGGTCGCGATCACCAGGGCCGGGGCATCCGCAGCCAGGGCGCTGTCAAAGTCCGCATAGGTCTGCACCTCGGGGTACTGAGCGCGAACCTGGGCCAGCAGGTCTGGATTGGCTTCAGCCACGCCGGCCAAAGCTCCGAGCTGATGGAAGTTGCGAACCAGGTTCTTTCCCCAGTTACCGGCTCCGACGACGATGACTTGACTCATAGCAGGGTTACTTTTTCTGAATCGGTGGCCAGATGGCGCGTAATGCCGCGCGTGTCCAGGACTGCTTTAGCATGGTGAACCACACGAACGTAGTCGACCTGGCTGTGATCGGTCACGATCACCACAAGGTCTGCCGCCGCGACCGCGCTTTCCGTGAGGTCAACCGACAGCAGGGTTTTACCGGCGACCTCGATCTCCGGCACGTAGGGGTCATGATAGGTGAGACCGACCGAGTCCTCCAGCAAATAGCTCATAACGGCAATCGCCGGGGATTCGCGCCAGTCTCCCAGATCCTTTTTGTATGCGGCACCCAAAACCAAAACATTCGAGCGGGCTGGAGCAATGCCCAACTGATTCAAAATTCGGCGCACTTTCTCCCGCACAAACTCAGGCATCTTCCGGTTGATTTCCCCGGCTAGCGCAATGAAGTGGGTGTTGAAGTTGAGCTCCTTCGCCTTCCATTCCAGGTAGTGCGGATCAATGGGGATGCAGTGCCCCCCGACCCCCGGCCCGGGATAGAAGGGCATAATGCCGAAGGGTTTGGTGTTGGCAGCGTCTAGCACTTCCCAGACGTTGAGATCCATGCGATCGCACAGCATCGCCAATTCATTGACCAGGGCGATGTTGACAGCGCGGAAGGTGTTTTCAAAGACCTTGACCAGCTCAGCCGCCTTCGCGCTGCTCACCGGCACCACATGCTCAATGGTCTGTTCATAAAACAAAGCGGCGATCGCCAGCGACTGAGGGTCCGAGGCTCCCACCACCTTATTAGTGTTCTTCGTGGTGTAGCGCTGGTTGCCTGGATCAACCCGCTCCGGCGAGTGCGCCAAGAAGAAATCCTGTCCCTGCTTGAGTCCCGCTGCCTGCTCCAGCATCGGCCGCATCACCTCATCCGTTGTCCCCGGATAGGTCGTCGACTCGAGGGTCACCAGTTGACCTGGCCGCAGGCGCTGAGCGATTTCTCGCGTCACGCTCTCGACATAGGTCAGATTGGGAGTCAAATTCCTGGTTAGGGGCGTCGGCACACAAATCACAATCACATCCATCTCAGCGATGGCGTCAAAGCTTGTGGTTGCCTGGAGCGTTCCTGCTGCTACAACTTGGCTCAGCTCCTCGCTGCTGACATCCGCAATGTAGCTGTGTCCCTGGGCAACCTGCCCAGCCCGCGCAGGATTCTGCTCAACCCCCAGTACCCTAAATCCCACTTTTGCTTTTTCGAGGGCAAAAGGCAGCCCGACATAGCCCAGGCCCACGACGCCAACCGTTGCAGTGTGGTCCCGGATCTTTTGCTGTAGCGCCTGTAAAACAGAGGACGAGGGGAAGTCAGTCATTGAGCCAAGCAGTGATTTCCAGATATATAAGTAGCACGTGCCCGCCTCCAATTACGACCTTTTGAGCAAAAGACCCGGAACAATTGGGTACTCGCCACGCCCAAATCTAAAAGATTGTGATCTTTCTCACAGGTCCTTCAGAATGCATGCTAGAGACTCAATCCAGCCCCCACTTCCATCCATCTCAGCCTTTTGTCTAGGAGCCTCTGCTCCATAACCGTAGCCACTTCCAAAGGCATCCAATTCAGGGTTCATGAATACGACAGGCATACTCTCACCCCCCCATTCTTTGAGCTTTTTTGCCAGTACTGTATCCTACTGTGTGACAGATAGTGTTGTTCGGGAGACAGGTTTTTGAGTCGAGATTCTAGTTATCAATCGTCATCCGATGACGAAATTTCCTTGGCCGACATTATTCGCTTTTTTCTGCGAAACTTGACACTAATTGGCTTAATTACGATTGGATTTACGGGACTGGCTTTAGTTTATTCTCTGACTCGTCCTGCAAACTATCAGCAGAAGAGCGTGCTCGCGATTCAGGCAAATCCCATCAAGCTTGCCGATCGTACTTTTCCTGCAGAAAATACTGCCAATTTAAACAATTTAGTCATTTCAGCTTTAAACAATCAAGATAATCTATCAATTCAAGCAAGCAGCACCTTTGACGCGGGGACTCAGCAGCTGACAGTTACAGCTACCGGTACTAAAGCAGAGGCACTGAAGAGCTTTTCGACTAGCCTACCTACTTTTATTCAGGACACGCTTCAAAGCCATCTCAACAAGCAAGTTTTAGCAACGATTACAGCAGCAGATATCGAGCAGAGCCGTGCGAACGAAGCGCTTGCTCAGCTCAATCAGCAAATTAATACCATTGGCCCATCTTTAAATAATTCTTCTATTGCTGCGATCGCCCGTTTGAATGCTCTGGAAGAGCAGCGCGCTATTCTCACAACAAACTTAGCGCTGAGGCAGGCGGACAGCCGCTATCTGGATGAGGCCAAGGCATCACCGCAAGCCTTCATCGATAAGGTGGTTTCCATCAGCGTGCTCGCCCAAAGCGAGGTGGAGAAACTCGGCTTCCAAAAGCGATCGATCGTTCTGATTGCCATCACCAGCTTCATCATGGCCGTTTTAGTTGCCATCGTACGAGAGCAGCTTGTTCTCATCGGCAATGCGGATGCCCAGAAGACACTAGCGGCCCCTCAAAGCGAGTTGGAAGATCTCGAAGAGTCCCGTCAACCCTGAGCAGGTCCCATCCATCCTGCTCCTGCACCCGAGGAATCTACACTGAGCCGTACCCATGCCTAAAAGAATTTTTTTTCCATCGATTTACCGTTTAGGACAACTCAGTCTAGATGGGTTAGCAGCCTGGATTGCCTGTGCTCTTGCTTTTTTAATTCGCTTTGAGGGAGACATCAGCACAGGGCACCAAACTTTGATCTGGCTGCTGCCGCTGATTGCCATCCCTGGTCGTCTCCTAACCCACACTTGCTTTGGGCTGTACCAGCGAGTTTGGCGATTTTTTGGCAGCAAAGATATTCCGCCGCTGGTTTTGTCGGTCACGCTGTACTCGCTCTTGATGGTGGTAACGACACGGTTGATCGTGCCGCGCTTTTGGGAGTCAAGGGGGGTGCCGATGAGCGTGGCCGTCCTAGACTGGAGTATCTGCCTGCTGATGATGATGGTCCTGCGGCTGACCCGGCGCTGGTCTGTCCAGCGGGCCAACCTGAGTCAGTACCCGAGCTGCCGCAAGTCTGAGCAGCGGCGTCTTTTGCTGATCGGGGCGGGGATGGCGGGTTGCCAGATCGTGCAGGAGCTCCAGCAAAATCCCCAGCTACCTTTCGCAGTGGTAGGGTTTGTGGACGATGACCGGACCAAGATTGGCCGGCGGGTGCAGGGGGTGAAGGTATGGGGGCCGACTCACCAGTTTGTGGCGATCGCCCGTCAGCTGGGGGTCCAGGAAGTCCTGATTTCCATGCCTTCAGCCAGCTCGGCGCAGATCCGCAAGCTGGTCAATCTGGCCCACGGCACCTCTCTCAAGCTCAAAGTCTTGCCGGGTCCGGCGGAGATTTTGCGCGATCGCCGCTTGGCTCCCCAGGCGCGAGAAATTCAGATCCAGGACATCCTGGGACGTCAGGAAATCGAGCTGGACTTTTCTCAGCCGCTCAGCGCCCGCTATCCCTCCGCCAAGGCGCAGATCTATCAGCGGCGAGTCCTGGTTACGGGGGCCGGCGGCACCATCGGCTCCGAGATCTGCCGCCAGCTAGCTCGCCTAGAGCCCAGCCAAATTTTGCTGCTCGGTCGCGGCGAAAACAGCATTTTTAATATCAGCCGGGAGCTTCAGCAGACTTTTCCCAATCTGGAGACCATCCCTGTGATTGCCGATATTCGGCACCAGGCCCGTCTCGAAAAGGTGTTTCAAACCTGGAAGCCAGAGGTGGTTTTCCACGCTGCGGCCCACAAGCATGTGCCGCTGATGCAGCTTAACCCCACCGAAGCGATCGAGAATAACGCGATCGCCTCTGCCCGCCTGGGCCAGCTCGCCCAGCGCCACGGCGTCAGCACCTTTGTCTTGATTTCCACAGACAAAGCCGTTGATCCTTCGAATTTCATGGGCCTCAGCAAGCGGCTTGCAGAGCTGCTGATCAAGGCGATCGCCCAAGACAGCACCACCCGCTTTCTCGCCGTCCGCTTTGGCAACGTCCTGGGGAGCCGTGGCAGCGTCGTGCCCATCTTTCAGGAGCAGATTCGCCAGGGGGGGCCTGTGACCGTGACCGACCCGGGCATGACCCGATACTTTATGACGGTGCCTGAGGCCGCTCGCCTGGTCATTCAGAGCCTTGCGGTGGGCCAGTCGGGTCAAACCCTAGTCCTCGACATGGGCGAACCGGTCCGCATTTTTGACCTGGCCGAGCAAATGATCCGCCTGGCAGGCTACGACCCCGGCACCGACATTGCGATTCACCTGACGGGGCTGCGTCCCGGCGAAAAGCTGCACGAAGCGCTGGTCAGCGATCTGGAGGTCGCCCTGCCAACAGATCACCCAAAAATCATGGCCGTCAAGTCTAATTTTGCGCCCAGCGAACCCGTTGCCGCTGCGCTCCAGACCCTCACAGAGGCTGCTCAGTCAGCGACCTCTACCGAAGAGCTGTGGGTTCGCTTGCAAAGCTACACGCGAGCCATGGAATCTGCCCATCTCAAAACCAATCAAACATGTTAGGAGTTGAGAGTTCTAAATCCCATTTCAGTCTGGCTCTGCGCTTTCAAATTAGCTTTTGTTTTTTGATTTTTGGGTGGGAGTTTCTGAGCTTAGTTCTAGGCGACCACGCTAGCTTTCCAGTGTTGAATGCAGCCTTTGCCGGCGTGAGCTGGATTCTGGCTTTTTGGCGGCCCGCGATCGCCCTGGGAATATTGGTCTTTGTCCTACCTTTTACGGGCGGCATCATTGATCAGATTAATGCCCTTTTCTCAGTTGAAATTGAAGCTTTGCGCTCTTTAAGCTTTGATCTGGTCGCTGGATTTCTGGGTGGGGTAGGGTGCCGCATGCTGCTTCGGCTTGAGCAAAAGACAGCAAACAATCCAGAAGGCGTTTACTCTCCAGCACAGCGGATCTTAACGGGAGGATTACTGGTCTTTTATGGCTTGGTGATTCTGACCGGAGCGATCGCCCTTTCTCGAAATCTCGCTCAGGCCGCTTCGCCCTTTTTCCTCGATGGCTTCATTTATAATTTCATCAATTTTCGTTATCTCAATCCCTTTTCAGATTACTTTCCGCTCCAGGACATTGCGCTTTTTGGCGGAGCGATCGCCCTGGCAACTTATCTAATTCCTCGCTTTCATTCTCATCAACATATTCACTCGAGCATTACCCTGCCGCTGATTGCGTCTCAAGGCCTGCTAGTTCTGTATGCCCTCGCCCAAAAGGTCCTGGGAATCGGTTTTTTGCGCAGCGGAGCCGAGCGCGGAGTCAACAGCTTTTTGCCCGACATTCACGCCTACGGCGGCTATATGCTCATTGGCTGCTTTCTGGGTCTCTACTATTTGGAGAAACGTGAAGGCAAATGGAGCGATCGCCGTTTTGCTTTTAGCCTGCTTGGTCTATCGAGTTTGGGCGTTTTGCTGAGCGGTTCTCGGTTCTCGATTGGGCTTTTGTTTCTTGTGCTGTTGGTCAGGCTTTTGTGGAACGAGAGCTTCAGTCTGCGCCAGCGCCTGATCTACTCAGCCGCTGGGCTTCTGGGGGCCTGGGCGATCGCCGGTTTGCTGTCCGTGGCCTTGCCCAATCTCAAGCTGCTGAGCCCCGGAAAAATCTTTCAGGCGCAATCTTTTCAGGACGTCAATATTGCCCTTAGCTATCGGCCCGAAATTTTTCAGTCGAGCCTCAAAATGTTCTCAAGCTACCCCTGGCTTGGCATCGGCAAAGGAGAGTTTTATCGACAAAGTTCCATTGGAGACTTTAGCGAGTCTTTTTTCTTTTCTCGACAGCATCGAGGCGAAAACGCTCACAATTATTTTCTGCAAATCCTCACTGAAATGGGGATAATTGGCTTTGCATCTTTTGCCTTTATTTTTATTTACAAATACTGGGTGTATCAGAGCACCTCTGAAGCCATTTGGGTGATGCTGCTGGGCATTGCGGCGGGCAATCTCTATGGCCACTCGCTCCTGCTGCCCAATATTTTATTTTTGGCATTTATTTTGATTGGCGCGGGCAATGGGCCTGACGTGCCAGTCCCGCCCGTTTTTCAGCGCCTGCGGCTCCCGCGAGCTCCCAAGACCTGGATACTGAGCGTGGGAGGACTGGCTGCCCTTCTAGGAGTCGCCGGAGTCGAGGTGGCTGGGGCCTATGAGCGGGTCCCTTTTCGCTCGGAGTATGCTTGCCACCGCTTCGCGTTTTACCCGGATGGGCAGACCGGCGGCATCTTCGAGCAGGAGTTTCGGGCCGGATCGCGGTTTTTGGTGGCGGAATATAGAGTGCATCACTCGCACGTGAGGCAGCATCCTCTAGAGTTATCTTGGGCGATCGCCCAAAAAGGCCGCACCATCCAGCAAGTCACCCAGACCCTTTATCGGCGAGGCCACTATCAGCAAATTCTCGATTTGTCTGCGCTGCGTCCTCGGTCAAAATTTACGCTGACGCTCAAAGCCACCCCCTGCTTTACGCCTCTAAACGCAGGCGATAGCCTGGATATGCGGCGGCTGGGCGTACAGCTGCTGGAGATTCGTCAGCAACCAACTCCGCTCGTCAAGCAAGAAAGTGGGTCCGCGTGAGTAATGTAGCCATTGCCCTCAAAAATATTTCCAAGTGCTACCGGCTTTATCGCCGTCCCTCCGATCGCCTCAAAGAATTGCTCATTCCGGGCAAGCTAAGGGCTCGGGAATTCTGGGCTTTGCGCAATATCAGCCTAGAGGTCAAAGAGGGCGAAACCCTGGGCATCGTCGGCCAAAACGGCTCGGGCAAGAGCACGCTGCTGCAAATCATCGCGGGAACGCTGACCCCCTCCGAGGGCGAGGTGACGGTGAATGGTCGCGTGGCGGCGCTGCTGGAGCTAGGCAGCGGCTTCAACCCGGAATTCACCGGTCGCCAGAACGTCTTTTTCAACGGCCAGATTCTGGGGCTAGCGCGCGAAGAGGTGGAGGCAAAGTTTGATGCGATCGCCGCCTTCGCGGACATCGGCGAATTCATCGATCAGCCCGTCAAAACCTACTCCAGCGGCATGGCCGTGCGGCTTGCCTTTGCGGTGGTGGCCCACACCGAACCCCGCATCCTGATTGTGGATGAGGCCCTGGCGGTGGGCGACGCCAAGTTCCAGGTTCGCTGCATGCAGCGGATTCGCCAGATGAAGGACCAGGGCGTGACGATCCTGTTCGTGTCCCACGATGCGTCCAGCGTGAAAATGCTGTGCGATCAGGCCATCTTGCTGCACCACGGCGAGGCGATCCGCTCAGGGCAGCCCCGGGAGGTCGTGAACTACTACATCGAGCTGCTCAACTCTGGCAGCACCCAGCCCGCCGCCGACGTCTCCGAAACGGCCACGTCACCGGAGGAGCTGGCGTCGATTCGCCGGACGACAGCAGCCCAGGGCGCTGACGATGTAGAGCTGAAAGCTCGCCGCTACGGCACCAAATTGGCGGTGTTTCAGGAAATCAAAATCACCGATGCCCACGGCCAAGAGGCAGAGAAGCTGGAAACGGGCAGCACCTTTCATATCTCGATTTCCCTAGAGGCGATGGCGGAGCTGTCGGACCTGGTCGTGGGCATCTCGATCCGCAACCTGATGGGGGTGGTGATGTACGGCACCAATACCTACCACCTCGACAGCAAGTTGCCCTCTCTGGAGGCCGGTCAGACCATCACACTGACCTTCCAGCTGCCCTGCCAGCTCAATCGCGGCGTCTACACGGTGACGGTGGGGGCGCACTCGGAGGGCGGCCTGAGCTACGACTGGGTGGATGAGCTGGTGGTGTTTGAGGTCTACAACACCAGTCAGTGCGAGGGATTTGTGGATTTGGCGTCGGAGGTGCGCTACGAAGTGCTGTCTTCGGCGCTGCCATCTTAGGATCTCGCCAGCACACTGACCCCTATGGCTATGCGCGATACAACAGAGCATTTGCAGGAGCTGCAGCGGGCGATCGCCCAGCTAGCTGAGACGGCCAACGATGGCGATCGTTGGTATCAGCGCCTAGACCAGTTTCCCTGGAACGCCAGCGGGCGGCTGCACCGGTGGTCTGCCAAGGTTGCGGCGAGGCTGTGGCCCAATCGGGTCGCCACGCCCCTGGTCCTGACGCGGCTGCTCGGGGAAACCGCAGCGCTCAATGCCCAGCTTTGGCAGGAAACCCAGTTTTTGCGGCAGGAGGTGCAGGGTCTGCGCCAGGAGATGGCCTATTGGGGAGACAAAGGGCGATCGCCCGCCCAAGATGCCGCCCCAGCCCCAGAGACCCCAGCCGCCGCTAAGGCCCCTGAGAACCTGGATCTCGATGATTTTTACATCGCCTTCGAAAATCGCTTTCGCGGCGCCCCCGAGGAGATTCGCCAGCGGCTGACGGTGTACCTGCCCCACCTGGAGGCCCTCGGTCGGGAGCCGCGCCGCTGCTCGGCCCTGGATCTGGGCTGCGGTCGCGGAGAATGGCTCGAGCTGCTGCGGGATTGGGGATATCAGGGGCGGGGCCTCGATCTCAATCGCGCGATGGTGCAGCACTGCCGCGATCGCGGCCTGACGGTGATCGAGCAGCCTGCCGTGGAGTATCTGCGATCGCTCCCCGACCGCAGCCTGGACATTGTCACCGGCTTTCACCTGATCGAGCATCTCTCCTTTCCGGCCCTGATGAGCCTGTTTCAGGAGACCCGCCGCGTCCTCAAACCGGGCGGCATCGCCATTTTCGAGACCCCCAACCCCCAAAACTTGGTCACGGCCAGCCATTACTTTTACATTGACCCCACCCACCGAAATCCGCTGCCCAGCCTCTTGGCGCAGTTTCTCCTGGAGTACAGCGGCCTCGAGCGGGTACAGGTACTTGCGCTTCACCCCCATCCGGTCCCAATTCAGACCGGCCACCCAGAAACCGATGCCGTGCTCAATGAGTACCTGCGCAGCGCCCAGGACTACAGCGTGATTGGCTACAAGCCAGCCTAGCGCACCCCCTCCATCGCCCTTTTCTTCAGAGATTCCATGACCGCTTTGAACCCCTTTTTGACCCTGGACTATGAGCCTGCCTTTGAGTCCCTCGGGGAGGACTATGCCGACCCGGTGGCGGCGGCTTCGTTTCCCCAGCATCTTTTACGCTTTCGCAATGATGACTTGCTGGAGCAGCTTGGGCTGAGCGCAGATCAGGTGCAGGATGAGCATTTTCTGGAGGCGTTTGGTCGCTTTGAGGGGCGATCGCCTTTTTTGGCGATGCGCTACCACGGCTATCAGTTTGGCCAGTACAACCCCGAGCTCGGGGACGGTCGGGGCTTCCTCTACGGTCAGGTGCGCGATCGCCAGGGCCAGCTGCAAGACCTCGGCACCAAGGGCTCCGGCACCACCCCCTATTCCCGGACCGCCGACGGTCGCCTCACCCTCAAGGGCGGCGTGCGGGAGGTGATTGCCGCCGAGGCCCTGCACCGCATGGGGGTGAGAACGTCTCGATGTCTGAGCCTGATCGAAACCGGCGAGGCCCTCTGGCGGGGCGATGAGCCCTCGCCGACGCGCTCTTCGGTCATGGTGCGCATGGCGCGATCGCACATCCGTTTTGGCA